>CAJFHG010000012.1 GCA_904379015.1 Candidatus Paralachnospira caecorum | reverse complement strand
GGTCTGTTTATCTCTCACCGGTACATTTCTGATTGTCTCACTGTATTCGATATTATAGCCGCAGTCCATCAGATTCAGCAGATTCCGGCGGATTGCTTTTCGATCCGCTTTCATGTCGTATTCATTTTCCAGAATATCCGCTATTTCCTTCTGACTCAAACGATGATCTTCGTCAGTATATTTACGCAGAATATCCAGGATATTCAAGATCAAAAGTTTTTTAGGCTGTTTTGCATACATGATTATCCTTCAACACCTTTGTTGTATTTATAAAAAGATTATCTCATTCTTTCCTTGCGAGGAAAGGTCATCTCCTGTATCTCCACCCATATTCTTTTTTCAGTCTCTCGTAGATTTCGAATGCAACCGGACAAACTTCGATCACATCCAGCACACTGTAAAGGCTCGCCCATCTGTCCGGCTGATCCGTATATGGATATTTCTTACAGCTTTCCGGCCTGCAGTCGCCCAATCGGCAGTTTCCATCCTCACCGAGGAAATCACAAGGAATGTTTTTTGTCTGGTATCTGTTTTCTCCATCCTTTTTTCCCAGATATCTTTCAATAAACTGCTCATTTGTAAGCCTCATATGCTCTGCATCCCGTGCAAGATCTTCTTCCGGAATACTCCCGCGATACATCTTGCAGCAGTTTCTGCATCGGCTGCAGTCATATCCGGCAAAGAGCTCTCTATGCAGTCTGTGGAACTGCTCATCCAGTTCCTTATCATCTGCATTCCCTTTTAAGAAAATGCGAAATTCATAATTTTCATCTCTTTTTTTCTTCGCTTCAAATTTTATCTTCCTCGGTGCAATCATGTTATTCTCCTTTTCCTCATACATCTATTTTTCAAGATTTTTCCGTGATCTCTATCCTCGTCTCAGTGATAATACCGCAGACTTCGGTTGATCTCCTCTACGGTTCTCTTTTTTGCTTTTGTTATTTCCGACCATGCAGCCATGGACTCATATTCCGGAGATTCAGGATCAGAAATGACACGTAGATACTCCTTGAATCCAGTCGGTCCCCCTACATCTTCCGGCGGTCTTTCTCCTTCACGTTCCAGCAGGACCGGAAAACGGTTATGGCTGTCCTTTATCACTTTTTCCAGCAGAATCTCATGTTCCCAGTTATCTCCAAAATCATATGTATAGAGACATCGTTCCATATCACTGAAAATTTCTCTCAGACTTGTTCGGTTATCGTATTTCACTTCATACTGATCCGGTTCCAGATACTCTTCCGCTTCCGGGTCTTCTCCATCGACAATCCTGATTTTTATCGGCCATGCATATAATGGGGTATGCTCTTCCGGAATATACGTTTCGTCTAGTACAGTAAACTCATGGAGATGATAATCAAACCAGCCGAAAGTTTCCTGTATAACCCGGTGAAGCTGTTTGAATGTGCATCTGGACGGAATCAGAATACGGCGCCAGATATCATACCCGTCAATCATCAGCTTTATTTTCAACTGATAATTCTCAATCTGAAGTACCTGTTCCCAGTTTTCTTCCGGCATTCCTTCCATCAGGCAAAGCCTCTGAAATAATTTCTCCGAAGGATACTCATACTTCTCTCCAACCTTTACGAGATAGTGTCCCAGCGACAGACTGATCCTTTTCTGTATCACAGATTCTTCATCCAGGAGATCCATATAATACCCCACTGTCTCGCATGTCTTGTTTAAACTTGCCACAAGACTTCTCCCCGCTGTTTTGGAGTATATCACACTGCCGCAATTTCGCAGATAGTCCTCAGTAATGCTCTCTGCTATTCCTTCCTCCCGAAATGCTTCCCGGATCCCTTCTTTTATCCGTTCTCCCAGTCGTGTGATATCCTTTGCTTTGGGACGGTACAGGACGATCGGATACCTCGTCAGATTATTCATACACACGATTGCTTTCCGCCGATTGATCGTAATATAATTTACATGCCATGAATAGAATCCGTCTGCCCCGTCATCACACGCACCCGCCGGAATCATTTCCATTCTTTGCATATCCATTTTATCGAGCATCTTTTTTGTGCATTGAAGATACATCTCTTTCCACCGCCTTACTTCTTCATCGTTTTTGTCCAATTATTAACTTCTTTATACATCGCCTGATCACCGGCATCTTTCAACAGTTCTAAAAATCTGTTAATCCACTCTTCGCACCGGTAATGGATACTGTGCTTTTTATCAAACTCTGCCAGTGATGTCACTCTTTCTCGGTTCGCCATTTCAACTGTCCTCTGAAATGCCAGATAGAGATATTCTTTTGTACGGCGGTTTTCTTTTTGCTCATCCCGATTCCAGATCAGCCCCGGGCGGTGCATCAAGCCAAGATACAGGATTTTATCTGTTTCAATGCTTTCCCTGTCATAATAATCATCCAGATATACCCTTTCCGGTTTCCGCTCATCGCCCACAACCGGATATCTTTCCAGCCATCTGCGCCGTTCTTCAGGCGTTTCAATCTCATCAAGAGGCTCTTTTGGCTTATTCATACAACAGAATTTGTACTTCTTTCCGCTTCCACAGGGGCAGGGATCATTTCTCCCGATTTTCTTTTTCCGGATCGGAGGATTCACGGCTATTTCCATTGCCCTGAACATTTTTTCCAGGTCTTTCTCACTCATATCCGGATTTTTCGTATTGCTGTCTGTAAACATTGCCCACGACTTAAGGCATTCAGCAGCGTCCATGGATTTCGCACAAAACGGCTCTTCTTCCTCACTGTATTCAAACATAAGATCCACGCACGAATCATATTTTCCCAGATATCCCTCGTCCATCAGATCATGATCAAACATATAGCGGATCTCCGGAAGCATATCGACAAAATGACATCTGCAGATCAGATCTGCTATTCTGTTATAAATGTGATCATATCCCTGTGCCCCGTGAATTTTCTGTGAGAGAAAACTTTTCCAGTCTGTTTCCGGGATTTTCCCATCCAGATACAGCTGTCCCATTACATCCAGCACATCCGCCCTGACATACTCATCGATTTTTATATCCGCAATCATCTGTTTTAACTGATTCAGATCTCCATCGTATGTATTGTACAGGATATCTGACAATCCTGATGTAACAGCATCTCCGATCAGATAGTCGACAACCTCCGGCGGGAGGGATACAAGTTCTGTAATTTGGGGAAATGCTTCTTTGTCCTGAAACTGCCCCAACAGAAACAATGCATAAAAATGCAGCTGATAGTCACTGTCCAGATCCGTTTTTTCCCGTATCGCTTTTTCCAGCGCTTCTCTCAGATACGGTTTTGCCGTTTCTTCATTCTCTGTTATCACCCGGAATGCTTCTTTTGGGAATCTCTGACTTCTGTATGTAATCCTTGCGATTGCTTTCTCTGTTTCACTCGTAGAAACTGTATTCGCAAGCATATTTTTCTGTCTTATCGCTTCCTCGTTGTCTTCCAGACCATAAAAGAAATCTGCCCGTTCCTGATTACCCAACGTATTATATTCATCGCCAAGTTCCCGATACAGATCCTCCTTATCACGGAACTCCACACCTGATCTTACTTTCTCATACAGTTCATTTAGAACCTGCTCATATCTGATATCATCATGGTCATTTAACTGCCGGAAATACCCGATCCATCCCCATCCCCATTGGGGATCATCATTCAGATATTCTTCATACAGCCGCAAGCACGTTCGTACATCCCCTCTGTCACTGTATTCGTCTGCAATATCTCTCCTGGCATTTTCATAAAACAAATCTTTGTCATGACTCCATGAAATTTTAAGTATCTGCCTGTTTACTTCAATACACTCTTTATATAATCCGGCATTATGAAGCGCCATAGTAACGTCATTCGCCCAGTTCCCAATCTGCCAGTCCAGGATAGCGCTCCCCAGTTTATCCGAGTAATTATTTTCCCGCTCCATTATAGAATACAGGTTCTGCCACGCGTCATACATTTTATCGGCAGCCTGTCTGGTACTGACAGTCTCTATAGCAAATGCTTCCGCAAATTCTCCGTCTATTCTTTCAGCTTCTTCAGTTGTAATCATAATTAAAAATCCTCCGTTTATTTCATTCTGCTTCCCATCTGCTTCAGCTCTCAACCTTTGTGCTATATTCCACTAAAAAATGTTGAAAGATCAAAATTAGAAAAAATATCTCCCGGCATACTTACACCATATTTTTCAGAAAACATATTTATAAATTCATCTGTTACGTTTTTATGCTTTTCGTATTCTGCCTGCAGCTCCCGCTTCATTTCATCTCGGATTTCATAAACATTTTCTATTTCAGCATATACAATTCCAAAAAATATATCATAATTGAAATATATTTCATATGGCTCATCCAACGCTGAAAACACACTGACTTCAACCACATCATCATACACTTCATCAATTTCCAGATATTTACCGTTATAACGTCTTTGCGCCTCTGAAAAAGTATCCGTAACATTCTTCCATTCAGACATCGTTCTTTTCCTTTTGATTCCCAATCATCTAATATTCAGTCACAATTTCTCCTGCCATAAGGTCTGACAGTTTCTAATTTCTATTATTTAATATTATCTCTAATTTAGCAAGTTTTCTTTTTACAAAAATAGCCGGTCTACTGACCGGCATTATTTCTTTATCTCACCATCCATACAAACCGTTCTATATTATTACTTCTATATGTACTGTGCTCTTGCTGATTCCAAACTGCTTTGCCGTCTGTCTGACTGTGGCGTTTTCCTCGATGATATAGTTCGCAATTTCAACTGCCCTTTCCTCTATATAATCTTTCAAGGATATTCTCCCCATACACTTTTTTACATCTTATGCAGGACGCAAAAAGTGTATTCAAGGAAAACGCTTCTGGCTCTCCAGGATCTCTCCGGCCTTACAGCTCCACTTCAAAGGGAAGCCGGGCCAGAATATCCTTTTCCATGTCCACACCCGGATATACCTCAATCAGCTTCAGTCCCTTCGGCGTCAGCCGGAACACGCAGCGCTCCGTCACATAAAGCACCTTCTGCCCGTTCGCGATGGCCCGCTTCGCCGAAAAGCTGACGCTTCTCACCTGATCCACAAATTTCGGGACTGTTCCCTCCTGATGGATCGTCACAACCCCTTTTTTCTGTGAAACCTCCAGCCCTTTCGTGTTGAATGTCATACAGAAAACGACCGTCGGCGTCTTTGCCGTAATATTGGCAAAACCTCCGATCCCGGCAAAGGCTCCCGTCCCCCGGTGAGCATTCACATTTCCCTCTTTGTCGACCTCCAGCGCCCCCATAAAGCAGATATCCAGACCGCCGTTGTCGTAAAGGTCGAACTGATTAGCCATATCATAAACAGAAGAAGCGCCGATCATCGCGCCGAAGGCTTCCCCGGAAACCGGGAATCCTCCGATTCCTCCGGATTCAACCGTAAGCGTGACCATGTCCAGCATTCCGTTTTTCCGCGCGTGTCTGGAAACCACCTCCGGAATTCCGATCCCAATGTTGACGATATCATCCACCCGCAGCTCCTTTGCCGCTCTCCGGCCGATGATATTGCCCACGGCGCTGTTTTTGGACTGTCTCGCGGAAGCCGTGTCAATCTTCTCATTCCACATGCTCCAGTCCTCATAAGGGATCTCAAAACTGCCGGTCAAAGCCGCGTAGGCTTCATTCCGCTCCTCCGGTTCCGCCACCACGATCGCATCCACAAGACAGCCGGGAATGATCGCGTTTCTGGGGCGGGACGGAGTGTTGACCAGCCGGTCCACCTGTACGATCACCTTGCCGTGGTTTGCCTTGACGGCCTGACAGATGGACAGGGCATCCCCCGACATGAACATATCATCAAAGGAAATATTTCCCTTTCGGTCCGCCGCGGTCCCCTTGATCAGCGCCACCGTGATCTTCGGAAGCTTATAGTAGAGGAATTCTTCCCCGTCCACCTCCACATACCTGACCAGGGAATCGTCTATGGAAATCCGGTTGATGCCGGGTCCTTCCCGCCTGGGATCCACAAAAATGTCCAGTCCCACCTTGGAAAGGGCTCCCGGAAGCCCACCGGCCTGGGCGCGGATCGCGTGGGAAATACAGCCCAGCGGCAGATTATACGCCTCGAACCGATCCTCCAGCACCAGCTTTTTCGTACTCAGCATCGCTCCGAAATGACCGCAGATCAGCCGGTCCACCGCGCCTTCCCGAATATAGCCTTCCGCATTGCGCTCCTCATCCCACACGCCGAACCCGGCGCTGGAAATCACCGTCAGATGCCTCGGAGACTGCATCCTCTGATACCTCCGGTAAATGGCCTCATGCAGCTCCACCGGATTCTCGATGCCGACAAATGAATTTACGCAGATACAATCTCCATCCCGGATCAGGCGGATTGCCTCATCCGAACTCATAATCTCATACATGTCATACTTCTCTCCCTTTTATCAGTCCCGTCAGAACGCCTTTTGTCCGGCACCGCGCGGCCCCTGTCTGTCCTGCGCAGACCTGCCTTCCCGCGAGCCGGCCGCGCATCGTCCGAAAATGTCCCGATCTGTACAATATGTAGTTAATACTATCAGAATCGTTTTTCAAAGTCCAGGACTTTTGCACACGGACCAGCCGGATCAATCCCACAAATCAGAATATTTCCGGCGAAAAAAGAGCGTGTCACACAGGAGAATGCCTCCCGCATGCGACACGCCCATTATTCCGTTCGTTCTCCTCAGAATCTGAATTCTGCTTTTCCGTTTTTCTCCCCTGTCATTCCGCGTCTTCGCTCCACATGGTAAAATCCTCCGGCAGACCGGTGCTTTCCTCTTTCCCGGACAAATCAGATGCGTCTTCCGGCTCTTCTGTATGCTCCTCTGTCAGAGGTTCCGTATTTTCCTCTGTATACAGCTCCGTGACGCCCTCATTTTCCATATCAATTTCTGTATAATCCCCCTCGATCAGCGCCGATTTTTCCCTGCTGCTGCAGGCCGCCGCGCCAAAACAGAAAAGCAGGAGCAGGCACAGCCATGCTGCTGTAAAACGATATGTTTTCTTTCTCATCGTCTGCCATCTCCTCTCTGCCTGTCTGATTCCGGCATTTCTTTTATTCTACCATAAACGGTTCCATTTTCCAACCTGCCTTTCAGTCCCGGTCACACAGTTTTAAGATGAGTTCTGTATAAATCTCGCCAAGACGCATCAGATCTGAAATATACATGAACTCGTCTGTCCTGTGAAGCCTGGTATCTGTGCCGGGAAAAGCCGGGCCTGTGGAAACTGCTCCGGCAATATAATAAGCATAACTGGCGCCAAGACTGGTCCGGCACGTTACCGGACATCCAAGATACTGTTCATAAACCTTTTTAACTGTCTGCACCAGGGGAACAGTCTCATGCGTATAATGGGCCGGCTCCATCTCGGACGGAACGACCTGAAATCCTGCCGCTTCCAGCGCATGGTCGATTATCTTCTGAAAATTTGCCGGCGAAGCGTTCAGCGGTCCCCGCGCATCCAGCTTACACCGGATTTCTGTTTCTGTCATATGACAGACGGTGAAATTTACGCTGCTGCCGCGCCCGGTGTCATCATGAAGATCAAGCCCCAGCCTTCTTCCAGTCAGATCACCATGAGGAAAAAGCCTGTCAAGCGCCTGCACAGCCCTTGTCTGAGGACAGTCCGCCAGCGGAAGCCGGGCCAGCATTCCAATCAGCGCAGTCTGCGCATTGACGCCCTTCTCCGGCCACCCGATATGGGCTCCGCGTCCGACCGTCCGGATATCGACGCCTTCCCCGTCCGCCGTTTTCTCGACAGTAAAGCCCGCTCCGTACTGTCTCTGTGCCTGCGCTGCCGCATCCTCTGCGATTTTCTGATCGATTCCGTCAACCCGGGCCCGGGCAAAACCGGGAACCGCATTGCGCACCCGTCCTCCTTCCAGAGCAGATACGCTCGGAACCGTACTGTTCTGTTTCCAGCGGACATAAAATTCCGGCCTGTGCTTCGCGCACTCCCCGATCACGACCGGTTCCAGACTGTCCGGTGTCAGGCAGAGCGGAGGCAGTTTTGTTTTCTTCTGATAAATCTTCAGATCGGGACTTCCGATTTCCTCCGCGGTTCCGAGCCAGATCCTGGGGCTGTACGGCAGGTCCGGACAAATTTCCATTGCCGCTTTCATGGCATGAAGCAGCATCACCGCAGGGCCTTTGTTATCCACGATTCCCCGGCCAAATATTTTTCCGTTCTCCTCGGTCAGTTCATAAGGCGGCTTCGTCCATCCTTCTCCCGCCTCCACCACATCAAGATGGGCCAGAAGGCACAGCTTTGCATCTCTCCCCGCTGCAGGTTCTGCCGTCAGGCACGCATCATCGTGGATGACCGTAAAAAACCCCAGCCTGCCGGCGATTTTTTCCGCCTCAGCAAGAACCATCCTGGCTTCCCTGCCGTAGGGCATACCCGGCACTCCGGAATCAGCCGCCACACTGGGAATTCTGACGAGGCTGTCCAGATCTGTCAATATTTCTTTTCTGTGCTCCCGGAAATACTGCATACTCCTGCTCCTGTCATCCATGATTTCCCCTCACCTCCGGCGTATCCTGGCCGGCTCTACTTCATAGCCTTCCAGCTCATCAAAGGGATACATACTCTCCGGTATATGCTTCCAGTCAAACCGCTTCAGATTGGCAGCGCCCGCGCCAGGCGTATCGGTCTCATAAAATTCTGTGGCAAAATGGCTGTAGGGCACACGATAAGAAGTATTGGCCTTTACCACGATCATGTCATACATGCTGGGTTCAATTCCGAAATGACGCAGAAGCTGAGGATCTCCAGACGATGCCGGCTCTTCGCAGACCATAATGTCCATATTGCCCACAGAAATCACCGCCGTCCGGCCAATATTATTGCAGATTCCTCTGCCTGCCGGTCCCTCCTGACAGAATACCCCGTCATGGAGCGATCTGACGCGGGCATCCGCCACCAGCGGTCCCGGCATTCCGGGCGTAAATTTGGCTCCTATGGAAAACCGGGCCGTTCCTCCGACACCGACTTCAAAAGCCTGCCGGACTACTTCCGGATCCTTTACAAACATCCCTGCCCTGATCTTCGATTTCCGCTCATAAATACGCATGGCCGCCGCAATGCTGTCCCCGACGGCTCCTCCGTTGGGAGAATCGGCTGAATCCACCAGGATGACCGGCTTCTGGGATTCCGGCATTTCAGCCCTGTCTATGACCGCGTCAATGGTCGTAAGCTCCGGCCAGTACCCTTCCCGGTTTTCAAACAGACGTTTTCCCAGTTCCAGCGCATATTGCTCCGCCTGTTCTTCCTCTGTTCCAATGGCAATGATGCAGCTCGCGATCTCGCTGATATCCAGCCATGGCTGTACCTGAAACAGTGTAAAATCCAGCAGCTTTCCTTCTTCCACCAGAGATTTCCCATAATCGATCACATCCTTAAAAGGCGGAAGAAGCGATGTATAGCCCACCGGCGGCACCATCATGGGAATCAGAGTAGAGGCCACCGCTGCCGGTTCTTTCCGCAGCTTTCTGAGCCCAAGCTTTGCCGCCCGATATCCCGTCTCATAAAAATCCACATGAGGATATGTCTGATAACCGCAGATGATATCCGCATTCTTCAGCATCCTTTCTGTAATATTCGCGTGCAGGTCAAAAGACGCTGCTATCACCTTTTCCTCCCCGATCAGCGCGCGCAGTTTTTCCACAAAGACACCGCAGGCGTCATCTTGACTCTCTGTTGAGGTCGCTCCGTGAAGTGAGGCAAACACGGCATCAAACTCTCCCGCTGCCTGTATATAATCCTCCATACTCCGCAGCAGCAGTTCAAACACGTCGTCCCGGACCCGCCCGCAGGACTGGGCACACAGATCGATCGTGGGCACCGCAGTGCACCCTTCCTCTTCTATCGCATCGATCATTCCATGAACTGCGCAGGGCAGTTCCCTGCACACATCAAAAAACGCTTCATCTTTCAGATAACGGATCGCTTCAAACTGCTCGATTCCGCTGTTCAGCGGATTAAACGTGTTGGTCTCCTGGTGAAATTCACAGACAAGAATGCGATACCTGATTTCATTTTCTGAACCCTTTCTGATTGTACCTGGCGCCTTCACTGCTTTATACCCCCTGACTTTTAATAAAGCGGCTCCAAAAGCTCATACAAGCCGCTGAACACTTGATATGCGTCATGATAAATTTTTACCGCTCCCGGACGCGGTTCAAAACTCCGCTCGATCTCAATCTGCCCTGCAGCCTCCCTGAAGTTCTCACAGCATCCCAGCCCGATCAGCGCGCAGTAAGCAGTCCCGATGGCTCCGGCATGGCGCGGACTCCCCGGCACGCTGACAGGAATATCCAGAATATCTGCCAGCGCCTGCATCCATACGTCGCTGAGGGAACCGCCTCCCACCGCGTGGATACGGTCCGGCCGCGTGCCTGATTCCTTCCAGTAATCCTCTACATTCATCCGCAGCGTATAGCAGACTCCCTCCATCAGTGCCCGCACCATATGCCTGCGGTCATGGCAGGAGTTCAAATTCAGAAAATTTCCCCGGGCAGACGGTGATAAATGAGGCGGTCTTTCTCCGAAAAACCAGGGCGTTGCCAGAACCCCTTCACTTCCCGGCGGGATCTGCAGAAGCTCCTGATTCAAATAAGAAAATACCTCTCCGCCCATTTCCTCCTGTTCTCTGCGATACATCTGGCTCACTGTCCAGTTGAGAGACAGACCGATCGACTGCATGGCAAACAGGGCAATATCCCGCTTCTCATCAAAAGGCGAAATATAAAGATCTTCTGACGAATGCCGTTTTACCAGGCCCAGCCACCCCGATGATCCAAAATAAGCATGCATCTGCCCAAGGTCTGTGCTTCCCGATCCGATCGTGATAGCCGGAATATCTCCGCATCCGCCAAATACAGGAATCCCCGGCACCAGCCCCATTTCACGGGCCGCCCTCTCCGTAACATGCCCCACCAGATCTTCAGGCTTCACCAGCGGAGGAAATTTTTCCGCGTCCAGTCCCGCCGCCTCCAGATACGCGTCATAAAACCTCTGTAATTCCTGATCAAAGGAACGGGTAAAATGATTGGTCACATCCACAGCCGCTTTCCCCGTCGCTTTCCATTTGAGAAACGAATTGGCCTCAAAAATCGTCACTGCCCTTTCATAAAGATCGGGGCAGTTTTCTCTGAACCACATGACCTTCGGCCAGTAATCCGCCGCGCAGAAGAGTTCTTTCCCGAAGTATCGGTTCAGAGCTTCCGCCTGTTTCCCTGCTCTGGCGTCCAGCCAGATTATGCTGTGATGCAGAACCGTTCCATCCGCATCGACCGGAATGATCCCTTTCCACTGTGTCCCGAAAGCGATTCCGCAGGCATCCTCCGGCCGGTACCCCGACTTCTCCAGCACCTTCCTGGTTACCTTTCCCACCTGCCGCCAGTAGACTTCCGGATCCTGCTCTGCCCATCCGGCCTTCGGCGTGACCAGCGAATACTCTTCCGTAGCCGCGTCAATGAAATGTCCTTTCAGATCCGTCAGAACTGCCTTTACTCCGCTTGTCCCAAGGTCGTAGGCGATCACATATTCCCTTCTCACACTTCCCACCTCCTTTTGCGGCTCTGCTTATGACCTTCCTATTTCCATATATTTGTCGCAGCAGGCATAATGCCCCGGTGAAATTTTGTGCCGCTCCGGCACCTTCCTGCAGCAGTTTTCATCGGCATAAACACAGCGGGTATGGAATACGCACCCGGAAGGAAGATGAGCCGGATCCGGCGTGTCTCCGATTTTCAGGTTCAGACGGAATTCTTCATCCCGGATTCCCTTTGAAATACTGGGGGCCGATTCCAGAAGCACCTGCGTATAAGGATGGCAGGCATTGCTGTAAATTTCCGCCGCCGGCGCTGCCTCCAGCGTATGTCCCGCGTACATGATCACGATATAATCTGCGATCTGGCGCACCACAGCCAGATCATGAGCCACAAAAAGCATGGACAGTTTATACTCATCCCGCAGATCCATTAAAAGATTCAGCACCTGGGCCTGCAGAGACACATCCAGAGCAGAAATGGGTTCGTCAGCCAGGATCAGCTCCGGCCGTTCCACCAGGGCCCTCGCGATCACCACCCGCTGCCTTTGACCGCCGCTCAGGGATTCCGGATTTCTGAACCGGTATTTCGCGTCCAGCCCCACTTTCTCCAGAGTTTCCACGACAATTTTCTCAATCTGTTCCTTATCCTTCATACCGTTCAGGATCAGCGGTTCCGCCAGCGACTCCATGATGGAAAATCTGGGATGAAGCGCGGACATGGAATCCTGAAAGATCATCTGGACCTTTTTGCGCATCTCTTTCTTTTCCTGTTTGCTGAGCTTTGTGATATCCTTTCCATAATAATAGATCTCCCCTTCTGTGGCCTCTTCAATGCCAAGGAGCACCCGCAGAAGAACTGTTTTCCCGCATCCGGACTCTCCCACCAGCGCAACCGTCTCTCCGGGATTGATCTGAATGTCCACGCCATCCACTACCAGCCGGTTTCCAACCTGTTTGTTGAACATTCCCCGGCGGATCGGATAATGCTTTTTCAGATTCACAACTTTAAGAATTGGTTCTGCCATGATTATTCACCTCATTCCAAACGCGTGTCATCAGCCGTCTTGTAATCCATCAGCGGATAATGGCAGGCCGCCAGACGCCCATCTCCCACAGAGCGGAGTTCCGGAGCCTCCCTGAAACATTTTTCCTGCGCCCATTCACACCGTTCCGCAAAAGGACATCCCTCCGGCGGATTCGCCATATCCGGAGGAAAACTCGGAATGGATTTCAGCCTTTTTGTCTTTCTTGCTTCCAGGAGCGGTACGGACCGCAGAAGCCCCACCGTATACGGATGGCGCGGCTCGATCAGAAGCGCCTTTTTCGGCGAATATTCCACGCATCTGCCCGCGTACATGACAAAAATATCATCGGCGAACTGGGATACCACACCAAAATCATGGGTAATGATGATCACAGAATTGCCCACCTGTTTCCGGATCTCATCCAGCGCCTGAATGATTTCCGCCTGAATGGTAATGCCCAGGCTGGTCGTCGGTTCATCCGCGATCAGAAGATCCGGCTTGAAGATCATCGCCATGGCAATGAAAATCCTCTGCCGGAAGCCGGCCGAAAACTGACAGGGATAGCATTTTATGATTTCCTCCCAGTTGTTCAGACCCACCAGCTTCAGCGCGTCTTTTACCGCCTGACGGCACTCTTCCTTTCCGGCTTTTTTATTGTGGACACGGAAAGCCTGCTCCAGCTGTTTTCCGATGGTCATATAAGGATTAAATGAAGTATTCGGATCCTGAAAGATCAGAGAAATCTGGGATCCCCGCAGCGCCTCCATCTCTTTTCCGCTCTTCTTCAGCAGATCCTCTCCTTTGAAGATCACCTCTCCGCTCTCGATCTTTCCCGGCTTGTCCACGATCTGCATGATCGCGCGGGAGGTAACACTTTTTCCTGAACCGGACTCTCCGATGATCCCCAGGACCTTCCCCTTTTTCAGGGTAAAATTCACACCTTCCACTGCCTTTATGACTGTACCCCCAGGCATATGGAAATAAGTGTGCAGATCTCTCACCTCCAGAAGCATTTCCTCTTCCGCGGCACGATTGAGTTTCTCCATAATATGCCTCCCTCCGTCAGTTCCTCAGCTTGGGATCGAACTGTCTGTGCAGCACATCTCCCATCAGTGTCAGCGCGATTGTCATAATAACGATCAGAAATCCGGGCATTGCCGTGATCCACCAGTTGGTCGAAATATAATTTTTTCCGTCGCCCATGACGCTTCCCAGAGAGATGATCGGTGGCTGGACCCCCAGTCCCATATAGCTGAGCAGCGATTCAATGATGATCGCACTGGAAAGATCCATCGGCACCACAGGAATGATTCCCGGAATCACTTCCCGTCCGATATACTTTGTGGCAATCCTCCCTTTTCCCGCTCCCATCAGTCTGGCTGCCGCAATGTAATCGGCATCCTTCTGGATCATGACAGACCCTCTGATGTTTCTGGCATAAGGAGCCCAGAATGACAGTGCCAGCACCAGCGCCAGACTGGGAATCGACTGTCCAAACAGGGAGATCAGAATAATCACAAGAACAATAAAGGGATATCCCATCTGCACATCTACGATCCGCATCAGCACGCTGTCTGTCTTTCCCGGACAGGACATGCCGGATATGATACCCACTCCTACTCCCAGGAGCACCGCGCCCGCCACCGCCGTCAGGCAGATGATCATGGAAGTGCGGATCCCATAGATCATGCGGGACAGCAGGCACCTTCCGATATAATCTGTACCCAGAGGATACTGCCAGTCCGTAAACGGCTTCATTAAACTGATCTTGGGATTATTCAGATAGGGATCATTGGGCGCGATCCATTCCGCGAAAACAGCGAGGATCAGAATGATCACCATAATGACCAATCCGATCGCAAAAGACGGATTTTTTCTGCAGAATTTTCCGAACCGTTTCATTTTTTCTGCCATATCACAACCCTCCCTGTGCTTTGCGGATACGGGGATCCAGATACAGATAGGAAATGTCGATCAGGGTATTGATCAATATGAAAATAATGGAAAACATAACCACCAGTCCCTGTACCAGATAATAGTCTCTGCGCAGGATCGCATTCAGTGTCTGAAGTCCGATTCCCGGATATCCGAAAATATTTTCAATCAGCAGACAGTTTCCTACCATAAATCCCAGCTGAGAACCGACAAGGGTCAGAAAAGGCACCAGAATATTCCGGAAAGAATACCCGATCAGCACCTTAAACCGGGGAACGCCTCTGGCCCTGGCCGCCTTCGCGAAATTCTGCTGCATACTGCCCAGCATATTGACCCTCACATTCCGCGCGAACGTTCCTGTTACAGGAAGTCCCAGCACGATCGCCGGCAGAATGGCGCTTTTGACCCCGGAATATCCGGTGGAGGGAAGGAGATTAAACCGTACCGAAACGATCTGGATCAGCATGATCGCGACCCAGTAATTGGGCATCGACTGAAACAGGACTGAAAGAGAGCTGATCAGCTTATCCGGCCATTTATTTTGAAATACGGCTGCCAATATCCCCAGTATCAGTCCCAATATAATAGCCGACGGGAGCGCCAGCGCGAACATCACCAGAGTTGCTTTATAAGATCCGGCGATCACGCTTGCCACATCAGATCTGTTGAAATAAGAGTATCCGAGATCTCCCCTGAAAATATTTTTTATGTAGTTTACAAACTGTATGGGAATGGGATCATTCAGCCCCATTTCCTCACGTATGGAATCAATGACTTCCTGTCCGGCACTGCCCGCCATGGTCCGGGCCGGATCGCCTGGAATCAGCCTGAGCAGAACAAAGGTCACGACCATCACAATCACGATAACCAGAAGTCCCTGCAAAAGCCGCTTTATAATCGTTGTGAGCATAGGCTCTGACTTCCTTTCTGTTAAGATTGCCCGGAAGACTCCGGGAACCTGCAAAAAACTTCCCCTGTTTTAGCAAATTGCCCGGTACAGGCATATACCGGGCAATCATAATGCCATTCAGGTTGATCAAGTGATCAGTTCAAAGACAGCTGCGCGAAATTAATATTGGAAGTGGAAAGAATCTCCAGTCCTTCCAGATTGTTCACATATCCATAGATCAGCACAGAATCAAACAGCGGCATATTGGTATTGGTTTCCACCAGAAGCGGATACAGTTCATTCTGAATGCATTCCAGCCGTTCTGCCGGATCTGTCAGCGAGCTTTCTTTGTCAAGAACCGCGTCAATCTCAGGATAGCTGGAGAAATTGCACCGTCCCGGGCTTCTGTAATGAGAACCGAGAATGAAATTGGCATCGCCGCCCACATTCATCCAGCCAGTGTCAATCATCATGCAGGAATCTTCTTCATACAGCGCTGTCTCCCAGGCTGCTGATTCCATCACTGTCAGCTCCACATCAATGCCGATATCATTTAAATTGGAAACGATGTATTCCGCATACTCTCTTGTTTTCGGATAGAACCCTGTCGATGTGACATAAGTGATCGTCGGCAGGCCTTCACCGCCCGGATAACCGGCTTCCGCCAGAAGCTCGGCCGCCCGTTCCGGATCATAGGTCGGCATACCCTCCGCAGGAGCATACATATTGTTCACATGAGACACATAGGAATCTGCCAGAACCGCATATCCTCCCATAATGTCATTGACAATGGTCTCCCGGTCGATGGCATAGCTGATAGCCTGACGAACCAGTTCTTCCTGCATCACGTCCTGAGTACATTTGAAGATCATATATTTCTGCTCGTCCACATCTACCGTTGTATAATCAATGGAATCGTCCGCTTCGATCTGAGCAACCTGTTCAATATCCACACGTTCGATCAGATGCGCTTCTCCTGTCTGCAGCGCCGCGAGACGGGTGGCCGGCTCCGACACATACCGGTATTCACAGTACTGCATCTTAGCCGCGTTTTCCGTATCCCAGTAATCCTCAAATGCTTCCAGATAGCAGCATTCATTTTCATATTTTACGAATTTATAAGGGCCGCATCCGTTCATGGTTGTATCCAGTGTGCCGTTTTCAATGTCATCCGCCGACAGAATCGCGTCCGCCGCAAGCATATCGATCAGATTGGCCACCGGTGTTTCTGTTTCCGGCCAGATATCAACGGTATACTCGTCAATCACATTTGCCTGGAACTGACATCCCCAGTCGCTTACTCTTGCTGATTCCGGACGGGTCGTCCACTCAACGGTCGCCGCCACATCTTCTGCCGTCAGATCGCTGCCGTCATGGAATTTCACGCCTTCTCTCACCTTCAGACGCAGTGTATAACCGTCCTCCTGATACTCCCAGCTCTCGCACACGCCGGGAATATAATTCCCGTCCGCATCCTTGTGGATCGCCCGGTCAAACACATTCCATTCCAGATGTTTGTTGGAAAGAATCGTATTTCCTGTGGGATCCCAGGCTCCCTGAAAGGCGCCTGACGAAAGAATCACCAGTGTATCAGAATCCGAACCTCCCCCTTCTGCCCCCTGGCTGGCCTGAGTGCCGTCATCAGATTCCTCATTTCCTCCGCACCCGCCAAACAGTGTCACCAGCATCATCAGCACCAACATCAGCGCCAGTTTTCTTTTCATACGCTCTACCTCCTTTTTCAGTCATCACTGCCATTGCTATGATCATGGCTCACCGCCATCAATCCTGATTGAGTACAAGCCCGAAAACCTCCAGCATATTGCGGCAGTCCTGCTCATAGATCTCTCCCATATTGGCGATCTGGATCATCCCCTGCTTCGCATAATCTCCCTTTCCGATATAGAAGGTGTATCCCCTGTCCTCCATATCCTTCAGGAACTGATGCACTTCCACATGCTCAGGCAGAAACACACTTGTCACCGTGCTCGACATATGTTCATCCAGAAGCAGGCGGCATCCCAGCTTCACAACTCCTTCGCGGATAATGGAGGCACAGCGCTCATATCTGGAAATCCGTCCCTCCAGTGTTTCATCCTCCAGAATATTGGTCAAAGCCTGGTTCAGCGGCCAGAACAAATTAACATTCGGCGTATTGGGAGTCTGATGAGTCGTGACCGCACTCTGATAATGTTTGTACAGGCTCAGATATACATTTCTGCACTGATCCGCCGTCAGACCTTCCAGCAGATCTTTTCTGGCGCATACATATGCAGACCCCGGAAATGCGCCCACACATTTGCCGCCCACAGAAGTGGCGATATCAATATGATTGGATACCACGTCGATGTTCTGTCCTCCCGCGGCAGATACGCAGTCCACCGACAGAAGCTTTCCATATTTCCGGCAGAGCGCTCCGACCTCCCCCACCGGATTGATCATGCCGGTACAGGTCTCATGAAATACCATGGCCACCACTTTAATCCGCGGGTTTTCCGCTATTTTCTGTTCAATGATCTTCAGGTCAGGATATTCCGCCCAGTCAAAGGGGCAATCCACAAGGGGAATGTTGTATTTATGAATAATCTCAAGAAGCCGCTCACCGAACATGCCGTTCCGGATCAGCATCACACCTTCGCCTTCCCGAAAAACAGAAGATAATACTGTTTCATTGGCCGCTGTTCCGGAACCGGATACAATCACACTGTAATAAGAATCATCCGCATTAAAAAGTTTCAGGATTTTTTTCTGTGTATCAACAAACATCTCTTCAAATTCGCCGCTCCTGTGACAAATATCATAGTGCAGGAGCGATCTGCGGACATTGTCCTTCACCATAACCGGCCCGGGGGAAAACAGTTTTGTTGCGCTCATGTGTAACAACCTCCATCCTTTTTGTATTTCTTCCCAAATAATGTGGAATGATAGTGATATCATATCAGTTTTATGTGTATATGTCAACATTTAAATGTGGTTTTGATTCAATATTATGTGGTTTTTCACTCGTTCATCCACATTTCCAGATAACAAATCAGATAGAAGAAAATTCTCTTCCCTTATCGCCAAAAAAAGAAGGAGATAAGCATTTTATTTTGGACTTATCTCCTTTGATTTTGGCTTCTGCACTGTATCCCCTGATTTTTCCAGCGCTTTTATTTGATTTTCATTGTATTTATCATAATTTTATTTTCATATTTTGTCAACCTTTATTTGGTTTTTGTTTTGTTTTTTGTGTGTTTCTTCCTGTAAGAAGTTGTATTTCTCCTCATTTTCCTTCAAATTTATTTTGCCAACTTGCTTTTTATTTCGGAATCCCTTATAATTTTTTTAGATATGGAACAGGAGGGCAAACAGAATGTTGGCTCAAGAACGGCAGGATATTATAATCGAAATGCTGAAACAAAGCGGCGGCATTATCAAAATGACCGATATTGTATCCAAATTCGGCGTATCCAATGAAACCGCCAGACGGGATCTGGAAACGCTCCAGGACAAGAATCTGGTAAAACGCATTTATGGGGGCGCAGTCCTGGTCAAACCCCCCGGAAAGACCGATTACACCATTCCCCGCACCGAAGACGGAAGCCGCGGACTGGCCGAACGGACAGCCATCGGCAAAGCGGCGGCAGATCTGATCCATGACGGCGAAACCATTCTCCTGGCAGCCGGGACCACTGTACTGCAGGTTGCCCGCCATCTGAAGCGGCTGCATTATCTGACAGTACTGACCAATTCCCTGGCTGTGATCAACGAGCTGAGTGATACCAACTTTGACATCTATGTTCTGGGCGGAAAGCTGGATACAAACGAAAAAAATATGTATGGTGACATGGCGCTGAAAACAATACGAAGCGTATTCGTTGACAAAACAGTAATTGGCGCCGGCGGAATTACCTTTGAGTTCGGCGTGTCAGATTATGGAATCGATGATTTCGGCATCCGGGAAGCTATGATGAAACATGCCAACCAGACCATACTGGTGGCACAGAGCGAAAAATTCGGCACCAATGCCTTTTCCATCGGCTATCCTCTGGATCAGGTCAGCACCATCGTATCAGACACCAATCTGTCCCAGGAATACAAAACGGGTATCCGGGAAATGGGCATTGAACTGATCCTGGCTGAGCCCTGAGCCTGGATTTTCTGCCTGGACAGGCTGGCGGTATTCTGATATACTGAATTCATCCTTAAACGGCAGCCCCTTCCGGGGCTGCCGTCCTGATCTGCCTCTCTGCTGCTTTTCTTATTCTGCCTACTCATCTTTGTACATGTTCCTGATTTCCTTCAGGTATCTGCGGTACTCCCGGATCACCTGCGAAGGAGCCTGAATCTTTACCTGGCAGCCAAATCCTGCCAGCCAGCCGTAGAATGTTTCGTCCGGCTCTACTTTACATTTCAGAGATACTGCTTCCGGACTGTTCTTTTTTCCGCCCTTGCCTCTGACGGACGCGTTGCCCTCCAGCTGGTGCAGGATCCTGTCCGCCACTTCTTCTCTGCAGGACAGCTCCACCTTCGTCTTCCCTGTGAGAAACGGAAGGGTTATTCCGGTTTCTCCCGGGGTTCCATGCTCCCCTGTTTCTTCCGGTCCTCCGGTTCCATGATGATCCTGATCAGCTTCCGCCGGGCTGCTTCCTCCAGCCGCGCCCTCCTCACCGGCGGATTCCGTTTCTCCGGCCGGACCGCTCCTTTCACTGTCCTCCGCCGCAGGCGCCATTCCGACAGCAGACAGACTCGCCTTGTCTCTCAGATAATATCCGGCCGGGCGTTCCCGCCGGTTCACGATATCCAGCCCAAAGGAGCGGAGCGCGGCGATATCATCATAGATGCTTTTTCTCTCCGCCGAGATCCCGCGGCTTTTCAGCTCCTCCAGAATATCTGCCATGGTCGCCACATGGGCCTCATCCGTTCCGGCAAGCAGCCGGATAATATACAAAATCTTCAGTTTCTGATTTGTCGATCTGGCCATACGCACTCCTCCTTTGTCAGCTGCGGTTGTAAACATGCGCCAGCCAGCGGAGCCAGCCAGCCTCCTTTTCACCGAGTTGCCCCTTTCTGAGACGCCATTCCCAGTTGCCGCCCAGAGTGGAAGGAAAATTCATTCTGGCGGAATTGTCCAGCTTCAGCACATCCTGCGCCTGAAAAATGGCCACAGCGGCAATACTGCCATACACCTGCCGGAACAGCCCCTCCACGATCTCAGACCGCTCCCGGATCCCGATCAGATCAAACAGATAGCTCAGCACCTCATCTGATTTGTCGCAGAACAGTCCCGCCAATGTCTCGTTGTCGTGAGTGCCGCCGTAGGCCACACAGTTGGCGGTGGTATAATTATGGGGCAGATGTTCGTTGGCCGGATCTCCGTCAAATCCAAAGGCGATGACCTTCATTCCAGGATACCCGTTATCGTTCAGAAGCTTCCGCACCTCCGGTGTCACGATCCCCAGATCCTCCGCGATGATGCGCATGGACCCCGCCGCCTCATTGATCACGTCGGTCAGCTTCTTGCCCGGCCCCGGCCTGTAAATGCCGTTCACACTGTCCTTCGCCCCCCAGGGCACTGCATAATACCTGGTGATTCCGATAAAATGGTCGATGCGCAGAGCGTCATAAAGCCGGCCGGAGGCCAGGATCCGCTGCCGCCACCATTCAAAATCCTCCTCTTCCATAGCATCCCAGTCATAAAGCGGATTGCCCCAGAGCTGCCCGGTGGCGCTGAACGCGTCCGGCGGCACGCCCGCGATGAATTTGGGCACCAGCTTTTCATCCAGAAGAAACAGCTTCGGATGTGTCCACACATCCGCGCTGTCCAGGGCGGCATAAATGGGAATATCCCCGATGATCCGGATCCCCTGCTTTGCCGCGTAATCCCTGAGCCGGTCCCACTGCTCAAAAAACTCATACTGACAGAACGCCCAGAACGCGATCTCCTCCTCCAGGAGGGCTTCATACTTTTTCACTGCCTCCGGACGCCGGAAACGGATATCCTCGTCCCATTCCAGCCAGCTCACATTCCCAAAATGTTCCTTACATGCCATATACAGGCAGTAATCCCCAAGCCAGTACGCATTCTCCCGCTCAAATATACGGAAGTCCGGTGCCTCCTGATGGGCGCTGCTCCGGAAAGCCGTGCGCAGTACCTGGAAGCGATTCTGATAGATCGTCTCATAGGAAACGGACGTTTCATCTCCGCCCCAGGAAAACTGATCAAGATATTCTTTTTCCAGCAGTCCTTCCTCCACAAGGATCTCCAGATCGATAAAATAAGGATTGCCCGCGTAGGCGGAAAAGGACTGGTAAGGGCTGTCCCCGTAGCTGGTCGGCCCAAGGGGCAGCACCTGCCAGTATTTCTGCCCCGCTGCCCTCAGAAAATCCACAAACTCATAGGCGGCCTTTCCGAAGGTCCCGATCCCATACGGGGAAGGAAGACTGGTAACAGGCAGCAGGATCCCCGCTCCCCGCTCTAATAACTGACCTGTCATCATTTGTTACCTCACTTGTACGTTTACTTTTTTATCATTATACTGAAAATCCAGCGGATATACAAGACTTGCCGTTTTCTCCACAAAGATTTTATCATGCTCCACATACAGCAGCGGAAGCCGGGTTCCTGCCAGGAGCTCCTCCAGCTGCACTCTGGAAAACACATCAATATAGTTCAGCGGCTCATCCCAGAGATACAGGTGGGCGCGCGCCGCCAGGCTTCCGGCCAGAAGCACCTTTTTCCGCTGCCCTTCGCTGTACTCCTCCATGGGCTTCTCAAAATGTTCTCTGGAAAAATCCAGCTTCCGCAGAAGCATTTTAAAGAGTGTCGGGTCCGCCCCGGTCTCCTCGATATAATTGTCAAGACTGCCCCTCAGGAAAGAGGAATCCTGCGGAACCACGGAAATCTTCAGCGCCGGAGCCAGCTCAATGACGCCGCCGGTGACCCTCAGCTGCGCCCGCTGCTCTGCCTCTCCATTTTCCGGCGCAGAACGCGGCCGGCCCACGCAGCAGCCGCCCCTCCGTTCCGCCTCCAGAAGGATCGCCTTCAGGACCGTAGATTTGCCGCATCCGTTTCCCCCCGCCAGCGCCAGCCGGTCCTCTCCGGTCAGTGTAAAGCTCACATTCCGGCAGACCTCCCGTTCTCCATAGGCCAGCGATACATCCCGGAACCGCACCAGCACTTCTTTATCATGCTTCAGCGAAAACAGCTTCAGCTGCTGTGCTGTCTCCACATTTTTCAGGAGCGCCGATTTCTCTTTCACTGCGTTTTCCATTCTCCGCTCCGTACTCTTGGCCCGTTTCATCATTTTGGCCGCCTTGTGCCCGATGGCGCCCCGATCCGGCTTCAGACCGCCGATCCGCGTGCCCGTCTTTGTTTTCTCTGTTTTCTCCGACCAGCGCTCCGCGCGCCTGGCAGCCTCCGAGAGGCGTCCGATTTCCTTTTTCAGACGTTCATTTTCCTCAAGCTCCCAGAGATCCTGCCTCCTTTTGTCTTCCCACCAGCTGGAAAAATTCCCCTGCACCACCTGGATCCCCTGACGGTTGATTGCCATCACATGGTCAATGCAGCCATCCAGGAAACTCCGGTCATGGGATACAAGGATAAACCCCTTCTTCCTTCCCAGGTAACGGCTCACACACGCTCTTCCCGCTTCGTCCAGATGATTTGTGGGCTCATCGATCAGAAGAAAATGGTCCTCCTTCAAAAACAAAAGTGCCAGAAGCACTCTGGTCCGCTCCCCCTGGCTCAGGGTCTCAAACGGCCGGTAAAGCACCTCCGGATCCATATCCAGAAGTCCCAGCTCTCTGCAGAGCATCCAGTGCTCATGCTCCGGGAAGATCCGTTCCGCCGTCTCATAAGTCATCTCGCCGGGAACGGTCTCTGTCCGGAAAGGAAAATACAGGAAGCCCTCCGGCGAAACGATGCGCCCTTCGTATTCCTCCAGGCCCATCAGCAGCTTCAGGAGCGTGGTCTTGCCTCTTCCGTTCCGTCCGACCAGTCCCAGCTTCCAGTCCGTATCGATGGTAAAGGACATATCCCTGAAAATTTCCTGATGGCTTCCGCCATAATAAAATGTTACATGTTCCGCACGAATCTGTGTCATATTCATCCGCCTCCATTCTTGATTTTATAGTTCTGGAGGTGCGCAAAAAGGATGCAGGAATCCCTGCATCCTTTTTGACTGATTCTGCGGCGCGCAGGCTGACTGCCACAACAGCGCCGCAAATGATATACGAACCATGAAAGGAAGAAGCGTTTCCTGCAAGCATGGCAAACAATCCCGCAACGCAGGATCCCGCGCCGGAGCGCGTCGGCCACGCACCATCCATCGATTATCTGCAGGAATTCATCTTCATCCTTTCATCTCCCTTCTTTTCTTCTGCTCATGGATCCGGAGGGATCCTTCTGACAAACTGTCTGCTTCCAGCTGTCCTGAAAGCTCATTTATCGTAGCACAGTCTCCGCGCTTCTGTCAAGCACCTTCCGGCCCTGTCAGCTCATAATAAAACATATACTGCTGAAGGATCCCGGCAGTCTCCTTATACTGCGCGAAGGGAAATCCCCGGGGATATTCCCGCTCCAGTACCTGCCGGATATGGGTATCCACAGGAAAGGCCTCCATATGATGAAGCGCAAACAGGCAGACACAGTCCGCCACTTTATCTCCCACGCCGAAGCACTTCTTCAGTGCTTCACGGGCCTCCTCATAGCCCATCCCGCCGATCTTCTCCAGACAAAGCCGTCCGGCCGCCGCATCCTCCGCTGTTTTTTTGACATATTTGGCACGATACCCCAGATTGCAGCCTTGCAGTTCCTCCAGGGACAGGGCCGCCACGTTCTCCGGAGACGGAAATCCATAAAAGACCGTTCCGTCTTCCGTTTCTTTCCGCTCCCCGCAGGCTTCGCACAGCAGCCGGATACACCTGCGGATCCTGGGAATATGATTCTGCTGGGAAATCAGAAAGCTGACCAGCGTCTCCCAGAGATCCTGCCGCAGGATGCGGATCCCGCCGCCGTGAACGGCAGCCGCTCTCAGATACCGGTCCTCCGGCAGGATCCCCGCTTTGACTCTGCCATAATCATAATCCAGGTCGAAATATTCCCTCCAGAACCCGTCGTACTCTTCATCAGAACAGGAAAACGCGAAGATCTTTTCCTGTTTTCCGTCTCCGGAGCATTCCCCGGTCTCCCGGATCTCCAGATACCGATTTCCGGCAATTACCCGGACCGCGTCTTCCTTCTCCTCCATGCGGAAACACTGTCCTGACGCAGCAATCTGTCTGATATCAAAATCCTTCAGTGCCCGTTTGATCATCCTGTCCCTCAAATACCGTTCCGCTCAAAAAATTCCAGAAGCGAAAGCGCTTCCTCCATCGTATTGTTCCATTTGTATCGTTTCAGATCCACCGTCTTTTCCGGACTGACCGGAACCCCTTCTTCTTCCAGGAGAAGCCGCTGCAGGTCCGGATGGCTGAAAGCCGCCGCGCCGCTCAGATAACCTCTGGCGTTCACGACCCGGTGGGCCGGAATATCCTCTCCGCTTCTGTGTCCCAGAAAATACCCGGCCTGCCTCGCGCACTTCGGAGCGCCGCACAGAAGGGCGATCTGTCCATAGGTCGCCACCTTCCCGCGCGGGATCCTCCTGCACACTTCCTGCGCCCGCCTGTAAAAATCCATTGCCTTTTCCCCGCTTTATGCTGTCCGCATGAACGGACATCTGTGTTCTCTTGAAAATCCGTGCTAAAATCCATACTGTTCCAGGAACGAGAAAACTGTCCCATAATAAGTATCCGGATCCTTGTCCTGGGCCTGCACATGTCCGGCTCCCTCCACCAGGAGCAGCTCCTTTTCCCCGGGCACGGCGTCATACAGCTCCTGCGCCATGGAAACCGGCACAAAGGCATCCTCCGTTCCGTGAATGATCAGCACGGGAAGATCCGTCTTCTTCACCGCTTCAAGGGCAGAAGCTTCCCAGATGTTGTATCCGCCTCTCAGCATGAGCATCATCCCGGCTCCCTGGAGGATCGGAAAAGCCGGCAGATGAAACCAGTCTCTCATCTGCTTTTTGAACATGCTGTACACATCTGTATAGGCGCTGTCCGAAACAATGGCCTTTACATTGTCCGGCAGCTCTTCTCCGGACATCATCAGCGCACACGCCGCGCCCATGGACTGTCCGTGAATGACGATCTCCGCCTCCGGATCCTTTTCCAGGATCATATTCAGCCACAGCATATTATCGAGCCGGTCCGTCCATCCCATACCGATGAAATCCCCCTCGCTCTCTCCGCTGCAGCGCAGATCCGGGACCAGCACCTGATATCCCTGTGCGGCGTACCGGCAGCCGATGGGATACATTTCCTCCTTCCAGCCCGTGTACCCGTGAAGCAGGAGCACCCATTTATGGCTCTGCTCCCCATTTTCATCCTTCTGATAAAAAGCCCTGGCCACCAGCCGGTAGCCGTCCTCACTGGTGACAGACAGCTCCTCCGAATCCGCCGACTGGACCCATTCTTCCGTCTCCGACAGCGACTCAGTCCTGTTCTGCTGAATATCATCCGTGTGGACCTGGGCTTCCAGTCCCTGCTCTGTCAGACTCTGAAAGGCTTCCAGCCGCTCCATAAAGGAAGGGACCAGAGCCGCGCTGACCAGAATATTGCAGACCGCCACATAAAGTATGATAAAAAGGACTGCCAAAATGATCAGTATCTTCTTGATTCTTTTCTTTTTCCGCATTCTGTCAACTCTTTCTCCGTTCAGCCGTCACTTTCCCGCGGCAGCTGCCGCAGTGCCCCCCATGGCCCCGCCGCCCTGCCCGAACGCGTTTTCATACTGCTCATCCCAGCCCCATCTTCAGAAAATCCATGTCCATTATAGCACTGTTTTTCTCTTATGGAAACCGGCATTGCCATTCCCGCCCGGCTGCGTTATACTGAAAAGAAAACTGTTCCGGGAGGAATCTGTCATGAAAACAATCCATAAAATCGCAGTCATTGCCGGCGACGGCATCGGTCCTGAGGTGATCGCCGAAGGCGTGCGCGCCCTCGAGCAGGCAGCCAGCGCCGACGGAAGCTTCGCCTTTGAATTCACCTATTTTCCCTGGGGATGTGAATATTATCTGAAAAACGGCCGGATGATGGCAGAAGACGGCATCTCGCAGCTGAAAGCCTTCGACGCCATTTATCTGGGTGCAGTAGGCGCCCCCGGCGTTCCCGACCATATTTCCCTCTGGGATCTTCTGCTGATCATCCGCAAGCAGTTTGACCAGTATGTGAACCTGCGGCCTGTCCGGCTCCTAAAGGGCGCGCCGTGCCCCTTAAAAGATGTGGCCAGAGAGGATATCGACATGCTCTTTGTCCGGGAAAACAGCGAGGGGGAATACGCGGGAAGCGGCAGCTGGCTCTACCCGGGCACGCCCAGAGAGGTTGTGATCCAGAACGGCGTCTTTTCCCGCTTCGGCTGTGAGCGGATCATCCGATATGCCTACGAGCTGGCACGGGCACAGAAGAAAACCCTGACCAGCATCAGCAAGGGCAACGCCCTCAACTATTCCATGGTGTTCTGGGACCAGATCTTCGAGGAAGTGGGAAAAGAATATCCCGATGTGGAGACCCATTCCTACCTGGTGGACGCCGCCAGCATGTTCATGGTCAAGGATCCGAAGCGGTTCCAGATCGTGGTCACCTCCAATCTCTTCGGGGATATCCTGACCGATCTGGGAGCCGCCATCTCCGGTGGCATGGGACTGGCCGCCGGCGCCAACCTGAATCCGGAACGGAATTTCCCGTCCATGTTCGAGCCCATTCATGGCTCCGCTCCGGACATTGCCGGACAGGGAAAGGCCAACCCTCTGGCCGCCGTCTGGTCCGCCAGCCAGATGCTGGACTTCTTCGGCCACGGGGTATGGGCCAGACGCTTCATTGATATCATTGAAGAAATCCTGGTAGAAAAACAATACCTCACCCCCGATCTGGGCGGAAGCGCGTCCACCTCACAGGTCGGAGACGAAGTCGTGAGAAAGCTGAAAGCATATTCAAAATAATAGAATGCTGGCGCTCTGCGCGCTCATGACAGACCGCGCCGCCCCGGCAGGGATTCACTTTTCCATAGCCCGCACATTCCGCACCAGGGCCAGTATCTTTTCGCGGCTCTTCAGACCGTCGCTGCCCTCCGCGCCGGAGCTTACATCCACTCCCGCCAGGCCGGTGACGGTCAGCGCCTCCACCGCATTGTCCGGCCCGATGCCGCCTGCAATGAGAGCCGGCTTTTCTCCCGCAGGAATTTTTCCCAGCAATGACCAGTCAAAGGTTTTTCCGCTGCCCGGCGTCTGCGCGTCAAAAATAAATCCGGCGATACGGTCATCACCGCAGAACCGTCCGTAGTCAGACAGATCCCCCACATTAAACGCTTTGATCACCGGGATCCTGATCCCGTCCAGAAGCATTTCCGGAATAGAGCCATGGATCTGCACCGCGCCAAATCCGGCCTCTTCAATCCTGCGCAGCTGCTCTTTTTCCGGGCAGACCGTCACAGCCACCGGCAGAATGGACGGATCCAGCCGCTTCATGATCAAAACGGCCCGCTCCAGAGGAATATTCCTTCTGCTCTTTTCCACAAACTGGATCATCCCGGCAAAATCCACACCGGCTTCATTCAGATATTCCGCTTCCCGCTCGCAGGTAATTCCGCATATTTTGATTTTTTTCATTGTTTTATCCTTTCCAAAAGCCGCCGTTGATTTACGGAAACGCCGGCAGTATAATAAAAGGCAGAGGGTACCCGGCGTACCGCTGCTTTATTTACACCAATCAACAAGGGAGGTTCATCATGATCAAAAACAGAAAACACGGACATATCGGACTTGCCACCAATGACGTGGAAAAGGACGCCAAATGGTATGAAGATGTACTCGGCTTTGAAGTGATCGGAGATTTTAAGGGAAACGACGGTTCTCCCGTAAAATTCCTGAAAAACCGGGATATCGTTTACGAAATGTATCAGGCCAACCCTCCGCTGGGACCGGAGGCCGCCGGAAAGATCGATCACTACTGCTTTGATTCCTCCGACATTGAGGCCGATTATCAGTACTGTGTGGATCAGGGCTATACCATTACCACCGACGGCATCGAAGAAATTCCCTCCTTCTGGGAAAATGGCGTGCGCTATTTCAAGATTGCAAGCCCCACCGGAGAGCAGCTCGAATTCTGCCAGATCCTGTAAAACAGACCGCAGCCTTTACAGGCTGCCGATCTGACTCAGGATCATTTCCCCGACCCGGTCCGCGAATCTGTCCGCGGACCGGATCTGGACCACCTCATTTCCATAGATTTTCCTGGCTGCCGGCAGATCTCTCCCGGTACCGGTAAACACACACATCACCCGCACGCCCATCCTTCTGATGCGGCCGGCTTCCCCGCACGCGTCCTGAACGGCCCGTTCCCCCTCGTATCCACGATAACCGAATCCTCCCTTTTCCGGCGCGATCCTCTGATCATCACAGGGACTGGCATCGGAAAGAACGATCAGGAGCCTGTATGCCGCTCCTCCCGTCCTTCCTCCCCGCTTTGCCTCCGCCGCAATCCAGTCTCCCGCCGCCCTCAGTGCGAGACCATCCCGGTTCCATCCGGCCGCTGTATAATCAAAGACCGCCTCATTTTTTTCCGGTTCCCCATAATCCCGGAACAGATGCAGAACGGTACAGCCGCTGACGCTGGAAAAGGCGTACACCTTCACCGGAATGCCGCAGCGGGTCAGACTCTCTGCTATGATATAGGCCTGCGCCGCCACCTGCTCCTGGCATTCCTTCTGGGAAGCGGAAGCGTCCAGCAGAATGTCCACCGTCAGATTTCCGATCTCATCCTGCTCATTTCTGATGAAAACACGTCCGTCCGACAGACATTCCAGACGCCAGGCCCGGTCGCTCTGCAGGGATCCGGACCTGCCCCGGATCTGATCATACTCCATATACAGCAGCATAGAATTTTTCAGCTTCGCGGTCAGCCTGCCGATGCTCATCCGGTTTTCTGCCAGGTGTTCCATGTAATATGCCCGGTTTTTCTTTCTCTGTCTGAGCACCTGCTCCCTCTGAACCTGCGCCGCCCGGTCCGCCGCCTGGGCCCCGGGCAGCTCTCCTCTGGTAAAATGAAGGAAACATCCTCTATGCGTTCCGGTGCACAGACGGTTCTCGATCTCCCGGACTGTTTCCGGACTGTAGATAGATTTGCCGAAACAGTCCTCCACAAACGCTTTCACCTGTGCTTCCCTGAGTTCCCGGTGAAACAGCATCTGAAGGGCCGAAGCGCCTTCTCCCGCTTTTCCGTCCCCGTTCCGGACCGGATTCCCCTCATCGGCCTCCATAGGGCGCACCCGCCTGAGACTCAGCCTCACAGAAAACTTCTTCCGTCCCGGGAAGCGCGGAAGGCGGCGCCGGACCTTTTTCTTCCCTTCCTCCTCATAACCGGGAGAAGTCCAGAAAAACTCCAGCAGAAGCCGGCGCATCCGCTCTATGACCGCGTCTGTATCCATCTCTCCGTCAAATTCCAGCGCGTCCAGCAGTCTGGATTCCCGCCTGCTCTCCTTCCCCTCTTTTCCAAGGGCGCGCCTGAAGTGCGCGGTTCTCAGCGTCTCGAACAGATCCTGGTCCGGCGCCGCCCCTGCCTGCTCCTCCGCCCTGGCCGCATATGCCCGGCGCAGCTCCTGAAACACCGGACGGGCAGGCCGTTCTTTTTCGTAGACGCCGTTCTCAAGTCCCAGCCACAGCAGATTTTCGTAAAATTCTCCGTCCGGCTCCCACCGCAGTGACTGAAACAGCCGGTCCAGCTTGTCAAAATCATAATGCCTGTAGGCGGCTCCGATGACCGTATTGAAATAGAGATCTGCCCTTCCATTTTCGTCAAAGGCCTCGTATCCGGGACGGAAATCATAGCGTCCCGCCGCATTCCATATGATATTTTCCGCTCTGCGCCTCTCGTATTCCTCATACGCCGCGGCAGATCCTGCTCCCTTTTCCATTCTGCTTCCTTCCGCCTGCTTTACCCGAACAGCTTACCCAAACAGCTTCCTTCTGTCCGCATTCTGCGAAATTCTGGCCCGGATCACATCCCGCACCAGCTCCCGCTCATAAACATCAAAGGTTTTGTTCACGATTCCCAGTTCCAGGGCCTCTCCTGTGCTCAGACCGCCCTCGATCAGACCGATGGCCGCCAGCAGTCCCCGCAGATCCAGCGCCCTGGAAGAAATTTCCGCTCCGGCGCACTTTTTCTGCAGTTCCTCGAACAGCTGGGCGAACTGCCCGGCCCAGCTCTCCTTCAGCGCCGGGAATTCTTTCTTCAGCAGCTTTTTCAGATTCTCCGCCGAAATCTCCGGCACCTGGATCACCACGAACCGGGAGACCAGCGCCTCATTCAGCTCTCTGGTCCCGGCGTATCCGTAATTCATCGTCCCGATAAAACGGCAGGCACCGTCCAGCATGATCCTGTCATACCCGGGCACATCGATCACCCTCCGGAAATCAAGGGCCGCGTGGAGCACCGCCAGGGACTCGTTTTTTGCCATATTGATCTCGTCCAGGATGCCGAAGCCGCCCAGTCTGGCACACCGGGTCACCGGACCCTCCCGGTATGTCACCTGCCCGTCCCGAAATGTATCCGTCCCGATCAGCGCGGCCGCGTCCGTGTTAAGATACAGAGAAATGTCCCAGGCCGGCCTCCCGAAAACCGCCGCAAGATTGGAGGCCAGCACGTTTTTTCCTGTGGCCTTCGGCCCTGTCAGGAGAATATTTTCGCCGCAGAGAATGGCGGTCAGCGCCTTCCTCCAGACTTCCCTGCCGTAATACCGGTATCCCGGCACCGGAACGCGGTCCTCTGTTCCCGCCGCCGGCGGATGCGCCTTCCGAAACGCTTCCACCCTGTCAAGCAGCGTCTTTTCAATCCCTTCCTCTCTCAGAAAATCCAGCAAATCAATCAGGCCCTCCTCGTTCATACTGATTTCCGCCGGATACCTGCCTGTGCAGGCACGGCGGACGCCCCTCCGGGCTCACTCCACGCAAAAGGCACGGGAACAGACGCCTGCTGCCCCCATGCCTTTTATCTTAACACAATTTTTCAGATTACTCTTCTGTATGTTTTCCCGCGTATTTATTTCCAAGCGCCTCAATGCCCACAAGATACAGAACCGTCAGAACAGCGGCGATTATGTAGGATACCAGCAGGGGCAGATTGAAGCCTATGGACTGACTGCAGATGAAGGACGAAATAATAAACAGATAGAAGCTTCCGGGAAGCAGGGCGATCAGATGCACCCATTTCCCTGTGTTTTTCTTCGCCTTCAGATAAACAGTGATCGCCGCGAAGGCAAACACCGCGATGGTCTGGTTGCTCCACGCGAAATATCTCCACAGGATATTGAAACCCTGCGCGTTCAGCTTCGCGAATACCAGAATGAAGATCACCGGAACAAAGATTCCCAGAGTCACCAGGACACGGTTTCTCTTTTTCTTCTGGTCAATATGCAGATACTCCGCGATCATCAGACGACAGGAACGGAGCGCCGTGTCTCCCGAGGTGATCGGAAGCACGATAACACCGAGGATGGCGATAATGCCGCCCACCGGGCCGAGCAGTCCCTTTGCCACCTCGCCCACCGCCGCGGTCGCGCCGCTGGTGGAACCCGCGTTGTAAAGGCCCATGGCCGCCGCCGCCCAGATCATGGCGATCAGTCCTTCCAGGATCATCATGCCGTAGAAGGTGAACTTTCCTTCTTTCTCATGGGTCACGGAACGGGCGATCAGCGTACACTGGGTCGAATGGAAGCCGGACGTAATGCCGCAGGCCACCGTCACAAAGAATACCGGAATAAAGGGAGTGCCCTTTGCCGTCGCACCGGATACGCCTTCAAAATAAGGATACAGGTTGAAGATCCCCTGGAATCCGTTGCTGAAATCGATATTGTCCAGCTGATAGCCCTGGATAAAGATCCCGAAGAATACACCTACCGCGGACAGCAGCAGGATCGCGCCGAAGATCGGATAAACTCTTCCGATGATCTTGTCGATGGGAAACAGAGTCGCTGCCAGATAATACAGGAGGATCACCGCGTAGATCACCCAGGTCCACACATTGATGCCCTGAATGCCGACAATCTGTCCCGCGAACAGGTCACCGGGCGTGTAGGTGAACACCGCGCCTACCAGGAGCATCAGGAAGCAGAGGAAAATGTTATACACCTGATAGGTTCCGGTTCCAAGGAACTTTCTGATAATGCGCGGCATCTGAGCGCCGTCCTGACGCAGAGACATCATGCCGCTCAGATAGTCATGGGTCGCGCCGCTGATCACACATCCGATGGGAATGGTGATGAACGCGATGGGCCCGAACAGAATACCCTGGATCGGTCCGAAGATCGGGCCGGTTCCCGCGATATTCAGCAGATTGATCAGCGCGTTTTTGAATTTCTTCATAGGGACATAATCTACCCCGTCCTCCAGCCTTACAGCAGGCGTTTTTCTGTCGTCCGGTTTGAAGACGCGCTCCACAAACGTACCGTACAGAAACCCGCCGACGATCAGAATCACAAGTCCAATTAAAAATGTTGCCATGGTTTCCTCCTTGTTCCTTTACTTTTTTCAGCCTGAATAATCCCCCGGCGCCGGAAATTATCATCAGCAAATTTTTATTCTATTTTAACACTTTCTTAATATTTTTTCCAGTAATTTTTCCTTTTTCTTAGCTGTTTTATTTTTATCAATCTTTTTTAATAAATTCAACAGGAATTTTCCCTGCGCCACTGTTTCTTCTGAAGAAATCTTATTCTGCAAAATACAGAAACAGGCTTGCCAGCAGAAGGCAAATTCTGTATAGTAAAACAAAAAGGAGTATTTATGCAGTATTTTATTTCATTCCTGGAAGGAATCATCACATTTATCTCTCCCTGTCTGCTGCCCATGCTTCCCATCTATATTTCCTACTTCGCGGGCGGAGGGGAACGGAACACCGGCAGGACCCTGCGGGCCGCGCTCGGCTTTGTGCTCGGCTTCACCATCCTGTTCGTGGCCATGGGCGCTCTGGCGGGGACCGTGGGAAGCTTTCTGAAAAGCCACCAGACAGCCGTCAACCTCATTTCCGGCATCATCGTGATCGTGTTCGGGCTGAATTTTCTTGGCGTATTCCGGTTCCATCTGTTCCGCGGCGCCAGCCGTTCCATGGAAATCCGGAACCCGGGATTTTTCTCTGCCATGCTGTTCGGCATTGTCTTTTCCGTGAGCTGGACGCCCTGCGTGGGCGCGTTCCTCGGCTCCGCCCTGGTGCTGGCTTCCCAGCAGGGCCACGCGGCGGAGGGCATGCTGATGCTCTTCGTATATTCCCTGGGACTCGGCATTCCCTTCCTGCTCAGCGCTGTCCTGATCGACCGGCTGAAGTCAGCCTTCGGCTGGATCAAGCGCCATTACCGGATCATCAATCTGGTATGCGGCTCCCTGCTGGTCCTGGTGGGCATCCTGATGGCCACCGGCACGCTGGGCCGCCTGATCACCCTGTTAAGCTGATAAAGGAGACATCATGAAAAAAAACACCGTACTTGTGATCCTCGTGATCCTATTGATCGCCCTTCTGGGCGGAGCTTACTTTCTTTACTCCCGCCTGAGCGCCGGAAACGCCCCCGACCGGCTTTCCGCTCAAAACGAAACCGTCTCTTCTGCCAGCCAGGAAAGCGCGGCCGGAGAAAACGGAGAAGGGACAGCAGAAGCAACAGAAGACACCGAAAGCGCTCAGACCCCCTCTCCCGCCCCCGATTTCACCGTCACCGACGGAGAAGGGAACCAGGTCAGCCTGTCAGACTTCCGCGGAAAGCCGGTGGTCGTGAATTTCTGGGCGAGCTGGTGCGGTCCCTGCAAGAGCGAAATGCCCGATTTCAACGCGGCCTATGCCGAGCTGGGCGAAGACATCCATTTCCTGATGGTCAACATGACCGACGGTTCCCGGGAGACCCTCGAAACGGCCAGAAGCTATGTGGAGGAACAGGGATTTTCCTTCCCGGTCTATTATGATACCGATTACAGCGCGGCTGTCGCCTACAGCGTATATTCTCTTCCCTCCACTTACTTTATCGACGCCGACGGCAACGCTGTCGCCCGCGCCGCGGGCGCCATCGACAGAGAAACCCTTCAGCAGGGGATCGACATGATCTCCGGGGATCAGTAGAATCTTCTGCCGTCGGAGCGTTCTGACTGAACAGGAAACAGAGCTTCTCATGAAATGAAAAAGCACAGGAACCTCCTCTGGCAGGAAGCCCTGTGCTTTTCTGATCTCTGATCTTATTCCATTGTGTAAGGCATAAGGGCAAGATGTCTTGCTCTCTTGATGGCAACGGTCAGCGCCCGCTGATGCTTCGCGCAGTTGCCGGTGATCCTTCTGGGAAGGATCTTTCCTCTCTCAGATACGTATCTCTTTAACTTCGCAACGTCCTTGTAATCAATTACGCCGTTTTTATCTCCACAGAACACGCAGACTTTCTTTCTTCTGCGTCCGCCTCTCCTCTTCATGGGAGAATCCGCTCTGTCGCCTTTTGTGTAAGCCATAGTTAAAACCTCCTTATCCGAATATCATCTAATTAAACGGGAGACCCTCATCTTCTACTCCATCGGGAATGTTCATAAAACCATCGTCCACCGCGCTGGAGGGCTGGGGTCTGGATTCCGGACGATAGGAGGACGCGCCTGCATTCTGAGATGACGCGTTCTTGCTTTCCGCGAATTCCTGATCCTCCACTACAACGTCTGTGGTATAAACCTTCTGTCCGTCTCTGTTTGTGTAACTGCCGGTCTGAATCCTGCCGGTCACCGCGATCTTGATGCCCTGGTGCAGATATTTTTCAGCGAACTCAGCGCTCCTTCCGAAGGCGACGCAGGAAATGAAATCAGCAGTCTGGTCGTTTCCATTCTCATTGCTCCTGCTGAATCTTCTGTCAACCGCGAGGGTGTACCTGGCAACTGCCATGCCGCCCTGCGAATACCGGATATCGGGATCTCTGGTCAGTCTTCCCATGAGTATAACCTTATTCATGCAATCTCCTCTTTTCCCTCTTTACGCTTCCTGCTTCACGCACAGATATCTGATCACAGGCTCCATAATACGAACATGGCTTTCCACTTCGTTCGGGCAGTCAGAATCAGACTCGAACTGGATGAAATAATAAAATCCTTCTTTCATCTTCTGGATTTCGTAAGCAAGTCTCTTCTTGCCCCACTCATCCACATTTGTGATGGTGCCGCCGAAACGGGTAATGTAAGATTTGGCCTTTTCCAGCGCGGCCGCTCTTTCTTCCTCTTCCAGCTTCGCACTCAGCACAAGTGCTAATTCATATTTGTTCATGCTGTTTTACCTCCTTTTGGTCTCTGGCCCCCTGCTTTTTCATCGGGGAGCAAGGAAACAGGTTTTACTGTCACAGACATTGATTCTACCATGTTTCGGCAGGGTTTGCAAGCTTTTTTTCGCCATTTCTCTCATCTGTCTGTTCCGTCTCCGCTGTCCGGACGGCGGACGCCCCGGCAGTTCTTTTCCACCAGTTTCCTGGGAACCATGATCAGATGTCCGCATCCCGCGCATTTCAGTTTAAAATCCATGCCGACGCGGATCACTTCCCACTCGCTGCTCCCGCAGGGATGAGGTTTTTTCAGTTTTACCATATCTCCAATTTGAAAATCCATACCTGCCTCCTGTTCCCTCTGCCGGTCCCGGTCCGGGACAGGACAGAGGCTCTTTGACTATTCCTGCAGAAACACGGAAAGGGTCTCCCCGATGGGTTCCGTGATGATCAGATCCGCCCGTCCGTCCATGGGGGTGGCGCTCTGATTGATCAGCACCAGCTTGTTTCCCCTGTAATAATCGATCAGCCCGGCGGCCGGATAGACCGTCAGGGACGTGCCTCCGATGATCAGCACCTCTGCCTCTGAAATATACCGCGTCGCCTTCTGCAGAGTGCCGTAATCCAATCCTTCCTCGTAGAGGACCACATCCGGCTTCACGACCCCGCCGCATTCACAGAAGGGAATTTCCTTCGCCCTGAGAATATAGTCCGCGTCATAGAATTTTCCGCAGTTTTCACAGTAATTGCGGTGAACCGAACCATGGAGCTCCAGGACTTCCCTGCTGCCCGCCATCTGATGAAGCCCGTCGATATTCTGGGTGATCACGGCCCGGAGCTTTCCCTGTTCCTCCAGCTTCGCCAGCGCCAGATGGGCCGCGTTGGGCTTCGCCTCCGGGAAGATCATCTTGTTTTTATAAAACCGGAAAAATTCCTTTGTGTGACGCCTGTAATAGGTATGGCTCAGAATGGTCTCCGGAGGCACATCATACTGCTGATGATACAGGCCGTCCACGCTCCGGAAATCCGGAATATTGCTCTCCGTGGACACGCCCGCTCCGCCGAAAAACACAATATTGTCACTGTTCTGCACCCATTCCATCAGTTTTTCTTTCCCGCTCATATGCATCTCCTCCTTTGCATGATCCCCCGCGTTCTCTTCTACACGATCTCATTGAGCCAGGGAGCGCGGCACACCCGCACTGCCGAAAGAATCCCACGCGCTGTCCCGGTCCCGGCAGCCTCTGCCTTCAGCAGCCCGGCCTCCATCAGGTCTCCCGGAGACACCGCTCCGGAAAGCCACTGGAACAGGCCGGCCGCGTCCGTCTCCGCGCGAAGCTCCCCGTCTTCACCGCGTCCTGCCCGTCTCACGGCGCTTCCGCCGGGGGACAGATGCCACATCCAGATTCCCGTGTTTTCTTCCAGGAACGGATCCGTCAGGCTCAGCCGGACCGTCATGGGCCTGTCCGCGCCGAACAGCCGGAGAAAGGCCTCCGCGTCCGCGATCCTGCCCATAATGACCGGTTTCCGTTCATCCAGCGGAACAGAAGCGCCCTCCGCGCGGATCCTTCCGCCAAAGAAGCCGGAAACTGCTTCCAGCACCATTTCCCTGTCCTCCGGCCTGCACAGAAGTTCTCTGATCTCCGGCTCTTCCAGCCCCCAGAAAGACAGGCAGCCCGCGATCCGTCTGCCCTCATATATAAGAAGCATGCCTCCCTTTTCGCTCTCCAGCTCGGCGAACAGCATCTCAAAATAATGGACATCCCGCACGGTACAGCAATCATACATGGCTCCGGCCGTCTCCTCATAAAACCGGATCAGCTCCGGAATATCCTGCCGGGAAGCGGCCCGGGCCCGGACTTCCGCTCCGGCCGGGGAAGCCTCTGCCGCCCGGAGCGTTCCCCTGGGTTCTTCCCGACCGATCACCCCGGTATTCATCGTATAGAAATACCGGAAGTCAAAGGGCCGGTAAATGGCGTCGCTGGCCGGCATCAGAAAGGCGAAGGGCATCGCCTTCCTCCTCATATACTCCAGACTTTCCTTCAGAAGCCGCCGCATGAGTCCTTTCTGCCTGCGCTCCGGACGGGTGGCGACCGCGATGATATAACGGCTCTCTGCCTCCCGCCCCTTCACCCGCAGCCGGTAAGGATTGAGCTGCACCATGGAATCCAGCCTTCCGTCCTCTCCGTAAATGCCGAAGCACTCGTTTTCCGGCAGCTTCCACCGGTCATAATAATCCAGAAACATTTTTGTATCTTCCTGAAAAATTTCCTCCCAAAGCCCTCTCGCGTCCTTTTTTCCCTGTTCATCCAGCAGGCGCGTCTGTTGTTCTCTTTCCATATTTACAATTCCCTGATCTGAAATTTTCTGGCAAACCCGACGGGATGATAGGACTGCTTCGCCTTTCTCAGTCCCGGCAGCCCCACGTCGTCCTCCCTGTTCACCAGAGACACATGGGGAAATTCATGGATCAGAAACTGCTGGTTGATAAAGGCATACATGCCCCGGATGTCCGGATTGGCCTTTTCGATATGGATGATCGCCATATCTTCCGCCTCATTGTAGCTTCCCATGGAAAAGGCTTCCATCTGCCCGTCCACATAGACGCCGCCCATCCGCACGCCCAGATCCTGGCACTGGTTCAGAATGCTGTGGATTCCTTCCACCTCCGGGTCCAGCGTTCCTTCCACATGGGCGCCCTTCATGGTCCTCCACCGGTCCAGGAATTTCCACATATCATTCCGGTTGGAACAGTTCAGCGTCCGGTATTCATAGCGCCCTTCATACTCCCGCATGAACGCGTTCACATGGTTCTTCTTTTTGTGATACTTCTTTCCTGCCAGAGTCCTCAGCGCCTCGCCGTCATACAGATAATCCGCCGCGTCGGGCTGCTCCTCCACGGCAAATTCAGCGGGATCCAGATCCAGCAGCTCCACCGCGTTTTCATCTGCCAGATAAATCTTAAGCCTGATCCCCAGAACCTCATTGAAATATTTCTTTGTATCGAAAAAATAAAACTCCAGATCCTCTGCCCTGCACAGAGGAATAGCCGCAAAGTGTTCTCCGTTCACCTGCATTTTCCACTCTACCGCTTTTCCGTCACAGACACAGTACTCCACATGATAGTAATCCTTCCACAGAAAGCTGTCCAGGAACACACTGTCGCATGTCCTGTTGGGACGCAGCTTAAAATAAGCCGGAAGGATCTTCACATCATCTGCTGTGACCTGTTTAAAATTCCATCTCATGACTCTTTCCTTTCGTTTTCGCACAGACGATTCTTTTATGAAAAGAAATGGCACTTTCGCAACAACACAGTTATTACAAAAAGTGCCACTTATTTCTTCTTAATTATAGTACGCCTCAAAATTTCTGTCAAGGCAGGACCCGGCGGGCGATGGTCTGTCTACTCGAAGCCTCCGTCTTCTCCGGTCAGGATATCCGCTTCCTCCCGGCTGTCCCCATCGCCGGCGTTCCGGCGGCTCCGCCGCTCATAGCCCTCTTTCCCGGACCCATACCGGCCATATCCATACCGGCTGTATCCGTATCTTCCGTAGCCATACTTTCCATAGCCGTACCTGCCGTAGCCGTAGTCTCCCGCTGTCTGAGGATAGGCGCTGAATACGTAGCCCAGAAACAGCGACCGGCTCTCTTCCAGGAAGGAAAGGCTTTCCACCAGCTTTTTCCGGGAAACAAAATCATATTTCACCACATAAAGGATGGAATCCGCATATTCGGCCAGGATCACCGCGTCCTGGAACATGCTGCAGGGCGGAGTATCCAGGATGATGTAATCCATTTTCCCCTTCATTTTTTCCAGGAATTCCGGGAAGCCCGGATGGCTGAGCGCTCCGGCCGGGTTTTTCTGGGGACGGCTGCTGCCGATGAAATAGAATCCGTTTTCCTTCAGATAGCGGATCCGTCCTCTGCCTCCGCGGGTCCCGCTGAACAGATCCTGAAGTCCGGTTCCGTCTCCGCAGCCCAGCGTCTTCGCGTCCTCCTGCCTGCGCAGATCCGCGTCGATCAACAGCACCCGGTTCCCCCTGGAGGCCAGCATTTCCGCCAGATTCAGAGCCACCGTGGACTTTCCCTCCCCGGCCATGCTGCTGGTGACCATGAGCACCTTTTTCCCGTTCTTTTTCATGGCGGAATCGGCGCGGATCTGAAGGGCCTGAATGCTTTCCCTGAAATCATAGGGCATCCGCTTGTTCAGAACAGAAAGCCGCTCTTCCTTCCTGTTCTTCCTGGCCTTCTGCCGGACCTGGGGCACCGCCGCCAGGCATTTCATACTGGTGATCTTCTGCATTTCCTCCGGCGTTCTCACCGTCCTGCGCAGAAAGGCCATCACGATCAGGATCAGCAGCCCCGCAGCCGCTCCGGCGCCGCCTCCCAGCACCAGGAGCCGTCTCAGGCTCAGGATATTATAAGGCGCCGCGGGAAGCTGGGGTTCGCTGATCATATGGAACTGGATCGTCCCCAGGACAAATCTGGCCGCTTCCGGATAAACCTCCAGTGCCGCGTCCAGGATCGCCTTGGCGTCCTCGGCCCTGCTGCTGCGCACCCGCATGGTGACCACGTTGGAGCCCTCCACGGTCTCCGCGGTGATCGTGCCGTTCAGGCTGTCGGCATCCATCGCGTCCAGAAGGACGCTCCTGAAATAATTGCTCTCCAGCACGTATGGGAAGGATTTTGACAGCTGGTCCGCCGTCGTCTGCGAATAATAGAATCCATAACTTCCGCTGTCCTCATCGCCTGTTCCCACCGTAAAAGTCGCGCTGCTTTCATACATGGGTTCGTAATTCATATACTGATAGCCGTAAAAGGCCGTCGCCGCCGCCAGGGCGAGAACGACCACCAGCCACCACCATCGCCTGAAGACCCGCCTGAAATCCCGCCAGAGGGCCCCCAGATCTATTTCAATCTCATCATCATCCGGTTCTGTCAGCACAGTGCCTTCCATTTTCCGGTATTCCATGTTGACCAATCTCCTCTCCCGGCTTCCTGCGTGCCGTCACCGCTCATGTCCTGCATATTCACCGTATCCGTACTGATTCCGGACCGTCTTCCCCCGGAACGCGTTCAGCACAAATCCAGCAAAATCGCCGCTGCTCTGCCAGATCAGATCAACCGTATCGTTGACCGCGCGCACATCAGACCAGTCCTCCCGGACCACCAGAAGCGCCGTATCGCAGACCTGCATCCAGAGTTCCGCGTCGGCGGCCACCGCCGTAGGCGGCGTATCGACAATGATATAATCCATCTCCTGCTTCATTTCCTCCAGCAGGCGCTTCAGAAGGGAAAGATCCAGGATCCTGGAGGGTTCCGCGACCGGCTGGAACTGAAACAGCTCTCTCACGCCGTTTTTGGCATTTCTCACTGCCGCCTCTCTCCAGCCGGCTTTTCCCGCCAGCACCTCAGAAAAGGAAATCCGTCCGACCGAAAGCTCATCAAACACCTTATGCTGAGCCGGTTTTCTCAGATCCCCTTCCAGCAGCAGCACTTTTTTATGCTTCTCCGCCATGGCCAGGGCAATATTGGCCGCCACAGTAGATTTTCCTTCATTCTCGCCGACACTGACGATCAGGAGCACCTTCTGCTTTTTTCTCCGCATATGCCGTTCCACTCTGGCCTCCATCCGCCGCAGAGCTTCAGAATAATCCATGCTGACCAGCGGCGAGGTGAGAAGCGGCGCTTCTTTTGTTTTTCTCTTTTTCTTCCTGCCCCGTTTTTCATAAGGAATGATCCCCTGAACCGTTCCGTCCAGCTGGCGCGCCGCGCCTTCGGGGGTTTTGACTGTAAACCGGAACAGATAAAACAGCAGGATCACCGCACAGATCCCCACGGCCCCCGCAGCCGTCAGAAGATTCCGCAGACGGATCAGGCGGGAACTGTTGGAAGGGCTTTCCGGCACGGAAGGCTCCTGGACTGTCTGCAGAGAGGCATTGGAGAACACATACTCCGAAACGCTCTCGTAATGCTCCAGCGCCGAGTGGATATACTGATAAGCCTGTCTGGGAGTAGACGCCGACGCGTTCAGGACGATCAGGTTCGTCTCCTCGATCTGGCTGCAGGACAGCGTTCCCTCCATTCTTTCTCCCAGATCCGTGGAAATGGTCGCCTTCAGCTCATCGCTCTCAAATACTTCGCTGAATACCGCCGCCATCTCTGTCATCTGAAGGAGGGAGGAATAGCTGCTTCCCCCGCCTCTCTCCGTCACCGCCAGCGTGGCTGACGACGTATACTGCGGCGAATAAACCAGTTTCCCGACTCCCGTGGCGCCCAGCCATACCGCGGCCGCCGTCAGAAGAATCATCCAGAAATTTCTCAAAAGCTCTTTTACGGCGCCTCTGAGACTGATCTCATCCAAATGTACTGCCTGCCGATCCATGATTGGCCTCCTTTATCCCTGTACTACCACGGTAAGCCAGTTTTCACCGGTATGTCCCGCTCCGTCGTCTGCGTAATAGGCGATCTCATAACAGCCCGGCGTCTGCACGTCAAGATCCGAGGTGGTGGTCACGATCTCAGTTCCCAGTGCCTCTCCCTCACTGTCGTAAACGCCCTCGAGCCACTGCGCGGGATCCACCGCCTCTCCCTGGCTGACATAAAGAATCGGCGCGGTCAGCCGGATATCCAGCCCCTCAGGATTCTCCTGGACCACATGGACCGGAAACGCCACCGAAGCCGTGTCCCCGAAGCTGTTGGTCACCTCCATGGTCATATGGTAGGTTCCCGCGATCTGATAGTTGACGTCTGTATCCGTCTGATGGATCCACTGGGTCAGATCCCCGTCCAGCAGATCCGACGCCGATATTTTGCTGACGGTATCCGTATAGCTGCCCGTACCGGCCTCAAAAACCAGGGGCTCTGACAGCGCGAACCGGGGCGAATGATAGTCGGTGAGCCGGATCTGCCTGACAAGGGACGCCGGCTGGTTGGATGAGTCAAATACCACATAGGTTACATTGCAGACACCTTTTTCTATAAAACGGGAGATATCCCCCACCAGAATCTCGCCGGTCAGATCCCCGTCCTTTTCATCATAGGCCTGCAGCCCCTCCAGGAGCTGCTCCTCCGTATAATCGCAGGTTACCTCCAGCACCTCTCTGTCGCTGGTGATTTCCGGGACCGAAGTATCCCTGCCTCTCCATTCCCGGAACTGAGCCAGTGAAAACACACCGACAGCCGCGACAAAAGCGATGATCACCAATGCCTTCACAAACTTCATTCTCTGTATCGTACTCCTTATCTCAATCTGCCGGTCCGGACCGGTTCCGGACCAGACCCTTGTCATGAAACTATTCGGTGCACATTTTACCATAAACCGGTAAATAAGAAAACCCTTGCAGAACAGAAAAGATTGTATTTTTTTACAATCTTTTCCTAAAATTTTCAATTATCACATTTTTCCCCGTCCGTTCCGCATCTGTCTCTGTCAGATTTCCGCGGAGCAGACGGCAGATCACGGCAGATTTCCTCATTTTCCGATTATAAGCGCCAAAAAGCAGATGAGCAACTCCTCACCTGCCTTTCTGTCTCTCTTATTTGATTTTCCGGCCGCCCCGCCCCAGCCTCATGCGGAGCCGGTGCAGCCCCCAGTAAAGCAGCCCTCCGGCCGCCCCGCCCAGGGTGTTGAAAAACAGGTCGGAAACCTGAAAAGTGCCCAGCTTGAGAAACAGCTGGAGCAGCTCGATCCCAAGGGACACGAAAAAGCTGATCCCGGCGGCCCAGGCCAGGCTTCTGCCCGGCGATCTCCTCCGTTCTCCGAATACGCGCTTTCCCGCCGTCCAGAGAAACAGCGCGGCAAAGGGCACAAACAGCATCAGATTTTCAATATTATCCAGATAAAGCTGTCCCTTGCTGTCATACAGGCCCCAGGTCCCAAGTACATCTGAAAGGGGATTGACCCAGATGGAACGGCACAAAAGCGTCTTGAACAGGATCATCATGGTATAAAATGCCAGCAGAAAGACTTTTCTGAATTCCTTCTCTCTCCGGAAACCGGCAAACCACGCCCGCACCGTCTCTTTTCCGCCGTATTTTTTCACATGCATATACACGTACATGAAAAGAACAGCAGTCAAAAGCGCCGCCCCGAACTGCTGATAAAAAGACAACAACACATCATTCAAAATTCCCGCCGCAAATCCTGCCATTCATCCGCTCCTGTTCTGGTCTGTCCCTGTATGGCCGGTCCCTGTCTGGCCCGCCTCTGTCTGATCCGGTCCATTCCTGTCTGTCCTGATCTCTGTCCCAGGTTCTGTCTGACGATCGATTCTTCGATGGATCCGTCCATCCGCGGCCCGGCCCTATGTCCGTCTTCCGGCCGCGGAAAGCCCGGCTAGAATGCTTCCAGGAACTGTCTGATTCCCTGCTCGTCCACTTCCTCTATCCCGCCGTCCTGTATCTTATAAACTCTGCTGCACATGGAAAACACGCTGGGCCGGTGGGCCGTCACCACAATCGTCCTGTAGGGGTCCTTTTTCATGATGCTGCGCAGCACCTTCCGTTCTGTCGCCACATCCAGGGCGCTGGTCGCCTCGTCCAGAAGCAGGAGCGGCGCGTCCGCCAGGAGCGCTCTGGCAATGGAGAGCCGCTGGTTCTGGCCTTCAGAAAAGCCCAGTCCCCGTTCTCCCACCCTGGTATCCATGCCCTTTTCCAGACGGCCCACAAATTCCCAGGCATGGGCCGCCTCCAGCGCTTCCTTCAGCTCCTGGTCCGTGGCCTCCGGCTTCACCATCCTCAGATTATCCGCCACCGTTCCGGAAAACATGGTGTTTCCCTGGGGAACGTAGCTGAACAGGCACCGGGTCGAAGGGGACACGAAAAGCTCGTCTCCGCCCGGATTTCCCACCCGGATCCGGCCTTCCTTCAGCTGCAGAAGCCCCAGAAACAACCGGAGGGTGGTGGTCTTGCCCTGGCCCGAGGGCCCGATCAGAGCCACGATCTCGCCCGGATTCGCTTCCATATCGGCATGTCTGTACACATCGCGCCCGTCCTTATAGGCAAAGCCCGCGTTTTCCATATGAACGTAAGCGCCTTTTTTCCGCCCGATATCCCGGATTTGTTCCGCCCTCTCCTGATCCTCATAGGACTCCCGGGGAAGGGTGATGATATCCATGATCCGCTCGGCGCTGGTGGCGGAGCGGATCGCCGTGGGGATCAGACTGACCACCGAGCTGAAGGAGCCGGTCAGGGAAGAGGCCATGGACACGAACAGAGTCATCGTGCCGTAGGAAATATCCCCCCGCCACAGCCGCCAGACGGCAAACCCGTAACAGGAATAGCTGACAGCCAGGCCGGTGAGGGATACCAGAATGGACGTGACCGACTGATACCGGTACTGGCGCAGCGAAAGGGCCAGCGACTCCTGCTGCAGCTCCCGCATCTTTTTCGAGAACTGACTGATCAGGCCGAAGGCCTTGATGGACTGAGTATTCTGGAATGTTTCCTGGTCAAAGCTCATCTTCTTGCTGTACAGATCCTGATTTTCCCTCTGGAACTGCTGCATTTTCTCCAGCCGGTACCGGGAAGTGATCACCGTCACCGGCGCTCCGGCCAGCGCGATCACCGCCATGAGCGGATCATGCCAGCAGACAATGGCAAAGGCCCCGATAAAATTGGCGATGGCCGTAACGGCGCTCGGAATAAAGCTCAGGACGCTGTTGGAGATCACCGCCGAATCACCGGAAGTCCGCACCAGCAGATCTCCCGTGGAATAATCGGACATGGCCTCCCAGTCCGTGCACATCACCTGGTCAAAGACATCCGCCTGGATCTCATGGGCCACCTTGGTAGAGATCAGCAGAGAAATCTTGCCTGTCACAATGTTGATGAACACGCGGCTGACCCCCAGGCCCACATAGAGCCCAAAGGCCCAGCCAATCGAATCCGAATTAAAGCCCGTCACCGCGTCGATCAGGTTTTTGGACACCACGCTGCCGGCCAGCCCGAACACAGTTCCGAACAGGCCCAGGACTGTATAGACCGCGATCTGCAGCCAGTACCGCTTCACATAGCTGTAGATCCAGATCCAGGAAGAAATGATCTTCCCCCAGTTTTTCGCAAATAATTTCTGAAACAAGCGGCTCACGAACCGAAACACTGTATTTCTCCCATCTGTTGTTGATCACTGCCGGAGCTGCCAAAGCAGCTTCGGCTACGGACTTTATTGTAGCGCAGGAAATTACAGTGCGTCAAGAACCGACAGGAATTTTCCGGAAAATCCGGAAAATCTGGAAATCAGTCCGGAAATATGCCCCGGGCCCGGGGAAAGCAGCTTGCGCAAACAAAAAATGCGAAAATCGACATTCCTGGTCTTCTTCCGCATTTTTGTCATATAACCTCAAATCCAAACCGATATCTGTGCAGCGCTTTGATTGGCTGCTGCCGTATATGCTGCAATTCCTTATCCCGCCGGATGACCGCCGCAGGCAATCCACTGTCTCACCACCTCGGTGCTTACCCTGGCAGCTTCTGCGATTTTTTCCACAGATAATCCCATTTCTGCCAATGAAACAGCCATTTCCCTTTTGGCCTCCATCCTGCCTTCTCTAAGACCTTTCTCAATTCCTTTTGCAATTCCTTTTTCAATTCCTTTTGACTCCACTCGATCCAGCACGTCACACATATTACGCAGGCCTCCTTCCGCCTCACTACTATAATATGCCTCTTCAAATCGGTAATCCCCTGACATTACGCTAAGCAGCTGCAGCGTCTCCTGCACATGTCTGATTTCCCGTTCACTGGGGATGTAATCACCTTTCTCCCGTTTCTGCACAAAGTAATCTGCAACGATCCGAAAATCACTCTGAAACAGCTCAACCTGATTTGCATCCAGATAAGCAATTTCAAACAAATTGATCCTATAGTCATTCACAAAACGGTCCCATTCGGGCGGTATTTCCAGTCGTTCCTTCAGACTAAGAGGCTGATCCCAATGCTTTTCACAGCCGAAATACAGGACCAGCGTGACCACAGGATAACGGCTTCCAGCCATACGATCCGCCAGCAGCTGCGCTCTGTACTCAGCACCGTCATATCCGATTATACGCAGAGGCATGTCCGGATCTGCCCGGGTCTGATTTTCCAGACCCACACAGGCAATCCGTATACCTCCCTGTTTCCAGCGCTTCGCCACATCTCTTTCTATCTCTCGTATTTTTCCATCTGTCTTGTAATATGCACGGGGAGCCTGATCCTCAAGCTCATCAGCCGGCACAACTTCTCTTCCGTCAAACAGCAGAACATTTACGATGTCAGAAAATACATCGTTGTAGGATTCGAGGATTTTCTCCGCGATATCTTTTTGGGCCACATAATTACCGCCTTTCTTCATCTCTCCTACAAAAATGTATTTGCCCTCAGTCATACCTCTATCCTACCATGAATCGTTCTCCCACGTCAACGAAACATACAGGGCGGCCTGCAGCATCCAAAAATTCCCGGCATTGTTTTCCATCTTTACTTACAACAGCAAAGTTGGGAAACAACTGCCGGGAATCATTTCAATATTTTATAATCCAAGTTCTTGTTTCAACAATAAAACTGCATCTTCATCCGGCCTGCAGGCAAGATGATATACCGGAACCTCTTCAAGCAGCAGATCCAGCGTATTCAGACAAGTATCCATAGCTTCCGGATACCAGTGGGGAAGAAATACCTGTTCCATAATGCCCTGCAAAACATCAAACCCTTCCAGCCGCTTTAATGTGTTTTCCCCCGCCTGCTCCAGAACAACCAGCGCCTTCAGTTTTACCTTGGCATTCTTGTAATATGGCGATGATCCATGCCATGGCGAACCATAGCCATAAAATCCATCCTCGTTCTTCCGGGTAAAAACCATATCGCCGTTCAGAATATCCGCACCAAGATATTTGTTCCAAAGCTCCGCCTGGGTTGTCTTCCCTATACCAGAGGGTCCAAGAAACATAATTCCGGAGCCCGAAAAATCAACAAGAGAGCTGTGGAAAAGAAGCGTTTGCTTGGGAATGAGATGAGAATATAAAAACAACATAATCAAAGGAGAGGCATCCTCTTCTTTGTCCGCATATAATCTGCCGTTTCCATAAAGTTTATTTACCATCAGAATCCCTTCACGATTCTTTAAAATAAGTTCATCTTTTGCACATGTAATAACATTGATACCATAACAGATGAATGGATTCACCATTAATTCGATACATATATCAGTTGCTATATCGATGTTACTAGAAGAATTATATTTTTCTAAAAAAGGCACTTCATGATCTATATATAAATATTCATCGATCAACTTGTATTGATACATTACACAGCACAACTTCCATATTTCGCTCTAAACTGCTCCCATTCAGATGTCCACACCAAATCGTTAATATAGTTTGTGATATTCTGATTAGTACGTCCAGGATTTCCAGATACATAAAGACTTTCATCCGGCCAATCAATCCCTGAAATTCCTCCTCTACCATCAGCATACACTTCCCAATGTATCCCCAATGTTCCTGTAGTTTGTCCATTTTCTAAATCAGATCCATTTACATTTGCGGACATAAGACTCACTGCTGCCGCTTTTACCTTTACATATCCTTCTTCCATTTTTATTTTCTCCTTCTTTCTTGTTCAACATATGCCTGTATATATTTACAGTAATCCTCATCTACTCTGTCAGCGCTTCCGCTGAACGCAGCCAACATACCAATGCAGCGTCTGCATATATGTCTGATTTCACACGTTCTGCATGAAACCGGCCACTGAAGCCTTTCTTCATATTCAACCAGTCGTTTCCAGGCTTCTGAAAATGTATGCTCCATCACAGAAATATCCGGCTCATTCATAAACGAACAGAACCGCATATTCCCATCCCAGCTGACCCAAAAACTCATGCGATATCCTCTGCAATATTCACAGGGTTTCTTTTCATCCTTCATCGCAGGTCTTTGTATCATCTGTCTTACGTCTTCTCTGTAATCTGTCGCCGATTCTTCATCTATCGCCACTTCTCTGGCATTTGTTTCGGCCCCTCGAACAGAAGGCTTTACGCCCGATGTATATATCCACGGAATTTTTAGTTTCTGTGTATATTGATATATATTTTCCAGGTCATCTTTATTTTGTTTGATCACTGTCGTAACCGACATAACTGGAATTTCCAGCTGAAGAAGGTCTCGGATGCCCTGATCTGTCCTTGTAAAACCGTTTTCGACACCGCACACAGCCCTGTAAATTTCATTATCAGATCCATATATGGTTATTTTAGCATCCTGGGGCGGGTATTCCTCCAGGAGACACAAAATATTATCTGATAACACAGATGCGTTTGTCTGCAGCGTAATAAAAAATCCCATCTGGGAAATTTCTCTGTATATAGTTTCAAACTCCGGATGAAGAATCGGTTCTCCTCCGGTAATGCAAAGCTGCAGCATTCCCGCGTCTCTGGCTTCCTCAGCCACACGGATCCATTCAGCCGCAGTCAGTTCTTTTCCAAACAGCGGAATTCTGTCTGCTGCCAGATGAACATAACACATTTTACAATTAAAATTGCACCGCGGCGTCAATTCAAAAGTCCCAGACAGCGGAATCGCATGTTTTCTGGCCTCCTCCGCCATGACCCTGTAAAATTCATTTCCTTCAGGAATCCCGCTGCAGTCTTTTCTGTCAAAGCTGCCCGGCATCATTTTCGGATAACCACCCTCACTGTACCACCTTCCGGTTCACTCTCTCCCGGCTCTTTTTCCAGAATTCGATTTTTTCTGAGCACATCCAGGAACTGCCGGATATCCTCCTGAACCGTTTCTCTGGTCACACCAGTATAATGCTCCATGATTTTATCTGTTAAAATTTCTTCGGTAAATTCATTTTCCTTCATGTAATCCCAAAGAAACGCTGCCGAAGAAGAAATATACACTGTGTTAGGAATTTCCTGTACCCGCTTTCCCACAGGCACAATGACAAACTGCCCTGCGACTTTTCTCAAAACCAGATTGTCTTTCAGCCGCATTTTCGTCCTCCAATCTAAATGCTTCCATTTCTTAGACAGATATCCGTTATTTCCTCTGCAATTCACTCTAACTATATCTTTACTTCCATTTTTTGTCAATGCATTTTTGTGCATATTTGATAAATTACTCTTGATTATTTATGCATATTTTAACACTTTTTTCTGTAATTTAATAAAGATACCTTTCGATATCTTTATTAAATAAATTTATTCATTCTTTTTAAGGTTTGATTTAAAATTCAACATCAAACCCGTCTGTGATATCTGCAGTATTTCTTGGTTACTCCTGCCATAATCCGGCTTTACAGCTCCGGATTCTGATCAAATAATGTTTGTTTTACCAATTCAACAGACTCTCTGTCCGGACGGCAGCTCAGTTGATATACAGGAATCTCTGAAAATAATGCATCTACCGTATCCAATAAAATCTCGTAGGTTTCATCCGACATTTCCGGCCTGTAAATTTCCGGAAAACATTCACCAAGCGCCGTAAAAGCATCCAGCCGAATCAATTGGTTCTCTTCTGCCTGTTTCAGAACAATAATGGCTGCTATAGGAGCATCCATATTCTCACAGTACGGACTGGATCCATGGATCGGAGCACCAAAGGCACGCCACACATCATCTATTTTCCGAATCAATGTGACGTCACCATTGACAATAATCGCATCTTCGTAATCCCGCCATAACTCGGCCTGAGTTGTTTTTCCAATACCGGACGGGCCAGTGAAAAGAATTGCCTGGTCAATGTACATAACAAACGAACTATGAAAATGAAGTACGGGTTTGGTAATGAGGACCTCCATGCAAAGGCGATAAACTACATCGTCAAATATATGTACATTTTCTATCCCATTGCTCTTACACTTTGCAACTACAGCATTGTCATCCCTTATGATCAATCCTTGGTCCGAATATTCCTCAATAGTAAATATCAAATCATTATTATCCGATGTTATATAATTAAATTGTCTCCATCGAGAATCCAGTGGTACTGTCAAACAAATCAGAAAACAAAAGCTCGCAAGATTACTATGGTGTTGTTTGTTCATAAGTTGTACAATTAGTATGGTTCGCATTAACTCGATATTCAGCAATGGCTCCATAATGCAAATCAGAAAGGCCTTCCAAGTCTCCTGCTTTTGTTACGTTATAATTTGGAGGGCCTACATACCAATCACCTACGACACCTGAAAAGCCAGACTCATCCCATGATAATGACCAGTGATAACTCACCATACCTTCTGCTGAACCAAACGTACCTGACTGACTAACAGAATTATTTACACTAAATAAAGAAATTTCTGCTCCTCCATACGCAGGCTTTCTTCTAATTCCACTTACTGTAGGCATATTTTCCTCCTCTCGAGCATCACGCTCTGACTTTATCTTACTTTTTCTTTTTACCTGTTTTTCTTATTGCTTCTCTTATCTATCTTTTCCGATCTCTATCTCTTTTTTCCTGTACTCGCTCTTTTGCCAGCGCCCTGCACTGCTCTGTCCCGACACTGATCTTTCTTGTATATAACACTGCCGGACACGCCGTACAGTATTGACCATATTGACATTCTCCGCAGCCGCTTTTCCGATACTGTTCTTCCAGATCCTTTCTCATTCTGTAAAAGCAGCGCTCGATTTCATTCCCGCCGGCTTCCTGCCCTTCTGACTCTCCAGATGTCCAAAAACTGCTGACATCCGGTCTGCTGATACCCTGTTTGTTGATATTCTGTCCGCTGTTTTCTGTCTTCTCGGCGGCTTTCCCGGCCTCTCTCAGCGGCTCATACCGCTTCTCCATTTTCATATGGGCGCAGAGGCTCATCTGGCCATCCCACAAGATCCAGTATCCGCCGAAGCGGTAATTCCCGCAGATTTCCAGCGGATTCCCCTGGGGTTTATGGATCTTCAGATCCACCTTTGCCTTTTCCTCAGGACACAGGCTGCCAAACTCGATCCTCAGCTTTGACGCGGCGTCTCCATTTTCATTTCTCCGGCTGTCAAGCACATTATGGGTATGCTGCAGGGGATAACCGTACTCCGCTGCCAGACGGTGAATGGCGTCCAGCTCCGGCTGATTATCCTTTATGATCGTGGACACCAGCGTCAGCGGAATCCCTGCCTGCCGCACATTTTCAATGCCGCGCCGGACCCTGGCCAGGCCGTTCTTTACACCGCACACACGCTCATATGTCTCTTCTGAAGCACCGTACAGTGTCGACTTGATCATAACCGGAGGCCGGTCCGCGATCAGATCCATTACCCTGCCGTCCAGCAGCGACAGATTGGTCTGAAGCGTGATCAGAAAACCCATTTCCGTCAGTTCCTGATAAATCTGAGGAAAATCCTCTCTGACCAGCGGTTCTCCGCCGGTAATCGTCAGCCTCAGCGTTCCCGCCTCCGCTGCCGCCTCGCCCATCCGGATCCATTCCTCCGCGCTCAGCTCCCTGCCATAGCGCCCGACCGCGCTGCCGTCCAGCCTGACGTAGCACATCTTACATCTGAAATTGCATCTCGGCGTCAGCTCAAAGGCTGCCTGGACCGGGTAAATCCTTCCCTGCGGGAACCCGGACAATTCCTGACGCCCGTCCTCTCTTACCTCGTCCATCCTCTGTATCCTCAATCAGCATTCCTGAACGGAAAAGTATCTCCACCAGCTCCATGACATCGGAGCGGAGCTTATCCTCATCGGCGTCATACACCTCCAGTCCCTTCCTGACAACTTCCTCAGGCGTGAACCATTCTTTCATCTGGCTGACCAGAAACGCCGCCTCCGGATTGAGCACCGCTGTCTGGCCGATGGTCCTGACAGCCGAACCGATGGGAACAATCATGGTCTGTCCTGCCACCTTGCGCATTTTCAGCCCTTCCGACAGCTTATACCGGATTTTCCGGTCTGCACCGGCCTCCGCGGCCTTCGCCTTCGCGTCTCCCGTCCCCGCATCTTCTTTTACCATATCGTTTCTGATAGTTTCTTCTTCGGCATATTCTTTTTCGATGTTTTCTTTTTCCGTGTTTGCTTTTTTGACGTTCTCTTTTTGGATATCTGCTTTGCCGGCAATGTTTCCGGCAGCCTCCCCGGCAGTTTCCTCAGCAGCCAGAACTTCTTTTACGCGTGCCGCCTCTTCCTGGCTCAGAACACCGGCCCTCACCGGTACATACGGTTCCTTTTCCGGCTCCTGGCTCCGGGACCTGTGCTGTTCCATCTGTTCTTCCGCCGCATGGCTCTCCTGCCGCATGATCTGCTGCTCCTGCCGCCGTTTCTGCTTCTGCTCTTTTTCCATTTTTATCACTGTGTCTCTACAACATTTTCCGGGATAAATTTAACAGTTTCCCTCTTCAGACAGCTTCACCGGCCCCCTGCGGGACTTCGCCGGCTCAAATGTCTCACCCCATTTTACCCCCCCCCGTATGGTTCTGTCAACCTCGACCTTCCATATTATGGAAATATCTGGAAATTTACGGGAAAAAGCGCTTTTTTAATTATTTTTCCCATAATATCGCGCCGGCTTATTCGTTCTGTTCTCTCATCCCGCGTGCTTTTATCCCCGCTTTCTTTCCCCTTCCCCTCCTGATTCATTCTTATTTTTTCTCTTCTCATATTTCTGCCGCTCAGGCTTCCTCCAGGCCGCACCCCTTTTCCCCGCCGCCTGTTCCGGGCGCCGGCAGGACTGGCAGCCGCTGGGAGCGCTGGCAGAAAGTGATCATGGAGAAGCAGAACGATCCATAGTATAATGAGGCAGACTTCCGGACAGCCAGATGATTTTCCGGTCCTGTCCGGCCAACATACAATCTAAGCAAAGGAGACGGCGATTTTATGAACGTTTTTATAAACAGGTTTGTAAACCAGAAATCGAAAAAAGCTCTGCGTCACCGCAAAGCTTCGTCTTTCTGCGGGAAAACCCTCCGCGCCGCAGCGGCGGCTTTTCTGGCCGCAGCACTGGCGTTCACGGCGTTTCCCCGGGAAGCATCCCCCCTGCTGGCGCAGGCGGCCGGACTGACAGCCGCCGCCGACAGCGATACACGCAGCTCTTACAAAACCGGGCTGGGAGATACCGATTCCACCCGTTATTCAGGCCGTGTCTGGACAGACAAGTCTGTCAGCACGGAAGATCTGACCTTTACCGGCGACGCGGGAGACTCTGTTCAGATCCAGAAGCTGGAAAACGAAGATTTCCTGGTCACCTATTCCGCCTTCGCGACTTCCACGAAGGTCATCTCCGGACAGCCGGCGGACGTGGTATTCATCCTCGACCTCTCGGCAAGCATGTGCTGGGGCGTTGATTCTCAGAAAGTTTCCCTGGAGGACGGAAGCGATTCCCGGATCCAGGCCATGGTAAAAGCCCTGAACAGCTCCATCGACGTTCTGGCAAAAAGCAGCGCCCATAACCGGATCGCCATTGCCGTATTCAACGGCAGTTCTGACACGCTGCTGGAACTGACCGAAATAAAGGACATTCCCGGGCATGTCAGAACCTCGGGAACCTATCTCACCATGAGCCAGTTCTCCGGCACGACCGGACAGGACGACGGAAAGGCGCAGATCACCAGCAGCATCAATCAGAAGACTGTCTCGACTGCCGGCGGAACCAATATCCAGGCCGGACTCTACGAAGGCATGCGCATTCTGTCCGAAGCAAAGGACACAGAATTCAGGACCGCCGCGGGCGGCACCGTGACCCGGCTTCCCAATGTGGTGCTGATGTCAGACGGCGCGCCCACCACCTTCGCCTCCGCCGCGGATGCCAGCTGGACAGACAGCGGAAGCGCCAGACAGCACGGCACCATCACCCACGACACGGACGTGCGGGGGGACGACACCAGCAGCGGTTCCTGGTGGGAGGGCGTCTCCAGCGAAGCCATCGGCGGCGGGGACAATTCCAATCCCCACAGCGCCAACGGCTTTATGGCCCTTCTGACGGCCGCCTATATGAAAAACGAGATCACCGCCCACTATTACGGGACTCCTGACAGCCAGGACGCTGCCAGCGTCTATACCATCGGATTCAGCACCGCCCTCCAGACCGACGGCATGGCGGAAATGGCCGGACTCGTACTGGATCCCGAAGCTCACCTGGATACGGCCCAGGCAAGCAGCCATGAGGCCGTCCGGCAGATCGCCCGGGCATGGGAGGACTACAGCGGCGGCCATACCCCCACAGTCCGGGGAAAGCTGGGTTCCAACGGAGATGAGCGGGACTATCAGGTCCTGATCGCCGACACAGAACGCAATCCGGACTCCCTCTATTACCCGGACGCCTATTATTCGGCGGAGGATTCTGATGAACTGAACACCATATTCACAGAAATTGTCTCGGAAATCGTGGCCGCGGCCCAGGTGCCCACTGAAGTCACCGGAAACGACGCCTTCCACGACGGATACATCACTTATACCGATTATATCGGAGCATACATGGAGATCAAAGATATCCGGGAACTGATCTACGGAGGAACAGAATTTACCCAGAAAGATGTCCGGACCTCCGGCGACACGGTCTCTTATACCTTCCAGGGACAGGTGGACAGTCCCGTATACGGCAAGATCGACGCGGGGCTGATCGAAATCGCCGTCAAAACTGTCACCGATCCTCTGACCCGGGAGAAAACCCAGGAACTCACCGTGAAAATTCCGGCAGCCGCGATCCCCATGCGGGTCAATGAGATCACGCTGAACGCGGACGGCACCGCGGCAGACCACACGGCCGGCGAAGCCTATCCGATCCGGGTCATTTACAGCGTCGGAACACAGGACCAGGTTCTGAACAGCGACGGCACGGCCAATACCGCCGCGCTGTCTGAGTCCTATCTTGCCGCGAACGTCTCCGACAGCCGGGTCAATTTTTACAGCGGCCGCTACAGCGGGGATACAGACCCCGGATACGGCGGATCACAGGACGGCGGAGCGACGGTGGGAGACGCCTTTGTGACCTTCACGCCGGCACACACCAATCCCTTTTACTATGTCCAGGAAAATACGCCTCTGTACCTGGACGAACACCTGAATCATCCGGCTGACGGGGCGCTGGATCCGGACACGGTCTACTATTTCCAGATCCGGTTTTATGACGGCACCGCTTCTGAAACGGCAGTCGTGTCCCGCAAGGGTTCCATCTTTTACGAGACAGACAGAACGCCTGCCGCGGCTCCCACCGGTCCCGGCGGACAGCTGGAGCTTCAGGCAGGCGCGCCGAGACTGGGCAATTTAAGGGACTTTGAAAAACTCAAGACCTCCAACACGACCGGCACCGCGCAGTCCTGTTATTATCCCACCTATGCCGGAAACGGCGCCTTCCGGGTCTATCTGGGGAATAACGGGCTCCTTCAGGCGGACGCCCTGAGCCATTCTCTGACCATTGGGAAAAAGACAGAAACGGCCGGCGGGCTGACTGCGCCGGACCAGACCTTCACCTTTTCCCTTTCTCTGCCTTCCAAAGCAGGTCAGTCTGTCAGCGCCGTCCGGAAAAACGGACAGGAAACAAGCCCGGAAACCCTCTCCTTCAGCAGTTCCGGCTCCGTTGAATTTACCCTGAGTGGCGGAGAGACCATTGCCATACCGGATATCGCCGCCCACAGCCGGTATACGGTCACAGAAATCAATCTGCCGCCGGGCTACACCCTCAGCTCCGTTTCCGTGAACGGCGCTGTAACGCCGGGAGCCGGCAGCGCCTCCGGCATCATCACGACGCAGGACGCCGCGGTGGAATTCACCAACGCCTACACGCCTGCTCCCGTTTCCGTCTTCGGAACGGGCCTGGAGGCCCGGAAAACTGTGACCGCCCAGAGCGGCAGCAGCTACACCATGCAGGGCGGAGAATTCAGCTTCAGCCTGATTCCTGACCAGAGTAATCCCGCCTCCGACCCGGTCGCAGCCAACGAGGCCCTTACGAATGCGGCGGACGGCAGAATCCCGCTTCTGAACGGCCCCGTCACCTACACAGAAGCCGGAACCTACCGGTATACGGTGCGGGAAAACAACACCTCCGCCGGCGGCATTCTCATCGACAGCAGCGTGTTTGTCATAACGGTTCAGGTCACAGATGCCGGCGGACAGCTTCAGGCAGATGTTTCTTATACGAAGGACGGCGCTCCGGCGGCAGCAATCGCCTTTGAAAACCAGTATCACCCTTCCATGGCCTCCTACGTGATCTCCGGCACCAAGGAACTGACCGGAGGAACCATGAAGGACGGACAGTTCCGCTTTGTTCTGGAGGCAGTCTCCTCCACAACAGGCGACATGCCGATGCCGGGCGGGACAGGCGCCTCTGCCGAAACCGCGAACATGGCGGGCAGCTTTTCCTTCGGGACCATTCAGTACAGTCAGGCCGGAACTTATGTGTACCGGCTCTACGAAAAAGATCTGGGCACGGCCGGATATCAGTACGATCAAACGGTCTATGAAATTACCGTTTCTGTCAGCGACCAGGGCGGCGCGCTCCAGGCCTCAGCCGACCTGACGGCGCGGGATCTGGTATTCCGCAACTCCTACAGCCCCGCTCCGGCCACCGTGTACCTGACCGCCGGAAAAGAGCTGACGGGACGCAGCCTGCAGGCCGGTGAATTCTCCTTCCTGTTAAGAGATGAACAGGGTCGGGAAGCGGCAGCGGCCGTCAACACAGAAAGCGGAACGATTCCCTTTCCTTCACTCACCTTCGACGCGCCCGGTACGTATTACTACACCGTTTCCGAAGAATCCGGCAGCGCAGAAGGGATCACCTACGACCAGAATGTCTATCGGATCGCCATCACCGTAAAGGACGATCAGAGCGGGCACCTTCTGGCGTCTGTGGAATACGAAGGCGGCAGCGCTCCCGTTTTCCGCAACCGTTACACGGCCCCCTCGGAACCGGAGACTCCGGAAACCCCCTCCGGGCCGGAAACTCCCACAACGCCGTCAGGCGGCGGCCAGCCTCCGGAAGAATCCGGAACCGCACCAGAAGAAAGCTCCGAAAATTCCGCAGCGGCCCCCGGCGAACCGTCCGGGGCTGCTCCGGAAAACGATCCGGGCAGCGCCGCCGAAACAGATCCGGAAGAATCCGGAGCATCCGCAGCGGATGATTCCGCGGATTCACTGACGGCGCCAGAAACAGGCGACAGAACGCAGTTTCTTCCCCTTGTCTTCTTCAGCGGGATTTCCGCCGTTATTTCGCTGGGAATCCTGGCCGCGGCGGAAATTGCTGAGCGAAAGGCCCGCCGCCGGGACAAACGGTGATACCATCGAAGTAAACGGTAATGCCATCGGAGCAAACGGCAACGCCGCCAAAGCAAACGGCAGGCTTACGCCTGCCGCCTCCCGAATCCTGTTTCTCTGTCTTCAGCATATTTTATATTGCCGGGGCGCAGCTGACTGCTGCGCCTCTTTTTCGTATCGGGATCCCCCACAATTCAAACCGCACATTTTTTCGAAGTTTCTTTTTCAGTTTTTATCCGGCACACCGGACTTTTCCAGATCCTGTCATTCCGCCCGGACCAGTCCGAGCCCCAGAAATACCGCGTACACATAGCTGGCCCCGAAGGTTCCCAGCTTTTTGGGACCGGACACCGCGCATCCGAGCTCCAGAAGCTTCCGGAACGCCACATTGACGGTGGCCCTGGTGATAGACTTGTTTTTCCGGCTGACAAACATTTCGTTTCTTTTGATGGTATACTGGAATTCCAGCTTTTTTGCCGTATAAAAAGAACAGCCCTGAAACAGGACCAGCGTCTCCCAGAGCAGTTCCTCCAGAAGCTCCTCCGTCCGGTATCCGGTTCCGTTCAGATAATCCTCTGCCGCTTTGACCAGCCGCTCCGCCGCGGCAATTCTGTTCTCCTCTTCCATTGATCGTTCCCCGCAAAACTGATGAATGCCGTCCGTCCCTGTCTGTCAGAGTTCTCTGAGACAGGGCGCTTTTCTGTTTTTCTCAGATAAAATATCCCGGCGCACCTGGATTTTCCCGCCCAGGGTCCAGTCAATCCCCAGGTCAGGATCGTCATAGCGAACACTCCTGGCATGTTCAAAGGAATACTGATTGTCGGTGAAGTATTCCAGCTCCGTGTGATCCTCCAGAGAGATAAAGCCATGGGCATATCCCCGGGGCACATACATCAGGTTATGCTCTCCGGCCGACAGGACAAAACCGCACCACTTTCCAAAATGTTCCGAATTTCTGTCAATATCCGCGCCAACGCTGTAAAGGGATCCCCGGACGCAGCGAATGATCTTTGCCTGCGCAAAGGGAGCGGCCTGATAATTGAGGCCGCGCACGACACCCGCATGGTCCGTGAAGGAATGATTCAGCTGGCAGACCGCCCCGAAATCCATTCCCATCGCTCTGAGATCATCCGCGCAGAAGGCGACCTGAAACCATCCGCGGCAGTCCTCGATCCTTCTGGTGGAAAGAAGACGGCAGTCCAGCGCTTTTCCGATCTGTTCCATTTATCCTCATCCTTTCTTTTCCATCCCGCCGCGCCCGCTACAGAATTCCGTATTTCTTCAGCAGCCGGATCCTTCTCTTTCCGATCTCCATGCTCTCCTTCGCCAGATTTCCGTCGTTCTGTCTGCTGTGCGCCATAAATCGGCCCCACCGCTGCGCCCAGCGCACCGGAAGCAGCCACGGCCGTTCCGCCAGCTCCGGATGCATGTTCAGAAGCTGTCTCCGGGAAGGAAAAACCGTGCGCAGAAAGGTTCCTCCGGCACCCGACCGCTTCCCTGCCGCTACGGCCGCGCCGATCATCTGCCCGGCCGTTCTCTGGGCCTGGGTATCCATCCCGAAAATGCCGTTTCTCATCAGCTCTTCCAGAAGCTCCTCCGGGCATTTCGTCCTTCCCCGCGTCCCCAGATCAAATCCCAGACAGCGGTTCCCGATCTCCACCAGATCCGCGAAAAACCGCTTTGCCTCTGTCCGGGCCAGCATGGCGTCCAGCCTGTCCCCGTCTATTTCCCGGCCATATTTTTCATAATAAAGCAGAACATCCAGCACCTGCCGGATACCAAAGCCCTCTCCCGCCAGATGCTTGAACGCATGAAGGATCAGATACAGGAAGTGATCATCATGGCCCATAGTGCGCATGGTTAAACCGTCCACCGTTAATTCTCTGGAATTCCGGAACACATCCCGGAAGCATTCCTCCAGCTGAACCCGAAACTCATTCTCATGTCCGATGGGATTCAGATGGAGCTCAATATACAGCCCGGCATCCGGGCCGTAAAATCCCACCTCCTGCAGATCTTCCTTCTGCCGCTCTGTCACCGACTCCATCTCCGGCACATACCGCTGTTCCTCCAGAACTGCCCTGGCCCGTTCAAAATCCTGTTTTTCAACCAGCAGATCCTCATCTCCGGAAGGCCGGTGATCCCGGTATTCTCCGTAAAGCTCCCGGCACACGATCCCCTTCATCACCAGCGGAGCAAGCCCCGCTTCCGAAAAAGCGCGGTATAATTCCAGAAATGCCGCTGTCCTCTGGGCCTGAGAGGCCACAGTGGACATGGTCTCCTGCAGGCAGATTCCGTATTCCGGCAGCTCCGCCGTCTCCGGCAGTTCCGCGGCGGCCTCAAACACCAGCGCCAGCAGATTATGACGCCTGGCAAGGGCAAACACCCCCTCCCAGTCTGAGACTTCTCTGATTTCCGGCAGAGGTTTATGGTGTATCACACTGTCAAGCACTGACAGAAATAACTGTTCCGATCGATCCATACTGTGTCCTTTGATCCTGTTTCCTGTTTTCTTTTTTCCGCAGCTGTACTGATATTCCAAATTATGGATGGTTTCCGGCGGAAAGTCAATACGGCATCCCATGTTTATGATACTCCTTCAAAAGTTAACGGTACACCGTTAATCAAGCTCCTTCTTCTGATTGCTGAACCTGGGAAAAAATAGTATACTGCCCATAGAAACATGAAACATAAAAAAAGGAATGCTCTGTTATGTTCAGACAAAAGGCCTGCCGCCAGACTTACTTCGCACTCGTGATATTCCTGCTGATTCCATTTCTGGCTGATATTGTGAAAATGAGACTGCTGTCCCAGATTCCGGACACAAGCGGATTCTCCGTTTCCGGACATATGGAATGGTTCGACCTGAAGCGGTGAAATCCTGACTTATCTCCGGCTGGAAACTGCCGCCTTCATCGTGGGCTTCTTCTCCTCCATCGCTCTGGCCTATTTCGCAGCAAACCGGGAATCTGCCTGCATCTGGATTGCCTCCCTGCTGAAAACAGCCGGCTGCCTGCTGTCCTTCTCAGTTCTGATCCCCGTTTTCGGCGTCAATGGAGTCGCTCTCAGCAATCTTGTCATCAATGCCTCTCTGTCCCTGTGCATGGCCTGCGTGCTGCTGCGCAGAAAAAAGAGCCTCCCCGGAAAGCCCTGCTTTGACCGGCATTACGCGCGGGAATGGGGCAGGATCGGATTCTTTTCCGGTCTTCAGGTTTTTCTGGATAATTTCATTTACGCCGTCATGGTCTGCCGCATGGTAAACGAGGTGTCCGGACAGGGAACTTACTGGGCGATCAACAACATCATCTGGGGGCTTTTCCTGGTGCCCTTTCTCGCCATGAACGAGCTTCTCCGCACTCAGACAGAAGACACGGCAAAAACCGCCCTCCGAAAATGGAAGCCGGTGCTGATTTCTGTTTATGTTCTGTGGACAGCCGGTCTGATCTTCGCAGATCCGATCGTCCGGGCCGCCGCCGCATCAGCAGGCCGCGGCCCGGACGGCCGACCATCTGGTTTGCCGCCCACATGTTCGGCATCGGCATGATCGTTCACCTCGCGGTCAGTCTCTTCCTGTTCCGGAAAGAGCTGTTCTCCGGAAATGGCTGATCTGTATCCGTCCCGTCACGACCCGGCCAGCGCTTTTCCTTCTATGGTGGCGGCCAGTCCGCCTCTTCCGGTCTCCTTCAGACTTTCATCCATGAGATCGCCCACTTCCTTCATGGCGTCAATCACCTGATCCGGCGGAATCCTGCTCCGGATCCCGGCCAGAGCCATATCCGCCGCTGACAGGGCGATCACGGCGCCTGCCACATTCCGTTTGACACAGGGAACCTCCACCAGCCCCGCTACCGGATCGCATACCAGGCCCAGCAGGTTCTTCAGGGCCATGGCTGCCCCGTGGATGATCTGCTCTCCGTTTCCGCCCTGAAGATGGACCAGCGCCCCGGCCGCCATGGCGCTGGCTGTGCCGATTTCCGCCTGACATCCGCCGGACGCGCCCGCGATGCTGGCCCGCAGGGCAATCACCTGACCGATCCCCGCCGCCGTATAAAGCGCCTCCAGGATCGTCTCCTCCGGCACGCCCCGCTCCCGGAAGCAGGGTACGAGCACGGCCGGCAGCACGCCGCAGGCGCCGGCCGTGGGCGCCGCCACAATCCGCTTCATACAGGCATTGGACTCTCCCATCTGGAGCGCGCCGGCGATCACCTGACCCACGAAGGGGCCGCACAGCGTATCCCCTTTCCGGACATATTCCTCCATCTGCTGTCCGGCTCCGCCTACCAGTCCGCTGTTGGAACGGAGACTTCCATCGTATCCTGCCGCCGCTTCCTTCATGGCGCTCCAGATTTTTTTCATCTGTTCCCAGGATTCCTCCCTGCCCGCGTTTCTCTCATTCATGTCATCCAGAAGCACGGCCTCCCAGAAAGCCGTCTGCTTCTCCCGGCACACCTCCAGAATCGATTCCAGACTGTCAAACGCCATAATCTAAACCTCCCCTCCCACGTTAATGTATGTCACCTTGAGCACGCCCTCCAGATGCTCCAGCCATTTGATGGACTCTCCCGGAATGGGCTGGTCTGTCTCCACCACCATCACGGCCCGGCCGCCTCTTCTGTCCCGGTAAAGGGACATATTGGCAATATTGATCGATTTATGGGAAAGCATGGAGGTGACCTCCGCCACATGGCCCGGCTGGTCCATATTATGGACAATCAGCGTCGGCATCTCACAGGTGCAGTTCACATCGATGTCGTCCAGACGGTTCACCATGATCCGCCCGCCGCCCAGCGACGATGCCTGCACGGCCAGATCCCTTCCATTTTCCCCGATGGCCTCGATCAGCACAGAATTGGGATGCGCGCCTCTGAGATCCGCTGTCTCAAAGACAAATTCCAGTCCCGCCTCCCTGGCATAGGCAAAGCTGTCCGGTATCCGCATGTCATCGGGATGCATCCCCAGAAGCCCCGCCACCAGCGCCCGGTCCGTCCCATGTCCCCGTCCGGTCGCCTCAAAGGAACCATACATGCCGATCACCGCTTTGACCGGCCGTTCTGCCAGCAGCTTTCTTGTCATAAGACCGATGCGCACCGCTCCCGCCGTATGAGAGCTGGACGGCCCTACCATCACCGGCCCGAGAATCTCAAAAATATTCATGTCATCACACTCCTCGTCTTTCTCATTCTTCCCCTGTTTTCTGCTTTATTGCCCGCCGGCCGTGCCCTGCCGCCGCGGCCGCCGCCCCAAAATAGAATCCTGCGGAGCATTTTTGTTTCATAGGGAACACAGCTTCCTATGAAACAAAAGAGTCCGACAGAGTAAGTATGCGCTCCTCCGTCGGACCTATGTGTTCTATTGTATCAGCCTTCCGAAATTTTTCAACAGGAAATTATTCTTGATCCTGTTCCGGAGTGATCCAATCTTATCAACAGATCCTCTTTCATGTACTTTCCCGAATGATCAGCTTTGTGGGCAGAAAAATTTCTTCCATTCCCACATTTCCTCTGATCAGCTCCATCAATCTCTGTACAACATTTCTGGCCAGATCTTCTTTGGAAAAATCAATTGTCGTGAGTTCCGGCGTTGTCACACTGGCAACATCGCTGTTATCTGATCCGATTATGGAAATATCCTCTGGAATTCTCAGCCCCATCTTTTTGATGAATTTCATAATTCTGGAAGCCAGGTAATCATTTACTACTATCAACGCGGTAGGACGTTCCTGCCCCGTCATCAGCATATTAAATACTTCCTGACATATGGTCTCCTCTGATTCTGTATTCTTGCAGATCAGACCTTCATCAAGGACAATTCCGTTTCTCTGGATCGCAGTCACATATCCCACTGTCCTGAAATCGGTCCCCTTCAGGCCAACAATAGGATAACGCATGGGCGGAATCAGCGCAATTCTCTTATGGCCTCTTAAAGCGAGATAATCCACCGCCTTTCCAATACCTTCCGCATAGTTGGGAACAACCGTTGCAATCCTGGGATGTAAATGATCATAGGGCTGCGTTTTATACAAAACCATAGGCCGGGAACCTTCAAATAGGTTCCCGGCCCTTGCCATGCCAAAAGAAAAGGCGCAGAGGTTATTCCTCTATACCCTCGCTTTCAAGAAATTGTGCCACAGTCATGCACTTTGGATGCTCCATATCCAGGCTAAGAAAATCTTTATCGCCTGTGAGAATAACATCCACATCCGACACAATAGCCGCGTTTAAGATTGGCTGGTCTTTTGCATCGCGTATCAGCTTTTCCGCATGGTCTACCGCAGGAATTAACTCATAGGACATCTCTGCCAGCAGCACTTCCGCATCCGGGAGA
>CAJFHG010000011.1 GCA_904379015.1 Candidatus Paralachnospira caecorum | reverse complement strand
AGAATACGGCGCTCTGAAACGGATTACATGTCCGTCAAATCGAAAGACAGTAAAATTTTTTTCACTGCTCAAAACAGCTTCATTACTGATTGCCACGCGCCTATCACCTCCAACGCATATCTTATGTAACTCAATTATAATTTACACAAAAAATATTTTCAACCGAAACTGCTTTCGTCCAGGATTAACCGCATTTCAACATAAAAAAGAATCCTGCGGAGCATTTTTGTTTCATAGAAAACACAGTTTCCCATGAAATAAAGAAAGCGCCGTGATCTTTAGAATCACAGCGCTCTCTCAAATTATCAGTTTATAAACAGCTTGTTATGCTTAGAACTTCCCAGCCTTAGCAGCTTCCTCGATGCTCACAGCCACCGCTACGGTCATTCCGACCATAGGATTGTTGCCTGCGCCGATCAGACCCATCATTTCTACATGGGCAGGTACGGAAGAAGAACCCGCGAACTGCGCGTCAGAGTGCATACGTCCCAGTGTATCTGTCATACCGTAGGAAGCAGGGCCTGCCGCCATGTTGTCGGGATGAAGGGTACGTCCTGTACCGCCGCCGGAAGCAACGGAGAAGTATTTCTTGCCTGCTTCCAGGCGCTCTTTCTTGTAGGTTCCTGCCACAGGATGCTGGAATCTTGTGGGGTTGGTGGAGTTTCCTGTGATGGAAACGTCTACATTCTCTTTCCACATGATGGCAACGCCTTCGGATACGCTGTTGGCGCCGTAGCAGTTTACCTTCGCGCGGAGACCGTCAGAATAGGACTTGCGGAACACTTCTTTTACTTCATTGGTATAAGGATCATACTCTGTCTCCACATAAGTAAATCCGTTGATTCTGGAGATGATCTGAGCCGCGTCTTTTCCAAGACCGTTCAGGATAACGCGGAGCGGTTTCTGGCGGACTTTGTTCGCCTTCTCAGCGATGCCGATGGCGCCCTCAGCAGCAGCAAAGGACTCATGTCCTGCCAGGAAGCAGAAGCACTCTGTCTCTTCTTCCAGGAGCATCTTGCCCAGATTTCCGTGTCCCAGACCTACCTTACGGGTATCTGCCACAGAACCGGGGATGCAGAATGCCTGGAGACCCTCACCGATGGCTGCAGCAGCGTCCGCAGCCTTTCTGCAGCCCTTCTTGATGGCGATGGCTGCACCTACTGTGTAAGCCCAGCATGCATTCTCGAAACAGATGGGCTGAATCCCTTTGATCTGATTGTATACATCCAGGCCAGCTGCCTTTGTGATATCAGCAGTTTCCTCGATGGAGTTAATTCCATACTCTTTTAAAACAGCAAGAATCTGTTTCTCTCTTCTCTCATATGATTCAAATAAAGCCATTTTTTATGATTCCTCCTAATCTATGTATTATACATGACTGACTGAATAGTTCGAAACTGTTATTACTCCTGTCTGGGATCAATGATCTTCACCGCATCAGCTACACGGCCGTACTGGCCCTTTGCCTTCTCCCATGCAGTGTTGGGATCGTCGCCCTTTTTGATAAAGTCAGTCATCTTTCCGAGGCTTACGAACTGATAACCGATGATCTGGTCGTCCGCGTCCAGCGCGATGCCGGTCACATAGCCCTCGGCCATCTCAAGATAACGGGGACCCTTTTTCAGTGTTCCATACATGGTTCCAACCTGAGAACGCAGACCTTTTCCGAGATCCTCAAGGCCGGCGCCGACAGCCAGTCCGTCTTCAGAGAAGGCACTCTGGCTTCTTCCGTATACGATCTGAAGGAACAGCTCTCTCATGGCAGTATTGATCGCGTCGCACACCAGGTCCGTATTCAGCGCTTCCATAACAGTCAGACCAGGAAGGATCTCAGCCGCCATAGCAGCGGAATGAGTCATTCCGGAACATCCGATCGTCTCTACCAGTGCTTCCTGGATCACCCCCTCTTTTACATTCAGAGACAGCTTGCAGGCGCCCTGCTGGGGAGCACACCAGCCTACTCCGTGTGTAAAACCGGAAATGTCCTTTACTTCCTTGGCCTGAACCCATTTTGCCTCCTCCGGGATCGGAGCGGCGCCGTGATGAACGCCCTGGGCAACGGGACACATTTCTTCTACTTCGCGTGAATAAATCATGTTAAGACTCCTTTCAGAACAGATAAATATTTAACACCATATTCTGCTCTATTTTCTCACAAAACGCCAAAATAGTCCAGAGATTTTTATTATAAAATTCTCATTAAATCAGCAAGATTCTCTTTTCCGCCCCTATCGGATATGTTAAAATATATACGGAGATTGAATCAAATCATCTTACAGAAGATATGCAGTCATGAAATGTTTTGGAGGGTAAAGGGTAATATGATCATCACAGTCACAATGAATCCGGCCATTGACAGAACGCTGGATGTGGAGGATTTTACTGCCGGAGCCATCAACCGTGTGCTCAAAGTCACACAGGATGCCGGCGGAAAGGGAATCAATGTTTCTAAAACCGTCCACGCCCTGGGCGGGGACACCATCGCCACCGGTTTTCTCGGCGGCAGCTCCGGAAAGATGATCGGGCACGCGCTGAGCGAGATGCAGGTCCAGCACCGGTTTGTTTACATAGACGGAGAAACGCGCACCAATATCAAGATCGTAGACGCCACGCGTAAAGGAATGGTCACAGAGATCAACGAGCCTGGTCCCGTCGTCACATCACGGGATATCCAGGCGCTGACGGAAACGCTGGAATTTTACGCGGGTCCCTCCGCCATTTTCGTGTTCTCCGGCAGTGTTCCTGCCAGTGTGGGAGACGATATTTATGGTTTTTATGTACGGAAGCTGAAAAAACGCCAGGCTACTGTCTTTGTGGATGCGGCCGGGCCGCTCCTTACAGAGGCCATCAAGGCCAAACCGTTCCTGATCAAACCCAACGCAGACGAGATCACCCGCTACTTCGGCCTTCCTCTGGATGTGTCGGAGGCCACTCTGATCGATCTCGGAAAAGAGATTCTCGACAGGGGGATCAATACCATTGTCATCTCCCGCGGACAGGACGGCGCCATATTCATGGATCATAAAAAGGCCTTCAAGACAAACGGGATCCAGGTCCAGACCCATTCCACCGTAGGATCCGGCGACGCCATGCTTGCTGCTCTGGCCTATGGCCTCGACTGCGATATTCCCTACGAAGAATGCGCGAAGCTTTCCATCGCCACTTCAGCAGGCGCCTGCACGACCCACGGCACGAAGCCTCCTGTCCGGGCGCTGGTGGATGAGCTGGTCAAAGAGGTAACGCTCATTCCGCTCTGATATGGACCGGGCGGCACATACCAGAACCGCCGCAAACCCATTCTCTTTGCAGAACGTAAGGGGCCGGCCGGAAAATTCCGGTCAGCCCCTTCGATTTTCGATCCGCGCACTTCGCTTTCGCTGAAGTGTCTTCTGATTTTTTCTATTCTGTTTTCTTCACCTTGCTGTAAATGAAATGAATGACAAAAGGAATCGCGACGCCGACCATGGTAACGTATCCCAGATAGGAATATCCTCTGTTGACCAGAGGGATCAGACCGAACTGGGCAATTCCAAAGGCCAGAAGCGTAAACAGCAGAGACGCGATCACGCTGTTTCTCCTGTGGTTCTTCTTAGCTGTTTCAGGGCTCTGGCGGCGTTCTACGGCATTCACGCTCCTGGTCACAATACCGGCAATCATATTGACAGCCGTAGAAACAGCTCCCAAAATGATCAGGACGGAAATGATCGGAGTCAGGACCGCGGATCCTACGCCGTTCTGAACCAGCAGAAGCATGGGAACAGAGGCGTCCGCAAGGCCGCTGTTAAATGCGACTGCCGAAAGACCAACCACAGACAGCATCATGGTGACGGTATTCACGATGAACGTATAAACACATGCTTTCGTCACCTGCTTTTCATCGGTCAGGGGTTCCACATGCTGATACATCAGACCGATGGAGGCCAGCTGGAATACAAAATAAATGATTGCCATCCAGAGCGCGCTTCCGAAGCTTCCGCTCTCTGTCGATCCCACCGGCAGAGCGCCTGCCGCCATCTGATTCACAGAATCCATGATTGTTCCCCACTGGGCGATGATATTGGGCACGAGCACCACCAGGAGGCCAATGATAATAATAACGGACAGTGTAGACGCGCACTTCCGCACGATCTCCGTGCCGTACAGGGCGATCACGAAAATGAATACGCCGATGATCAGAGTGCACAGCCAGTAAGGAAGGCCGGTCAGCGTATTCAGGGTGGAGCCGCCCGTCGCGAAGGCCACCGCCGGCGCCAGGCAGATCAGCATCAGATAGATCAGTTCATAAAGATTGGAAAACACAACTCTGAATTTTCCGTAAAAGCTGTCGGAAAACATCCGGTAATCGTAGGTCTTATGACGGTACGCATACCGGAGTCCGTACCAGAAAAACAACGCCAGCAGGAACTGGGCAATAAACGGCATGATAAAGGCCCATATGCCGAAATTGATGTAATACTGATAAATCTGCGCGCCGGACGCGAAACCGCCTCCGAACTGGGTGGTAAACGCCACAAAGGCCACGCCTACGGCCAGCGGCATTTTCTTTTTGTCAACCATCTCTTTTCCTCCTCAAGATTCTTTTCTTTATTTCCACTCCACGAGCTTGCCCGGGTTCAGGATCAGCTTATCGTCGAAGGCCAGCTTGACTGATTTGAAAAGCTCATACATTCTGCTTCCGACAAAATCCTCCAGGTAGGCAAGGCGTCCGTTCCCGATTCCGTGCTCGCCGGACAGCTGCCCTCCCAGTTCCCTGCTTTTCGCGTAAAGCTCCTTCAGACAGGCATGGGTATTTGCCTTCCATTCTTCATCACTCATGTTATTTCTCAGCATCTCTGTGTGGATATTCCCGTCTCCCGCGTGGCCGCACACAATGACACGGATCTTATATTTCCGTCCGATTTCCTGAGCGGCGGTCACAAATTCCGCGATGCTGGCTCTGGGCACCACGACATCGCATTCCTCCTGCGCCTCGCTGTCTGCCTTCATTCCTTCCAGAATGGCCGCTCTCACGGACCACACGGAGGCGATTCTCTCCGGCGTATTGCAGATCTTCACATCCAGCGCGCCCCGCTCCATGGCGATCTGCGCAGCCAGCTCACAGGCCTCATTGACCTCTGCCTTGGAAGAACCGTCGTACATGACGATCAGATAGTCATTGCCCTCCTGAACCGGGAACGGCTTGTTCAGGCACCGCTCCACGATCTCCATCAGTTCCTTTTCCACAAACTCGATCGCTGTGGGGACAAAAGCAGTCTGGAGCAGCTCCGGCACAGTCCCGATGCAGTCCGCGATATTATCAAAGGCCAGCACCAGCGTCTGCGTTGCCCGGGGCGCCGGGATCAGCTTCAGCGTCACCTCTGTGAGAATGCAGAGCGTCCCTTCCGAACCCACGATCAGATCCTTGATGTCATACCCTGTGGTGTTTTTCACCACGTTAGACGAAAAATTCACGATGGATCCGTCCGGCAGGACCGCTTCAATACAGCGCACATAATCTCTTGTCACACCGTAGCGGACCGCCCGCATACCCCCTGCATTGGTAATCACGGTCCCGCCGATGGACGCGGTCCTCTCACCGGGATCGGGCGGATAAAAGAGTCCCGCCTCGGAAGCCGCTGCTGCCACATCCGTCAGCAGCGCGCCCGGCTGAGCTGTAATGGTCAGGTTTTTCTTATCCACTCCGATGATCCGGTTCATCTTCATCAGAGAGATCATGATCCCGCCGAATTTGCAGGTGGCGCCGCCGGCCAGCCCTGTGCCGCCGCCCCTTGCCGTCACGGGAATATTCCGCTCATAAGCCCGCTTCATGATGGCCGAGACCTCTTCCCTGGTCAGGACCTCCACATAAAGATCCGGCGGATAAATGCCGTATTCCGGCATTTCATCGTGATAATATTCTTTCTGAATCTCTTCTCCGACGGCAACGCGCTCCGGCGCTGTCACCGATTTTATGTATTCAATATCTTCTTCTGTCAGTTTATTGTATGGAAACGGCATAATCTTCTACTCCTCCCTGCCTGCGCGGATTTTGTTCACCAGCTCCGGCACCACCTTGTACAGATCGTCCACAATACAGTAATGGGCGATTCCGAAGATCTGCGCCTCCGGATCCTTGTTGATCGCCACAATGCATTCTGAAGCGTTCATGCAGGACGTAAACTGGATTGCTCCGGAAACGCCGCAGGTAATGATGAGCTTCGGCTTAACAGTACGCCCGGAGAGACCGATCTGATGGGCGGAATCGCCGTATCCGGCCTCCACCATAGGTCTGGTAAAGCAGAGCTGGCCGCCCAGCGCGTCTGCCAGTTCCCGGACCATCTCCACATCCTTTTCACTCTTTACGCCTCTTCCGGCCACCACCAGGACCTCTTCCTCCTCAATGGATTTTGTCCTGTTGATCGGCGCGATCTGCGTCACCTGAATCCTGGACCGCACCAGCTCATCCGAAACGCTGCGGACGATCACCTGCCCCGACGGATTTTTCTGTTTCTTCGCTGTTTCCATGATCTTATAGCGGACTGTGGCAAACTGGGGCCTGGAACTGGAAATCACGATCTGCGCCATGATATTTCCGCCGAAGGCGGGACGGATCTGGACCAGATCTGTATTTTCCTTCATTTCCAGCTTCGTGCAGTCCGCTGTCAGTCCCGTATGGAACCGGGTGGAAAGCCTGGGGGCCAGAGACCTGCCCAGCGGCGTCGCGCCGATGAGCACCACGGAAGGCTTCATCTCGGCGATGCAGTCTGCCGCCGCGTCGGCATAGCAGTCCGCCTTAAACCCTTCAAACTCAGGCCGCTCATAAACATAAGCCCGGGCAACGCCGTATTCCAGCAGCTTCCTGGCGTTTTCTTCCGTGCCCTTTCCTCCGATCAGCAGCACATTCACATCGTAATCTGCTTTTTTGGCCAGCTTTTTCGCCTCTCCGATCAGCTCCGGCACAACGGGATGGATCCGTCCCCCCTCCTGCTCGCCGAAAACGAGAATGCCTTTCCACTCATCTTTATTGACTACGCCGGCCTTCTGCTCAAATCTGATCGCTTTTTCGGGACAGTTCTTTACACAGAGCCCGCACATACGGCATTTTTCATTTACTTCAATGCCCGACGCCTCCATGCTCATGGCCTGGAAGGGACATTGCTCGATACAAAGGCCGCACAGATTGCAGCGTTCCGAATCAAATGTTAAAAATCCCATGTCATTCCCCTCCTGCCTGCACAAATTTCTTTTTCCTCAGTATCTCATACAGAGCTTCCGTCTTTTCTTCGGCGCTTCCCTCCAGATACACCTGTCCCGCCGATTTTTCAGGAGGAAAAATACGTTCCACCGTCGTGGGAGAACCGACCAGCCCATATCTGCTCATATCCTGATCCGGCAGATCCTCAAAGGACAGATACTGGACAGGGCGTTCTGCCGTCGCCTTCTGGAGCTTCCAGGAAGGAAGCCTGGGCACAACCATATCCTTATCCACCGTGATCACGCAGGGATATTCCATTTCTGACACCTGGGTATAAGACGTGAGATTCTGTCTGACCCGGATAAACGTATCAGTCGCCTCACAGATCTCGCTCACCCAGGCCGTATGAGGCAGATGAAGATGTTCTGCCAGAGCCGGACCGATCTGTGCCGTATCGCCGTCCGTGGTCTGCTTTCCGCAGATGATCAGATCAAAATCCCCCAGCGCCGTGATTCCCTGAGACAGAGTATAGGAAGTCGCCAGCACATCAGATCCCGCAAATTTTTTGTCTGAAAGAATGACCGCATGGTCCACACCCATGCTGTAGGCGTCCCGCATCATTTCCTCCGCCTGGGCCGGCCCCATGGTAATGGCCGTCACAGTGCCGCCCAGCTTTTCCCTGAGACGCAGCGCCGCCTCGATCGCATACAGATCGTATGGATTTGTCTTGCTCTCGGCTCCCGCTCTTTTCAAGGTGCCGCTCTGCGGATCGATCTCCACATTGCTGGAGGCCGGCACCTGCTTAATGCACACAATAATTCTCATACCGTATCCCTCTTTTATCTGACTGCGCCTTCCGTATTCCGCTTCCGCTATTCCGCTTTAATGTTCAAAACTTCAGCGCAGCATATTATTAAAACCAACACTTTTGAATTATACTATAAAATCTTTTATCCGTCTATCAATTATTACTATTTTTTTCTCAATTTTCCTTATTTTTTATGGCATTATTGCCAAAAGATTATCAATCTTCCCCGATCCGCAAAGCTTTCTCCGGGTGTATCGCGTCAAAAGAAGATTCCTGCTTCCGTTCCCTATAACAAACAAAAGAACTGCCTGTTTGGTCCAGACAGTTCTCCATTGAAATCATACTCTGCAAGATCGATTATTTTTTGATCAGCAGTGATTTTCCGGTCATCTCAGCCGGCTGTTCCATCCCCATCATCTCGATCAGAGTCGGAGCGATATCCGCCAGGCATCCGCCCTCCCGGAGCGTATAGGCCGGATCATAGTTGACCAGGATGAAGGGAACCGGATTGGTGGTATGGGCTGTAAAGCTCCCGCCGTGCACGTAGTCGATCAGCTGTTCCGCGTTTCCGTGATCCGCGCAGATGAACATCTGTCCGTCTGCCTCCCGGATGGCTTCCACAGCCTTTCCGACGCATTCATCCACTACCTCGATGGCTTTGATGGCAGCGGCCTCCACACCGGTATGCCCCACCATGTCGGGGTTCGCGAAATTGATGATGATCACATCATATTTTCCTGAACGGATGGCTTCTGTCAGCTTATCGCATACTTCATAGGCGCTCATCTCCGGCTTCAGGTCGTAAGTCGCCACCTTCGGAGATTTCACCAGGATGCGGTCCTCACCCTCATTGGGCTCTTCCACTCCGCCGTTGAAGAAAAAGGTCACATGAGCGTATTTTTCTGTCTCGGCGATCCTCGCCTGGGTCATATGATGCGCCGCCAGAAATTCGCCGAAGGTATTGTTGATCTCTACTTTATGGAATGCCACCAGCTTGTTGGGAATGGTCACGTCATACTCAGTAAAGCATACATAGGTCGTTTTTACGCGCTCGCCTCTGTCAAAGCCGGTAAACTCATCGTCACAGAATACGTGGGTCAGTTCTCTGGCTCTGTCGGGACGGAAATTGTAAAAGATCACGGAATCGCCGCTCTGGATCGTCGCCACAGGCTTTCCGTCCTCCAGGACCACGGAAGGCACCACAAACTCATCGTTGACGCCCTCATCGTAAGAAGCCTGGATGATGGCAACCGGATCCGTGCCGGTGTTGCCCTCGCCCTTTGTCAGGGCTCTGTAAGCCTTCTCCACTCTGTCCCAGCGGTTGTCCCGGTCCATCGCGTAATATCTTCCGCTGATGGTGGCCACCTTGCCGACGCCGATCTCCTTCATTTTTCCCACCAGCTCCGCCACATATTCCCTGCCGGAAGTAGGCGGTGTATCACGGCCGTCCAGGAAACAGTGCACATACACCTTGGACAAACCTTCCCTTTTCGCGAACTCCAGCAGCCCGTAAATATGAGTGTTGTGGCTGTGTACGCCGCCGTCCGACACCAGTCCGTACAGATGCAGGGCAGAATCATTCTTTCTGCAGTTTTCCGCCGCGGCTTTAAATGCCTCGTTCTGGAAAAAATCTCCGTCCTGGATCTCTTTCGTAATGCGGGTCAGCTCCTGATATACGATCCGTCCCGCTCCCATATTCAGATGGCCCACTTCCGAATTTCCCATCTGTCCTTCCGGAAGGCCCACTGCCATGCCGCTGGCATTTCCCTTTACAAAAGGGCACTCCGCCATCAGCTTGTCCATCACCGGCGTCTTCGCCTCATAAACAGCATTTCCGTCATGTCTTTCATTCAGACCATAACCATCAAGAATCATCAGCACTGTAGGTTTCTTGCTCATATGTCATTCTCCTTCTGACTTAACAACATTCTGTTGCGAAATAAAAATCACACAATTGCCGGAAGAATCTCTTCCAACACATTATTGTACCTTATTTTCTCTGACTGCGCAAGACGGGAAAAACAAATGGCCGAAAAAAGTGCGGAGCCGCCAGGCGGCCCCGCAAAATTTCTTTACCGTATCACGGCAATGCTGATTTATTCGTAGATTTCAAAAAACCTGCTGATCATGATCGCGCACTCAGCCCGCGACATGCTGCCGAGGGGATCCAGCTGTGTCTGCTCATATTTGCCGGAAATGATGCCGCTTCCAACCGCCCACTCCATCGCATCCAGAGCAAATCCGCTGACCGCGCCGGCATCCTCATACTGCGTGAGATCCGCTTTCGCGCCTGTGTCATAGCCCTTATAATTCGCGTAGCGGTACAGCATGAGCGCCATCTCCTGACGGGAGATCACGCTGCCCGGCCGGAACAGATTCACGTCGGTGTATCCTGTCACGATTCCGGCCTTCTGCGCCCACAGAACCGCATCGGTGTAGAACATATTGTCTTCCACATCCGGGAAAACAGGTTCATATTCGCCTGCCTCCTCACCGCTCATGCGGTACAGCACAAGTGCCATCTGCGCGCGGTAAAGGTAATCATAGGGCGCGAAGGTCTTCTCATTCAGACCTGTCATGATGCCTTTCTGGTACACGAAGGTCACTTCATCACAGAACCAGTCATCCAGCGCGATATCTTCGAAGATTTCATCAATCTCCGCCGTCGCGACCTGGTCCAGGGCAGTCTTTCCTTCGCAGAGGGCAACGTACAGTTCTTTTCCCTGCAGGCCGTTCATGGCCTCTCTGGCCGCGTCAAGCGCTCCCTGCAGCTCTGTCTTGCCGTCTGTGCTGTACAGATTCTTCTCCAGAAGCGCGCTGTAGTAGGCGTCCAGCTCTGCCATCGCGTCCTCCGCGGACATTTCCTTCCAGATATCAATATAATCCACGAAGAACCAGGAATCTCTGTCACTGTCGCCGCTGTGCGTATTCCGGTTATAATATGTAAAGCGAATCGTGTTTTTGCCTTCATTCAGCTGTACCGGAATGGTCTTGGTCTCCCACGCATTGGCATTGGTCCGCGTAAATTCGATGCGCGTGTTCTCACTGCCGTTCACGCTCAGCTGACGGGAATTGTCACCCCGGGTATACCAGCTCACATCCATGTTGTATTCGCCGGCTTCCGGAACCTCAACTTCAAATTCTGCCCATCCGTCAGCCACATGGGTGCTGTCGGCATCCCAGTACCAGGTATATCCTGTGCCGGACTGAGGCTGTACGCCGTCCTGGCTGCTTGACGTATTGACATTGTCCAGATACGCCAGCTCCGCTTCATAGCGTCCGGGGATGCTGTTCCCCTGGAAATTGAAATCATAATCTCCATTGGGATCAAACTGTACCCAGTAAAGGAGAGAAGGCCCGAGCGCCGCGCAGGGGCTGCACAGACGATTGTCATCCTTCGGCGTAAATCTCAGATTGGAACCGACAAGCCCGTCAGACTCTCTGCGGTGATTCCATGCCTGGTACGCATTGGCCACCAGATATTCGCCGTACTGGCTGCACTCCTCCAGTCCGCTGTTGTACATCTGGGCAGCGACCCGGAGCATGATCGTTTTGAATCCGGCGGAATCACCGGTTCCCTCATCTACGATGGTGAGGCCATCAGAAGTAAATTTCGTAAAGGCCTTGTCCATGATCTCAACGGCCGTGTCGAGATACTGCTGCTCACCGGTCAGATTATACATTTCAAAGGCCGCGCCGGCCGCTACGCCGTAATTGTAGGTAAACTGCGCGCCGTTCTCATTTCCGGTATAGCCGATATTGTCAATCACTTCCCCGTCACCCTTGTACAGATGTGCGTAAAGCCAGTTATAGATTTTAGTGGCGACCTCACGGTAGTATTCCGCATTCTCCGTGTCGCCCACAGCCTCATAATGCTGCGCGAACCGGGCCGCTACCAGACAGGAGTTGCCGTTGGCGCACATATTCTTGGAAGCATTCTCGATCGGGGTCACAACTCCGCCCGCGTCACGGCGCCATTTGATCCCGCCGTAGGGCTCGCCGCCGAATCCGGGCGTTTCGTCCCATCCATTGGCATACAGTTCGTCAAACAATGTTTTGGCAAGGCTGAAATATTTCTCCTCACCAGTCAGATTGTAAGCGCGCAGGAGCGCCATGGACCACCAGCAGAGGTCATCGTTGTAGCTGTTGTCCACCCAGCTGTCCACATCCCAGGTCGGATGCCAGTTTGACTCCACGAAGCTGGTGTAAAGATCATTCATAACGCCTTCGATTTTTTCCTTATAGGCCTCGTCCGTGCCGTATTCCAGCGCGTCATTCATGGTCTCGAATACGATCGCCGAAAGCCAGAAGTCCGTCTCTCTGGGTTCCCCCATGCTTTCATTCGCGCTCGTCTCGTACCACCGGTCGCTCCAGCGGTAAGTGCTCTTTCCGACAACCTCTCCTTCTTCATTCAGATGATCCCGCAGGAACACATCCAGCCAGTCGTCCAGCATTTCGTCCGCGGCGGCCGTGCTCGCTGCCGGCTCTTCTGACGCTGCCTGATCCGCGGGAGCCGCCTGTGCGGACAACATTCCGCCCAGGATCATCGTCACGGCCAGCACTGCCGACAAGGGTTTTCTCAGCCATTTCAATTTACTATGCATACAATTCCCTCCCATTGTATTTGTTATTTCAAAAACATAATTTCGAATCCGCTCCCGCCGCGCTGCCTTCTTCCGATCCGCCGTCCCCCTTCCGTTTTTTTATTCCGCGCCGTTCTGCAGATTCATTCGTGCCTCCATTATAATAAAAAAATATAACCGCTACAAGGGGGGAAAATTATGATGTTTAACGCGTTCCTCTCCACGTTAAAAAACGGAGACAGCCCTTTCTGATCCGGACTGTCCCCGTTTTTTATTTCATTTAAAAAATATCTGCTCTCAGGCAAAGATATTATTTCCAGTTTACGATCTGGCCGAAATCAGGCTTCAGCGCGGCGCCGCCCACAAGGCCGCCATCAATATCAGGCTGCGCGAACAGCTCAGGGGCTGTCTTGGCGTTTACGCTGCCGCCGTACTGAATACGGATGGCATCTGCGGTCGCTTCATCATAAATCTCAGCGATGCATCTGCGGATTCCGCTGCAGACCTCCTGCGCCTGCTCTGTGGTCGCAGTCTTGCCTGTACCAATTGCCCAGATCGGCTCATATGCGATCACGGCAGTCTTGGCCTGGTCCGCTGTCACGCCCAGGAACGCGATCTTAACCTGCTGACGGATGAAATCCATGGTAACGCCCTGCTCTCTCTGAGTCAGAGTCTCACCGCAGCAGATGATGGGGGTGATGCCGTGCTCAAATGCCTTCAGCACCTTCTTGTTGACTGTCTCGTTGGTCTCCGCGAAATACTCTCTTCTTTCGGAATGTCCGATGATCACATATTTCACGCCTGCGTCTGTGAGCATGGCGGGGGAAATCTCGCCTGTGTAGGCGCCCTTCTCCTCAAAATACATATTCTCAGCGCCGATCTCAATGTTGGTTCCCTTCGCGGCCTCGATCGCGGGAATGATATCGATCGCGGGCACGCAGAATACCACGTCAGCGTCGTCTGTCTGTACAAGGGGTTTCAGAGTGTTGATCAGTTCTACGGCCTCGCTGGGAGTCATGTTCATCTTCCAGTTGCCGGCAATGATTTTCTTTCTTGCCATTGTTTTGTCCTCTTTTCTTTTATCAGTTTCATGCGCATCCGGCTTCCGCCTCTCCGCTTACTTTGCTTATTTATCGTTGGCAGCCACAACACCGGGCAGATCCTTGCCTTCCAGGAATTCCAGAGAAGCGCCGCCGCCGGTGGAGATATGGGACATCTTGTCGCCGAATCCCAGCTGGTTAACAGCCGCCGCGGAATCGCCGCCGCCGATGATGGTGGTAGCGTCCGTATCTGCCAGCGCCTTCGCAACCGCGATGGTGCCCTTCGCAAGGATCGGATTCTCAAATACGCCCATGGGACCGTTCCATACAACTGTCTTCGCAGATTTCACAGCCTCGGCGTAAAGCTCCGCTGTCTTTGTTCCGATATCCAGTCCCATCTTGTCGGCCGGAATGGCGTCAGCCGCCACAACAGATACTTCGATCTCCGCGTCGATCGGATTCGGGAACGCGTCCGCGATGGTAGTGTCTACAGGCAGGAGCAGCTTTTTGCCCAGCTTCTCAGCCTTTTCCATCATCTCTTTGCAGTAATCGATCTTCTCATCATCCACCAGAGAGGTTCCGACCTCATAGCCCTTTGCCTTCAGGAAGGTATAAGCCATGCCGCCGCCGATGATCAGAGTATCGCATTTCTCAAGCAGGTTCGCGATCACATTCAGCTTGTCCGCGACCTTCGCGCCGCCCAGGATGGCTACAAAGGGTCTCACCGGATTGTTCACCGCGTTGCCGAGGAAATCGATCTCCTTCTGCATCAGATATCCGACCACTGCCGTATCCACATATTGGGTCACGCCCACATTGGAGCAGTGCGCTCTGTGCGCTGTGCCGAAGGCGTCATTTACAAATACATCGCACAGAGAAGCCAGCTCTTTGCTGAACGCGTCTCCGTTCTTGGTCTCTTCCGCTCTGTAGCGGGTATTCTCAAGGAGCACCACATCGCCGTCCTTCATGGCTTCTACAGCAGCCTTCGCGTTGGGCCCCACCACCTCAGGATCAGCCGCGAATTTCACTTCCTGCCCAAGAAGCTCAGACAGTCTCACGGCAACAGGCGCCAGAGACAGCTCCGGCTTGGGTTCTCCCTTCGGTTTTCCAAGATGGGAGCAGAGGATGACTTTTCCGCCGTCGGCGATCAGCTTTTTGATCGTGGGCAGCGCGGCCACCAGACGGTTCTCATCTGTGATCTTTCCATCCTTCAGGGGCACGTTGAAATCGCAGCGCACCAGAACTCTTTTTCCTTTTACGTTAATATCATCGACAGATTTCTTGTTGAGCATAAATGCCTCCTTGTTTTCGTCCGATAAAAAGCGGGTCCGGTCCTATGATAGAACCGGACCCGCCGCAGGATCTTATTCAGCTATTCAAGCCTTTGCTTGTCCTATACTGATGCTTATGCCAGCTCAGCGAAGTATTTGATTGTTCTTACCATCTGGCTTACATAAGAATTCTCATTGTCATACCAGGATACAACCTGAACCTCTGTCTTGCCGTCGGGCAGAGGAGCAACCATGGTCTGAGTAGAGTCAAACAGAGAACCATAGGTCATGCCTACGATATCGCTGGATACGATCTCATCCTCATTGTATCCGAAGGACTCTGTCTGAGCAGCCTTCATAGCGGCATTGATCTCTTCCTTTGTCACTGCCTTGTCAACTACAGCGAACAGCAGAGTGGTGGAGCCTGTAGGTGTGGGAACACGCTGAGCAGCGCCGATCAGCTTGCCGTTCAGTTCAGGGATTACAAGGCCGATTGCCTTTGCAGCACCTGTGGAGTTGGGAACGATGTTCACAGCGCCGGCACGGCTTCTTCTCAGGTCACCCTTTCTCTGAGGTCCGTCAAGGATCATCTGATCGCCTGTGTAAGCGTGGATCGTGCACATGATACCGGACTCGATGGGAGCCAGGTCATTCAGAGCCTTAGCCATGGGAGCCAGGCAGTTTGTTGTGCAGGAAGCTGCGGAAATAACAGTATCCTCTTTTGTCAGGATCTGATGATTTACATTGTATACGATGGTAGGCAGGTCGTTTCCAGCAGGTGCGGAAATAACAACCTTCTTAGCGCCGGCTTCGATGTGAGCAGATGCTTTTGCTTTGGAGGTGTAGAAGCCTGTGCACTCCAGAACCACATCTACGCCAAGCTCGCCCCAGGGCAGTTCAGCAGCGTTTGCTTTCTTATAGATTGTGATCTCCTTGCCATCTACGATGATCGCGCCTTCATTGTCGCCTTCGCCTTCTTTGTAGGAAACAGTGTCAGCCAGCGCGTATTTACCCTGAGAAGAGTCATATTTCAATAAATGAGCCAGCATCTTAGGGCTGGTTAAATCGTTGATCGCCACAACGTCATATCCAGGAGCGTTGAACATCTGTCTGAATGCCAGACGGCCAATACGTCCAAAACCATTGATCGCTACTTTTACTGCCATTTTGAATTCCTCCTAAAATATAAAATATGAAAAATATTAATAAGTTATATCTTTAACTCATATGATATTTTACCTAATTTGTTAAAAAATAGCAAGTCATTTTTTTCTTTTTTTAAGTCTTATCCTCTGTTTTATTGATTCTCGACAATAAATCAATATTCTATGCATGATATCCGGCGTTTTGCCCAAAAATACACGGCAGAGGCAGATTGTTTCCGCCCCCGCCGGACTTTTTCCGATGCATCCCTTTACTGCGCGGCATTTTCAGTCTGCCATCCTTTGCAGACATCGATCCATCCGGCCGCGCCCGAGCAGACATAAAGCTCTTCACATGTCATTTCCACCGCGGAGCTGGCGCTTCCCGCGGCAGGGAATACCGTGTCAAACCGCTTCAGGGATTCATCCAGATAGGTGGTCACCCTGCCCTCCGGATTGGCGAAGGGGCAGACGCCTCCTATGGCATGTCCCGTGAAGCGTTCCACCTCCTCCGGAGAGAGCATTTTCGCCTTGCAGCCGAAAAAGTGCTTGTATTTGGGATTGTCGATCTTCGCGTCTCCCGCCGCCACGATCAGAGAACAGTGCTCTCCGTCCTTTGAAAGGAAGGAAAGCGTCTTCGCGATCCGCGCCGGGATCACCCCCACCGCGTGGGCCGCCAGCTCCACCGTCGCGCTGGATTCGTCAAACTCCCGCACATCCTTGTCTTTATCCCACTGTTTCAGATATTCTTTTACCTTTGCAACTGACATTTTGATCTCCTCTTTCGCCATTATGATTTCCCCGGTTACGGGTTTGCTTCTCCTGTAAGCATTTCCGGATTCAGTCCCATAAGCTCCGGAACCACAAATCTGCCGTCCTTTCTGATGAGCCGGCCGTCAAACCAGATCTCCCCTCCGCCGTACTCCGGCGTCTGGATGCAGACCAGATCCCAGTGGATGGAGGACTGGTTTCCGTTGGGCGCCTCCTCATAGCAGTTGCCCGGCGTAAAATGGAAGGATCCCCGGATCTTTTCGTCAAACAGGATATCCTTCATCGGTTTTGTCACGTAAGGATTGACGCCGATCGAGAACTCTCCGATATACCGCGCCCCCTCATCCGTGTCAAATACCCTGCTGATCTTGTCCGTGTCATTGGCCTCCGCCTTTATGATCTTCCCGTTTTCAAAGGTCAGCCTGATGTTCTCATAGGTAAAGCCCTGATAAACGGACGGCGTATTGTAGCACAGCGTCCCGTTCACGGAACCGCGCACCGGCGCCGTAAATACCTCGCCGTCGGGAATGTTCATGGTTCCCGCGCAGGGAACGGCCGGTATTCCTTCAATGGAAAAAGCAAGGTCGGTCCCCGGTCCCTTAATCCGGACTTCCTTTGTCCTGTTCATGAGTTCCACCAGAGGCTTCATGGCTTCATCCATCCGTCCGTAATCCAGACAGCACACATCGAAATAAAAATCCTCAAATGCCTCAAGACTCATGCCCGCGCTCTGGGCCATGGAAGGGGAGGGATAACGCAGCACCACCCATTTTGTCTTCGGCACCCGGATCTCATGATGGACCGGAGTCGTATAAAGCGCGCTGTACAGAGAAAGCTTTTCCGGCGGCACATCCGCCAGCTCATTGATATTGTCTCCGCCTCTGATCCCGATATAGCAGTCCATCTGAGACATCTCAGCGCTGTCAATCTGCGCCATCAGCTTCAGCTGCTCTTCCCCGCAGCCCAGAAGCATCTCCCTCTGCAGTCTTGTATCTGTAAAATGAATAAACGGCTGCCCGCCGGCGCGGTAAACCTCCTTTACCGTCTGGCGGGCCAGATCTGTGGTGTCCGCTCCCGTATAATGGACATAGACCCGCTCACCGGGCTGCACTCTGCAGGAATAACGGACCAGTTGATTTGCCAGTTTTTTGATTCTTTCATCCATCTGACAGCTGCCTTCCTTTCTGTTCTGCCGGCGCGTTTCCGCTCAGACGCTTCCGCATTCGCATTCCGCCGGTTTCAGACAGCTATCATTTTACCCCGTTCCTTTTTATTTGTAAAGGTGTCTCTTTCAGTCTTCCACAAAGCACACCTTGTCCAGAATATGGTTCAGCCGGGCCAGCACAACGCCGTAATTGCTGATGGGGACCCCCGCCTTCTGCGCCGCCCGGACCCGCTCCATCACATATTTCCGGTTGAACATGCAGGCCGCGCAGTGGATGATCAGGTCATAGCCGGAAAGATCCTCCGGAAAATCCACGCCCCTCACGAAATCCACCTTCAGGCCCTCGCCCGCGGCCCGGCGGAGAAGCTTCGGAATCCTGACCCTTCCGATATCCTCCTCTGTGGGAGAATGAGAGCAGGCCTCCGCGATCAGCACCCGGGAATCCTCTGTCAGCCGGTCTATGGCCCCGGCTCCCTTCAGAAATTCCCGGATATCTCCTTTATATCCGGCAAAAAGAATGGAAAAAGAAGTCAGCATGCTTTCCGCCGGTTTCTTCTCGTAGACCTGCGCGAAGGCCTGGGAATCCGTGATGATCAGCTTCGGCGCCCGGGACAGCGCCTGAAGTGTCTCCTCCATCTTATCCGCCGTACAGCTCATGACCAGGCATTTTTTGTCCAGGAGCTCCCGGATGGTCTGCACCTGCGGCAGGATCAGCCTTCCTCTGGGCGCCTGGATATCCTGCGGCATCACCAGCAGGATCAGGTCGTTTTCCCCGGCCAGTTTTCCCGTCAGGCTCACGTTCCAGAAGTTTTCCGGCGCGCTGTCCGCGATTTTCTGTTTCAGCTCCCCTATTCCAAGCCCTGTTTCCGGATCGATCTCCATGGCCTCAAGCCCCATCCGGTTCCGGACTGTCTCCTTTACCCTGGCCATCCGGTCCGGGTCATGGATCTTGTTGATGACGGCGATCACCGGCGTTTTCCGCTGCCGGAAGGCTTCCGCCCACTCTGCCTCCTCCTCCGGCTCGGAATCAAACAGGATCACCGCCACGTCTGTTTTGGTCATGGCTTCCCGGGTCCGTTCCACCCGCATCTTTCCCAGGACTCCCTCATCGTCAAATCCCGCCGTGTCGATCAGGACAGCAGGCCCGAACCCCCGCAGTTCCACTGCCTTATAGACCGGATCGGTCGTCGTGCCCGCCACAGCGGACACCAGAGAAGTCTCCTGTCCTGTCAGCGCGTTGACCAGCGTCGACTTTCCCACGTTCCGTTTTCCGAAAATCCCGATATGCAGCCTGTTTGCCCTCGGCGTACTGTCAAATCCCATATCTGCCTCTCCCTTCTGTCAGATTCTGTTCTGTCTTTCACGCGCGGATTTCCTGGTCAGAAAACCAGCTTTTTCCCGGTCAGCTCTGCCACCTGGTACAGATGCTCCGTGCCGGAAACGTTCCGGTTGTCGATCACCCGGAAATTCCTGGCCAGTGCGTCGGGAAGCAGATCACAGAACAGAATATTGGCGCCTGCCCGGACCGCGTTTCTGTTCCCCTCCGGATCAGCCAGCCCCTTCTTTTTATCTTCTCCCGGCTGCTGGGCCGTAATGTCCACATCCGGCATCATGAGCCGCAGCAGGGCGATTTCCTTCAGATTGGTCAGGAGACTTCCGAATCCTCCCTCCTCCTTCAGGGGCGTATTGGCCGCCGGCATATAGGGAATGACCGGCGCCCAGCTGATTTCCAGCTCCTTCATGAGCAGGACATCCTCCGCCAGCTCTTCCCTGTCCTGCCCCGGAAAGTCCACGATATTTCCCGAAGCCAGCTTCATCCCGCTGGCCTTGACTGCCTCAATGGCCGCCATCCGTTTTTTGAAATTGGTGGAGGGATTCAGCCGGTTGAATGTTTCTTCCCGGGACATTTCAAATTTCATAACATATTCATCCGCTCCCGCCGCCTGAAGTTCCCGGTACTGTTCCGGCTCAAATTCCCCGCATGCCAGGCTCTGGTGCATGCCCATCTTATGAATTGCCTCCACGATCTTCAACAGATTGTCGAACCCATATCTGGGATCCTCCCCCGAGATCAGAAAAATATGATGAAATCCCCGGTCCTTTGCCATCTTCGCGGAGGCGATCACGTCCTCCGCCGGCAGCCGGTACCGTTGAATGGTATTGTTCGCCGCCCGCATGCCGCAGTACAGGCACTGATTCCTGCAGATATTGTCGTATCCCAGCATGGCTCTGACCTGCAGGCTTCCTTCCTTATGAACATCCGCCGTCCGGCCCGCCTCCGGCAGGATCTCCCCCTCAAACTGTTCCTGAGTCATATTCAGGACTTCCATAATTTCCTGTTTTGTGCTTATGATCATGCGTGATCCTCCTCCGCCCCGCGGACCATCCGGATCAGATGGCCGCCCATCAGTTCTACTTCGCTCTCATCATGTGTCACCATAATGACCGTCCGGCCTGCTGCATGGCGCCTGACATAGGCGGCAGCCATTTTTTTCGTTGACTCATCCAGTCCCTTAAACGGTTCGTCCATAAACAGGACATCCCCTCCATAGGACACTGCCCTGGCTATGGCCACCCGCCTTTTCATCCCGCCGCTGAACTCAGAGACCGGTTTGTCAAAGGCATCCCCATCAAGGCCCAGTTCCCGCAGATGATCCCTGATCCATTCCGCCGGAACCTTCCGCCCGAGAACCAGACGGATATTGGACACCGCTCCGAAAGCCTCGCACAGCCGGTCCTCCTGAAACACTGTGCTCATATGCTCCGGCACGCCGGTGATCCGCCCGCCGTCCGCTTTTTCAAACCCCATCAATAGATTGAGCAGGGTCGTTTTTCCGCAGCCGGAATCCCCCATAATACAAGTTGTTTCTCCGCCGGCAAACACTGCCGAAAAATGCTCCAGCACCCGCTTTTCCCCGAAGCGTTTGCTGACCTGTTCCACTACAATATCCTTCAAAGTCTCTCCAATCCGGCAAAACACCGCTGAATCAATTTCATAAACAGTTTCTCAAAGGCCACGCTGATCAGTACGATCACCACCGTCCACGCCAGAAGATCCGCCGTATTCAGATAAATCTTCGCTTCATACAGCCGTTCGCCGATGGAACCGTTCGGGATCCCGATCACCTCCGCCGCGATCCCCGCTTTCCAGGAAATGCCTAGAGCCGCCGCGCAGGCGGATGTGAAAAAGGGCCTGACCTGAGGCATATAAATGTAAAAAAGCCTCCGTTTATAGGACACCCGGAAAATATCTGCCATCTGAAGCATGGATCTGTCCGTGCTTTTCATCCCCTGCAGTACATTGAAATACACAATGGGAAATACCATCAGAAATGAAATAAATACGGACAGACTGGAGGCGTCCAGCCATATGAGACAGATAATGATAAAGGATGCCACCGGAACCGTTTTTGCCACCGTCATAAACGGCCAGAGCATGGTCTCGATCAGATGAAACCTGGCCGAACAGACAGCCAGAACGGTTCCGATGAACAGGCCGAGGAAAAATCCGGCTTCAATGCGCAGAAAGCTGAAGCCCACCGTACTCCAGAAGCCGCTTTCAAACAAAAGCGTTCCCAGACGCCTTACAACGCTGACCGGGGTGACCAGCAGGATCCTCTGATTCAGAAGCATGGCCGCCGCCTGCCAGAGAGCCAGGGCAAAGAAAACTGCCCCGGCCCGTTCCAAAATCTGTCTTTTTTTCATCATTGTCTTCCGTTTCTCTGATTATGAAGCACTGTCCGCGAGATAATAAAAATCGTCAGCCGGAAGTGTTCCGCCCACAGACTGCGGATTCTGGTCATAAAGCACCTGGAGATATCCCTTCATGGCCGTCACCATCTCATCACCCGCGATGTAAGTGATGTTGCAGTAAGGAATCGCCTGCTGCGCCACTGCCGCCGTCACGATATCATATTTTTCCACCAGCGCCGCGCCTTCCTCTATATTCTCATTGATATAAGCGGTGGAAGCTTCATATTCCTCGAGGAATTTCGCCAGAGCCTCCGGATGCTCCTCGGCAAAGGCTTTTCTGACCACAAGTCCCGCTGTGATCAGCTGGCTTCCATTGTTCAGGGCATCCCACTCGGCAGTGAGATCCAGCACCACGTTCAGATCCTCCATCTGATTTCCCGCCACTGTCACGAACGGCTGGGGCAGCATGGCGACAGCGTGTTCCTCTGAAGCCATCTGCGCCACCACCTCTGTGGGCTCGCTCTTCCATTCAATGGTCACATCGGCCGCCGGATCCAGACCGTTCTGCTCCAGCAAATAGTTGAGCGCGTATTCCGGCGTGGATCCCTTGCCCGTGGCATACAGGGTCTTTCCCTTCAGGTCGGCCAGACTGCTCACGGTCTGCTCTCCCTTCTCCACAATATAGATCACGCCCAGCGTATTGATCGCCGCAAACTGCACGGCTCCGTCCGAATTATTGTAAAGGATCGCGCCCAGATTCGCGGGCACCGCCAGAATATCCAGCTCTCCCTGCAGAAGCTTCGGAGTCAGCTCATCGGCAGATCCCGCCATGGTAAACTCGATCTGACTTTCACTGATTCCGTTCTCCGCGTCATCCAGAAGCTTGACCATGCCCATGGAAGTGGGGCCTTTCAGGCCGCCCAGACGGATCACGGTTCCGTCTCCCGCCGCAGCCGTTTCCGCCGCGGCTTCCGTCGTTGTCTCCTCTGTTTCCTGGTTCTCCTGTGTTGTCTCAGGCGCCTCCGTCTGTACCTCCGTCGTCTCTCCGGCGCTGCTTCCGCATCCGGCCAGAGCCATTGCCGCCACGACAAGCGTCAGGCAGACCGCCAAAATTCTTTTTTTCATAATAAAAAATCCTCCCTCTGTGCTTTTCGGAATCCGTTTCCGTTTTCCGATACCCATTCTAGCACATCAGAAGGATTTGTTTCGTTGCATCCGCAACCAAAATCACAGGTCGCCCTTTAAAATGTGAAATTTTTCACGGGAAAAATCCAGAATTCCCTCCTGCTTCATTTTGGTCAGCTCTCTGGAAAGAGCGCTCCTGTTGGTTCCCAGATAAGAAGCCATCTCGTCCCGGTTAAAGGGCAGTTCAAAGGTATGGCTTCCAAATTGATGGACACACTGGGAAAAAAACACGATCAGCTTGCCCCGGAGACTTTTTTTGGACAGAATCTGGATCCTGTCGTTCATGGAAAGAGCCCGCGATGTGATCAGAGTGATAAAGCGCATCAGCAGGTCGTGTACTCTCATGTCATTCAGGCCGGTCTTCTGTCTGACGGAATCGGTCCTGAGCCACAGCACTTTCACATCCGTAGCGGCGGATATGGTGACCGGTTCTTCTTCAATTCCCAGAAAGCACAGGGATTCCCCAAAGGTCCTGCCCGCCGTCACGCTGGCCATGATGATCGGATTGCCGTCTATATCGTCCATACACACCTGAACACGTCCGGACAGCACCAGCCCGAAGCGGATCAGGCGGCTCCCTACCCGGTGAAGGCATTCACCCTTCCGGTGGCTGCTGACAGAAGCCCTGAAAAATTCCATGGCAAAGGAAAGTCCGGCTTCGTCAAGCCCCTTAAAAAGTTCATTGGCCCTGATCGTCCTGTAATCCGCCGCCGTCAGCTCCTTCTCCATCTTCTGTCTCCTCCTGCGCCTGCGCCGCTGTTCCCTGCCGTTTCCCGCAGATCACAAACACCAGAATGCCGGCGATGAATGTGAAAATGGCAATAAACTGGGACGTGGACAGCGGCCCCACAGCGCCTCTCGGGTCTCCCCGGAAAAATTCAACGATGAATCTCCCGATGCTGTAAAAAATCAGATACAGTCCGCCCACCTGTCCAGGCTTCTTCGTTCTCCTCGCCAGAACGATCAGAAGGAAAAAGATCAGAAAATCCCCCGCGCTGGAAATCAGCTGAGTGGGAATCAGCCGGATTCCTGAAGGCGCGTACTGGCAGGAATCGGGAAATACCACACTGAAAGCGCTCTGTGTCTCCGCGCCGTAGCAGCAGCCGGCCAGAAAACAGCCGATGCGGCCAAAGGCCTGGGCCAGCGCGATGGAAGGCATCACCAGATCAAAATACTGAAGGAATGAAATCTTCTTGATCCTGCAGAACAGAGCGCCCGTCAGAATCCCTCCGATCAGTCCCCCGTAAACTACAAATCCGGAACTCATGGTGGTCCAGAACCTGGACGGATCCGCGATCAGAGATGGAAACTCCACGATCCAGTACAGCAGCTTCGCGCCGATCATTCCGCCGATCAGGCACCAGATCCCCAGATAAAACACCTTGTCGTCCCCGATCTTCCACTTTTTTTCCCGGTACATGGCCACCCAGAACGCGGCGATCACACCGATAGCGATCATCAGGCCATATCCATATACCGTAAACGGTCCTATCTCAAATAAAACTGTTCTCATATCCGTCTCCTTCTTCAGGCATTTTTACTTTGCCCATTATAGCAGACTTTCCCTGTCTCCGCAAGTAAGGGGTCCGTTCCGCGCTCCGGTCCCCGGGCTTTTCTAAAGCATTTCTGCCTTTTTGAAAGGATTTCTTTTCTATCTATAAACATTTTATGAAATGTAAATCTTTCATTGACTTTTACTGTAAAACTCTTTATACTCAGAAAAAACAATGCCATGCTCATAGGAGCCAATTTTGATTTCACAGGAGAATGCTTATGAATCAAAAAGACATCGAAGTATGCGAAGTTTCTCCGGAACTCACCGCAGAATTCACGCACATGGTTCTTACCTTCTATTACAGAATGCAGGAGCATCCCATCAATGTGCCTGATATCAAGCTCAGCTCTCACGCGTTTCATGTGCTGTATATTCTGTCGGAAAATCCGGAACACAAAGTCCCCATGGCAGAGCTGGTGAAACGGATCCGCAGAACCAAGCAGCAGCTGTCCAAGCTGGTCAGCACACTGGAGGACGACGGCCTGGTGACCAGAATCCGCATCCGGGAAAACCGCCGGATGGTATATGTAGCGCTGACGGAAGAGGGGGCTGCCTTCACCCGTCAGGCGGCAGATTCCATGGTACAGGCCATGTCCGATTTTCTGAACGGCCTTCCGAAGGAAAAACTGCCCGTTATCGCGGACATTACAGCCCACCTCACCAAACTGGCAAAGGAAACTGAAATCTGACTCACAGGAGGTCTACATGAAAGAGGTCAAACAACCCAAGAAACCCATCATATTTTACTATCTGATCGCGCTGATCGTGCTGCTCCTGCTGAACGCGCTCTTCTTCCCCCGGCTTTTTTCCACTCAGGTAACCGAGGTGGACTACGGCGTATTCCTTCAGATGATCGATGAGGAAAACATCGGCGAAGTGCAGATCACCGAAAATGAAATCGTATTTTCGGACAAATCGGATAATCCCCGTTACTACAAAACCGGAAACATGAACGACGATGGTCTGATCGACCGCCTTTACAATGCGGGCATCACCAGCTTCGGCTCCCCCATCGTAGAGGAAATGTCTCCCATTCTGAGCTTTCTGATCAGCTGGGTGCTGCCCATCGTCCTGTTCATACTCATCGGACAGCTGCTCTCCAGAAGTCTTATGAAAAAAATGGGCGGCTCCATGGGAAACGCCATGAGCTTCGGCAAGAGCAATGCCAAGGTCTATGTGGAATCCAAGACCGGCATTAAATTCTCTGATGTAGCCGGAGAAGATGAGGCCAAGGAAATCCTGGCGGAAATCGTGGACTTTCTCCATAATCCCAAAAAGTATACGGAGATCGGCGCCAGGATGCCTAAGGGCGCCCTGCTGGTAGGCCCTCCCGGAACAGGAAAGACCCTGCTTGCCAAGGCTGTGGCAGGCGAAGCCAATGTTCCCTTCTTTTCCATTTCCGGCTCGGAGTTCGTGGAAATGTTTGTGGGTATGGGAGCCGCGAAAGTCCGCGACCTGTTCAAGCAGGCGGCTGAGAAAGCACCCTGTATCGTCTTCATTGACGAGATCGACACCATCGGAAAGAAACGTGACGGAAGCGGCATGAGCGGCAACGACGAACGGGAGCAGACCCTGAACCAGCTTCTGACAGAGATGGACGGCTTTGACGGCACAAAGGGCGTCATGATCCTGGGCGCCACCAACCGTCCTGAAACCCTTGACCCCGCCCTGCTCCGTCCCGGACGGTTTGACAGGCGGGTGCCTGTGGAGCTGCCTGACCTCCAGGGACGGGAAGCCATCCTGCGGGTCCATGCGAAGAAAATCAAAATCAGCGACAATGTGGATTTCATGGCGATCGCCAGAACCGCAGCCGGCGCCAGCGGCGCCGAGCTGGCCAACATGATCAACGAAGCCGCGCTCCGGGCTGTCCGCGACGGACGAAAATTTGTCACCCAGGCAGACCTGGAGGAAAGCGTGGAAGTTGTGATCGCCGGATACCAGAAGAAAAACAAGATCCTGTCTGACAAAGAAAAACTCATTGTGGCGTACCATGAAACCGGCCACGCGCTGGTGGCGGCCCTGCAGACCAACTCTGCTCCTGTGACCAAGATCACCATCATTCCCCGTACCTCCGGCGCTCTCGGCTACACCATGCAGGTGGATCAGGACGACAAGAATCTGATGTCCAAGGAAGAGCTGGAAAACAAGATTTCCACCCTCACCGGCGGACGCGTGGCGGAGGATCTGGTCTTCCACTCTATCTCCACCGGGGCCTCCAACGATATCGAGCAGGCAACCAAAGTGGCCCGCGCCATGATCACCCGCTACGGCATGAGCGACGATTTCGGCATGGTAGCATTGGAAACTGTACAGAATCAGTATCTGGGCGGCGATACTTCTCTGGTATGCTCTGAGGACACCTCCGCGAAAATCGACGAAAAGGTCATCGCGCTGGTGAAAAAACAGTACCAGAAGGCAGAAACACTTCTCACGGAAAATATGCCGAAGCTTCATCAGCTCGCCAAATTCCTGTACGACAATGAGACCATTACCGGGGATGAATTCATGGAAGTGCTGAATACGCCCATACCGGAAATCGAATAAAGGCAGGCTTTTCTCCGGTTGACAGTTTCGCCGCGCGGGTAGTAAACTTACAATGTATGGACTGAAATGACGGAGGTGCCGCGGATGAGCAAACAAGAAGAATTTGAAGTGCCGGTGTGCGATTACATCCATGCCAATCCCGAACTGGTCGCGTCTTTAAAGGAACAGACGCCGGACGACGGGCTTCTTGTCCGTCTGGCTGAACTTTTTAAGATTTTCGGAGACCCCACAAGGGTCAAAATCCTTTATGTGCTCCTGGAGCACGAAATGTGCGTCTGTGACATCGCCCTTCTCCTGGGCATGAGCCAGAGTTCGATTTCCCATCAGCTGCGGATCCTGAAACAGAGCAGTCTGGTGAAATTCCGCCGGGAGGGCAAATCAGTCATCTATTCACTGGCCGATGATCATGTGATCACAATCCTGAATCAGGGATTTGAACATGTAACCGAATCATAAAAGCTGCGGAGCTCAGAGATTTCCGCAAAAGCGGCTGCCGCCGGTACAGAACCGGGGCAGCCGCTTTTTATGGGTATATCTGGTATAAGCTGATTTACTTTTTGGTGATGTATCCCTTCGCGGTAAGAAGCTCCGCGCAGAGGATCGCGCCGCCTGCCGCGCCTCTGACCGTATTATGGGACAGGCCGACAAACTTATAATCAAACACAGTGTCCTCTCTCAGGCGTCCGAGGGTGACTCCCATACCGTTTTCATAATCTCTGTCCAGCTTTGCCTGGGGACGGTCGTTTTCCTCGAAATACTTCAGGAACGGCTTCGGCGCGCTGGGAAGTCCCAGTCTCTGAGGCTCGCCCTCGAAGTTTGCCCAGCGCTCCAGGATTTCCTCCTTGGTGGGCTTCTTCTCAAAGCTTACAAACACCGCCGCCGTATGTCCGTTGGTCACGGGAACACGGATGCACTGGGAAGTGATCACCGGGCCCTCTGCCTTTTTGATCACGCCGTCTTCGATCTTGCCCCAGATTTTCAGAGGCTCCTGCTCGGATTTTTCTTCCTCGCCTCCGATGTAGGGGATCACGTTGTCTACCATTTCCGGCCAGTCCTTAAAGGTTTTGCCCGCGCCGGAAATAGCCTGGTATGTCGTAACCATCGCGGTTTTGATTCCGAACTCACGAAGCGCGTGGAACGCGGGCGTGTAGCTCTGGATGGAGCAGTTGGGCTTCACCGCGATGAACCCTCTCTTGGTGCCCAGACGCTTTTTCTGGAACTCGATCACTTCCGCATGCTCCGGATTGAGCTCGGGAATCATCATGGGAACATCCGGCGTCCAGCGGTGCGCGCTGTTGTTGGATACTACAGGAACCTCTGCCTTCGCGTAAGCTTCCTCGATGGCGCGGATCTCATCCTTTGTCATATCAACGGCGCTGAATACAAAATCCACATCCGCAACAACCTCTTCAATATTGTGAAGATCCTTCACAACCAGGTTCTTCACATGTTCCGGCATGGGCGTATCCAGCTTCCAGCGGCCGCCTACTGCCTCCTCATATGTTTTGCCTGCGCTTCTGGGGCTCGCCGCCACAGTCACCACATCATACCAGGGGTGATCTGCCAGCAGAGAAACAAAACGCTGTCCAACCATGCCTGTCGCGCCCAAAACGCCGACTCTCAGTTTTTCTTTCATTTCCATTTTCATATTCTCCTCGTAATCCTTTATATTCAGGCAGCGGACCATGCACGGGGCTGTTTCCCGCGCCGCTGCCTTATGACAAACTTCTGCGCACACGTTCTCCCTGTCCGTTCTTCCGGACTGTCTTTTCTTCGCGTACATTTGTCTTTCCATTGCAGTATTCTACACCATATAAAAAGAAATTGCAAGCACTTTTTTCAAACCACAGTCCGCTTTTCGTTTCATCATTTAAAAAGACCGGCCGGAGCTTTGCCGTATCTAATCTCCGACTGGTCTTGCTATCATAACATTATTTTTTTGATTAACACATTGTGCTGCTAAAAGAAAAGACTTAAAAAAACTCAATTTATCATGATTCCAATCAAAGGCCTGTGCTTCTGCGGCTTCTCCAATCTTCATACCAACAAATTTATCAGTAACAGAAAAATAAGTATGTAATCGAGTTTTAAATTCATGTGAAAATTCCCTCTGACAATTTTGTTTCAATAATACAAGAAATCTCCTGATTTCTTCTAATACTTTTATATAATCCGACTGTTTTAAAATAGAAAGGCATAAATCTTCCAGGGTTCCCTCTTTAGCAATATTATTGCAATCCGGAAACAGCAAATAACCAACTTTCAATTTTCCGCCTTGTGAAACCCATACTCCAGGACCCTCCGGAACAGGCAAATTTACTTTCCCCAAACTGGCACTAATCTGTTTTATAGCTCCTTCGGCATTCCGTTCTGCATCACGCATAATTAATAAAGACTCTACATTAGCAAAACCCGGCGTTAACTTTAAAACACTCAACTGATTATGCAGCTCCTCATTCCCTCCGAAATCAATCACCTGAATACTCTCCGAAAAAAAAGGGGGTATCAGCTAATTCGTTACTGTTCAATAAACGAATTAAAAACCAGTATTCATCTGCGCCTTCACATAAAATTATATGTAGCTTGTGAATTTTTAAAGTTTCATTTCTGGAAGACATCAGCGCACCTCCAAATTTGTATTAATAGCCGCCTTAAGTAAATCATCCGAATACCGATATGCAACATGCCCTTCTCTCTCCCTGTCAATACGAAAATAGCAGAAGTTTTCCATTCTTCCACTTTCTTCTATACTTTCGACAGCAGCTCTTATACATTCATAACTGTGTGTAGTGGCAATGACCTGGCAATTATTTTGATTTCCTCCATATCAGAAGATACATCACTATTTTTACAAATAACAAAAAAGCCACATTTTAGCCTTCCTAATATTTCTTCCGAGGTCAAAATGTAGCTTTCTATTCGCAGCTCCCGGCCGGACTTGAACCGGCGACCTATTGATTACGAATCAATTGCTCTACCAACTGAGCCACGGAAGCACGTCTTCAAACCTGGCACAATGCAACCGGGCTTGTCAACGTTACTACTATACTATAGGAACTCCTCCTTTGTCAACCGGTTCTTTTTCTTTTTTCACAACTTTTTCGCAGATTTCCGCAGACCCCATGGGCAGCGGTTCGGCCATGTCAGACCCATACCTGCCTCAGGCGTCTCCCGAGACGGCTGAACAGTTCATTGACGATGGTCTCCGCTTCCCCTGCCACCTCCTCCGCCCGGATCTCCTCTCTGCCGTCTCGGCCGATCAGCGTTGCCGTATCGCCGGGCTCTGTCTCCGGAACCGCGCTCACATCGACCATGAGCTGATCCATGCAGATCCTTCCGATCACCGGGACCCGTCTGCCGCGGATCAGCACGGTTCCCGCGCCGGACAGGCTCCTGGGGTAGCCGTCTCCGTATCCGATGGTCACCACTGCGATCCTCCGTCTGCTTTCTGCCTGGTAAGTCCGGTTATAACCGACACTCTCCCCCGGCCCGATGGTCCTCACCGACGCCACCTTCGCCCTCAGCGACAGCACCGGACGCAGATCCAGCTTTCTCGCCTTGTAAATCCGGTCGCTGCTGTCTGCCCCGCACAGAAGGATCCCGGCCCGGACATAGCTGCATCCCTCCGCCGGATAATTGAGGAAGCCGTAGCTGCTCTGAATATGAACCGCCGGAAGAGAAATGCCCCTGCGGAACAGCTCATCCAGAAACAGGGAAAACCGTCTGATCTGTTCTTCTGTGAACGCCCTGTCCTCCGGCACTTCACTATCTGCCGCAGACAGATGGGTAAAAATACCTGTCACCCTCAGATGCTTCATTCCGAGTATTTCTTCCGCGCGGTCTGCTTCCTGAAGACCGATCCCCAGACGGTGCATTCCCGTATCCACCGCCAGATGCACCTTCAGTGTTCTGCCGCCTGCGTTCAGCGCTCTGGCATGTTCATAATCGCATACGGTCTGCGTCAGGTCATATCTGCGCAGCTCCCCTGCCCGGTCCGGGTGGGTATAGCCGAGCACCAGGATCTCGCCCCGCACTTCCTGCTTTCTGAGCTGGATTCCCTCATCCAGCGCCGCCACGGCAAAGGTCCGGACTCCTGCCTGCATCATGCAGCGGGCCGCCTGTGCCCCTCCGCACCCGTAGGCCTCTGCCTTCACGACCGCCATCAGCGAGCAGCCCGGCGGCATGGCGCGTTCCAGCACTCTGACATTATGCCGGAGGTTTTCTCTGTCAAGCTCCTTCCATGCTCTCAGACCGGTCTGTGCCCGGCGCCGCAGACACTGCTTCCGGTTTCGGCCCCTCTGCCGTCTCCGGATCCTGGTTTTCAGGACATGACAGAACAGTCCGGTTCCCAGAGACAAAACGGCCACCGCGGCATAGAGCAGCAGCGGCTGGGTCACCAGCGCAGAAGGAAAAGAAAAGAGCTTCACGGCTGCCCTTACCGCTACGATCAGCGCCGGATGCACGATGTACATGATCATCGACGCGTCTCGGGCCCAGCTCTGCCTCGGGCCCCTGATCTTCAGAAGCAGCCCGAAGAGGAAATACATGACCGGCAGCAGAAACAGGTACATACTGTCATGACGCATGATCCCGCTGTTTCGCAGAAGCAGTCCTTCAGCGGTCATGAGCGCCATGCCGGCGAGAAATCCCGCCAGACAGGAGGCCGTCTGTTTCTGTCCCGCTTTCGGCCCTTCAGCGGCGATCCATCCGCCCATGACGAAAAACACCGGCGCATAAAAAATGCCGTTCCTCGTGTAATCGCTGACGGCAAACAGGTTTTCATAAAACAGCCGCAGCACCGGCACCCTCTGCGCGATCCCGAAATAGCTGTCTCCCAGAAACCCGGCCGCGTAAAGCCCCGCAGCCGCCAGAAATGCTTTTCGATATCCGAACCGCCTGATCAGGACACCTGACAGAATGGCTCCGATCACGGCCGCCGGGAAATACCATAAATGGTACAGAGTCCCGTTGAACAGCAGATCCTTCAACAGAACAGGAAGGAGCAGCGTTTCCCGGAAATATCCCATATAGACGTTCAGCGGAAGATAAAGAAGAATGGAAATTCCATAGAGCATCAGCAGTTTCTTTACGAATTCCTTTCTCTTCCCGGCCGGATCCAGCACGTCCTTCTCCAGAAAGAATCCGGATGTCATGAAGAAAAACGGCACCGCGGTTCTTCCGATGATCCTGGTCAGGATAAAATCCCCTGTCCCGTTTATGGTCTCAAGCGGCGAAATGTGAATCGCGATGACCAGAAAAGCGGCCAGAAGGCGGAATCGGTCAAGCCCCGCATAGGCCCTGTTTCTTCTCATCATACATTTTTCCTCCACAAGGTCACGATCCGTCCTGACCGGTTGTCGCCGGAAATCTCCGCGACCGCGTCCTTCGGGATGATCACTGATCTGCGCGCCCCCGCGTAAAAGATCTCAACGCAGCCTTCTTCCGGCATTTCCAGGATCAGGTGCTCTCCCCCATAGGGATAGCGCTCCAGAAATGTCTCATACTCCTCCAGGCACAATCCCCGCTCCGCCATGATCACAGAATGGGGATAGCCCACATAGCGGAAATGCCACGGTTCCTCCGCGATTCCCGTAACCGCCTCTTTTCCCTTCGGATACCGTTCTATAAAGCCGTACCGGGCCGCTTTTTTTCTGAATGTCCCGCAGATCCCGATCCTGGGAAAACTGGGACGGATAAAATCAATGACTGATTTCTTAAGTCCCAGATCGATAGCAAGCCCGGTCTGATGTTCACTGCGGTCCGGAAGAGCCACATACTGTCTGGTAAAGGCCTCGCCGTTCTCTTTCATGGAATCCCTGTAAATTTCTTCCTGTTCCTCTCTGGTGCGGTATCCGCTGACCGACACGATTTTTCCGGTTCCGCCGATTTCCGCGAGAAGCCCTGCCAGACAGGCCGCCGCCCTGATATGAAGCAGGATCTGCGTCTCCCGTTCATTCACCGGCACGCAGTCGGAACGCATCTCCTCCTGAATGGGATGCTGTCCATTCACCAGGATCAGATTGCCCCTGTGAATGCTCTGTCCGGTCAGAATCAGTTCTTTTCCGTCCATTTTCTTCACACCTCCTGACTGATCAGCCTGTCTACCAGCTCCGCGAAGGAAATGCCCGCTCCGCGCATCATGCCGGGATAACGGCTGTGGGCCGTAAATCCGGGAATGGTATTGACCTCATTGAACAGGATCGTCCCGTCCGGCCGGAGAAACAGATCGACTCTGGCAAATCCGGAGCATCCCAGTATTCGGTAAATGGCCTTCGCGCATTCCTGGATCCTGCTTTCCGTTTCCGGAGAAATTCTCGCCGGCATATGAATGCGGGAGGTCTTCAGAGTATACTTCTCCGTATAATCAAAAAATCCCTCCGACAGTTCAATTTCGTCCACCCGCCCCACAGTCAGACGGTCTGTTCCAAGCACCGCGCAGCCGACCTCAAAGCCGTCCACATATTCTTCGATCAGCACCTCGCTGTCATATTCAAACGCCTTTCTGACCGCGTCTGCCAGCTCCTCCTGCTTCCCGGCCCTGGTGATCCCGAAAGAGGAGCCCGCCCGGAGAGGCTTGACGAACAGCGGCCATCCGAGTCCTTCGGCGGCGCGGATCAGCTCCGCCTCCTGCGGACGCCCGGAAAGGAGCACAGACCTGGGCACCGGAATTCCCGCGCAGGACACCAGAAGATGGGCCCTGTACTTGTCCATGCAGAGCGCGGACGCCTCCATGCCGCAGCCCACCACGGGGATCCCCGCCAGCTCCAAAAGCCCCTGTACGGTCCCGTCCTCTCCGTTCTTTCCGTGAAGCACAGGAAACACCGCGTCCACTGGAACCTTCTTTACCCTTCTCTCGTTTCTGTTTCTGCTGTCCTCATGACGGTTCGTTTCCCATCCGCCATGTTCTTCCAGAAATCCATGGAGACTCCTGTCCGGTACAAAGTACACCTTCCGCAGGAACGCCGGCCTGACGCTCCACTCATCAGTCAGAATATCCTCCGGTTTCCCCAGAAACCGGAACCACTCTCCCTCCCGGGTGATCCCCACCGGGATCACCTCATACCGTTCCGCGTCCACGCTGGTCAGCACTGCGTAAGCAGACTGCAGCGAAACAGGATATTCCGGAGAGCATCCTCCAAACAGCACCGCGATCGTTTTTTTCATCATTTTTCCGTCCTTTCTGCCGGGCTGTCGTCCAGAAAGGGAAATAAAAAGCATCTGTCCTCCCGGCACTTTCATGATACCAGGAAGCCAGATGCACTTCTTATCATCCATCCTATGAAGCTCTGAAGCTTTTCTGCCAAATTTCTTACATTTTTCCTACAGCGGCGATCCTACGCGGGTGATCTGGGAAAGGTCACTTCAAACCGGATCCGGTTGTCCGCGCTGAACGCCTCGATGGTCCCGCCGTGCAGCCGGGTGATCTCCTTCGCGATGGCCAGCCCCAGCCCCGCGCCGCCGCTTCCCGTCCTGCGGGAACTGTCCAGACGGTAAAACTGCTCGAATATCCTCTGCAGCTTTTCCTCGGGAATGGTATCCCCGTCATTTTCAAATATCACTTTTACGTACTGGGGTGTTTCCCGGGCTGTGATCCGTATGACGCTGTTCTCATAACTATAGCTCACCGCGTTCCTGAGAAGATTGTCGAACACCCTCTGGAGCTTGTCCGGATCGCAGAGAAAGGGAATATCCTCCGGCGCGTCCAGCGTGCAGTCCAGGTTCTTCTCAAGAAACATGGGCCTGAACTCAAAAATCAGCTGTTCCAGCATCCGGGTCAGATGCACTTTTGTTTTTTCCAGGGTAATATGGGACAGATTGAACCGGGTGATCTCGAAAAATTCATTGATCAGGTCATCCAGGCGCTCCGCCTTCTCCCGGGCGATCGCTGTATAATGCATCCGCGTCTGCTCCGAAATCTGAGGCTCATCCTCCAGAAGCGTCAGATAGCCGATAACGGACGTGATCGGCGTTTTCAGGTCGTGAGCCAGATAGGTGACCAGATCATTTTTCCTCTGTTCCGCCTCCCTGGCCGCCCGCTCATTTCCAATGATCCGGACCTTCAGCTGATTCAGCCTGGCTTCCAGCGAGCTGAGCGGCGCTGACAGCTGTACCATGCTGTCGTCAGGGCGGTAAAGCGTTTCCGCCGCATCCGCCACCTCCTGAAGATAAACAAAGGGCCGTTTCCAGTAATACGAAAAAATCGCGATATACCCCACCATCAGATACAGCAGCGCCAGAATATCCCTTCTCATATCAGCCCAGTGAACCAGCTGGTAGATCGGCTCATCCCCCGTCCACAGCCTGCTGTTGTACAGCGTCACCGCCAGAAAATAGAGGATGAATCCGGCAAATGTATACGCGATGACCGCCATGATCATCCTGAAAAACAGGCGGCCCGCCAGATGGCTGCTCCATTTCTTTTCAGTCTTCAAGTTTATATCCCACTCCCCATACTGTTTTTATGAACTTCGGCTTTCTGGGAGGCTCCTTCAGCTTTTCTCTGAGCCGTCCGATATGCGCCATCACCGTATTGTTGCTGTTTTCCAGATACCGGTCGCCCCAGACAGCTTCATAGAGCTCCTCCGAGGATACCACCTGTCCCTTTCTCTCGCAGAGATACCAGAGAATGGAAAATTCCAGAGGCGTCAGACTGACCGGCTCATCATAAAGGAAACATTTATGGGACGCCTTGTTGATGACCAGTCCCCGGATATCATATTCTGTTTTTTCCGTCTCCTCCCGGCCGGCGCGGTTGTAGTTTTTATAACGTCTCAGCTGTGTCTTGACCCGCGCTGTCACCTCCAGCGGATTAAAGGGCTTTGTGATATAATCGTCCGCCCCCAGGGTCAGTCCCATGATCTTGTCCATATCCTCCACCCGGGCCGTCAGCATGATCACCGGGAAGAAATAATGCTCCCGGATCTTCTGAAGGATCCGGAAGCCGTCCAGATCCGGAAGCATCACATCCAGCACCGCCAGATCCGGCGGCTCTTTCTCCATGCTGGCCAGAGCCTCCAGCCCTGTATAGAATTTTCTGACCGCGAATCCGTCATTTTTCAGATAGACCTCGATCAGATCCGCAATTTCCCTCTCGTCGTCCACGAGCAGAATCTGTTCATTCATAAGACTTCTTCTGTCCTCCGTCTGTCCTGTATCCGTTTTGTATACTTCTGAACCATTTTAACACAGAATCCCGTCAGGGGCAACGCGCGGCTCTCAGGTCCCCGCCGAACCCGCACCGAAGGAGTTTCTCCCCCATATAATACAGTATAAAATAACGGAGGAATCGTATGGAACCCATCCTTGAATTTATACACGTATGTTTTTCCTATCATACTGTGGCAGGCGAGACTCCCGCTTTGTATGACATCTCTCTTTCTGTGGCTCCCGGAGAATTCATTGCTGTCGTGGGCCCCTCCGGCTGCGGAAAAACGACGCTGCTTTCTCTTGTGAGCGGTCTTCTCGCGCCGGAATCAGGAGAAATCCGTCTGTTCGGAAAAGCCCAGGGAACCTCCGGCGCCAATATCGGCTACATGCTTCAGCGGGATCATTTATTTGAATGGCGCACCGTTTACGACAATGTGCTGCTGGGGCTGGAAATCAGACATTCTCTCAATCCGGATACCAGGGGACATGTCAGGGAAATGCTGCAGACCTACGGGCTGTCCGCTTTTCAGGACGCTCCGCCCTCTGCCCTGTCCGGCGGCATGCGCCAGCGGGCCGCCCTGATCCGCACCCTCGCGCTGGAACCGGATATCCTGCTTCTTGACGAGCCTTTTTCCGCCCTGGACTATCAGACCCGGCTGGAGGTCGGAGACGACATCGGCAGCATTATCCGCAGAGAGCACAAAACAGCCATCCTGGTGACCCACGATCTGGCAGAAGCCATCACGCTGGCGGACCGGATCGTGATCCTCTCCGCCAGACCCGCGAGAATCAAAAAAATACTGCCGCTCTCCTTTGACGAAAGCTGCACCTCTCCCCTGAAACGGCGCAGCTCTCCTCAGTTCAGCGGTTATTTCGAGGAAGTATGGAAGGAGTTAAAATCCCATGAATGATCCCCTCTCCAAGGCTCAGCTGGATTATCTGAAAAAGCGCTCCCGCCACAAACGGATCGTCCTTGCCGGACAGATTCTTATTTTTTTTCTGTTCGTGGGCATCTGGGAGCTGACAGCCCGTACCGGGCTTTTAAATGATTTCATTTTCAGCAGCCCTTCACGGATGATCACCTGTTTTATCCGGATGACGAAAGACCTCAGCATTTTCCGGCATATCGGCATCACACTGGCCGAGACTGCCGGCAGCTTTTTCATTGTCATGGCAGCGGGGCTCCTCTTTGCCATGATTCTCTGGCTGAGTCCCACCCTCTCCGGGCTTCTGGAGCCTTATCTGGTCATGCTCAACAGCCTGCCCAAATCCGCCCTCGCGCCGGTGCTCATTGTCTGGCTCGGAAACAACGTAAAGACCATCGTGGTGGCGGCCGTCTCCGTGGCCGTGTTCGGCTCTGTCATGACCCTTCACACCGGCTTCCGGAGCGTGGATCAGGATAAAGTCAAGCTGATCTATACACTGGGAGGAACAAAAAGAGATGTCCTGAGAAAGGTACTGGTCCCCAGCGCAGTCCCGCTGATCATCAATAATATGAAGGTCAATATCGGACTGTGTCTGGTGGGCGTGATCATCGGTGAATTCCTGGCCGCGGATGAAGGACTCGGCTATCTGATCATATACGGAAGCCAGGTCTTTAAAATGGACATTGTCATGATGAGCATTGTGATCCTCTGCATCATTTCCATGGGGCTCTACAGGCTGATCGGGATTTTGGAAAAACACTGTGTCAAACAGCATTGACACGAGAAAATACCTGCCGTATAATAAATCATGTCAGTCAAAACAGCCTCCGGCACAGCCGGATCTTTGCTTTGATCTGACATGATAACGGCAAATCTGCCGCCCTGACCTGCGGCAGGAATCAGGAACATGCGGCGGTACAGCTTCTGCACCACCTGTCAAACGGAGGACAAACATCCCATGAAAAAAAGCAAGCTTTTTCTTTATTTAACCATTATACTGGCTGTGATCGAAGCCCTTCTGACCGTTCTGCAGGGCAATCTTGATCTGCCCGGCTGGATCACCCCGCTGAACTGGTGTCTGTTTATCGCCACCGTCATTTGTCTGATCCTGTACTTTGTCTATGAGCCAAAGGAACGCTGAAGCCTGAAAGCGGTCCGCCCGACAGATACAGCCGGATGTCACCGGAGTCTCTGCCATTTGGATACCGAGTGGTTCGTCAGGGAATAGACCACTCCGTCTCCGGCATTGATCCAGTAATCGCATTCTTTGATTGTAGATGTAGTATCCTCGTCAGTGAACACGAGAATCTGGTGGCCGACATAATCAGAAATCCGAAAGTCCATATCCGCAAACAGATCATCATCTCCATGTGCCTTGTTAGAAAAATCCACCGGACTTCCGTCCAGATGGTATTCTCTCCCCCATCTCATCAGAAGCGTCTTTAAAAGTTCCTCATCCAGCACCTCCACATGCATGGTAAAGGACCTCACTGATATGTAATGATCATATTCATAATCCTCATAAAAGACTGGTTCCAATACCCGGTCGACAGGAAAATAGGTTATGAGCATTCCTGGCTCAATTCTTTTTATGGTTCCCTTCATCTGATCCAGTTTTCTCTGCAGATAATCGGGAGTGCTTGGCGGATATGAATGCGGTCTGGTATACTCTACAAACTGATAATCTCCGTACCAGTCCTCCATTTCACTTAAATCCTCCGGAAAGTCCGCCCTTGTCTCCTCCTCGATTTTTCGATAATAGATCTCATCAGGATTTTCCCGCTCAGCCACTTCTGCCGTCGTCTCTTCCGCAGAACCGGACGAATCTTCCAAACGTGCCTCTCCGCAGGCCGCAGTCACAAAAACACAGATCAGACAAACCAGTCCATATAAATATTTCTTTTTCATAAGCAATCCCCCTCACTGCTGTTGGGCAAAACACTGTCTTCTTGTATTTAAGAATATCATTTTTCTCTGTTTCATGCAAGTTTTTTTCAATATTATATCCATTTAAAAATATATGTTCTTTATTTTTTGAATATTTACAGTACACCCTCAGCATCCCTGGCGAACGGCTTATATAAGAGCCTTTAACCGATCGATCAGATGAAAGACAGCAAACATCAGGGTTTCATAATGCATATAATCCAAAACATTCTGATCCGGCAGAATCTGCAGGCTGGCCGGAAACTCTTCATCAGAATCCCAGAAGCACAGCATGATCGGAAGGAATGGAAACAGAGGCAGCTCGTAGGCAGCGTCTCCTTTATTCTGCTTTTTTCCGCCCAGCTTCTCACAGGCCAGAGAAAGGGCTTCTGTTTTGCCCTCGAAAATCCGGGCAGAATGCTGAAGCAGACTGTTTTCCTGTTTCAGGCTGCCTCCCATCACTGAAAAAAGGCTGTCCAGGCTTACCCATTTTCCTGCCAGATGACAGTTATCTTTCGAACTGCAAAGAACATCATAAATGGTCATCGTCTCATTATATCCGGCTCTGTTCACGGTCTGAAAGCCGTCCTCCGACCAGTCAATCTGTCCGGTTTCCCGGCTGACTCTGTATGGCCGTTCCAGGCAGCGGATATACAGATACCGTTCGTCATGCTCCAGTTGAAATTTGCGGATCATATTGTCCTGATCATACTGAAGAAACACCTCTGCCATACTGTTTTTCATTTTTTCATAATTAGACTGATTGATTTCTGTTTTCATATTTTTCCTCCTTGCTGCAGCGGGCCGGCCATCCTGTGGTTCAGGACCGATCCTGTCTCCCGGTCTGAAGCAGACGGATGCGCGGACGTGTCCGGCCAGGCGCGCCTCCCGCAAAAACAGCATAAGGAACCGAAACCCCAAAAACGCCGGCCGCTTAACCGCGACCGACGTCCCGCTTCCATCTGTCCTTCGCCTGACCTGATCCAGTCTGCTTTACAGAGCGATGATCACACCGCCGTCTCCGGCATAGGTGGTGCTGACGCCGGCTGTATCCACCACGTACACATCCTTCACCTTGATCATGCTGCAGATCAGATCCTTCACCATCCTGGCCCGCTCCGGGCAGTTGGTATGAGAAATCGCCAGGATCTTTTCCTCCGCGTTCTTTGCCTCTTTCGCCACCCACTGGGCCATTTTGGCAAGCGCTTTGTCAATGCCTCTGGCCTGGTCCAGCTTGATGATCACGCCTTTGTCCGCGCCCATGACCGGCTTGATATTCAGCACCGTCGCGAACAGCGCCTGGAGTCCGGTGAGTCTTCCGTTCTTTTTCAGATAATCCAGCGTCTCCAGAACAAAATACGTATTCATATGGTCCCGGAAATCTGACACTTCCTTCACGATCTGATCAAAGGACTTTCCGGCCTCGGCCAGCTCTCTGATCTTCATGGCGATCTTCGCCTCGCCTACAGACGCGGAATCCGAACTGAAGACCGCGATCTGTTTTTCCCCCTGCTCTTCTATATACATGGTCCTTCCCAGAACCGCGCTGTTGTACGTGCCGCTGAGATGCTGGGACAGCGTCACCACAAAAATCATATCCGCGTCACAGTCATAAGCGTCGCGGAATGCCTCCGGGGAGGGACACGCTGTCCTGGGGCATTCCGGTGATGTGCGCACCAGCTCCAGGAACCTGGCCTGATCAAAATGTTCATCGTCTGTAATATAAGTTTCCCCTACCTGCAATGTCAAAGGGATAATCTGGAAATGGCTGTCGGATTTCAGCTCTTCTGTCAAATCACAGCAGCTGTCCACCACGATCTTGTAACTCATATTTCTCCTCCTGTACTGCCTGACTACATAATTTTGAAGCGTCCGATGCTCCATGTAGTTTTCATTACTATTTATGATAGCACAGAAAACGTCATTTGAAAAGACAGAAATCTCATTTTCTTACTATTATTTCCAATAGCAGGCAAGCAGCGCCGTCAGGGCCTCCATATCCCGTACTCCCATGGTCTCTCTGGCTGAATGCATCGCCAGCAGAGGAAGGCCGATATCCGCCGTATTCATCACGGTAAAGGAAGAGGCAATGGAGCCCAGCGTACTTCCTCCGCCCATATCGGAACGGTTGGCAAAAAACTGGCAGGGAATTCCGTTTTCCCCGCAGAGCGCCCGGAGGATCCCCACTGCCTGCGCGTCTGTGGCATACCGCTGATTGCATTCTGTTTTCAGGACTACGCCGCCGTTTAAATAAACCGGATTGGTCGGATCGCTTTTCTCAGGTCGGTTGGGATGAGCCGCGTGAGCCACGTCCACAGACAGGAAAAAGCTGGACAGAAGGCAGTCCACATACTCCTCTCTGCCATAGCCGAGGGCGGCGCAGATTTTTTCCATCACCAGATCCAGAAGCAGCGAACCGGCGCCCTGCTTCGTTCTGCTGCCTATTTCCTCATGATCAAAGAACACCGCCAGATCAGCGCCGCGCTCCCGCCCGCCGCCTGCGAGAAATCCGTCCATGCAGGCTTTCACAGACGTGAGATTATCCAGCCTGGGAGCGGAAAGGAATTCTCCGTTTATTCCAATGATATCCGCCGGATCGCAGTTATAAACCGAAAGTTCAAAAAACAGGATATCCTCCGGCCGGCGGCCCAGGCATTGTCCCAGAGCTTCCATAAAGCCTCCGTCCTTCTCAAGCGCCTTTTCCATTTCGCCGGCCAGAGGCAGCATGTCCGTCTGACGGTTCAGCTCTACGCCCTTGTTCACGTCCCGGTTCATATGGATCGCCAGATTCGGAATGGTAAAAACAGGACGTCCCAGATCCACCAGACAAAGCTCGGGATGAAACGGATCGCTTCCTCTCAGCGCCGCCCGTCCCGCCGCGGACAGGGGCCGGTCCATCCATGTGCTTAAGATCGGTCCGCCGTATGTTTCCACATTGAGCTTTCTGTATCTGCCGCTCTGCATCTCCGGCGCCGTTTTGATCCGCATACAGGGCCAGTCCGTATGCGCCGCCGCGATCCGGAAGCCGTCCGCCGGGACAAAGCCCGGATTGACCCGGAACGCGAACAAAGTGGATCCGTGGGCCCTGACAAAATATCCCTGTCCTCTCTGCAGCTTCCAGGGTTCCGAAAGCTCCAGCTCCTCACAGCCCGCCGCCTCAAGCTCTTCTTTGGCCGTCTGCACAGTATGATAAGGGGAAACCCCCTTTTTTATGTATTCCAGAAGTCCCTTTATTGCCATTCCGGAGGCCTTCCCTGTTTCCTTTTCTGCTTTTGCCGTATATCCTTCTTCCATCTTCCATCCTCCTTCGCATTCTCCGGCAGCTGCCGTACCGTTCTATTGTAACACAACTCCCGCATCCTGACAGAACAAAAATGTCTGCGAAAAAATACGCCTGTTTTCTTCTTCAGGTCTTCCCTTTTTCTGCTTTTTTCCTTATACTGAATCTGAACAGGAGGTTCCCATGACCGCATTTGAAATTTCAGAACTGAAGGATTTTACATCCAAGCTGTTTATCCAGAATACTTTCGACGCCTTTCTGGTATCTCAGGCGTCCTTTACCACCAGCATTTCCATCACGCTGGACGGTTCGCTCCACAAAGACTATTTTACGGATGCAGAATGGGAGGAAATGCCGCAGCATGATCTGGCCCGCTGGTCCCTGCTGAAGCCGCTCTGCTTCCAGATCATCAAGGGTTCCCGGCTGCCGGAGCAGTTCAGGATCGTTTTCGTCCTGTCCAGAACTGCCTCGGAAACGCTGCTCCGCAATACATCCGTCCCGCCGGAACAGATCGGCGGACTGTTTTTGAATATCCATTACGAGCATGGAGCGCTGACCTGCGTCACCGGCGTATCCTTTGCTTCCTTTCTCATGGACAGAACGCCGGAGCGGATCTGGGATGACGCGGTGAGACAGTTCCTGAAAAAACAGAATATTCTGTTTTCCGAACTGTAAACAGGATTTGATTATTAGCACTCAATCGGAATGAGTGCTAATTTTTTCTTGACTTTTACCTATCCGGGTATTACAATAGACCTCAGAAATGAAAGAAAGGTGTGACTGATATGCCGGAAAAACAGGGCAATTTATCAATTAACAGTGAAAACATATTTCCTATTATAAAGAAATGGCTTTACAGTGATCATGATATCTTCTACCGTGAGCTGATCTCCAACGGCTGCGACGCGATCACCAAACTGAAGAAGCTGGATATGATGGGAGAATTTGAGACTCCCGAGGATACAGAGTACAAAATTCTCGTTACGGTCAATCCGGACGACAAGACCATTGCCTTTAAGGACAACGGCCTGGGCATGACCTTCGAGGAGCTGGACGAATACATCAATCAGATCGCGTTCTCCGGCGCGAAGGATTTCCTGGAAAAATACAAGGATAAGGCAAATGAAGACCAGATTATCGGTCATTTCGGACTGGGCTTCTATTCCGCGTTTATGGTAGCTGATAAAGTGACCATCGATACCAAGTCCTATAAAGCGGATGCTCCCGCTGTCCACTGGGAATCGGAAGGCGGACAGGAATTTGCCATGGCGGAGGGCGACAAAACAGATTTCGGAACAGAGATCACCCTTTACCTCAATGAAGACAGCCTGGAATTCGCCAATGAATACAAAGCCCGCGAGGTGATCACCAAATACTGCTCCTTCATGCCGGTTCCCATTTATCTGAACAAGGCAGGCGCGCCCCAGGAGTTCGAGACCATCGACGCCAGCGAGGTGACAGATAAAGATGTCGTGGTGGAACGGACCGTAGAAGAAGCCAAGACAGAGGAGCGGGAAAATGAAAACGGCGAAAAAGAGACGGTGGAGATTTCTCCCAGAAGAGAGCTGGCCAAGATCCACAAGCGTCCCGTGCCCTTAAACGACATCCATCCCCTGTGGACAAAGCATCCCAACGACTGCACCGACGAAGAATACAAAAAGTTCTACCGGACTGTATTCAATGATTACAAGGAGCCGCTGTTCTGGATCCATCTGAATATGGACTATCCGTTCAACCTGAAAGGCATCCTTTATTTCCCGAAGATCGGATCCCAGTATGAGAGCATCGAAGGCACCATCAAGCTGTACAATAATCAGGTGTTTGTGGCCGACAACATCAAAGAAGTCATTCCCGAGTTCCTGATGCTCTTAAAGGGCGTCATCGACTGTCCGGACCTTCCGCTGAACGTTTCCAGAAGCGCTCTGCAGAATGACGGATTTGTCAAAAAGATCTCTGACTACATCACCAAGAAGGTGGCGGACAAGCTGACCGGCATGTTCAAGGTGGAAAAGGAAAACTATGAGAAATACTGGGATGATTTAAGTCCCTTCATCAAATACGGTTATATCCGGGATGAAAAATTTGAAGAAAAGATCAAAGACTGCATCCTCTTCAAAAACCTGGAGGGCAAATATCTGACCCTGTCCGAATGCCTGGAGGAGAACAAGGAGTCTCATGAAAACACGGTCTTCTATGTAACAGATGAGAAAGCCCAGAGCCAGTATATCAACATGTTCAAGGAAGCCGGCATCGACGCCGTGATCCTGGATCACGCCATCGATTCTCCCTTTATCAGCCATGTGGAGCAGAAAAATGAAGGCGTGCATTTCCTGCGGATCGATACGGATCTGGACAGTGTGTTCAAGGAAGAGACAAAGGAAGAGGACAAAGAGGCCATGACGCAGATGACGGACAAGCTCACGGAAACCTTCCGGAAAGCCCTTGGCAACGACAAGCTGGAAGTCAAGGTCGAAAAGCTTAAAAATCCGTCTGTGGCATCTGTGGTCACGCTCTCGGAAGAAGGCCGCCGGATGCAGGATATGATGAAAATGTACAATATGGGTGATAATCTGGACATGTTCGGCGCGTCGGAAACCCTGGTGCTGAACGCCAACCACCCGCTGGTAACTTATGTACTGGACCATCCCGACGGAGAAGATACTTCCGCTTTCTGCGAACAGCTTTATGACCTGGCCCTTCTGAGCCACGGAAGCCTTTCTCCTGAACGCATGAGCAAATTTGTGACCCGCTCCAATGACCTCATGATGAAACTCGCGAAATAAATCAAAGCGGCAGAGCCGTCCCGATCCGCATCATCAGGACGGCTCTTTTTTCAGTGCCTCCGGCAGGCGGCTGTCATGCCGGGAGATCCGGCTCAGTCCGGCTCCGCGCCCCTGTTCCTCTTCTGCTCTTTCCCGGCTTTTTCCTTCTTTTTCTGCTCCGCGGCCCTTCTGGCCCTGTCGCATTCTTCATCTATTTCATATACAGAATCTTCCTCTATGACAAGTCTTGTTTTCATTTCAGAACTCCTTTTCCTTACACCTTTTATTATATGCGTTTTTGCGCATAGCCGGGCCAGTCCCCCGCATAAACTGAAAGGAGCAAACCACCGAGGTGCTATGTTGGAACAAGATGATCTGAAAGCAACCATGCTGGATAAAATGACATGCAGCTATGACCTCCAGATGCTGAAGGCCGCTCTGTCCTATTTTCCGCCCTCCCAGAAACGGCTCTTCTCCATCCTGATCAAAATACAGGAACTTCAGAATACCATGCGCCTGTTTGCCTCCCCGGACAGCAGCGAAGCCCTGAGCGCCTGTTCCGCCGGCGGCGATGAGCCGAAACGGGGATTTTTTGACGTTTTCAATGAAATAAAGGATTACGGCAGTCCCAGGCAGCGGCAGATCTTCAGCCGGTTCAACACCATGCTCCAGCTCATGTCTCTCTATGAACAGACAGCGCCGGCCGATCCCGGCGCCGCCGGGCTGTCCCTTTTCCAGGACACGGCTTCCGGCCCGGCGCCGGAAGAAGATCTCTCTCTGGCCGCCGCCTCTCTCTCCTCTGAACCGAAGTCCAAAGATCCGGCCGGTCCCCCGCCCGGAGATTTCCGCACCTGTATCAGAAACGCGCTTTCCAAAGAACAGCAGGCTGTATTTGACTCCTACAGCGCCGCCTTCCGTTCTCTGGATCCCGATGAAAGAAAGGAGACTTCTCATGAATCATTTTCAGAATAACCGCCCCTCCGGCAGAAACAGGAACGAAAAAGGACCGGATGCCTCCGGCCCTGAACGGGATCAGTCCGGCCAGAATCAGGACAGCTGGAACAATGATCCTTCCCTGAAAAATATGGATCTGAAAAAACTGGCTTTCCTGTCAGAGCTGGTTTCCCAGTCCGGAGGAAAATCCATGGACGCCCTCCTTCCATTTCTGATCTCTGCCAACCGCAGCGCCAACGCCATGGGGCTCCAGTTCAATGACGCGGAGACAAACCTGATCCTGAATGTCCTGAAAAGCAGGATGAGCCCCGAAGAACAGTCCCGGATCGAAATGCTCCGGCAGATGGCGGATCTCCTCACCCGCAAGGACACATAGAACTGCTTTTTGACAATCCTCAGCCGGCCGGAGGGTCAGCTGAGGATGTCTTCCCCTTTGAACAGCACCCCGTCCTCCAGCGTCAGCACCACATCCGCCATTCTGGCGATCTGCAGATCATGGGTCACCAGCAGCAGTGTCTGATGGAAAATCCGGCAAGTCTCCTTCAGGATCTGGATCACTTCAGAAGCGCTTTTCACATCCAGATTTCCGGTCGGCTCATCTGCCAGCACGATGGCCGGCTTGGTGATCAGCGCTCTCGCGATGGCCACCCGCTGTACCTCCCCTCCGGACAGCTGACTGGGATATTTCGTTTCCTTTCCGATCAGGCGCAGCTTTTTCAGCAGCATTCCTTCATATTCCTCATCGATTTCCCTCTGGTCCAGATAAAGCGGCATTCTGATATTATCCAGCGCTGTATACTCCGGCAGCAGATTATATGACTGGAAAATAAAGCCGATCCTCCTCCTTCTGAATATGGCCGCCTCCCTGTCAGAAAACTTAAAAATACTCTTCCCCTCCAGAAGCACGTCTCCCCCTGTGGGCTGATCCAGTCCCCCCAGCAGATGAAGAAGCGTCGATTTTCCCGATCCGCTCCGTCCGATCACCGCGTAAAACCTGCCTTCCTCGATCGTCAGACTGGTCGGCTTCAGCGCGCGCACCTCCTGACTGCCTGTTCCATATATTTTTTCCAACTGTCTCGTTTCCAGAAGCACCATAAAATTCCTCCCTTCTATTCTGACAATTCCCTGACCTGATCCACCGGACTGCCTTTCAGGACACTTCCGGCCGGAATCCTGTAAGCTGAAACAAAAACGATCATCAGCACCGCGCACAGGATCACATGGGCGGTGAGCGAATCACCTCCAAAGACTTCCATCAGGCACCGCCGGATCATTTCCCCCTGCCCTGAAAACCTGAGGGGATCCATGGTCCTGTAAATCTCCGCTGCCCGAAATCCCGCCGCCGCTGCCCCTGCCAGATGGACCAGCAGCAGAGCCAGAGCGCCGTCCACGGCTCCCCGTATCCCATATGCCCGCCGGATCTCTTTCTTTCTCACGCCCAGAGTCTGAAAAATGCCGAACTGCTTCCGGCTGCTGTCCAAAGCAGATCTCATCGTATGAAACAGGATCAGCAAAACGGCGATGCAGACCGTCCCGCCTCCCGCCAGCCAGAGCACGGCCGTATCCGCCGCCTTCTGATAATCCGTCTGCCACGTTTCGGAAGATGCCGCCGGATACAGCCCGTAAAAGGCCGCCAGATTTTGGATATTTCCCACCGCGGCATCTCCCGCGCCGCTGCCGCAGATTACCGTAAACGCATCAAACTTTGTCTCCGTATTGCTCCCCAGCATATTGCCTGAACGGATCAGGACGCTGTCCGCGTCTGTTTCAATTCCATACTGTTCTCTGTACCGCTCAGCCGTATATTCCCGCTCCATACGATTCCTGATTTCCCTCACCTGATTCACAAAACGGGAACTGGCAACCACTGCGAAGCTGTTGTTTTCATAAGAGGTCAGCAGTTCCCGGAGCGGATTTTCACAGTTTTCCGGCACATAATGGATGATCCCGCCCACCGTCACCGACCATTCTTCTTCCTGATAAAACGCCAGTTTGGGATCTTCTTTCAGATATTCCGGTCCGTTTTCATCATCTGTCACCTTATATTCGACATGGATCGTGATCTCATCTCCCGGCTGGATACTCTCATCGATTTCATAATAGTCCGCCAGATTTTCATCCAGATTCAGCTCAAGCAGATTTTCTCCCGGTTCCACACTGCGGTAATCCCGTTCCCGGTAAGAAGGCATGAACAGAAGCACCTCGCTCCCCTCCTCAAAGGCTTCCCGGTCCCATTCTCCCTCTGAAATCATGTCCTCCAGCCCCGCCAGATTCCCTTCCCAGCCTGTATAGATCCCGATCAGCCCCGCCAGCGCCATTCCGTCTTTTTTCCAGCTGGGCTTCGTGCTGTCATAGGGGTAAGCGCTGGTATGCTTCCTCAGCTGTTCCAGTCCGCTGTCATACAGCTTGTCTGATTTGATATAAACCCCGTCATCCTGATTCGTTCAGGCCGTATATATAAGGACTTTCCGAGACGGATCCCGCATAATCCAGAAAAACATTGTAGGAAGGCTCCCAGGGATACTGCTCTGCGGCTTCCGGCGTGATCACCGCGGAAACAAGAGGATAGGTTTTGGTATTCCACCCTCCTCCGTAGGGTTCAAGAATTCCGCACAGCCGGTACTCCTTCGTCACGGTTTCACTGCCCGGAGAATAGACCTCTACCTGAATGGTCTGTCCGAGCTCCGCTCCATATCCCATCCGGGTCAGAGAGGAACGCACAACCGCAATCTCATCCTCCGCCTGCGGATAGGCGCCGCTGGCCAGGGAAATCCGCCCAAGCCCGCAGGTCCCCTCATCCAGCGTGCCGAGAACAGCGCTGAATCCCAGATATTCCATGACTTCCGCCTCTGACTCCAGCGCCAGAACATCCCTTCCCATTCTTTCCAGAGTCACCTCGGGCACCTCTGACCCCATATACATGAACGCGAACTCCTGCTCCAGGTCCTCAAGCCGTTCCTCCGCGTCCGGCGCGATCACGGAACCGACCACCGCGGAAACACCGCTTCTGGAAGTGGCGGGATTTTCCAGGAACTGATCCCGCTGCGCTTCATCTGCGCCGTAATACGCCGCCTTCCACTCGCCAAAGGCAGAATACCGCTCCTCCTCCTGCACTTTCCCGGCAGCGGAAAACCAGGTGATGCCGGCCGCAGTCAGAAAAAACAGGAAAAAAAGAACAAAAAACAACGCTCTGTTTTCCTTCTTCCTTCCCTGCTTTGATTGTCTGGCTATTTTCCATAAGGTTCCGCTCATGCACGCCCCTCCCTTCCGCAGTCTGATCCGTTCCGGCCGAAACCGTCTTCTTCTGAATCTATCGTACCACAAAAGGGAGTGCCCTACACGTGACGTTTTCGTAACATTTGCTGCTCCCGCTGTCCCTTCCGGATTTACCGGGCATAGGTCTCCGGACCGTCCAGGATCCGGAATCTGATCTGAAATCTGGTGCCTTTCCCATACGGCTGCGCCTCAATGCTGCCATGGCAGGACTCAATGATCTCTTTTGCGGCATGCAGCCCGATCCCTGTGCCTCCTTCCCGTTCTTTTCCCGTATAAAACCGTTCAAACATGTGGGCAGCCGTTTCTTCTGAAATTCCGCCGCCCTCGTCGGTGATCACCACATATTTCCAGCATCCTTCATCCCAGTGCCGGACCGCGATGGTTCCGCCCTGCTTCATGGACTCAATGGAATTTTTGATCAGATTAGAGAACGCCGCCTTCATCCATCCGCTGTCACAGTAAAGAGGAATTTTTGACTCCGACCGAATAGAAAGCCGGATCTGCCGCGCCTCCAGAAGCACCGAGAGCCCGTTCCCGACACTCTCCAGCATTCCCTCCACGTCCGCGGGGCTGGAAAAAAAATGAAGCGTTCCGGAGGATACCTGGCTGTCTGTCATAAATTCCTCCACATGGGCCTTCAGCTTCCCGCACTGGGCCATACAGTCCTGAAGCTTTCTGTCCAGGCCGTTTCCGCCGGCTTCCCGCAGCGGCTCCAGCTGCATATCCATCAGATCCAGATCCAGCTGCAGGGCCGTGAGCGGCGTTTTCATCTGATGCACCATATTTTCCACAAAACGGAACAGCTGCTCTTTTTCCTCCTGCATCAGATCGATCAGATGCGCGTTCCTCCGGCACAGCAGCTCAGCCTGATTGGAAAGAGAAGAGACGATCCCTTCCTTCCATTCAGACAGATTCGTTCTGCGGCCCGCGATCATCTGCTCCAGTCCCAGACTGAGTTTTCCCACCGTTTCATAGATCCCTGACAGAGATCGGGTCATATAAAGGAAAAAAAACAGAAACACCGCGCCGGCCGTGCACACCGGAATCCATACCTGCGCCGGATCCGGCTCCTGCAGAAGCGACCGGAGAACCGACTGCTCCTGCGCGCTGAATGCCTGTTCCACCGCTTCCATGATCCGGCGCTGGCAGACATGTCTCACGAACAGCACCAGCGCCGCTGTCCCCGCCGTCAGAGACGCCGCCATCACCCAGTAAACACGGCCCAAATATCTGATCTCTTTGTTTCCATAACAGCTCATAACGCACTCCTCACCGGGATATTCCACCGGTATCCGATTCCCCGCACCGTTTCCACATAGTTGTTTCCCTCATATGTCCCCAGCTTTTCCCGGAGCCGGCTCATATGGACCCGGATCGTATTATTTTCAATATATTGTCCCGTCTTGTCCCAAAATGTGCGGACAAGCTCGTCCCGGCTCACCGCTTCCGGCCATTTGCTCATGAGCAGATAGGCGATCTGGCTTTCCTTCGGCGTCAGAAGCAGCTCTTCGCCGCCCATCTCCAGTTTTCTGTTTTTCAGATTCAGGCAGATATCGCCGCTTACCAGGAAACGCCTTTCCGCTGCCTCTCCCTCCCTGGGAGCGCACCGTCTCAGAAGCGCCTCCACCCTGGACAGAAGCTCCCGCAGGCGGAACGGCTTCGCTACATAATCGTCGCCGCCCATCTCAAAGCCTCTGACCGTATTGGCCTCATCGGAAAACGCTGTCAAAAACAAAACCGGAAGGTGAGTTCCCGCTTCTCTCACCCTCCGGCATACATCAAATCCGCTCATATCAGGCAGCCTGACATCCAGAATACACAAAGACCAGTTTTCTTCTGTCAGTTTCCGCACTGCCGCTTCTCCTGCTGTCACGCCGGCCGCTTCATAACCGGCCCCGGAGAGGGCTTCCAAAAGCCCCTCCAGGACCGACGCTTCGTCCTCTGCCACCAGAATTCTGTATTTCATTTGAGCTCTCCCGCATCGTTATGATCCAAAATCAGTCTTGATATGACCGCTGTTGTAATACACCTTGCCTGTCTCCAGGGGAATCCCCTTGGCCGCATACATTTCCTCGATCGTCACCAGCTGGAAGCCTCTCGCCTTCAGCTCGGGAATGATCGTTCTGCATGCCTCTATCGTTTCCGCATGGATATCGTGCATCAGGATAATGTCGCCGTCCACGGCTGCCAGCTCCGGATCCTGCAGCACATTGTAAATCGTACAGGAAGGATCTCTGGTCTTCCAGTCCAGAGTATCCAGATTCCACCGGATCATCGGGTACTGCACCACATCCCGGACATGATTGTTCCATCCGCCGTAGGGCGGCCGTACAATGGTCGTCGGCTCCAGTCCCCAGGAGGTCAGAATACTGTTAACCCCCTCAATCTCCTGGCAGATCTCCTCATCGCTGATCTCCTTGAAATTTTTATGATCCATGGTGTGGTTCCCGATCTGGCATCCCATCTCCTGCGCCCGTCTGACAATCTCCTGCGCCCCCTCCTTCTGCAGAGACGTACCGACCACGAAGAAGGTGGCCCTGGCATCATTTTCTTCCAGGATATCCAGAAGCTCCGGTGTGTTGGTCACAGAAGGGCCATCGTCAAAGGTCAGGCAGACCATGGGCTTTGTGGGATCCACATCGGCCCCCGGCTGTACGGGCGCCTGCGCCTCCTGGCTCTCAGGCGGCTCTGTCTCGCTGCTGCCGGCCAGATCCATCGTCAGATAAGAAGAAAGATCCTCCATGGGAATCGTAAAGGAAAGGACCTCCTGATTCTCTTCGATCAGCGTTCCGGCCGGGAAATACAGGGTCAGCCCGTCCTCATTCCAGGTATAATATTTGAAATTGGCCTCGCTGGCCGCTACCGCGCTTTCCGTAAAGGTTCCTGACTGGCTCCGGGCAAATTCCCTTGTCTTTTCGGACAGGAAATCCAGATAGCCGTCCTTCAGCACATCGGAAAGAGAAACCTCCGCTCCGTCCGTCATCTGATAGGTATAAGTCTCGATCGTATCTCCGGACAGCGATTCCTGGGGAAGTTCTGTATGGATATCAAACTTAATGGAAACCAGCGCTTCCTTTGTCTGATAGCTTTCGTAGTCAGCCACCAGAAGCATGCGGGCCGGCGAATCGCTCTGGCACGCCTGCATGCGCGCCTTGAAAACCGTGATGATATCATCCGCCCGCTGGGCGATTGCCGCGTCCATGGCCTGATTCCCCACAGCGGGATAACGGACCGCGTATCCTTCATATTCCGCGATTTCCTTTTTTTCCTGAGGCGTCCCAACCTCTTTCTGATCATCAGACACAGAATACCGGAAATCATCCTCCGACAGCTTTTCCGGAAGGCCGGACACCGTTCCCGCCGCCGAAGAATCCGCGGCAGTTCCGCCCGTTTCCTCTGATCTTCCCTGAACCAGTTTTATGATAATGCAGATGATCAGAATCAGCAGGATGACGGAAAGGCAGCCGATCCCGATCAGACGGTTGCGTTTCTGTCTCTGACGGCGCTGCATAACCTTTCTGTAATAGCTGCTCGGCCGTCTTCCCTCCTTCTGGTTTTCTCCTGCCTTTGAGGCTCCCTGTCTGTGGGAGAGCGTAATATGTTCCAACTTGATTTCTTTATTATTTTCCTGCTGCATAACATGACCTCTTTCAAGCCCTGATGCCCAGGAACTGTTTTACTGCTTCTTCCATCTGCCCGGTCTCACAGGTCGCCGTATGAAGCACAGGCGCTGTCCGGATCTCCTCAATGGCCGCCGGCACCGGCACCCCTGAGATCTCAGAAAGAATATCCGCCAGCTCAAAATCTTCCCGGTCATGATACTGGCCGTCGATGGCGTCCATCACGCTTCTGGTGAATTTATAGGGACTGGCCGTGGACGCAATCAGCATCTTTCTTCCGTCCCCGGTTTCTTCTCTGTATTTTCTGCAGACACAGGACGCAACCGCCGTATGCGGGTCGATCACATACCCCGCCTGCCTGTATACGCGCCTGATCTCTTCCGCAGTCTCTTTCTCGTCCGCGTATGACCCCCGGAAATCAGCCAGGGCCGCCTTCATTTCTCCGCTGATCTCATATCTTCCTGTCTCGGAAAGAGCCTTCATGAGAGAAGCGTCCTTTCCCGCGTTCTCTCCCGCGATCCTGTAAATGAGACGCTCCAGGTTGCTGGAGATCAGGATATCCATGGACGGGGAGCTGGTCAGGATGAATTCCCGGTTCCGGTCATAAACGCCCGTGCGGAAAAAGTCATACAGCACTTTATTTTCATTGGAGGCGCAGATCAGCTTTCCGATGGGCAGTCCCATGAGCTTCGCATAGTACGCGGCCAGAATATTGCCGAAATTGCCTGTCGGCACAGTGACATTGATCTCCTCTCCTGCGGAGATCATGCCCTTCTTCATCATCTGGCCGTAAGCGTAGACATAATAGACCACCTGGGGCACCAGCCGTCCGATATTGATAGAGTTAGCGGAAGAAAACTGATATCCGCGGCCGGCCAGCTCTTCTGCCAGCTTCCGGTCCCCGAACATGGCCTTCACACCGCTCTGGGCATCGTCAAAATTTCCGTGAATGCCCACCACGAAAGTATTCTCTCCCTTCTGGGTCACCATCTGTTTCTTCTGGATGGGGCTTACGCCGTCCCTGGGATAAAAGACAATAATTTTGGTGCCGGGCACATCGGCAAATCCTGCCAGCGCGGCCTTCCCTGTATCTCCGGAGGTAGCCGTCAGGATCACGATCTCATTTTTGATCCGGTTCTTCCGGGCAGACGTGACCATCAGATACGGCAGAATGGAAAGCGCCATATCCTTGAAAGCGATCGTAGCGCCGTGAAACAGCTCCAGATAATAAGAGCCGTCCGCCTCCTTTACGGGCGCGATCTCCTTTGTGTCAAATTTATCATCATAGGCCCTGTCAATACAGTCTCTGAGTTCTTCCTCTGTAAAATCGGTCAGAAACTCCTTCATGATTCCATAGGCGGTCTCCTGATAGCTGAGGCCGGAAAGCTCTTCCAGCTGAAACGGCAGTTCCGGAATCCTCTCCGGCACAAACAGGCCGCCGTCCTCCGCCAGTCCCTTTAAAATTGCCTGAGAAGCCGTTACCTTTCCGCCGGCTCCCCTCGTACTTTCATATAATAATTCCCTCATCGGTTATTCCTTTCTTCATCTTTCCTGTATTCGACGATTTTTATCCTTCCCATTATCATAGCATAGCTGTCCTGGTTTGTCATCCACTCTTTCTCCTGTTCAGCAATTCGTACAAGCTGCTCATCCCGCCGCATCTTTGGTCAGACTGCAGACGCGGGCGTCTGTAAACGCGATCAGATCCTCCGGATCCAGAAACATCTGACAACCCCGGATCCCCGCGCTGACGGCGATTTTATCAAACAGGACCGCTGTCTCTTCTATATATGTGGGATATTTCTTTTTCATGCCCACGGGAGAGCAGCCGCCCCGGATATATCCTGTAATTCCCTGGATTTCCTTTACATGGATCATCTCCACCCGCTTGTCTCCGGAGACAGAGGCCGCCTTTTTCAGATCCAGCTCCTCGCAGACGGGAATACAGAACACCATGATCCCGTTTTTCTCTCCCCTGGCCACCAGGGTTTTGAATACTGTATCCGGATCCAGCCCCAGCTGTGCCACCACATGGGCGCCGCTCAGATCCTTTTCATCCACCTCATACTCCATCGTCTCATAAGAGATCCCCGCCGCGTCCAGAAGACGCATGGCGTTGGTTTTCACCGGTCTTCCTGCCATTTTCCTTCTTCCCTCCAAATGCCTCACAACGCAAAACTGCTGTGAAACCTGGTTCCACAGCAGCTGTTATGCATATCATCGTTCGATTGTTTTATTTTGATCGTTCGCTGTTGATGTAATTGATCAGTCCCTCGGCGGCTATGATTTTCTGCATAAACTCAGGAAACGCCTGTCCTTTGAACTGGGTTTTCTTTGTCTTATTGTAAATCATTCCGCTGTCAAAATCAATCTCAACCTCATCGCCGTCGTCAATTCCTTTTGAGGCTTCCGGGCACTCAATGATCGGAAGGCCGATATTGATCGCGTTCCTGTAAAAAATACGGGCAAAGGTCTCCGCGATGACGCAGCCCACGCCGGCTGCCTTGATCGCGATCGGCGCATGCTCTCTGGAAGAACCGCAGCCGAAATTTTTGGCAGCCACGATGATATCGCCCTTGTGCACCTTCTTCACAAAATCCTTGTCAATATCTTCCATGCAGTGGGTGGCCAGCTCCGCCGGATCTGAAGAATTCAGATACCTTGCGGGAATGATCACATCCGTATCTACATTGTCGCCATATTTAAAAACTCTTCCCTGGGCTTTCATTTTCGCATCCTCCTTTTACAGTCCCAGCTCTTCGGGACCGGAAATCTTACCTGTCACGGCGCTGGCCGCGGCCACTGCCGGGCTGGCAAGATATACCTCCGACTTCACATGGCCCATACGGCCCACAAAGTTGCGGTTTGTCGTGGACACACAGCGCTCTCCCTCCGCCAGGATGCCCATATAGCCGCCCAGGCAGGGACCGCAGGTGGGGGTGCTCACGACCGCTCCCGCTTCGATGAAGGTCTTTAAAAGGCCCTCCTCCATGGCCTGGAGATAAATTTTCTGAGTAGCCGGTATCACAATGACACGAAGTCCCTTTTTGACCTTTCTTCCTTCCAGGATCTTTGCCGCCGTCCTCAGATCTTCGATCCGGCCGTTGGTGCAGGAACCGATCACCACCTGGTCGATGGCGATATCCTCTACCTCATCGATGCTGCGGGTATTCTCCGGCAGGTGAGGATAGGCAACCGTGGGACGGATGCTTCCCAGGTCGATGCGGATCACGCGCTCATATTCCGCGTCCTCGTCGGCCTCATAGATCTTAAAGGGTCTCATGGAATGTTCTTTCATATACTGGATGGCCTTCTCATCCACCGGGAAAATCCCGTTTTTGCCGCCGGCCTCAATGGCCATATTGGCAATGGTGAACCGGTCGTCCATGGACAGCTCCTGCACGCCCTCGCCGGTGAACTCCAGAGACTGATAAAGGGCGCCGTCCACCCCGATCATACCGATGATGTGAAGGATCACATCCTTGCCGCTCACCCATTTCTGGGGCTTCCCCGTCAGTTCGATCTTAATAGCGGAAGGCACTTTGAACCAGGCCTTGCCCGTAGCCATGCCGGCCGCCATGTCCGTGCTTCCCACTCCCGTGGAAAACGCGCCCAGCGCGCCGTATGTACAGGTGTGGGAGTCGGCTCCGATCACCACGTCGCCCGCTACCACCAGTCCTTTTTCCGGAAGCAGGGCATGCTCGATCCCCATTTCTCCCACGTCGAAAAAGTTGCTGATTTCATGCTTCGCCGCGAATTCTCTCACGCATTTGCAGTGCTCTGCCGATTTGATATCCTTGTTGGGCACAAAATGATCCAGCACCAGCGCGATTTTATCTTTATCAAATACAGAACTGTCTTTCATTTTTCCATCCATCTCGTGGATCGCCACCGGAGATGTGATGTCATTTCCCAGGACCAGATCAAGCTCCGCTTCGATCAGCTGTCCGGCTTCCACAGAATCAAGTCCTGCGTGAGCCGCCAGAATCTTCTGCGTCATTGTCATTCCCATTCGATTTTCCTCCTTCTGATTCGACCTCATGATCTTATAGTAGAATTATAGCATCACCAGAAATATAATTGAAATACAGATTTTGAATGTTTACTATGAATGCAAGTTATAGTATAGTAGAAAGCAGGAAATCAATTTGGGAGGATGCGCCATGGAACAGAATTTATCTCTGTACAGAATTTTTTTTGAAGTCGCACAGACAGGCAACATTTCACGGGCCGCCAAAAATCTTTACATCAGCCAGCCCGCCATCAGCAAGGCCATCGGCAAACTGGAGGACAGCCTGAAGCTTCCTCTGTTCATCCGCAATTCCAGAGGAGTCCAGCTGACTGAGGAGGGCGCCATTTTATTTGAACATGTGCGCGCCGCCTTTGAATCTCTGAACCAGGGAGAATATGAGCTGAGGCGCATGACAGAGCTGGGGATCGGCCATATCCGGATCGGTGTCAGCACAGTTCTGTGTAAATATGTGCTGCTTCCCTGTCTGAAAGAATTCGTGGCCAGATATCCCCACGTCAGATTTACCATCCGCAGCCAGTCCACACTGCAGACAGTGGATCTGCTGGAAAAGCAGCAGATCGATCTGGGGCTCACAGCCGACCCGCATTTCAAAAAGAACATCATCTACGAAAAGATCATGGATATCCAGGACGGCTTCATCGCCACCCCCGCCTATCTGACCAACATGCGGCTGAGAGAGGGCGGCCTTCAGTCGGATGTGTTCCGCAACGGAACCATCCTGATGCTGGAAAAAGGCAATGTCAGCCGTACTTATATCGAAGATTACCTGCGGGACAACCAAATCGAGCCGGTCCATCTTCTGGAGGTCTCCACCATGGATCTTCTGCTTGATTTCGCCAGGATCGGCCTCGGCGCCGGCTGCGTCATCAAAACCTTCATACAGGATGAGATCCGGAACGGAACTTTTGTGGAGATCCCCATGGATCCCCCCATTCCCGAACGGACTATCGGATTTGTTTACAACAGCCAGTCTCCCCACTCCAAGGCGTTCGATATGTTCATCAAATTTTACCGTCATTTTTACGGTCTCTGACAGAACCGCGGATCCGTCTGCCCTGTTCCGCGCGGGACGCCGGAAATTTTTCTTCCTGTGCACACGAAGGAGGCTGCCGCGGCAGCCTCCTCCGATTGCTCCTTCTTCAGTCAATTATTTCTTGATCGTTTCCATTTGGACCAGATCCTTTGTCCTGTACATCAGATCGTCTCTCAGCACAAATCCTCTTCTTTCCCAGTAGTCATTTCCCGATTCGTTATGTCCGTAGGCAGCCAGTGTCACTCTCGTAACCCCCTCCTGCCTGAGCGCTTCCAGACAGGCCCGGGTCAGCGCGGTTCCGATCCCCTTTCCCCGCTCGCTTTCTTCTACGGCAGCATGATACAGCGCTCCTCTCCGGCCGTCATTTCCGCCCAGGATCACACCCACCAGGCGTTCCCCCTCCCTGGCCACAAAACAGGTATTGGGATTCCGCTTCAGGAACTGTTCGATTCCCTCCCGGCCGTCGTCCAGATCCGTCAGCCCGATGCCAGCTGTTTTCAGCCACAGCGCATACACCGCTTCATAATCATCCATGGTCATTTTCAGAATTTCCATACTGCCTCCTTTCCCCGCTTTCCGCCCGCATCGGACCCGGCCTCCCGGATACTCCGTTTTACAGAAGTTTCGGCAGGAACATGGTCGCCAGTCCCAGGAAAAAGAAGAATCCCAGAACGTCTGTCACGGTCGTCACGAATACTGCCGACGCCAGCGCCGGATCAATTTTCAGTTTCTTAAGGATCACCGGAACCAGATAACCGGTAGCAGTTGCCGCCATCATATTGAGGACCATAGCCAGACCTGTCACCAGCCCCAGATACGGATTCCCCTGCACGATCGCTTCCACCGCCGCCACAATGGCGCCGATCACAATTCCGGTCAGAATGCCCACCGCGAATTCTTTTAAAAAGATCCTCACACCGTTTTCCCGGTTCACTTCGTCCAGGGCAATACCCCGTACAATGATGGTCATAGACTGGGTCCCCGCATTTCCTCCCATACCGGTCACGATCGACATGATGGAAGAAAGCGCCACCACCTTGCCGATGGTCCCTTCAAACAGGCTGACCACCCAGGACGCCAGAAACGCCGTGAGCAGATTCACAATCAGCCAGGGCAGACGGCTCTTCAGTGATTCCGACAGCGGACCGTCCACTTCCTCTTCACCGGACAGACCGCCCATGTAATGGATATCCTCCGTTGCCTCCTCTGTGGCGATTTCCATTACGTCGTCAACGGTGATCACACCCACCAGCTGATTGTCGTCGTTGACCACAGGAATTTCCACCAGGCCGTATTTCTCAAACTGTCTGGAAACCGCTTCCTGATCATCCTCCACATGGGCTGTGATCACATTGGGATTCATGATATCCAGGATCGCCGTATTGAAAGACGAAGTCACTACATCCTTCAGAGACAGAGATCCCTTCAGATGATTCTGCCTGTCCACCACATACAGGCTGTAGGCCGTTTCCACTTCATCCGCGATTTCCTGCAGATACAGAAGCGTTTTATAGACCGTTTTATTGTCATATATATTGATAAATTCTGTGGCCATGATGCCGCCGGCCGTATCCGGAGGATAGGACAGAAGCTGCCTTACCTCGCTTCTGTCCTCAGCCGACAGTTTCTGGATCAGCTTTGCCGCTTCTGATTTGTCATCTATGGACCCCACCATGTCGGCCAGCTCATCTGAAGACATTTCTTCCAGAATTTCTTCCTGTTTATCCTCAGAAAACAATCTCAGAAGCTCATATTTGTCTTCTTCATCCTCTTCGTCAATGATATCGGCAATCATGGAATCCGGCAGCCGTTCCATCAGAAGCCGCGGATCGACATCCTCCGCATGAAGAAGCTCCAGAATATCAGCCGGATGAATATGATCGATCTGTTCTTTTAATGTCTCATCATCTGCATGGAGCAGAAGCTCCAGAAGCTTGTCTTTTTTGATCCTCTCTTCTGTCTTGCTCATCAGTCAATCCTCTTCTCCTGAAATTTCAAACTGTACCAGCAGACCGGCTGCGTATATAAACTATATTCAGTATATCATTTTTGCTCCGCCTCATACAAGACACTTTCACCAAAGCCGTGCAATTTTTTATAAAATGAAAAGACCCGGAGAGTCTTTCTGTGGCTCTCCGGATCCTGTAATCTCTGTATCCGCTCATCCCGCGCCGCGGGATCTCTCAACTGGCAGTTTTGGTCTGATCTTAGTTGTCGATCAGTTTGGAGCCGCCGTTCCAGCTGTACAGCTTGCGCAGCTCTTCGCCGACAGCCTCCAGCTGATGAGAAGCTTCTCTCTTTCTCATAGCCATGAAATGAGGCGCTCCTACCTTGTTCTCAAGCAGCCAGTCCTTTGCGAATGTACCGTCCTGAATATCGGACAGCACTTTCTTCATGGCTTTCTTTGTCTCTTCTGTTACGATCTTGGGTCCGGTGATGTAATCGCCGTACTCTGCCGTATTGGAAATGGAGTATCTCATTCCCGCGAATCCGCTCTCATAGATCAGATCTACGATCAGCTTCATCTCATGGATGCACTCAAAATATGCGCTCTCAGGCTCGTATCCTGCCTCTACCAGAGTCTCAAATCCGGCTTTCATAAGGGCAGTCACGCCGCCGCACAGAACAGCCTGCTCACCGAAAAGGTCTGTCTCTGTTTCTTCACGGAAGGTTGTCTGAAGCACGCCTGCTCTTGCGCCGCCGATTGCCAGCGCGTAAGCCAGTGCCAGATCATGGGCTTTGCCTGTGGCATCCTGCTGCACCGCGATCAGGCAGGGAACACCCTTGCCGGCCTGATATTCGCTTCTTACAGTGTGGCCGGGGCCCTTGGGCGCGATCATGGTGACATCAACATCCTTGGGCGGCACGATCTGTCCGAAATGGATTGCGAAGCCGTGGGAGAACATCAGCATATTGCCTGCCTCCAGATTGGGCTCGATGGACTCCTTGTACATCTGCGCCTGCTTCTCATCATTGATGAGGATCATAATAATGTCAGCTCTCTTTGCAGCCTCTGCCGCTGTATATACCTTGAATCCCTGTGCCTCAGCCTTTGCCCAGGATTTGCTTCCCTCATAAAGACCAATGATCACATCACATCCGGATTCCTTTGCGTTCAGTGCCTGTGCATGTCCCTGGCTGCCATAGCCGATCACTGCGATTGTTTTGCCTTCCAGCAGTGACAGATTGCAGTCTTCCTGGTAATAAATCTTTGCCATCGTTCATTCCTCCATATGACGTAGTAAATTATGAATAAATAAAAATGATGAAGCTATATGGGTTATACGCTGCCTCTTGAAAGGCCCGTAAGACCTGTCCTTGCCATTTCGATCAGATTGAATCCGTGAAGCAGACGAAGGAACGCGTCTACCTTTGCCTGATTTCCTGTCAGCTCGATAATCATGGATTCTTCCGACACGTCAATGATCTTCGCGCGGAAGATATTGACAATGGAAACCAGCTGGTCTCTTTCCTCCGGCTTCGCCTCCACCTTCAGAAGAATCAGCTCCCTGCAGACTGCTGTCGAATGGGATTTCAGCTCCTTGATCTCGATCACATCCACCTGCTTCTGCAGCTGTTTGCGGATCTGTTCCAGGATCTCATCATCACCGCTGGCGACCACTGTCATCCTGGAATAAACCGGATTCTCTGTCTCGCCCACAGTCAGGCTGTCAATATTATATCCTCTCCGGCTGAAAAGCCCTGAAATCCGGCTTAAAACGCCGGCCGTGTTCTCCACCAGCAGCGAGAATACTGCTCTGCTCATGCGCATCCTCCCTTTCTACATCCCCTGCTTCCCGGCAGGTCCGATTAATTATTCCCATAATAGCACACCATTTTGGGAATTTCAATCGTTGTTCCCCTTTTTTTGTTATATTCCCCCCATATTCCCATACATTTTAGTTATACCTTTTATTCCCATATAGAAGAATACGCGGCTTTTAAAACACCAGTTCCTCTCCGGTCACGGCATTATAAAAAACTTCATATCGATACGGCTTTGACATATCAGAAAATTTCCATGCCGGCACCAATTGATATTCCGGCGCATATACATCTGTCAGGATCGGATAATAAATCAGCTCCACATCATCAAATACCACTTCTTCTTCAAGCAGCAGATTCCTGTACTTTTCTTCCAGAGCCTTCAGAATCTCTTCCATCGGGAGCAATGTCTGCGTGTCTGATCCCTGCGGATCAAATAATCCTTCCGTCGTAAGATAGCAGATGCCGTCTTCCTTGTAGCCGATCAAAATCTGGCCTCCTGCTACATAATAATCGTCCTTTGTAAAATATCCTGTATCTTTGACTGGAAGGCCATTGAGCACGGCCGACGCTTCAAACAGATAATGATTGTCCGCTTCACTCCAATTGCCCTTTTTAGAAATATTGAGTTTTTCAATATCACCTTCCGTCTCTGCATTACCCGCCTCGGCTTCTTCCATATCCCGATAATCTACAGAAAAATTATTTCTGAATTCCACACCTTCATATCCTGCATTTTCCAGGATTTCCCTGCAGATTTCATGAGCATCCGCGATAGAACAAAAATCAAAATCTATATCCTGATCCTTCCATTGAAGACGCGTGGTAGAGTTGTTCCACACCATCGGGCCGTACAAGCTGTACCAGCTCCATTCAGGAGAGATATATCCGATACTATATCCTACTTTAATGCTTTTTCCATCATATTCATAACTTTCATACAGACTTTTTCCTTCCTGTACAGTCTGATAAGTCCAATCATCCATCGTCGTTCCCGGACTCATGTCAGTCACAAATTCCGGATTTATCTTTTTCAATCCGGCGGTGATCACTTCTGCTGTATCAGTTTTCCCATGATACACAATATCTGCATCAATCCTGGTTCTGTTATTGATGGAATATTCCAAATGCGTCCCGTCCAAACCGCCACTCATTCCCTGTGAATCCATTTCTGTCTCCGTTGCCTGTTCTGCTTCTGTCATCAGGGCCGTCTGTTTTTCAGAATCATTTTGAGCACGATCTGCGCATCCCGATACCAACATCGACAGGGCACAGACTATTATTCCTATTCTCAATTTTCGGCTGCACAATTCATTTTTCATTCCTGTTCACCTCAGCGCAAAAGCGGCTGCCCCAACAGCCCGCTAACTTGTATAAGAACTGTTTTTTACGGTCTTTCCCTGATCCAATTCAGTAAATGTATCGCACAAAACACGGATATCTTCTTTATTATGACTGGAGAGAATAATTGTTTTCCCCTTTGCTTTTTCCTGAAGCAAAAGTGTTCTGATTTCTTCTACTCCTTTATTATCTAAACCGTTCATCGGTTCATCAAGAATCATTAGTTCCGGATCTTCTACTATTGCCTGGGCAAGTGCAAACCGCTGCTTCATTCCCATAGAATATTTTTTCATAGGTTTCTTTTCCAGTGGATCCAGTCCCACTTTCCTGATTACATCCATCAAATGCTGCTTATCTGGCTTTTTCTTTAATCCTGTCAGAAAATACAAGTTCTGATAAACATTGTAATTCTCAATATAGCCTGGCTGTTCTATAATAATTCCGATGCTGTCTGTCGGATATTTCTCAGGAAATACTTCTTTTCCGTCAATACAGATTTTACCTGCTGATACCCGCAGCAGCCCGCAAATACATTTCATCAAAACTGTTTTTCCACTGCCATTCCTCCCCACAAGCCCATGAATCTTCCCTTTTTCAAAGGAAATCGTAATATCATCCAATGCCCTGAATCTTTTAAATTCTTTTATAACATGACTGACTTCCACCTTATATCCCATAACAAGCTCCTTTATACCTGTGATATTACATCCAGATCGCCCTTTACCGTCCTGCGGCATGCAAGCACTGTTAAAAGAATAATTGCCATTACCCAAAATGCAGCAATATACAAAGGCGACGGCAGCTGTGTAATTCCATCCCAATCATAAATACTCAAGTTGATCCACGAAGGAAATGAAAAATAATAGCCGATATACCCAACCGATAATTTCTGTGCCAGATAGGGTGAGAACATAATCACTCCTCCCGCCGCAATCCCTATGCCGCGTGGGAAATATCCATTTAAAACCAGCTGAGTCAAACCGATGATCACCGTATTCAGCCAAATTGCCAACAATACCAAACATGTAGCCACTATAGGATCAAAACGCAGTATGATCGTATATTCAAACTGCGCAAGTCCAAAAGAAGCTCCCATATTCGTCTGAGCCAGCGTATTAAAAACCGCTCCCCACTCGTCCGAAAGAGAAAGCCTGGGAAAAAACATTGTATTCATCAGAATAAACAGCAGCACAGCGTAAAGCAATCCAGTTCCCCATATATACAGAATCTGTCCTCCTGCCCATTTTCTTCTTCCGGTTCTTATAACCATATAATAAGAATTTCTGTCCAGAAAAGGCGCATCACAGAAAATAAAAACTGCGCCAAAAGCAATCACTGCCTGCACTACAGGCAAATCTGCCATCAATGGCAATCCCCAGCAGGTAACATTGACCCCTGTATACTGCGAAAACCCCCGGATCCCCGCATAAGTCTGAAACCAGAACAAGACCACCCACAATATGGCAATATAATTTTTAGGTTCCCGGAACATTCGAAAAAAAAGTGCTTTGCTGACCGATAATACATTTTTAATTGTCTTCATACCATATCCTTTTTAATCCCCTGTAAAATCCTTCTGAACAAAACAGAATCAGAACCCCGAAGTATAATAACGTAAGCAGCCATACCAAAACTCCATTATCTGTCAGTTGATAGAAAAAATATGTATTGCTCATTAACGTCTGCCAGTAAAAGAGCAGAGGCAAATTCAATAAATAACAAACTGCGGTGTATAAATAATAAAAAATCATCGGAACGCTGATAATCACAAATTTATTTTGAATAAAAACAGATGCCATTAAAGTAAAGGCTGCCAAAAACGCATATCCGATTGCTTCAGAAGTAAAATTAAAAATAAAATAAAGAATTATATGTCCTGCTCCTACAATGTCCGGATAACTCGCGTTCACTGCACTGCCCTCCGTTATCAGAGGAAAACGCAGCGCCAGAACACCAAAAGCGATTATGTAGCCGGCCATCACTGCCAAAAAAGCCCCTGTTACCGCAACGACCATTTTAGAACAGCAGTAGCTGCGCAGAGAAGTCCGTCTGAGTGCATATTCAAAATAACCATGTCTGCGGTCATCATAATAACACAAACTAAAAGGCAGCACACATAATACAGTGAACACCAAAAAAAACGCGCCGATCCCTTTTCTAACATTGATAAAATAATACACACTGCCTATTTGTTCGTCATACCACAGATTTTTTACCTCTTCCCATATACTCAGCCAGCAAACCGCTACGATTCCCACGATTGTCAAATATAACTCCTTAGAACAGAACAGACGTCTAAAATCGGTTGACAAAGCTCTTTTTGTTGATTTTTTCATATTTTTACCTTACTTTTCAATAGACATTAAAGTAAAATTCTACGGAAATCGGCACATCTGATTGATTTTCAATATATACTCTATAATTCCCGGATTGATTCACCGAAAAGGTATGATTGATCCTTCCTTCTGATGATACCGCGCGTCTCGTTCCATCCGGTTCCATAATCCCCACTCTTGTCAGCTGATCGGTCGGCGAAATATAAACCAATACATCAACTTTCTGACTGGCACTGCAGTAAAAATTCGGAGTCATATATAGTGCATTCACAGGAATATCCCAATTTTGAAATCCCTTTTCGCTCTCAATCGGCATTTCTATTTCTAAAACATGACTCTCCTCCCCCGCCTGGATAATCTCCTCCTCCAATTCTGGTTCAATAGTTGGAGCCTCTTCTATCAGTACACCTGTTGCATCTGTCAGCATGCCGTACCCGCTCAGTATTGTCTCCCCTGCCGCATAAGATACGATCGACACCATTCCCAAAAATAGGATTGAAAGTAAACATACTCCCCATTTTCTTATTTCCCGGCCAAAATGGTAATGTTTCAATTTTCTCATTCTCCTCTCCACACTCTTTTGATTTTCATTCAGAAATGATGAAACAAAAAAGTCATTCCATTTTGACTTTTCAGCCGCATTCTTAATAATAACCCCGAAATATTCTTCAAACGTAAACAATGCATTTTCTTTTCTGCACAAATCTCTATCACAATGAATCTCATTCCATTCAGAAATATCTCGAAAAAGAAAGGTCAGAATTGGATTAAACCAATGAATGCGTTTCATCCATGCAAGAAAATATTTCCACATCAAATCTCCATGCTTGATATGCATTAATTCATGCCCCGCTACAATCTCAATTTCATGTGTCTCTTTCATGGAATCGGGCAAAAGAATCGTAGGTAAAAAGAGCCCTGAAACCTGTGGTATGCTGCATGTCAGACTGGTATATACACGAACTCTTCCTTTGAAATTTAACAGCTGCTTCATTCGCATAACAGTATTCACAATGGAAATCGAAGGATAAATCGAATTTCTTTTGAGCCTGCGCAGAAATATCCGATCTCTTATATACAAGATCAGATTCCATAAGAAACCAGCCAGCCAAATATAAAACAATATTCCCAGTATCCAATAAAACACAGGAGAAATACTGAAAACATCACTTTTCCATGTATGATTCCAATAATCATATGCATGAAACGTCACCTGCAGAAAAACAAACGGAACAATCCAGAATAAAATTACCAGTTTCGAAGATAAAAATAGCCAGCTGTATTTCCTTTTTTGTTGAAGAACATGTTCCAGGATTTTCCACAGTCCATAGGCTATGCTGCCGGTCAGAGATGTCAGAAAAATGCAGAAAAACCATATACTGCTACTCATCATCGCCATGCAAAAGCTCCTCCAGCTCATGAATATCCGCATCTGTTAATTCTTCATCATCGCGAAGAGCACAGGCCACCGTCTTTAACGTCTTTTTCCCCCAGAACCGCGTCATTCTTTTTGCAACAAACTCTAAATATTCCTGCTCACTGACTGCTGGAGTATAATCATAAACGCGTCCGGCCTGCTCTATATTCAAAAACCCTTTTTTGACCAACCATCTGATATAAGTAGAAACCGTTTGATACTGCCACATATCTCCATATTGTTCCCGCACAGCAGCATATACATCAGACAACTGAACAGGCCTTCCTATATCCCAGATAATTTTCATAACAGTTAATTGACTGGATGGTAATTCACAAATTTTCATTCTGGGCTCCTTTTATAATTTAATCTTAAATTTAAATACATTTTAGCATATATGCTTTTTCATGACAACCTTTTTTCCAATATCTTCATAAATTTTCATAAATATGACGGTTCTTTCGAATAGTTCTTTTTATAATGGACATACTAAACGTGCAACAGACGTGAAATTCAAGAAAGGAAGGCCCTATGAAGAACAAACAGAAGCCCCGCACCGGCCGCGCTGCCCAAAACCGGAAAACAGAGCATTCTGACCCGCCCCTGCCGTCAGCTTTCGGCTATACGGAGGAGGAAATCCGGCAGTATGCTGATTATAATGAAGACAACATACCGGTTCCGGACAACAATCCTTTCTGGGAAAACGGGCATAATCCCTTAAGTTCCAAGGGAAATTAAGGACTAATGGAAAGTAAAGAAATCCCTAATAATGTTCACGTTTTTTTTAGAATCCATACAAATTCTGGTCACAATTCACTGATATACTTTAACCATAAAATAAATGAAGTTGATAACACATGAACACGCGCGCGGCCGTTATCAGCTTCGACAAACAACAACTACCATTTATATAGATTGTCTTTTTCATACTCAGCCGGTGCCCGGCACCGGCTACTCCTCTCTTTCAAGGGTCCTGAAAACAGGACCCTTTATTTTTTGCACAATCCCTCCATGGCAAAATACGTTATATTTTCTGATACAGATGCAGATTCAGCTTCCTTACCAGAAGAACCGGATCGATTCCGTGTTCCAGGGCCGCCTCTTCTATGGTCTCTCCCTCCGCTGAGGCGCACCCGATGCAGTTCATGCCTACCTGGGCCAGAACCTGCACTGCTCTTTCATCCTGTCTGATCAGATCCCCGATCAGCATATCCTTATCAACCATATCTGAATCTTCCTCCTGTCTGCCGTTTTCCGGCCTGTTTCTCTTTTCTGCCTGTGCCGCTTCCGCCGGTTCCCGGCAGCTTCCGCAGCGCTTTCCGGAGACATGAAGGGCTGTACCGGATATTCTGGCACAGCCCCCTGATGTCTGTTTTCTGTTTATTTCACCACTGCCTCAGGCCGAATTATTTGATCACATGGATCCAGCCTTCAGGAGCCTCAATGCGGCCCATCTGGATGCCGGTCAGAGTCTCATACAGCTTCTTCGTAACCGGTCCCATCTCGCTCATGCCGCTGGGCAGGCAGATTTCCTCGCCATGGTTTACGATCTTTCCTACGGGAGAGATCACAGCCGCGGTACCGCAGAGTCCGCACTCGGCAAAATCCTTCACCTCATCGAAGAAGATTTCTCTCTCTTCCACTTCCAGACCAAGATATTCCTTCGCCACATAAACAAGAGAGCGACGGGTAATGGAAGGAAGAATGCTGCCGGACTTGGGCGTTACCACTTTATTGTCCTTTGTCACGAACAGGAAGTTCGCGCCGCCTGTCTCCTCCACCTTTGTTCTGGTTCCGGGATCCAGGTACATATTCTCATCGTATCCTTCCTTGTGGGCGGAAACGATGGCATGAAGGCTCATGGCATAGTTCAGGCCGGCCTTGATGTCGCCGGTTCCATGGGGCGCCGCGCGGTCGAAATCGCTGACGCGGATGGTCAGGGGCTTGATGCCTCCCTTGAAGTAAGGGCCTACAGGAGTACAGAACACGCGGAACTCAAATTCATCCGCGGGCTTTACGCCGATAACCGCGTTCTTTCCATACATATAAGGGCGCAGATACAGGGTCGCGCCGGAGCCGTAGGGCGGTACATACGCCTCGTTGGCAGCCACTACCTGTGTGACCGCGTCCACAAAACGATCCTTGGGGAACACAGGCATTTCCAGGCGCTTCGCGGAAGCTTCCATACGCTCCGCGTTCAGGTCCGGCCGGAAGGTCACGATGCGTCCGTCCTCTGTGGTGTAAGCCTTCAGGCCCTCAAAGCAGGTCTGCGCATACTGAAGAACGCAGGCGCACTCGCTCATGGTCACAGTCGCATCTGAGATCAGAGCGCCGTCATCCCAGGCGCCGTTCTTGTATTCGGAAACATACCGCTTGTCCGTTTCCATGTAGGCAAATCCAAGATTGCCCCAGTCGATGTTTTTCTTTTCCATTTCCAAACTCTCCATTCCGCTGTTCCCAGCATGTATTTTTATGCATTTTGCTTATGGGCTATTATAACTCACCTTTTCCGGATTTTCAATCTAAGAAAGAAGAATCCTGTCATTATCCAGATCCCGTCCTGTTCCGGCCCTGAATTCCTGAAGGAGTTTTTCCACTGTCATGTCCCTGCGCGTCTCACCTGATACGTCCAGAACAATCCGCCCGTCCTCCATCATCAGGGTTCTGCTCCCCAGCTCCAGGGCCTGATGCATATTATGAGTGATCATCATACAGGTGATTTCATGTTCCGTGACGATCTGTTTTGTCAGCTCCAGCACTTTTTCCGCCGCCGCCGGATCCAGCGCGGCAGTATGCTCGTCGAGCAGAAGCAGCTTCGGCGGAACAATGGTGGCCATGAGAAGCGTCAGCGCCTGGCGCTGTCCTCCGGACAGAAGCCCCACCGGCTGCCGCATCCGGTCCTCCAGCCCCATTCCCAGAAGTTCCAGACGCTCCCGGAACAGCGCCCGGTCCTTTTTGGAAATCCTGCTGAACGGCGCTTTTCCTTTGGAAGACCTCAGATAGGCCAGAGCCAGGTTCTCCTCAATGGTCATATGCGGCGCCGTCCCTTTTAAAGGATCCTGAAACAGCCTTCCGATCATCCGGCTGCGCCGGTATTCCGGCATAAAAGTAATATCCGTTCCGTCCAGGCTGACCATGCCTTCATCCACATAGAACACGCCCGCCACCGCGTTGAACAGGGTTGTCTTTCCCGCTCCGTTGGAACCCACGATGGTCACAAACTCTCCCCTGTCCAAATGAAGGGACAGGCCGGCCAGCGCCTTTTTCTCATTGACGGTTCCCGGATTAAAGGTTTTATGAATCTGTTCGATCTCCAGCATCTCATCTGCCTCCTTTCCGTCTGCCCGCAGACCATTTGCGTTTCTGGAATGCCGCGTAATTCCTGAGAGCAGGCATGGCAATGGCAAGGCCGACGATCACTGCCGTTACCAGCTTCAGGCATTCGATAGGCACAATGCCCGTCCGCAGGACAACCGCGTAAAGGAAGCGGTAGAGGATGCTTCCGATGATCACCGCGAGAACGCCCCGTTTCACAGAACCTTTTCCGATCACAGTCTCCCCGATGATCAGACAGGCCAGCCCGATCACCACGATTCCCGTTCCGCCGTTGATATCGGCCGATTTCTGCATCTGGCCCACAATGGCGCCGGAAAGAGCTGTCAGGGCATTGGACACACACAGCCCCACAGTCACTGTGAAGACCGGGTTGACAGAAGAAGCCCGCACCATATCCCGGTTGTCTCCTGTCGCGCGGATCGACAGTCCCAGCCTCGTTCCCAGAAGCCAAATGATCACCAGACCGGCCGCTATGGTGATCACAGCCGCTATGATCAGCTCATACCAGTCACCTCCGATTCCCGTCGCCCGGAACAGAGAAAAAATCGTTTCCTGTTTGAGCAGGTTGACATTGGAGCTCCAGCCCATGGCCATCAGATTGATGGTATACAGTCCCGTATTCGTCACAATGCCTGCCAGAATAGACGGCACGCCCAGCCGGGTCTGAAGGAAAGCGGTCACAAAGCCGGCGCAGGCGCCTGCCGCCATGGCCGCGGGAATAGCCAGAAACGGATGCCCCGCCGCAGCCAGGGAAACGGATACCGCCATTCCCAGGACAAAGGTCCCGTCTGTGGTCAGATCCGCGATATCAAGCACCCTGTAGCTTAAAAAGAGTGCCATGGAAACGAGCGCGTACATAAAGCCCAGCTCCAGGGCTGTCTGTGTGATAAAAAGCATGAATCCTGTCCTTTCTTTATTCCTCTGTGGTCGTTACTTCCACAAGTTCTCCCATATCGGCAAATACAGAATAATCAATGCCAAGGCCTGCCGCCGTTTCGGTATTGACTGTAATGATGCCGCCGTCCATGGTGTAATAATCTTCGAGATTGTCCATTCCCTCTGTCATAGCCTGATAAGCCAGATCCGCCGTTCTCGTTCCCAGATCGGTATAATTCACGCCGCAGGTGGCAAAGGCCCCGTTGCGCACAAAGGAGTCCGCTCCTGTGTAGTGGGGAATACCCGCGTCAATAAAGGTGCCGGAAATCGCCAGTTCCGCAGCCATAACGATATTATCGGTGGGCGTAAAGACCGCGTCTACGCCGGAAGATACCAGAACGCTGGCCGCCGCGATCACTTCATCATTGGTGTTTCCTGTCGCTTCTACATATTCAATGCCCTTGCCGTCCAGGTATTCCTTCGCCTCGGCGATGGGGGCGGCGGAATTGGCCTCTGACAGAGAATACAGAAGTCCGACCTTCTGGACATCCGGATTCTGGGCCAGCATCATTTCCATAATAAATTCCGTATCCAGCGCGTCGCTGGTCCCGGTCACATAATCGATGCCTGTCATCTCCGCTGTCTCCGGATCAGAAATCGCCGCGTAAACAACGGGAGTCTGGGTATCCTCCGCGCATACCGCCATCACCTGGGCGGCCAGAGTCGCCACCGGGATGACCGCGTCCACGCCGTCCGCTATGGCCTGATCCCCGATCTGAGTCAGAACACTCTGCTCTCCCTGTCCTGAGTATACCTCATATTCAATGGTAATATCCTGTTCTTCCGCAATGGCATCCAGCCGTGCCGTAATGGCGTTGGCAATCTCATCCAGGGAAGCATGGTCCATCTGCTTGACCACCGCCACTTTGTAGGACTCCCCGCCGGCGCTTCCTTCGTTTTCTGTCTCTGCCGCTTCCTGCGCGGTGCTCCCGGAGCCTGCCGCCGATGTGGTTTCATCTCCCTGTCCGCCGCCGCATGCCGTCAGGGAAATTCCCATCAGAAGCGCTGCCGCTGCCGCCGCTGTTCTTTTCAGTAAACCGTTTCTTCTCATCCGATCTGTCTCCTCTCTTTTCTGTCTGCCGGAACATGATTGCTGACTGCGCCGAAACGCAATTTCCTGTAAAGCAGTTTCCTGTGAAATAAAAAAAGCTCTCATCCCACCATACATGGGACAAAAGCTGCTGCTTCTGCGATACCACCCAAATTGACGCTGCGCGTCCTCTCGCACTCACGTACTCAAACCATACGCGTCCCGCTGGATAACGGGTGGGATGCCCGTCGGTCCCTACTCGGCCGCCTCATCCGCCTTTCGGTCCGCCCTCAGAAGTCCATTCACCAGCTGATCCCTGTCCCCTTCCCACCGCCGGAGACTCTCTGCAAGTTCACTGTACTGGCTACTTCTCTTCATCACAGGTTTTGAACTCTTGATTCTTTCTCCATTATAGTGACAGTACTTTTCTTTGTCAACCTTTTCTTTGTGTCCGCATTGCCTTTATCTGTCAAAACCGTTATACTGAAAGCATCCCCGGCTGACGGCGCAGGGCGTCCTGATCCGGGAAACTGACTTTCAGGAGGTATGTACATGAACCTTGCAGTTGTTTTCCCGGGAATCGGCTATCATACTGACAAGCCGCTTCTCTATTATTCTAAAAAACTGGCCGCGTCCCTCGGCTTTGAGATCAAAGAAGTCTCCTACGGGGACATCCCCGCCGACGTAAAGGGCTCTTCTGAAAAAATGAACGCCGCTTTTTCCTCTGCTCTGGCGCGCAGCGAGGCCATTTTAAAGGACACTGACTTTTCTGCCTGCGGCAGGCTGCTGTTTATATCCAAAAGCCTCGGCACCGTTGTATCCACAGCCTTCGCCGGACAGCATGATCTGAAAACAGAAAATATTTTTTTCACTCCCGTGGACGCCACCTTCTCCCTTCTGACGCAGCACAGACAGGACGGGATTGTATTCCACGGCACGAAGGATCCCTGGATCAAAACTTCCGTTGTCTCCGATGCCTGTGAACGGCTTGCCCTTCCGCTCTTTCTCACCAAAAACGGCAACCATTCCCTGGAGACCGGCGACGTGGTGACGGACCTGAAAAATCTCTGCCCGGTCATGGAGGAAATACGCAGGTACATCAAAACAGGAGCCTGCAGCCATGACAGATGAGCGCGCCTGTATTTATGTATTTTCCCTGAAGGACGGCCGGAGCGCGGACCGGCGGCTGGAACTGGCCGCGCGGCATTACCTGCGGGCCTCCGGCCGGCCCTGCCCGGGGCCGTTTCCCGGGATCCGCAGAACTGAACAGGGAAAGCCCTATTTTCCCGGTTCCGGTATGCCCTGCTTTTCCATCACCCACAGCGGCGATTTTTGGATCTGCGTCCTTTTTCCGGCATCCATCGGCATCGATCTTCAGAAGCATACCAGAAAACAAGGCGAAGCTTTTCCGGATGCCGTCCGGCGTTTCGGCCGGATGGCCGTCCGTTTTTTTCATCCGGAAGAGGCTTCCTGGGTAACGGATCCGGCCAAACAGGCCCCTTCCCTTTCCTACCGGCGTTTTTTTGACGTATGGGCAGCCAAGGAAAGCTATGTCAAATACACCGGGACCGGGATTGACAGCCGGTTCGGAAACTTTTCCACGGTTTCCTCCCCGCTTCCGGCGTCTCCGGCTTCCGGCGCTCAGGTAGATCCGGCCCTTCCGTTCTCCTGGCAGGCCGCCGGCGCATGGTTCTGCCAGGTGCCGTTTCTGAACGGATGCAGCCTTTGCCTCTGCACGGACCGGCCCGCGGTCCCTGTCCTTTGCCTGCAGTTTTTTTCCTGACAAACAGAAAAACCAACGATAAACTGAAAAAGAGTCGAGCAGCGTTACGCGTAAGTCCGGATTCCGGACCTGCGCGGAGCGCTGTTTTTCAAAATTTTAAATCTTAGCGCTGATTCCCATTCCAAACGCATCTGACCCGACATGACAGCTCACGCTGAACGTAAGCGGGTCATACCTGAGCTCTTCTCCCTGAAATGCTTCAAAGGCCATATCTTTCCATTCCTGCTCCGCCTTTTTGTCGGCAAAGCTTCCGGCCACTCCTACCCGAATCTCCTGTCCGTTTTTATGGAACTCATCTGCCCGTTTTTTCATCTCCACAAGCAGACGTTTCCAGCAGTGTTTCGTGCCTCTCACCTTCGCGTAAGCATCCAGCCGTTCGCCTTCAATGATCAGCAGCGGCTTAATATTGAGGATTTCTCCCATTGCCGCTCCCGCCGGCGTTACCCGTCCGCCTCTTTTTAAATATTCCAGGGTCTCCACACCGACAAATATGATGGAATCATAAGCCGTCTGTTCCAGCTTTTCTTTCATCTCCCTTGCCGTACAGCCTCTCTCCCGCAAAGTCAGGGCGTCCAGCACAGAATGCCTCTGGGTCACGGAAATCCGATGGTTGTTCACCACCTGAACACTTCCGTCATAATCTTCTGCCAGCATGTTCGCCGACTGGAACGATCCGCTCAGGCCGCTGGACATGGGAATATATAAGATTTCATCATATCCCTCTCCAAGCAGCTGGTCCCACATTTTCTGGAGTTCTCCCAGAGAAGGCTGTGAACTGGATACGTTCCTGCGCTCCGACAGATACCGGAAAAATACATCGTGGGAGAGATCCTTCCCTTCATAATGAGTTTCCCCTTCTATAATGACCGGCATAGGAATCACATGGACATCCAGCCCTGCTGCTTCCTGTTCAAAAATACCGCTGTTGCTGTCCGTTACGATCGCTGTTCTCATCCTCATGATCCTTTCTGTTTTTCCCGGCGCGCCTGTACACTTTCCTCCCACAGCTGATCCGCGACAGGTTTCCATGCCTGCGCATACCCGTCGCATTTTGCGCACAGATGCTCGGCAGTTTCCGGTGACTGCAGGTCCGTGGAATGGGCCTGGGTCTTCGCCACCATTTCTCTCAGTTTATCCGGATTCTCCAGCATGGGACAGGGCCGGAGCATATTTTCATTGAACGGCTGACCGTCATGATATGCCATCATCATCGGCGACTGCAAAGCCTCCAGCAGAGTTTTTTCACGGATATTGGAGTCGGAATAGTGGACAAATACGCAGGGGTCAATATCTCTATTGGCATTGATATGAAGATAACGGCGTCCGCCTGCAATGCAGCCTCCCACATACTCCGCGTCGTTCTGGAAATCCATGGCGAACAGGGGCTTTAACGCGCGGTAATGGCGAATGCGTCTGTATGTCTCTGTCCGCTGCTGAGGCGTCGGCATCAGTTCCGTAGAAGCGTCATTTCCCACCGGCATATAATGGAAATACCAGATGAAATAAGCGCCTTTTTCGATCAGGCTGTCAAAGAATTCCTCTGATGTAATGGATTCAAAATTTGCGCTGGTGTAGCAGGCGGAAATCCCGTAGATCAGCTTTTTCTGCTTCAGCAGCTCCATTGCCTCTGTGGCTTTCCTGTATACGCCGTTTCCACGCCTCTGATCAGTCGCGCTCTCAAATCCTTCCAGAGAAATGGCCGGGATAAAATTCCCTCCTTGAATCTGATTCTTTCGTATTTCTTCTGACGATTCTGATATAACAAGCAGTATAAAAGATTTTTCCCCTCGCTGACAAAACACTTTTTCCAATTTGTCTCTTTTTATAAAATCTTTCTGGTTTCATTATCAATTTTTTATATTGTGATTTGCCGGTAAATCCCTTATGATATATTTACTGGACTGTTTGGGGGAATGTGTCATGAATAAAAACGCGCAATCAGAAACAAAAGAAATACTGGCCCGCACATTATTTGATCTGCTGGAAAACAAGCCGTTTTCCAAGATCACTGTGAACGAGCTGTGCGAAAAATCCGACATTGTCCGCAGCACCTTTTATCTCCATTTCCGGGATAAATACGAGCTTCTTTCCTATTGTCTGGATCAGATTGCCCGGGAATTAGAAACATTGATGGAAAAGCATGCCCCTAAAGATTTTTTCATGATTCTGCTGAGCAACTGCGAGGGGAAAGAAAAGATTTTTTACAATATTTTCGAAGCGGACGCCAACGAAGAGCTGGTTGAAATGTTTTATCAGTTCATCAGCCGTTACGTTACCCAGTGCCTGGAGGAAAAAATGGCCCGGGGGGCCCTGCTGCCCGGCCCCATCGAGTGCGTGGCTTCCTTTTATGTGAGCGGCTTCGTGGGAATGACGAGCCGCTGGATCAGAAGCAACTACAGGATTCCCAAAGAAGTTCTGGCCTCATGCCAGTACAAGCTGATGAAGGATATTCTCTGAATCTGTTTGAGGCCTCTGTTTCCGTGCCCCGGCAGCGCGGCTTACCTGGAAAGGAGCACCACTGCCTCTATGGAATCGGTCCACGGGAACATATCCACCGGCCAGGCTTCCCGCGCCCGGTAGCCGTGTCTGACCAGATACTTCATATCCCTCGCCAGGGTTTCCGGATTGCAGGAAATATAAACCACCCGTTCCGGAGACAGACGGATCAGGGAAGATAGGAACGCTTCATCACTCCCGGCTCTCGGCGGATCCATAAAAACGACATCGGCCCGCTCTCCTTCTGCCGCCATTTCTTTCATGAATTCTCCCGCGTCATTCTGATAAAAGTATATATTTTTTACGCCGTTCCGTCTTGCATTGGCAATGGCGTCCCGGACAGCATCGGGATTCAGTTCTACGCCAAGGACTTCTCCCGCATGACTGCTGGCGCTCAGTCCAATGGTGCCGATGCCGCAGTACGCGTCGATCACCCGCTCTTTTCCGGTCAGCGCTGCCAGTTCAATGGCCTTTCGATAAAGAACTTCCGTCTGGACCGGATTCACCTGATAAAAGGATCTGGGAGAAATACGGAAAATCCTGCCGCAGAGGGTGTCCTCAATAAATCCCTTTCCATACAGTACGATTTCCCGGTCTCCCAGCACCATGCTGGTCTTTCTGTCGTTGATATTCAGCACAATGGACGTAATTTCAGGATGAAGCTTCAAAAGAGCCTTCACGAAATTATTTTTAGACGGAAACACCGGTGAGGAAACAACCAGCACCACCAGCATCTGGCCGCTCGCAAAGCCCCGGCGGATCAGAACGTGACGGAAAAGGCCGTATCCGCTGTCTTCATTGTAGATTTTGATCTTGAAAGATTTCAGCAGCCCGCGGATATCCCGGATCACCGCGTCAGAAAGCGCGTCCTCGATCATACACTCCTCCACGGGAACGACCCGGTGGCTGCCGCGCGCGTAAACGCCGGATATGATCGTCCCGTCTTTTTTCCTGTCAAAAACGGCATGGACTTTATTGCGGTAATGGACAGGATGCTCCATTCCGGTCATCGGCCGGACAGGGCACATTCCCTTCAGCAGTTTTTTAACCTGATTCTGCTTCTTTTTCAGCTGCTCACTGTAAGGAATTCCCTGATACACGCAGCTGCCGCATTTTCCCGCCGCGGGACAGATCGGCACACCGTCTGCCGCTCTGCTCTGTCTGTTTTCCTTATTTTTATTCTCCTTGTTTTCATTTTCTCTGTTGCTGTTCACCTGTTCCAGCGCTCCTTTCTGCTGCAGCATGTATCGGCTGCCAGATACTCCATATCATGTTCTCCGCCCGCAGCCAGAATACCGGCATCAAAACAGACTCATCTGTTCGTATTCGGTTTTCGCATTGAGTATCGGCGGCGTTTTGTGCAGAATATCATTCGCCGCATGATCGTCAAATATCCAATCCTCCAGTTCATTTGGCTCAATGATCAGCGGCATTCTGTCATGAACCGGCGACACGGACGGATTGGCCTCCGTAGTGATGATAACGAATCTGTTTTCAAGATCATAGCATCCGGCCATGAATAAGACTGGAAACTCACTACGTTCATAGGAATATTTTTCTTTGTTCTGATTCCACTCATAGAACCCTTTCGCAGGGATGACACACCGTCTGCGCAGAGCACATTCCCTGAATGTTTTCCTTTCAAAAATACTTTCCGCCCGGGCGTTTATAAGCAATCCCTTTTTGTCATACTTCGGAAATCCCCATATCATGATGTCTCCTGCCATATCCTGTCCGTCTCCCTTAATGACCGCCGCAGACTCAGAAGGGCGGATATCGCCGACTCCGGGCAGACGCAGTTCCCGGCCGATACTCATTACAATCCCGCTGATTTCTTTTGCCGTTTCTTCATCTACATAATATCTTCCGCACATGCCGTCCTCCTGTGAGAAACATTATCATTTCCGTTTTTCTGATCAATCAGCCCGACTATGATTGATATGGAATACCAAAACAATCCAGATATGCCCTATACCTGTCCTGCACTGACAGATATGCACCGCGCAGATATCCATTTTTGTTATCCCATTCCATGGATCTCAACAATTATATATCTTTGAGTCACCTTCAATTATGAACGGAACAATATCATTTTTCAAGCATTCTCTAAAACAAATCAGCCTTCCAATACAGTCATTCTCATCCTGAAAGGTATGAATACGCTCAAAATATCATGAAAACAAAAAATGTCATCAAATGCAATCTTGGCCTTTTTATTGTACAATAGCAATAATATTTGCGTCCGTCTGGAGTCATCTTCCAGCAGGGTCATTTCCATTCCGCACTTCTACTCACACGTCCCTCGCGGGACATGACAAAAAGCAGACCTACTCACAGTATACGAAAATCCTATTTCTACTCACGCGTCCCTCGCGAGACGTGACAGCATGTCTGGAAATGTAACCGTATTGAATATCATTTCTACTCACACGTCCCTCGCGGGACGTGACATGTATTTGACGAATGGAGGAATGCATGATGACCAATTTCTACTCACACGTCCCTCGCGGGACGTGACCATTGTTCGGTACAGGTCCGAGACGGACCGCGTGATTTCTACTCACACGTCCCTCGCGGGACGTGACCGGATCGCGCCGGATCCGGATGCACCGCTGCTGATTTCTACTCACACGTCCCTCGCGGGACGTGACCTCCTGGGTACACCGCCCAGCCCTTGTATCTCACTATTTCTACTCACACGTCCCTCGCGGGACGTGACTCCGGTTGATCCGGATCCGCCCCCAGAGTCCGTATTTCTACTCACACGTCCCTCGCGGGACGTGACCAGGCGTTCAGCCCGACTCCCAACGCGCCCATAATATTTCTACTCACACGTCCCTCGCGGGACGTGACAATTTCCCAAAAGCCGTTCAGCTCGCCGGATTTTTCATTTCTACTCACACGTCCCTCGCGGGACGTGACCGTATCCGCGCATATTCACGCCTGCATTCTGGCATTTCTACTCACACGTCCCTCGCGGGACGTGACTCATCGAGCAGTATACTCACACGTCCCTCGCGGGACGTGACAGGTTCTACTTTTAACTCTATGGCGAACAAACCTGATTTCTACTCACACGTCCCTCGCGGGACGTGACCACGCCATCAGCTTTTTGGTTTCGTTAGTTTTCAATTTCTACTCACACGTCCCTCGCGGGACGTGACCCGAACTGCTCCATGTCTATATCTGCAATCCCGTCATTTCTACTCACACGTCCCTCGCGGGACGTGACATCAGCAGCCGGATATGCCGTATTTGATATTGGATTTCTACTCACACGTCCCTCGCGGGACGTGACGGTTCTCCGATTCTTCGTCCAGTTCCGCGTCCAGATTATTTCTACTCACACGTCCCTCGCGGGACGTGACTTCTCGCGACACGGCCAAATACAGACAGTTGGTTATTTCTACTCACACGTCCCTCGCGGGACGTGACCTAAAATCCAGATCATCACGCTCCAGATCGTTTATTTCTACTCACACGTCCCTCGCGGGACGTGACGTGACAGGTGCAGACGTGGCAGAAATTATGGATATTTCTACTCACACGTCCCTCGCGGGACGTGACGGATTTTTTAGCACACATAAAATTGGCAACGATATTTCTACTCACACGTCCCTCGCGGGACGTGACCAATTTCAGAATCCGAAGACGGGCGAAGTCTATGAATTTCTACTCACACGTCCCTCGCGGGACGTGACGTTGGTGGAAACAATGCTATATTACAGATAGTGTGATTTCTACTCACACGTCCCTCGCGGGACGTGACGTCTTCTTCATCGATTGTTTCCAAATATCCGTCCATTTCTACTCACACGTCCCTCGCGGGACGTGACTGGGCGCTGGGAGGAGAGTCCTTCCGGCCGTCTATTTCTACTCACACGTCCCTCGCGGGACGTGACGGTTATTAGCCAGCTGGTTATAGGCTGCCGATTGATTTCTACTCACACGTCCCTCGCGGGACGTGACAGAAATACCGGGCACTTGCCTGCTTCCGTGAGCGATTTCTACTCACACGTCCCTCGCGGGACGTGACCAGACTGCCAAACAGGTTCGCCACAATGTCGCCAGATTTCTACTCACACGTCCCTCGCGGGA
>CAJFHG010000010.1 GCA_904379015.1 Candidatus Paralachnospira caecorum | reverse complement strand
TGCCTCTTTTCAGGACAACAGCTACATGAAAACCTTTCTGGCGTATGACATGATGGAATTCATGGGGGTGCCGGCACCGCTGTGCAGTTATGTCCGGGTGACCGTGAATGGAGAAGAGTGGGGATTGTTCCTGGCCGTTGAGGAACCGGAAGAAGCGTTTGTCAGGAGATGCTTCGGAGAAAACGGCGGCATGCTGTATAAGCCGGATTATCGTTCCCTGAACGATGAAAATGCCGATGTTGCTCTTCGTTATACGGGGGACAGCTATGATCTGTATGATAATATTTTCCGCAACGCGAAATTTTCTGTCCCGGATGAAGCAAAAGACCGGCTGATCGGGGCTCTGCGGATCCTGGACAGCGGGGAGAATCTGGAAGAGGCCGTGAATGTGGATGAGGTGCTGCGCTATTTTACCGTTCAGGTGTTTGTCATGAACTGGGACAGCTATCTGGGAAGGACCGGCCATAATTATTTCCTTTACGAAGAAGACGGAATCCTGAGCATCCTGCCCTGGGACTACAACCTGGCCTTCGGAACTTATATGCTGGGCGCTTCAGAATCCATCGATGATCCGGAGATCCTGATCAATTATCCCATCGACACGCCGGCTCCCGGCGAGGTGATGACCAGGCGGCCTCTTTATCATAATCTGATGAAAGAAGACGAATATTTTGCCCGGTATCATGAGTATTTTGAGGAATTTCTGACAGGATATTTTGACAGCGGATATTTTGAGGCGAAGCTCGCGCAGACAGCGGCCATGATCCGTCCGTATGTCCAGGCAGACGCCACCGCCTTCTGTTCTTATGAAGATCACGCGCTGGCAGTGGAGACTCTGAGACAGGTCTGCCTCCTGCGGGCGGAGAGCGCGGGAAAACAGCTGGCAGGAGAAATTCCATCCACCATCGCAGGACAGCAGAAATATCCGGAGGCCCGTGTAGAAGTTGAAGGAATACATCTGGAGGATCTGGGAGATTTTGAGGATCTGGAAAGGAAAAATCCGGAATAAACGAAATGGCAACAAGCGCTGAAAACGGGGGGTTTTCAGCGCTTTGATCATAATATGCAGGATTGAATCAAAAACATATTATTAGTGAGCAACCTGGGCGACACTCTGGATGTGTTCGGCCAGGATTTTTTTGCTGGATTCAAGATCCTTCTGCCTGAAGGCGTCCATCAGGTTCAGATGGGCCTTCGCGGCGTCGGCAAAGTCCCGGTTTTCCCAGGGAATATACAGATAGTTGGCGACGATGAAACGGCCCTGTATTCTTTTATAGATGTCTGAAAGGAATTCGTTGCCGCTGCCTTTTACCAGCAGTTTATGGAAACTGAGATCGGTCTTGTTGAAATTCAGCTTGTCGCCGGCGTCGGTATATTTGATTCCCAGATCGGCCAGTTCGTTCAGCTGTTCATAGGTATCTTCGAATTCGGGAGAGCTGGGATTCCTGAATATTTCATCAAGGGCATACAGCTCTACCAGGATACGGACACTGCAGATCTGCTCAATCTGTTCTCCGGTGTAAACAGGAACCCGGACCCGCCCGTTTTTCAGCACCTGCAGAATGCTGTCGTTGGCGAGCAGCTTGACTGCCTGAACCACAGGAGTACGGCTGACGCCATATTTTTCAGCAAGGGAATCCAGCAGAATCTGCTCCCCCATCTTGTATTCTCCTAGGATCAGTGAGTCAATGATCTGATTGTATATAACAGTATCCAAAGTTTTCTTTATACTTCTCATCATGCCGGAAGTTCGCCCCCTCTGTCAGATATTAGCTTAATTATACTATATATTAAAAATTTTTTGTTTACAAGATTTTTTCTTAAAAATTAAAAGAAGATTGTCTGAAATTGAATTTAGTATAACATGTGAAAGAACATATGGTCAATAAAAATTAAAAATAAAAAATAAAAAGTTATTGACAAGGGGGGGGGGTAATGTATTATAAAAATGTAATTTTGAAACAGGGAAATTTAAACAAATCGCACAAAACGCGCCCTGTTTAGAACGGTATTTCATTTCAAAGGAGGACGAGAGAATGAAAAAAATGGTGGCTTTGGTATTGTCGCTTCTCATGGTGCTCAGCCTGGCGGCATGCGGCGGCACGAACGGCAGTGAGACGACGGCCGCGAATGACAACACAGCGGACGGCACGCAGAGCGCTGACGGAAGCGGAAGCGGGAACGGCAAAGTTCCCGATACCATTAAGATCGGGGTTGTCTGCGCAATTTCCGGTACTTATGCCCAGGAGGGCGAGTATGTAAAGGAAGCAGTGGATCTGCTTCAGGAAGAGCTCAACGAGGCCGGCGGAGTTGAATGGAACGGGAACACCATCCCGGTTGAGTTTATCTATGAGGATAACGAAGGAGACGCGGAGACATCCGTTAACTGTTTCAATAAGCTGATCGACAACGACGGCGTTATGGCAATCGTGGGACCGCCCATGAGCGGCTGCCTGATCGCGGCAGGCCCGATCGCCCAGGAAAACCAGATTCCGACCATTGGAACCATGACAACCAATATTGAGTGTACACAGGTTGGCGATTATATTTTCCGGGCATGCTTTATTGATGCTTTCCAGGCTAAAGTAGCGGCCAACTGGATGATTTCTGAAGGCTATACGGAAGTCGGCGTGCTTTCCAATAACGCGGACGATTACAGCACTGGTCTTGCAAACGCGTTTATTGAAGAGTTTGAAGGACTGGGCGGCACCATTGTGGATCATGAGACCTTCGCGGACGCGGCCGGCGGCGATGTAAAGGACTTCAGTGTACAGCTGACCAAACTGAAAAACGCGGATCCTCAGGCGATCTTCTCGCCTACCTACTATATGAACGTGCCGGATATCCTGTCACAGGCATCCCAGATCGGCATTGATGTGCCGCTGCTGGGAACCGATTCCTGGGATACGCCGGATGTTCTGAATCTGATCGACGCGGAGAACAAGGCGAACGCTTATTACATTTCTGCTTTCTCCGCACTGAACCCGGATGAGAAGGTTCAGGAGTTCACCGCAAGATTTGAAGAGGCTTACGGAAGCACACCCAATTCCAACGCAACCTTCGCTTATGATGCGGCGGCGATGGTGATTCAGGCCATCAGTGAAGCAGAAACCCTTGACGGCCCCGGCATCAGAGACGCGCTGGCCGCAATTCAGTACGACGGCGTGACCGGCACGACCACCTTTGATGCGGACAGAAATCCTGTTAAAGATGCCAACATCCTTCGGTTCTCCGGCAATGAGATCGAGTATGTGACCTCTGTGAAGGCATCGGATCTGGCCGAATAACGGAAGAAGGGAAAATCCATAGGGGGTAGCTGAAATGCAGGGTACAATGGAATGCCTTCCTGCGTGCCCTGTATTTTTGTACCCAAAAATCGGAAAGGAGGACTGTTTTATCATGAATATGATACTGCAGATTTTAGTCTACGGGCTTCAGCTGGGAAGTACTTACGCCCTTTTGGCCCTTGGATATTCTATGGTATACGGAATTGTCGGCATGATCAATTTCGCTCACGGCGACCTGCTGATGGTGGGCGCCTATACAGCGTTCTTTATTTTTGCGGCTTTTGACACAACACCGACCAATCTGGTCATCATTGTCGGTGTGATTATCCTGACCATGGTAATTGTAGGAGCAATCGGCGCCTTTATTGAAAAGGTCGCTTACAAGCCGTTGAGAAACAAGGCAAGGCTCAGCGCTCTGATCACTGCCATCGGTGTTTCCATGTTTATTGAGAATTTCCCCAGGGCATTGCCGTTCATTGGACCTAATGCGAGGAGCTTTCCTTCCATTATTCCGACAAAGGTGATTCAACTGGGTTCTATCAATGTGACGACGATACAGCTGGTTACCATCGGAACAGCGGTGGTACTTATGATCGTGCTGGATCTTTTTGTCAATCATACTATTTACGGCAAACAGATGCGTGCTGTTCAGCAGAATAAGGATGCGTCTTCACTGATGGGGATCAGCGTTAACCGGATCATTTCTCTTACCTTCTTTCTGGGCGCGGCGCTGGCGGCTGTCAGCGGTATCCTGTATGCCAGCACATATCCGACCATCACTCTGACCATGGGCTCCACATTGGGTATGAAAGCCTTTATCTGTGCTGTACTGGGGGGAATCGGTGACATCAGAGGCGCCATGCTGGGCGGTTTTGTTCTGGGAATCGCGGAAATGTATGCCAACTATATCAATGCGGACTTCAGCTACGGAATTTCTTTTATCATTCTGATTCTGGTGCTGATTCTGAGACCTCAGGGTCTGGTCGGCAAAGAGACAGTGGAGAAAGTGTGAGGTGCAGGGCATGAAAATAAAAACGGCAAAAAGAAATATCATTGCGCTGATCATAACAGCGGCGGTCTATCTGATCGTTTCTCTGCTCAACAGAGCGGGGATCGTGACCAGCTATTATCTTCAGCTGATCGTAACCTCCTGTATCAATGTCTGCATGACCGTCAGTCTGAACCTGGTCAACGGCTTTACAGGACAGTTTTCAGTAGGTCACGCGGGATTTATGGCGATCGGTTCTTATGTGGCCGGTTATATTACCACTGAGCTGATCCCTCAGTCCGCGCTTTCCGGTGCGTTTCAGATCCCGATTTTTATCCTGGCACTGATAGCCGGTGGTGTGGTAGCCGGTATAGCAGGAGCTCTCATTGGTCTTCCTACCCTGCGTCTGCGGGGGGATTATCTGGCGATCGTAACCCTGGCGTTTGGAGAGATCATCCGTGCCATTATCCGTCTGATCCCCGCGGTCGGCGGCGCGAGAGGAATGTCCGGTATTCCCAGATATTCCAGTCTGCTGATCGTTTTGATCATTACAGTGATCATCGTGGTCCTCTGCAGGAATATGGTAAATTCTGCTCCGGGCAGAGCCTGCGTTTCCATCCGGGAAAATGAGATTGCCGCCAGTTGTCTTGGCGTCAATACCTTCAAATATAAGATGATGGTATTCATCGTGGCTGCAGTGATGGCAGGCGTGGCAGGCGGTCTTTATTCCCACGCGCTCAGCTATACCCAGCCGGACCTGTATTCCTTTACCAAATCCTGTGACTATCTGGTGTTTTTGTACGCGGGAGGTACGGCCAGCCTGACAGGATCTGTGATCAGCGCCTTTGTGCTGACCTTCCTTCCGGAAGTGCTGCGTTTCCTCTCCGACTGGAGAATGGCAATCTATGCACTGCTCCTGATCATTATCATGCTGAGATTGCCCAACGGCCTGTTCGGAGGAAAAGAAATTCCCTTCATGCGGTGCAGGAATTACAGGCTGAAGGAAGATTCTGCGAAGCAGTAACTGACAGACGAGGCGGAGACAGTCCGCATAATATATAGAAGAAAGGCAGAGACAGATATGGCAATCCTTGAAATTGATAAGATAACCATGCGGTTCGGTGGCCTGGTGGCGGTGAAGGATTTCTCTCTGAGCCTTGGCGATGAGGAGATCGTGGCGATCATCGGTCCCAACGGCGCTGGAAAAACAACTGTTTTTAATATGATAACCGGTATATATCAGCCTACAGAAGGAACAATCACGCTGGGAGGCGTGAATATGAAAGGGAAAAAGCCCAATCAGTTTGCGCTCCAGGGGATTTCCCGGACCTTCCAGAATATCCGTCTGTTTGGAAATGTTTCCGTTATTGATAATCTGATGATCGCGCAGACAGCGAACACAAAATACGGCCTTTTCTCGGGATTTTTCCGTACGCCCAGGTTTATGAAGGAAGAACAGAGAATGGCGGAGAAGGCTTATGAAACTCTGAAGATCTTTCATCTGGAGGATAAAAAGGATACTCTGGCGAAGAATCTTCCCTACGGCGACCAGAGAAGACTGGAGATTGCCAGGGCACTGATCACCGATCCCAAGGTACTTCTTCTGGATGAGCCCTGTGCCGGAATGGTGCAGAGCGAAATGGATGATCTGCAGGAGATGATCCGTTTTGTGCGGGATACATTCCATATTTCCATTATTCTGATCGAGCATCATATGAATTTTGTCATGTCCATTGCGGACCGGATCAAGGTGCTGGATTTCGGTGAGACCATTGCGGAGGGCGTAGCCGCGAAGGTGCAGTCTGATCCGAAGGTAATTGAAGCATATTTGGGAGGTGACTATAATGCCGATACTCAAGGTAACTGATTTACAGGTGGCTTATGGAATGATCGAGGCGGTCAGGGGCATCAGCTTTGAGGTCAATGAAGGGGAGATCGTCACGCTGATCGGTTCCAATGGAGCAGGAAAGACCACGACTCTGAGAGCAATCTCCCATCTGGAGAAAGTAAAAAGCGGTACGATCGAATTTCTGGGAGAGAATATCACCAGCAAGCCGCCTCATGAAATCGTAAAGAAGGGGATTGCCCATGTGCCGGAGGGACGGCAGGTATTTCCAGGGCTGAATGTGGAGGATAATCTGTATATGGGAGCGCTGACACGCAGATCTGATACGAAGGGCGTGGCAGCGGAGCTGGAACGTGTTTATGAGATCTTTCCGCGTCTGAAAGAGCGGCGCCGGCAGCTGGCGGGCACATTGTCCGGCGGGGAGCAGCAGATGCTGGCTGTGGGCCGCGCTATGATGACAGGGGGAAAGCTTATGCTTCTGGATGAGCCGTCCATGGGTCTGGCTCCGATGGTGGTAGATGAGATCTTCCGCACGATCGAGCTGATCCGGAAGGAAGGAATGACGGTTCTTCTGGTGGAGCAGAATGCTTTTAAATCTTTGAAGATTGCCAACCGGGCTTATATTCTGGAAAACGGACAGATCACTATGGAAGGGACCGGAAAAGATCTTCTGTCTGACCCCAGGGTAAAAGAGGCTTATCTGGGAGTATAAACGGATATAGATATTGCATGATTTTAACATACATATATAGTTTTTTCAGGAGGCAGTTATGCAGATTTCAGAATTGGCAAAAAGCATCACAAAATCCAAGATCCGCGTGATGTATGATCTGGCGAGAAAAAAAGGAAATGTACTCAGCTTTACGGTGGGCGAGCCGGATTTCATGACGCCGAAGCCCATCATTGACAAGGCGAATGAGTATCTGAGCAAAGGCTACACAAAATATACGCCCAATCCGGGCATCATTGAGCTGCGGGAAGCCATTGCGGAAAAGTTCAGTCCGGCTCTGGGCAGACAGATCGATCCGGAGACTGATATCATTGTGACAGTGGGGGCTACAGAAGCTATTCTCGTGGCCATGCAGACCGTGATGAATCCGGGAGATAATATTATCCTGGCGGATCCCTATTTTACCAGCTATATCAATCAGATTAAGATCTGTCACTGCCAGGCAAATCTGGTAAAGGTGACGGAAGAGAACGATTTTTCTCTGAAGGCAGAGGATATTGAAGCTGCTGTCAATGACAGGACCAGAATGATCCTGCTTAATTCCCCCTGCAATCCCACCGGTGCGGAAATTCCCAGGGAAGAGCTGGAGAAGATTGCAGAAGTGGCGAAAAAATACGATCTTGTCGTGATTTCCGATGAGGTTTACAATACCATTCGTTATACGGACGAGCCTTATGTGAGCATCGCGTCGTTGCCTGGTATGTCGGAGAGGACCATTGTGATCAACGCCTTCTCCAAAGCTTATGCGATGCCCGGATGGCGGCTGGGATACGCGATTGGCCCGAAAGAGCTGATTTCCATGATGCCGAAGACACATGATGTGACGGTGGCCTGTGTCAACGCGCCATTCCAGTATGCGGGAGCGTTCGCGCTGAAAAACTGTGACAATGAAGTGCGGGAAATGAGAGAGAAATTCCGCAGAAGGAGAGATCTGGTTGTGTCCGGTATTGATGCGATTCCGGGGCTGAAGTGTTTCCATCCGAAGGGAGCATTTTATCTGTGGATCAATATTAAAGAACTGGGAATGACCTCAGAGGAATTCTGTTTTGGACTTCTGGATGATCAGAACATGGCAGTTGTGCCCGGATCAGGCTTTGGAGAAGGCGGGGAAGGGTATGTCCGTATGACTTATGCCTCCGATGAAGAAACTCTTTCAGAGGGGATCAGACGCATGGCTGCTTACGTGGAAAAAATAAACAAAAGTAAATAAAAAATTTTTTATTTACTTGTTGACAAACAATGTTTTATCGTATATGATATAGCTAAATAAAAAATTAAAAATTTTTTTATTTCAACAAAGAACAAATTAAAGGGGTGCGGTATTACATATCAATACTGCAAAAAATGAAAGGAGAAAAAAAGATGGAAGTAAACAAGGATCTGAAGAAACCCTATGGTATCTGCCCTGCAGCCAGAACAATCTGGAACGCAGACGAGAGCTACAACAAGAAAGGTATGGAGAAGTACCTGACATGGCTGCTGGACAATGGCGCTCAGTCTCTGTCCATCGTAGGTTCTACAGGCGAGAACATGGCCATGAGCGAAGTAGAGCAGAAGGAAGTGCTTGGACACGTTGCAAGCTTCATTGACGGACAGGTTCCGCTGGTAGGCGGCACAGGAAAGTATGATACTCATACGACCCTTGACCTGAGCAAATACGCTGAGAGCGTTGGATATGACGCACTGCTGGTGCTGCTTCCTTTCTACTATACGCCTCATAAGAAATCCGTACTTCAGCATTACCGCAACCTGAGAAAAGAACTGAGCGTTCAGATGTACATCTACAACAATCCCTGGTTTGCCGGCTATGAGCTGAATACACCTGAGGTTCAGTCCCTGATCGAGGATGGCACCATCCAGGGTATCAAGGCTGCTCACGGCGATCCCAACAGAGTCCATGACCTGAAGTACTACATGGGCGACAAGATCACAGTATTCTATGGCCATGACTACTGCGGTATGGAAGCATACATGGGCGGAGCAGACGGATGGCTGTCCGGACTTCCCGCGATCCTTCCGAAACAGTGCCGTGCGATCCAGGATGCAGTATGGTCCGGAAGCATTGAGGCAGCAAGAAAAGCGATGAACAACGTCATTCCTTTCGTAAACTACTTCCTGTATGACAAAGAGAACGGCGTTCCTCACTGGCTTGAGATCTGCAACTACACACTGACCGCTCAGGGTCTGGATGTAGGACTTCCCAGAAGACCTGCGGGTGATCTGGATGACGCCAACAAGAAGAAGATCGAGAAGCTGCTGGCTGATATGGAGTAATTGTTATTTCTTCTATATAATAAATCCCTTGAGAGGAACCGGTATGTGCCTTGTGCGCATATCGGTTCCTTTTTACGCAAAAACTGTCGATGAAAAATGGTTGTTTCCTCTCTTCTTTTGACAGATTCTGCAGACGCGAACTTTTATAATAAAGCCTGTGAAAACGAAATTATACATAGACGTGCTGTTTGCAGTAAATGTCTGGATGAATGCAGGACTTCTGTATGTGGCGGGGATCTGGTCCGGATACCGGAAAAAAGCGCTGCGGCTTCTGGCGGGGGCGTCGGCGGGAGGGCTGTGGACCTGTATTCTGGCAGTTTTTCCTGTTCTGCCGAGATGGGCAGAGCTGCTTCTGACGTATGGTCTGGTGGGCCCTGTCATGGGGCGCCTCGCCTTTCCCATAAAGGGGACCGGGAATCTGTTCCGGTTCACAGCAGTCCTTTCCGTCATTTCTATTTTTACGGGCGGACTGATCAGTCAGCTGTATCTGCATACGGGAATGGGATATGCGGTGAGCGAGCTCCTCTCGGGAGGCACGCTTTACGGGTGGAGTCTTTCTGTGCTGCTGCTTCTGGCAGTATCCGCTTTTCTTGCGGGAAAAGAGCTGTTTCATCTGTTTGGGAGTATATGCAGAAGGAATGCCGGTTTATGCAGAGTCATCCTGATCCGGGGGAACAGGAAGGCGGAGACGGCGGCACTGGTCGATACGGGAAACAGGCTCTGTGAGCCTTCCACCGGCCGGCCTGTGTCAGTGGCGGAGAAATGTCTTCTGGAAACGCTGTTTCCTGAACCTGAGGAAGAAACAGGATTTTTTCTGATCCCCTACAGATCCATAGGCGGGAGCGGATTCCTGAAGGGAAGGAAGGTGGACAGAATGATCATCCTGGAACAGGGAAAGCATACGCCTGCCGCGGTTCTCGAGGGAGCGGTCGTGGCGGAGACGGAGAGCAGACTTTCTCCTGACGGAAGCTATCAGTTGATCCTGCACGGCGATTATGCCGGACTTACAGCGTGTAAAGGAAAGAGGAGGAGAAGCAATGGTCATCAAGGTATCAGTTCCGAGCAGGTTTCAGCTGAAAATCATTTCCAGCATGAGAAGTCTGATCTTCTCGAAAAAAAATGAGATTCATTACATAGGGGGCAGCGACGTGCTGCCGGCGCCTCTGTCGCCGGAATCCGAGGCGATGATGATCGCCAGGCTGGGAACGGAAGAGGAAAAAGAAGCGAAGGCCGCGCTGATTGAACACAACCTGAGACTGGTCGTTTATATCGCGAAAAAATTCGACAATACGGGTGTGGGAGTGGAGGATCTGATTTCGATCGGGACCATAGGGCTGATCAAAGCCATCAATACCTTCAACAGTGAGAAAAATATCAAGCTGGCCACTTATGCTTCCCGGTGTATTGAAAATGAGATCCTGATGTATCTGAGAAGAAACAGCAAAACGCGGCTGGAGGTGTCCATTGACGAGCCGCTCAATGTGGACTGGGACGGAAATGAGCTTCTGCTGTCGGATATTCTGGGGACAGAAGAGGACGTGATCTCACGGGGGATCGAGGATGAGGTGGAAAAGTCCCTTCTGAATCTGGCCATTGAGAAGCTGGGAGAAAGAGAAAAGAAAATCGTCTGCCTTCGGTTCGGCCTGAATTCGGAGGACGGAAACGAGATGACTCAGAAGGAGGTCGCGGACCTGCTGGGGATTTCTCAGTCCTACATATCCAGGCTGGAGAAAAAGATCATTCACCAGCTGAAAAAAGAAATTGTACGCTTTGAATAATTGTGGTATAATGCTTAAGAAATTTTGTGCAAAATAAAAAATGGAAATTCTGGATCGATTTTACATTCCAGGTGACTCAGGAGGAAGCAGTTGATTATGAAAACACCCGCAATATGGAAAAAGACGGCGGCTGTTCTTGCCGCGGCGTGTCTGGTGCTTGGTCTGGCCGGCTGCGGCTCAGATGAAGGAGAAAGCATCAGCAGCGGAAGGGAAGCCTATCAGGACTATGTGATCGGCATTATGGACGCCAATTATCTGGGGCAGTATGACAGCTATATGCAGCTGACCGGAGCCAGTGAAGAAGAGGCGCAGAGTATCTATAATGCCAATATACAGGATTTCGCGGCTTCAATCGAGGAGGCATTTTCAATCGAGAGCGACGTGGTGAGTCAGACGATCAAGGACCGGGTGTCCCAGATGGCCGTGACCATTTACAGTCAGACGAAGTACCAGGCAGTGGATGTGATCCGTGACGGCGACATTTATACGGTGACAGTGGAAATAGAACCCATTGACTTTTTCGGTACCGTGCAGGACCAGTTTTCAGCTGCGGTAGACGCGTTCAATACCCGCGCGAAGGACGGAGAGTTTGATGAATCCAGCGATGCGGAATATGAGGAGGCTTACGCGCAGGCGGTTCTGGACGCGGTGGAGTCTCTTGTCTCTTCTGTATCCTATGATTCCGCAGTTCAGGTTGACATCACGCTGGACTATGACGCGGAAAACAATCTCTATACGATCAGCGATGAACAGATGGAGGCTCTGGACAGCCGGGTTGTCAATATGTCCAGATAAAATTTAAGATTTCTTCCTTTTTTTTACGGGAAAGTATCCGTATAAATCCATCAAAATCCGTGCATCATTTTATATAGAATGTTGATGCGGAGGTAACGGTATGGCTGTATACAAGGTGGAGATCTGCGGAGTCAATACTTCCAAACTGCCTCTTCTGGGGGCTGAGGAAAAGGAAGAGCTGTTCAGACGGATCAGGGAAGGCGATCAGGAAGCCAGAGAGCGGTATATCAAAGGAAATCTGAGACTGGTCCTCAGCGTGATCCAGCGGTTTTCCGGCAGCAGCGAAAATATCGACGACCTGTTTCAGATCGGCTGCATCGGTCTGATGAAGGCGATCGATAACTTTAATCCGGATATGATGGTGAAATTTTCCACCTATGCCGTTCCCATGATCGTGGGGGAAGTGAGACGCTATCTGAGAGATTCCGGCAGCTCGATACGGGTCAGCCGTTCGCTGAGGGATACGGCCTATAAGGCGATTTATGCCAGGGAATCTCTGATGAAGAAGAATTCCAAGGAGCCCACCATCATGGAGATCGCCGACGAGGTGGGGATGAGCCGGGAAGAAGTGGTGTATGCCCTGGATGCCATACAGAGCCCTGTCAGTCTCTATGAGCCGATTTACACAGACGGGGGCGATACCCTTTATGTGATGGATCAGATCAGTGACAAGAAGAACAGGGAAGAGCGGTGGATCGAGCAGATTTCCCTGAATGAAGCCATGAACCGTCTTCCCGAGAGAGAACGGCACATCATTGAGCTGAGATTTTACGAAGGAAAGACGCAGATGGAGGTGGCGAAGGAAATTGAGATTTCCCAGGCGCAGGTCAGCAGACTGGAGAAAAATGCCCTGCGCATTATGAGAAATTATCTGACCTCCTGAGCGTTTTGGGCTGTTATCTCCGTTTATTTTTGGAGATCCCGCCGATCATATGATATGTTTTGTTGTTGATAAAGCTGGCACGCTTGATGGAGTCCTCGCCGAACCGGCGGCGGATTTCATCAATGCAGGAGTCCAGCTTTTCCTGTTTGTCGAATTTTTCCCGGTCGAACAGATTGTACTGGCGGTAGGCATCCTTTGTGAGGCGGCTGGTCTGTACGCCGAGGAGACGGATGGGAGTTCCGTCCCACATTTCATCAAACAGGGCAGAGACTGCGCAGAAGAGTTCAGAGGTCACATTGGTGGTGACGGGCAGGAGCTTCTGGTGGGTCCGGCTCACAAAGTTATAATCCGTGATCCGCACGGAGACGCAGGCGGCGCGCAGGGATTCATGACGCAGTCTGGTGGCGACGGTCTCGCACAGGGAGAGCAGGATATTTTTGGCTGTATCGGCAGATTCCACGTCATAGGGAATGGTGGTGGAATTGCCGATTTCTTTATCTTTTGTCTTCTGAGAAAAAAGCTGTCCGTCATCCTGACCGTTGGCGTATTTCCAGAGGGTTTCGCCGTGCTTTTTCAGGTGCGCCCTGATGGTGGCCGGGCTGCTGCGGGCCAGATCGCCGATGGTGCGGATGCCGAGCCCGGTCAGGACTGCCTCGGCAGAATGGCCTGCCATATAGAGCTCTCCGATGGGAAGCGGCCACATTTTTTCGCAGATCTCCTCCGGAAACAGGGTATGGATCTTGCCCGGCTTTTCAAAATCGCTGGCCATTTTGGCAAGCAGCCGGTTGACGGAAATGCCCACATTGACCGTGAAGCCGAGCTCGCTGTAAATGGTATCCCGGATCTGTACGGCCGCTGTGACCGGGTCCTGGTAGAGCAGCTGCATCCCGGTCATGTCCATAAAGGCCTCGTCAATGGAAAACTGCTCCACCTGGGGAGAAAAACGCCGGAGAATGTCCATGAAGGCTCTGGAATTCTGGTCATAGAGTTCAAAATCCGGCGGGACCAGGACCAGACCGGGACATTTTTTCAGAGCGGCGGCCACCGGTTCTCCCGTGCGGACGCCGCAGGCTTTGGCCAGCGGAGATTTGGCCAGGATAATGCCGTGGCGCTTTTCCCGGTTTCCGCCCACAGCGGAGGGAATGAGGCGCAGGTCTTCGGAATCGCCCTCTGCCAGCCGGCGCACAGCGGTCCAGCTTAGATAGGCGGAATTGACATCGATATGAAAGAACAGGGCCATGAAAGCATCTCCTTTCAGAGGATTCTTTTTTACAGTATAGCACAGTTCCGGGCAGAAAGCAAACATATGTTCTGGATTTTATTTTCTTGTGCAATCAAAACTCTTATGTTATGATAGAGGACATCGGAGGATGACAGTTTTATGGGAAAAGCGCTTTATATTGCAGAAAAACCCAGTGTGGCCCAGGAGTTTGCCAAGGCGCTTAAGATGAACGCCAGGCGGAGCGACGGTTATCTGGAATCGGACGAAGCGGTGGTAACCTGGTGCGTAGGCCATCTCGTAACGATGAGCTATCCGGAAGCATATGATGAAAAATATAAGCGGTGGAGTCTTGACACTCTGCCGTTTATTCCTGATACATTCAAATATGAGGTCATCGGCGCGGTCAAAAAGCAGTTTCAGATTGTAAAAGGCCTTCTGCTCAGGCCGGACATTGAGACGATCTATGTCTGCACGGACTCCGGGCGGGAAGGAGAATATATTTACCGTCTGGTGGAGCAGATGGCCGGCGTGAAAGGGAAGAAGCGGAAGCGGGTCTGGATCGATTCCCAGACGGAGGAGGAAATCCTCAGGGGCATCCGGACCGCGAAGGATCTGAGCGAGTACGACAATCTGGCGGCCTCCGCTTATCTGCGGGCGAAGGAAGATTACCTGATGGGGATCAATTTTTCAAGACTTCTGACGCTGAAATACGGCGGCGTGATCTCTTCCTGCATAAAAAAGGACAGGACCGTGATCAGTGTGGGACGCGTGATGACCTGTGTGCTGGGAATGGCAGTCAGAAGGGAACGGGAGATCCGTTCCTTTGTCAAGACACCCTTTTACAGAGTTCTGGCCACGCTGTCTCTGGGGGAGAAGCAATTCGACGCGGAATGGCGGGCAGTGCAGGGAAGCGCGTATTATGGAACTCCGTTTCTTTATAAGGACAACGGTTTCTTAAAAAAGGATCAGGCACAGGAAATGATCAACGCGCTGGAGGCGGAAAAGCCGGTGACGGCGGAGCTTGTTTCCATAGAAAAGAAAAAAGAAAAGAAGAACCCGCCGCTTCTCTATAACCTGGCAGAGCTTCAGAATACCTGTTCCGGAAGGTTCAAGCTGAGCCCGGACGAGACTCTGCGGGTCGTACAGGAGCTGTATGAAAAAAAACTGGTCACGTATCCGAGGACGGATGCCAGAGTGCTGTCGTCGGCGGTGGCGAAGGAAATCCATAAGAATATCAGAGGCCTCAAAATGATTCCCGGCGTAGCCGGATTTGTTTCTCATATTCTGGAGACCGGATGCTGGAAGGAAATCTCCAGGACAAAATATGTGAATGACAAACAGATTACGGATCACTACGCGATCATTCCCACAGGCCAGGGGATCGGAGAGCTGAAGAAGCTGGCGCCGGTTTCCGTGAAGGTATATGAGACGATTGTCCGCCGGTTCCTGAGCATTTTCTATCCTCCGGCCGTGTACCGGAAGTTCAGCCTGGAGCTTCTGATCGGGCAGGAGCATTTTTTTGCTTCCTTTAAAATGCTTTTGGAAGAAGGATATCTGGCTGTGGCGGGAATCAGAAAAAACGGAAAGACTGAAAAGGAGGCAGGAAAGGAAACGGACCGGGCCGCGGACAGGGCAGGAGAGAAAGAAACGGCCCCGGAAGCGGATATCCGTGATCCGGAATTATTAAAGGAAATGGAGCAGGTCAGAAAAGGACAGAGATTTCCGGTGGAAAAGCTTTTCATAAAAGAGGGAGAGACCTCCCCGCCGAAGCGCTATACCTCCGGCACCATGATCCTGGCCATGGAAAACGCGGGACAGCTGATCGAGGATGAGGAGCTGCGGGCGCAGATCAAGGGGAGCGGCGTCGGAACCAGCGCCACCAGGGCGGAAATCCTGAAAAAGCTGGTGAACAATCAGTATCTGGCGCTGAATAAAAAGACTCAGGTCATTACGCCGACGCTGCTGGGCGAAGTGATCCATGATACGGTCTACATGTCCATCCGGCCCCTTTTGAATCCCGAGCTGACCGCAAGCTGGGAAAAAGGGCTGACCTATGTGGCTGAGGGGCAGATCACGGAAGAAGAATATATGGACAAGCTGAAGGGATTTGTGACCAGGCGGACGCAGAATGTGATGCGGCTGAGCAATACCCGTCAGATCCGGGAATGCTGCGGCAGAATAGAAGGATACTATCAAAAAAGCGGAAGCGCGAAAAGAAAGCAGGAAAATCAGTAATGTGGAAAAAATGTTTGGAGCTGTACAGAAAATATGAAGAGATCATCAACTATCTGATCGTCGGCGGGCTGACCACAGTGGTGAGCCTGGTGATTTATTACGCGTGTGTGTTTACCTTCCTGGACCCTGAAAATGCCTTTGAGCTGCAGGCGGCCAACGTGATCTCCTGGATCGGCGCGGTGGCGTTTGCCTATGTGACCAACCGCAGATACGTGTTCAGGAGTCACAGCCGGGACAGGTTCCGCGAGATTTTCCGTTTTGTGGCGGCGAGGCTGGCGACGCTGGTCATCGACATGGCTGTCATGTATCTTCTGGTGACAGTGCTCGGCGGCAATGACAAGATCGCCAAGCTTGTGAGCCAGGTAGTGGTGATTATCGGAAATTATGTCTTCAGCAAGCTGTTTGTCTTTAAAAACACAGAGAATTAAATCGTAAGATTTGTTTTACAAACAGGCACATAAATGGTATGATAGAAAAAAATCAAAATTTGGCGCAAACAGGAGGCTTTTATGGAAAACGAGACAAAAAACTTTATCGAACAGATCATAGATAAGGATTTGGCGGAGGGCGTGTACGACCATGTCCAGACCAGATTTCCACCGGAGCCGAATGGTTATCTTCATATCGGACATGCAAAGTCCATTCTTCTGAATTACGGACTGGCGAAAAAATACAACGGAAAATTCAATCTTCGGTTCGACGATACCAATCCCACCAAGGAAAAGACTGAGTTTGTGGAGTCCATCAAGGAGGATGTGGCCTGGCTGGGCGCGGACTGGGAGGACAGGCTGTTCTTTGCTTCGGATTATTTTGAGACCATGTATGAGTGTGCTGTGAAGCTGATCAAAAAGGGAAAGGCGTTTGTCTGCGATCTGACCGCGGAGCAGATCCGGGAGTACCGGGGAACGCTGACGGAGCCGGGAAAGAACAGTCCCTACAGAGACCGGAGCGTAGAGGAAAACCTGGAGCTTTTTGAGAATATGAAAAACGGGGTCTACCAGGACGGGGAAAAGGTCCTCAGGGCGAAGATCGATATGGCGTCGCCCAATATCAATATGCGGGATCCGGTCATTTACCGGGTGGCTCATATGAGTCATCACAATACAGGCGATGCCTGGTGCATCTATCCCATGTATGATTTCGCCCATCCCATCGAGGACGCGGTGGAGCATGTGACCCATTCCATCTGTACGCTGGAATTTGAGGATCACAGGCCGCTTTATGACTGGGTGGTGCGGGAGTGCGAATTTGACCATCCGCCCAAACAGATCGAGTTTGCCAAGCTGTATCTGAAGAATGTGGTGACGGGAAAGCGTTATATCAAAAAGCTGGTGGAGGACGGCATTGTGGACGGCTGGGACGATCCGAGGCTGGTGTCCATCAGCGGGCTGAGACGGCGGGGGTATACGCCTGAGTCCATTAAAATGTTTGTGGAGATGGCCGGCATTTCCAAGAGCAACAGCATCTGTGAGATGCCCATGCTGGAATACTGCATCCGGGAAGACCTGAAAATGAAGCGCCCCAGAATGATGGCGGTGCTGCATCCTCTGAAACTGATCATTGACAATTATCCTGAGGATCAGGTGGAAGATATGGAGGTTTCCAACAATCAGGAAAATCCGGAGCTGGGCGTCCGTACTGTGCCGTTCTGCCGAGAACTGTATATTGAGCAGGAAGACTTCATGGAGGTACCTGTGAAGAAATACTTCCGGCTTTTCCCCGGAAACGAGGTGCGGCTCATGAACGCATATTTTGTGACCTGTACCGATGTGGTCAAGGACGCGGAGGGCAATGTAACGGAGGTGCACTGCACCTATGATCCGGAAACCAGAAGCGGCAGCGGTTTTACCGGGAGAAAAGTGAAAGGAACGATCCACTGGGTTTCCGCCCGCCATGCGGTCAGGGCACAGGTGCGTCTGTATGAAAATCTGGTGGATGAGGAAAAGGGCGTTTACAATGAGGAAGACGGCAGTCTGAATCTGAATCCCAATTCTCTGACGGTTCTGGAAAACTGTTATCTGGAGCCTGCCCTGGGAGAGGCGGAGGCGCCTGACAGCTTCCAGTTTGTGCGGAACGGTTATTTCTGCGTGGACAGCAAAGATTCCGCCCACGGACAGCCTGTTTTCAACAGGATTGTCTCACTGAAGAGTTCATTTAAGATCGAGAAAAAATAATATGGCAAAAAGACTGGTATTTACAGGAGACAGCATCACGGACTGCGACAGACTGTGGGATGACAGACCCGACAGTCTGGGATTCGGTTATGTAAGGATGATCGCGGAAGCGCTGACCCGGACAGAGCCGGAGACGGAGGTCCTCAACCGGGGACACAACGGATTTACGGCCTTTCAGATGAAAATACGGTGGGAAGAGGACTGCATTTCTCTTTCTCCCGATGTGGTGACGATCCTGGTGGGGATCAACGATCTGTATCTGCATATCGGCGGCGCCGGAGGCCGCGGCGCGGAAGGATATGCCCTTTCTCTGGAACAGATGATAAAAGAGGTCCGGGAACGGCTGGGGGCGTCCCTGATTTTGATGGAACCCTTTGTTTTTCCGGAGCCTCAGGCTTATGCCGCCTGGGAAGAACCGCTGGGAGAGTTCAGGCTTGAGATGAAAAGGCTGGCAGAGCAGTACCGGACCGGGTTTGTGCCCCTCTGGGAGATATTCCGGGAGGCAGGAGAGCGGCTGCCTCTGGCGGCGCTGACCACGGACGGGATCCACCTGACGGAAAAGGGACATGAGATTGTGGCCGACTCATGGCTGAAGGAGTATGAACGATATGTACGAGCTGACGATTCCCCTGAATGAAGAGGGAAAGCCTCTGTACGAGCAGATTTATGAGTATATCAAGACTCAGATCCGGGAACGGAACCTGCCGGCCGGGATCAGGCTTCCCTCCAGCAGGATGCTGGCGGCGCATCTGGGTGTGAGCAGGAGCACAACCCAGCTTGCTTATGATCAGCTTTTGTCGGAGGGTTATCTGGAATCAGAACCCCGCAGAGGCTATTATGTGGCACAGCTGGATGTGCTCTTTCATTTTAAAGCAGAACAAAAGACGGAGATGAAGAAAAAGCAGAAGGAGAACCGGTCCTGGGTCTGCGATTTTTCTCCCCGTGGCGTGGATTTGGACAGCTTTCCCTATGGAATATGGAAAAAGCTGTCCAACAATATTTTAAATGAAGACAACAGGATCCTTTTTTCAGCAGGGGAGAATAAGGGAGATTATGCTCTGCGCCAGGCTATCTGCACCTATCTTTACGGAGCGAGGGGCGTGAACTGCCGTCCCGAGCAGCTGATCGTAGGAGCAGGAAACGAATATCTTCTGATGCTCCTCAACCAGATTCTGGGCGACAGCAGCGTCATTGCCATGGAGACGCCGACTTATACACAGGCTTATCGGGTGTTTGAACGGCTGGGGCACCGGATCGTGCCGGTGGAGATGGATGCAGCCGGGATGGAGACAGAGAAGCTGTCAGAGTCCGGCGCCGATATTGCCTATGTGATGCCTTCTCATCAGTTCCCCACCGGCATTGTCATGCCCATCAGAAGAAGGATGGAGCTGCTTTCCTGGGCGGCGAAAAAAGAGGGCAGATATCTGATCGAGGACGATTATGACAGCGAATTCCGTTACCGGGGCAAACCGATCCCGTCCCTGCAGAGCGCGGACCGGGGCGGACAGGTTATTTATCTGGGAAGCTTTTCCAGGGCTGTGGCGCCGGCTATCCGTGTCAGCTATATGATGCTTCCGGAGCGGCTTCTGGATGTCTATGAGAAAACATGCAGCTTTTACGCGTCCACCGTTTCCCGCGTGGATCAGAGGATCCTGACAGAGTTTATCACCGGCGGTTATTATGAACGGCACCTCAACAAGATGCGCAGCATCTACAAAGCGAAGCATGACGCGCTCCTGGCGGCGCTGGAGCCGCTGGAGGGGGCGTTTTCTGTCAGCGGAGAATATGCGGGCATCCACATTCTGCTGAAGAGCCGGGAGGAATTGTCTGAGGAAGAGATGGTCGCCCGGGCGGCGGAAAAGGGTGTGCGGGTATACGGCCTTTCAGAGTTTGATATCAGAACCAGAAAAGAAGAGAAAGAGGCCGGCACAGTCCTGTTGGGCTATGCCAGCCTCGGGAAAGAGGAAATCCAGAAAGGCGCGGCGCTGTTGTGCGCCGCTTACTGCCAGGTCAGATCCACCGTGCAGGAGGACAGGGCCTGCGCGGAGGCAGAGGCTTCATCTGCGGTCTAAGTGATCGTAAAAGGATGGTCATGATTCTGCGTGAGTTTCCGTTTCTGAAATATGAGAGAGGGAAACGTAATTTCTGGGGACGCCTGTTCCTCTGCCGTCATCGAAGCTCACAAAGCTGTCATCAGGATCCGTCTGTTTTTTTGCCTGTGATCTGCGGATCAGTTTTGCGGCAAGGATCAGAGAAGCGCCAGCCAGGAAAGAAACAGCCAGCGTTTTTTCTACAATGTCTTTACGCATAGATATATGCTCCTTTCTGCTGAAAATCCAAGTATTATTGTATCTGTTTTTGGATAAGATGAAAAGGGGTATTTCCATGGAAGTTTTAAAAATATAGAAAAAACAAGTAATAAAGAGAAAAAACAAAAAAACAAGAGAAAACAGCACGAAAAACAAAAAAACAGCCTTTAACAGGAAGTTGCAATTTAAAGCCAAATTATATAATATAATACCAGTTGGTTAGCACTCGAAAGAAGTGAGTGCTAATAATTGGATAGGAGGAATAAAAATGAGATTAGTACCTTTAGGCGACAGAGTCGTATTAAAACAGGTTGAAGCAGAAGAGACAACAAAGTCAGGCATTGTACTGCCCGGATCAGCTCAGGAGAAGCCGCAGCAGGCAGAGGTCGTTGCGGTAGGCCCCGGAACAGACGAAGTGAAGATGGAAGTTTCCGTCGGAGATTCCGTAATCTATTCCAAATATGCGGGAACAGAAGTAAAGGTTGACGACGAAGAATATATCGTTGTAAAACAGAATGATATTCTGGCAATTGTAAAATAACAGGCTGCATCACAGCATAAGTCAAGTATAAAGGAGATTGGTAAAAATGGCGAAGGATATTAAATTCGGCGCTGAAGCAAGAGCTGCTTTGGAAGCCGGCGTAAACAAAGTTGCAGATACAGTAAAGGTAACGCTTGGTCCGAAAGGAAGAAATGTGGTTCTGGATAAAACCTACGGCACTCCGCTGATCACCAACGACGGCGTTACCATCGCAAAAGAGATCGAGCTGGAGGATTCCTTTGAAAACATGGGCGCGCAGCTGATCAAAGAGGTTGCTTCCAAGACCAATGACGTAGCCGGCGACGGTACGACGACAGCGACCGTTCTGGCACAGGCCATGGTTCACGAAGGCATGAAGAACCTGGCAGCAGGCGCGAATCCGATCGTTCTGAGAAAGGGCATGAAGAAGGCGACAGACAAGGCTGTTGAGGCAATTGCCGCCATGAGTGAACCGATCAAAGGAAAAGAGCAGATCGCGAGAGTCGCTGCGATTTCTTCCAGCGATGATGAAGTGGGAGAAATGGTCGCGGACGCCATGGAAAAGGTTTCCAAGGACGGTGTGATCACCATCGAAGAATCCAAGACCATGAAGACAGAACTCGACCTGGTAGAAGGTATGCAGTTTGACAGAGGATATATTTCCGCTTATATGTGCACAGACATGGAAAAAATGTGCGCAGAGCTTGACAATCCCTACATTCTGATCACAGACAAGAAGATCAGCAATATTCAGGAGATCCTTCCTCTTCTGGAGCAGATCGTACAGAGCGGCGCGAAACTTCTCATCATTGCTGAGGATATCGAGGGCGAGGCTCTGACCACTCTGATCGTCAACAAACTGAGAGGCACCTTCAGCGTAGTAGGCGTTAAGGCTCCCGGATACGGCGACAGAAGAAAAGAAATGCTGAAGGATATCGCGATCCTGACAGGCGGCACTGTGATCTCTGAAGAAGTTGGTCTGGAGCTGAAAGAAGCTACCATGGATCAGCTTGGCCGCGCGAAATCTGTCAAGGTTCAGAAGGAAAGCACCATCATCGTCGACGGTGAGGGCAACAGCGAGGATATCCAGGCAAGAATCGGCCAGATCAAGGCTCAGATCGAAGAGACTACCTCTGAGTTCGACAGAGAGAAGCTTCAGGAGCGTCTGGCGAAGCTGGCCGGCGGCGTAGCGGTGATCCGTGTAGGTGCAGCGACCGAGACAGAGATGAAGGAAGCAAAACTTCGTATGGAAGATGCTCTGGCTGCTACGAAGGCGGCTGTGGAAGAGGGCATCATCGCGGGCGGCGGTTCCGCGTACATCCATGCGGCGAAAGAAGTAGAGAAGGTTGCCGCTGAACTGGAAGGCGATGAGAGAACCGGCGCGAGAATCGTGCTGAAGGCTCTGGAAGCTCCTCTGTTCCGCATTGCGGCCAATGCCGGACTGGAAGGTTCCGTAATCGTAAATAAGGTAAAAGAATCCACCCCCGGATTTGGATTTGACGCGTACAAAGAAGAATATGTGGAGATGATCCCCGCAGGTATCGTAGATCCCGCGAAGGTAACCAGAAGCGCGCTGCAGAACGCGACCAGCGTTGCGGCTACACTGCTGACCACAGAATCCGTAGTTGCCAATATCAAGGAGGAGACTCCCGCGGCGGCAGCGGCAAATCCCGGAATGGGCATGATGTAATTCTTGCCGGAACCAGAAAAGAGCGAACGGTTGATTCAAATATACGGAGGCGCAGGGCAGAAGCCCTGCGCTTTTACTATTTATGGATTCTTTTTCACTGCATGAAATTTTTACTGCTTTAATTCAAAAAAGTTCTTTCCAGGCAGGTTTATTGTAAATAATTCATAAAGAAAGTCCAAAAAATGAAGGTCAATTTTGTTTGACACCGACGGACATTTTTGATAGGATATTATATTAAATAAGAAGATATTTACAGGCGCATAAAGGAAAGGAGAAAAAACATGGGTAAAATTATCGGTGAAGGCATCACCTTTGACGATGTGCTGCTGGTTCCTGCATACTCCGAGGTGACACCGAATATGGTGGATTTATCGACTTATCTGACAAAAACGATCAAATTAAATATTCCGATGATGAGTGCCGGGATGGACACAGTGACAGAACACAGGATGGCGATTGCCATGGCAAGGCAGGGCGGGATCGGGATTATTCATAAGAATATGTCCGTAGAAGCCCAGGCAGAAGAGGTAGATAAAGTAAAGCGTTCTGAATATGGTGTCATCACCGACCCTTTTTATTTATCTCCTGAACATACACTGGCCGACGCCAATGAACTGATGGCGAAATTCAGAATTTCCGGCGTTCCCATCACAGAAGGGAAAAAGCTGGTGGGAATCATCACAAACCGGGATCTGAAATTTGAAACTGATTTTACCAAGAAGATAAAAGAATCCATGACCTCCGAGGGACTGATCACGGCGCCGGAGGGCATTACCCTGGAAGAAGCAAAGAAGATCCTTGCGAAAGCGCGGAAGGAAAAGCTGCCGATCGTGGACAAGGATTTCAACCTGAAGGGACTGATCACCATTAAGGATATTGAAAAACAGATCAAGTATCCTCAGTCCGCGAAAGACGCCCAGGGCAGACTGCTGTGCGGCGCGGCAGTGGGGATCACGGCCAATCTGCTGGAGCGGGTGGAGGCCCTGGTCGGCGCGAAGGTAGACTGTGTGGTGGTGGATTCCGCTCATGGACATTCTGCCAATATCCTCAACGCGGTGAGGGATATCAAAGCCAATTATCCTGATCTGCAGGTGATCGCGGGAAATGTGGCCACAGGAGCAGGAACGAAGGCTCTGATCGAGGCCGGCGTGGACGCGGTCAAGGTAGGCATCGGACCCGGATCCATCTGTACGACCCGTGTGGTTGCCGGAATCGGCGTGCCGCAGATCACGGCGATCATGGACTGCTACGCGGCGGCAAAGGAATACGGAATTCCGATCATTGCCGACGGCGGCATTAAATATTCCGGCGATATGACAAAGGCGATCGCGGCAGGTGGAAGCGTGTGCATGATGGGAAGCATTTTTGCCGGATGCGACGAAAGCCCGGGAACCTTTGAGCTGTATCAGGGAAGGAAGTACAAGGTATACCGCGGCATGGGCTCCATCGCGGCGATGGAAAACGGAAGCAGAGACCGTTATTTCCAGACAGACGCGAAGAAGCTGGTTCCCGAGGGCGTTGAGGGCCGCGTCGCGTATAAGGGAACTGTCGAGGATACGGTATTCCAGCTGGTGGGAGGCATCCGGTCCGGTATGGGTTACTGCGGAGCCAAGGATATCCCCACGCTGATGGAGAAGGCGCAGTTCATCAAGATTTCCGCCGCTTCCCTCAGAGAGAGCCACCCTCATGATATCCATATTACAAAAGAAGCGCCCAACTACAGTGTAGAAGAGTAAACGATGACGGACCGCTGCCGGAACAAAAACGGCAGCGGTTTTTGAGGTGAAGCGTATGAAATTCAGAAAAAGAATCGTTGTGGTCCTGAGCCTTCTGATCGTGATCTTGATCCTTGCGATCCTGTGTCTGCTGCTCTGGAGGGGCGGCAGCCGCAGATATGACCGTCAGATCGAGCTGGGAAGAACATATCTGTCAGAAGGAAATTATGGAGAAGCGGAGCTGGCCTTCCGGGCTGCCATTGAGATAGAACCGGCCAGGACTCCGGCTTATATGGGACTGTCTGATACGTATCAGGCGGCCGACACGGAAAATGGATGGCGGAAGGCGGCGGAAGTGCTGTGCGAGGGAATCGCGGCTTCGCGGGAGGAAGTTCTCGTGGAGGAAGCGCTGAAGGTCGGGGAAGCCAGAGAAGACCGGAATGAAAAAGAAGAGGTCCTCGCGATGGTGGAAGCGGTATGGCCGGAGCTTCCCCGGGAGACTATCGATTCCTATTGGGGAGAAGAGCAGGAAAGCGGCGCGGAGGGATCAGAAGAAACGGAAACGGAACCGGAAGCGATCCGGGAGACGGCTGCAGAGTCTTCTTTGGGAAATATCGCGGGCAATCTGAACAATGGCGGTTACGCGGCGGAAACTGAGGATTATGTATTTTACTGCTTCGGGAACGCGCTCTGGCGTGCGGACCGGGACGGAAACGGGCAGATTATGCTGTATGACGGAGCCTGTTCATCTCTGAATATCTGGGAGGACCGGATCTATTTTCTGGCGGAGGAAGAAAAGGAGCAGGAAAATTATTATAGATCCTACACGGAGCGGACTCCCTTCTGCATGGAGCTGGACGGCAGCGGTCTGACGCAGATCGGGGAGACGGTTTCGGACAGCTTTGTCACCTATGAATTCGGCAGTTCGTATTATGAAGATTATGCCGAATCTGCCGGTTACAGAGGGTTTACAGTCTGTGATGGATATATTTATTATATCGGACGCAACGGAAGGACCGGAAGCTACAGCTGTACGGTTTCATTCAGCGGATCTTCGGAAGAGAGAGCGGTCACATACCGGGACAACAACTCCATTTACCGGATGAATCTGGACGGAAGCGGCGTCACAGAACTGATCGGCAACATTGGAAACGCTTCTCCGCAGCTGTGTGTGGCTGAAGGCAGTCTGTATTATACCATCAGCTATATGAATGCCTTCTACTCACCGTATGATTTTACCCGTTTCTGCCGCGCGAAGCTGGACGGTTCAGGCATTGAGGAGCTGCCGGTCTCATCAGACTGGAACCAGTTCAATTCTGATTTTGGAAATTATGCACAGTATGTGCTGGGAATCCAGGTGATGGACGGGAAGCTTTATGTATCCTGCGGAGACAGCCAGGGAGAATTCCCGGATTCCAGACTTCATGTCTATGATGCCTCTGTCGGAACACTGGGGGACCGGCTGCTGCCGGAACGGTGCTGGAACAAGACGGTGGCCTTCGGCGGAGATCTGTATGTCAGCGCCGGAGAGCGGGAGGAATATGATATTCTGCCGGTCACAGGACGGGCGCTGGCGGTCTGCGGCACAGACGGACAGCTGATCCGGACACTGAAGACCTTTGATGAATCTGTCTACGGCGGAAATGAATATTATAATAATCTTTCCTATGAGATCAACGTGACGGAGGACTGGGTTTATTACAGGATCGGCGGAGGCGGGGCCGCGGATGCCTCATCAGAGCTGGGGAGAATTTCTCCGGACGGAACGGTGCAGGAAATACTGGCATCCGGGACCTGAGATACGGATGATTTTTCTCAGGAAGCTCCGGCTGGCGCGGTTGACATTTCCAGGGGACTATAGTATGCTGATTTTGACTTATGAGAAACGAAAGGAGCAGCAAAAAAAGAATGAAAAAAGAACCTTTTGTAACATTAGAACAGCTGAAAGAAATTGATAAAACTTATCCGACTCCTTATCATCTTTATGACGAGAAGGGCATCCGTGAAAACGCCAGACGGGTGAAGGAGGCGTTCTCCTGGAATAAGGGGTTTCGTGAATATTTCGCAGTAAAGGCCACCCCGAATCCGTTTTTGATCAATATACTGAAGGAATATGGCTGCGGCTGCGACTGCTCTTCCATGACGGAGCTCATGCTGGCAGACGCCCTGGGTTTCAGCGGAGAAGAAATCATGTTTTCTTCCAATGCGACGCCCGCGGCGGAGTTCCGGTATGCGAGAAAGATTAACGCGACCATTAATCTGGACGATTTTACCCACATTGAGTATCTGGAAAAATGTGCCGGCATTCCCGAGGTGATCAGCTGCCGCTACAATCCGGGCGGCGTGTTCAAGATGAGCAACGGCATCATGGACAACCCCGGGGACGCGAAGTACGGCTTTACGCATGAGCAGATCATCGAAGGCTTTAAGATCCTGAAGGCGAAGGGTGTGAAAACCTTTGGACTTCATGCGTTCCTGGCCAGCAATACCGTGACCAATGAGTATTATCCGGCGCTGGCGAAGGTGCTTTTTGAGCTGGCTGTGGAGCTGAAGGAAAAGACCGGCGTTCATATCAAATTCATCAATCTGTCCGGCGGTGTCGGCATTCCCTACCGTCCGGAGCAGGAGCCCAATGATATCATGGTTATCGGCGACGGCGTGCGCAGGGTATATGAAGAGGTGCTGAAGCCTGCCGGAATGGATGATATTGCCATTTATACGGAGATGGGACGCTTCATGATGGGACCTTACGGCTGCCTGGTGACAAAAGCCATCCATCAGAAGCATATTTACAAAGAATACATTGGCTGCGACGCCTGCGCGGCGAACCTGATGCGTCCGGCGATTTACGGAGCCTATCATCATATCACCGTCATGGGAAAGGACAACAGCGTCTGCGACCACAAGTACGATGTGACAGGCTCTCTGTGTGAGAACAGCGATAAGTTCGCCATTGACCGGATGCTGCCCAAGATCGATATCGGGGATTTCCTCGTGATTCATGATACGGGCGCTCACGGGTACTCCATGGGCTATAATTACAATGGAAAGCTCCGCTCGGCAGAGCTGCTTCTGAAAGAAGACGGCAGCGTTCAGATGATCCGGAGAGCGGAAACGCCCCGGGATTATTTCGCGACCTTTGATTTTTGTGACATTCTGAAGGATATGGACTGGAAGGCCGGCGGAAACCTGTAAAGACCGGCAGGGACAGAGGATGAAGGAATTGCGGCAGGATAAAACAATGCAGAAGACAGATACCGTATTATTTGATCTGGACGGAAGTCTGCTTCCGATGGATCAGGAAAAATTTGTAAAGTATTATATGGGGGCTCTGGGAAAAACCTTTGCCCCCGAAGGATATGACCCCGGGCTTCTCACTTCGTCGGTATGGAAGGGGACGGAGGCCATGATGCGCAATGACGGGGCCATGAGCAACCGGGACCGGTTCTGGGAGGTTTTTTCAGACTCCATGGGACAGGATATGAAAAGCAGAGAAGAGTTTTTTGTACAGTTTTACCGGGAACAGTTTATAGAGGCGAAGGCGGCCACAGGCTTCCAGCCTCTGGCGCCGAAGGCAGTCCGGGAGCTGAAGCAGAAGGGGTATACGGTGATCCTCGCGACCAATCCCCTGTTTCCTTCTGTGGCCACACTGAGGAGGATGGAGTGGGCCGGGCTGAAACCGGAAGATTTCTCTCTGGTGACAACGTATGAGGAAGAATATTTCTGCAAGCCCAGCCTGCAGTATTATACATCAATCCTGGAGCGGTTCCATAAAGAGCCGGAGCAGTGCATGATGGTCGGAAACGATGTGGATGAAGATATGTGCGTGACAGAGCTCGGCATGGCCGGATATCTGCTCACAGACTGCATGCTGAATCGGCATGGCAGGTCTCTGGAAGGGTTTTTGTCGGGGAATTTTGAACAGTTTTACGCGTATGTTCAGGAGATGCCGGACCGATCTGTCTGAAAACAGAATGATGTGATAAGGAGTCCGCTGTACAATAGATGAACAGTCTATCAGGCAGCGGTTCTTTTTTATCCGGTATAAAAAGGTAATGCAGAGACGGAAGATTTGTGATAAAATAAGAAAGAATTTTGATTGGGCCTGGCATTGAAGGAGGACAGTTATGTATTGTGAAGAATGTGGAGCGAAAATACCGGATGATTCACGGTACTGTGAAGTCTGCGGGGCTGCGGTAAGACCGCTGTCTTCTCCGTCGGATCAAGCGAATGTGGACGGAGCGAAGTATGAGAGCGCGGAACAGCGGGGATATTCTGATCCGCGGCAGTATGGAGGCAGAGACAACAGACCGGGATATGATCCTTACATAAACGGAGATCCCTATGAAAACAGAGCGCCGGTTCCGGGAGGCGGCATGTTGCCGGAGCCGGAAAAGAAGCATACAGGGATGACGGTTCTGATCGTTGTGCTCAGCGTCGTGGCGGTCCTTTTGGTTGGTACGCTGGTTGTTCTGGGAATCCGCACATTCGGCGGAGGCAGCGGTTCCGGCGATCCGGCGGCTGAATTGCCGTCGGGCGGGGAGCAGACAGAGAGTTCCCGGACGGAAGAGACCCAGGAGGAAAGTGAAACAGATGAAACCGGGGAAAGCTTTTCGATCGCACCTTCTGTGACGGAGGAGGAGCTTCCGACTACGGCGGGTCAGACAGAAACAGAGACCACAGCGCCGCAGACAGCGGCTCAGGGCGATTATATTCTTCCGGACAGCGCTTCTTCTTATCTGACAGAGGCAGATCTGGCCGGACTGACAAAAGAGGAGCTGAGACTGGCCAGAAATGAGATTTATGCCCGGCACGGACGGATATTCAAAGACGCGGATCTGAACGCGTATTTTATGAGCAAATCCTGGTACACGCCGCTCTACGAGCCGGAGCAGTTTGATGAAGATGCGATGTTCAACGAATATGAGAAAGCAAACAGACAGCTGATTTCAGACTATGAAGAAAAGATGGGTCATTGATTGCGGCTGGCAGATTCAGGAAGGATGATGGACAAAATGGGACAGACGCGGATCGCGGTATATGATTTAAATACTGCCTATACCGAACGGTTCTGCCGGTATATGAGCGGCAGATTCGGGCAGGAGCTTGCGCTGACTCCGGTTTATGACAGGGCGGAGCTGGACCGGATCCTGGCTGAGCGGGAGGTAAATGCCGTATTGGTGACAGATGAACTGAAGGGAGTGTATCCTCCCTTTGTCGGAGATGTCCATGTGGGATATCTGACAGAAAGACCGACAGGCGAGCCGGGCGAGATTTTCCGGTATCAGAATTTGCGGAGTCTTTACGCGGATCTGGAAAAACTGATGGAGCAGCAGGATACTTCCGTAAAGATCGTGGCTTTTATCGGAACAGCGGCTTCAGTGGGAACCTCGGCCGCGGCTGCCGCGTACGCGCAGAGGCTGGCGGCCAGAGAGCAGGATGTGCTTTATGTGAATATGAGCGCGCTGGGGGACATCAGCAGCATATTCCAGGGCGGAAATCAGAAAGATCTGCAGTATCTGCTGGGGGAGATTCAGGCCGGCCGGGATCTGGAAAGCGCGCTGGGAGCCGCGCTGAACCGGGATCTGAGCGGCGTATATTTCCTGGACAACGTGGATGCGCCGCTTGGACTGATGGACAGTACAAAAGAGCAGATGGATGTTTTTTTCAGATATCTTACGGAAAACAGACGGTTCCGCCGCATTGTCATTGACAGCAGCTTTTCTGTCAACAGAGGCCTTTTGTCCGCGCTGGCCGCGGCAGACCGCATTGTGGCGGTCGACGACGGAACTTATACGTCCAATCTCGGATTTCACAAGATCTGGACGCTGTTCGGCCAGCTGGAGGAGTCTGAATTTGCGGGACTGATGAAGAAAACATCGATTTTATATAACAGATTCCATAAGCAGTATGGCAAGCGTTATGAGAATACGGAAATTGAGGTAGTGGGAACGATCGACATGCTCCCGCCTGCCGGTCCGGTACAGATGGCGGCACAGATGGCGGAGCTGGAGGTATTTGACGAAATCCTGCGCTGAGACGGAAGGAGTAAGATCGTATATGGAGAGAATAGACAGGCAGGAGTCTGTGGACACGGTTTTTGACGGGATTACCTATCAGATGCTTTTGTGCAATGAGATCAGAGGCATCCTGAAGCTGGAGATCGATGAAGCCGCCGGCGAGGTGAGCTACGATACAGAAGGATATACCCCGGTCAAGCAGCTTTACGCCAGGGAAATGCCCCGGAAGGCGGCGGTGCAGATCCTGAAGGGACTGCTGGACGTATGGGTGGCAATGGATGAGTATATGATTCCGCGGAACGAGCTTCTGATGACGCTTTCGGATCTTTATTCTCATGACGGGACCGGGGAGATCCGCTGGATCTGCGGGCTTCAGAAAGACGCGAGGAGTCCTGTGGAAAAGATGCGTCTTCTGATGGCGGAAATCGTCACGGTCATGGAGGGAATTCCGGAGCAGAATCAGGAAAATATGATCACCCTGCTGAATTATGTGAAAAATGTGAAAAGTGAAAATCTGGATCAGTGCAAAGCGATGGTGGATGCCCTGCTGATTCAGGATATCGTGGCGGATTCCGCGGAAGCGGCCGCGGCAGAAGGCTTTGAGGGATATGAGCCGGTCAGGAAAGAGGAGGGAGCGATCCCCGGAAGCGGTCAGCAGGAAAAGGAGCTGGATATCATGCTGCCGGATGCGTTCTCCGCGGTGAAGGAGGTCGCTTATATCATCCGCATACGGACCGGAGACGAGATGGCTATCGTACTGGATGAGACGCTGATCGGAAAGAGTCCTGACGCGGATTTCTGCATTCCGGACAACCGGGCGGTCAGCCGGCATCATGCCAGCATTCTGATGGACGGAGGCGAATATTACCTGGTGGACCATAATTCGACGAATTCTACTTACCTGAATGGCATGCGCCTGGATCCGGGAGACGAATACAGGCTTTGTCACGGAGACGGATTTGTTCTTGCGGATGAGCCGTTTCAGTTTATGATACGGTAAGAAAAAGGGAGGAGGAGCGTTTATGTATTGTACCCATTGCGGCGCCAGAAACAGTGATACGGCAAAATTCTGCAGGAGCTGCGGACGGCCGATGGAAGCGGAAAGCGGAGATGAGACCGTTTTTCTGGACAGCGGCGAAAGAGAAGCTGCCCAGGAGGCCTCTAAAAATATCGGGGCAGGCCAGAATCCTCAGACCTGGAAGAACCCTCAGGCCTGGAATGGCCAGAACCCTCAGGAATGGGAAGGCCAGAACCCTCAGGAATGGGAAGGCCAGAACGCTCAGACCTGGAATGGCCGGGACGGAGCAGGATACCAGGGAGGCTACAGCGGGCAGTATTACGGACAGCAGGTTCCTCCTTCCCACGGCGGACCGCCGCCCCGGACCAGAAAGAAGCGCAGGAAGGGAATCATCATCGCGCTGATCGTGATCCTTCTGGCGGTTGCTGCCGGAGGAATCGGCTATGTCGCGGTGACCCAGAGTGATCCCATGGCGCCTGTCCACGCGATGGTCAGCGCGGCCAAAAAAGGAAACTGGGGCAAGGTATATGACAGCATTTACTGGGAAGACCAGGAATATACCAGAGAGGAGTTCATCTCTGAGGCAAATGGAACGGCAGGTCTGGCCTCTCTCGGATTAAATGTGGCAAATTTTGAGGTCCGGAAGGTGTCGGAAAGCCCTTCCTATGTGGGAGAAGACGGTCTGACACGCAAGGATCTGGTCGTATCCATGTCGTTTTCCGTGATGGGGATTTCTCCCGGCGAAGCGGAAGAGACCGAGGTCACGGTGGTGCGGACGGGAATGAAGTTCCTGTTCATTCCTGAGTGGAAAATCGACAGCCGTGACAGCGGCGGCTTTGGCTTTTAAACAGGTGGTGCGCGCGGAACATGCTGAAGACAGGCAGTGTTTTGAATGATACATATGAAATTTTAGGCGTGATCGGACAGGGCGGAGGCGGCATCGTGTATCAGGCCATGCACCTGAGGCTCAGAAAACCGGTTGCGGTGAAAAAGGTCGCGGACAGCGCCGCGGGACGGCTGAATCTCCGGGGAGAGGCTGATATCCTGAAGAATCTTCATCATACTTATCTTCCGCGGATCTATGATTTTCTGGAGGTGGCCGGAGAGGTTTTTACGGTTATGGATTATATTCCGGGACATTCTCTGGAATATTATCTGAAACGGGGAACGCGGCTGACCATGCGTCAGGTGACGGTCTGGTCCAGACAGCTTTGTGAAGCGGTGGCTTATCTTCATTCCAGACGGCCGCCCATCCTCCACCGGGATATCAAGCCTTCCAATATTATGATCACGCCGGAGGGCAATGTCTGCCTGATCGATTTCAATATTTCTGTCGGCGCGGAAGCGGCCAGCCCTGTGCGGGCTGTGAGCGCGGGCTATTCTTCTCCGGAGCAGTGTGCTGTGCCGGGAGAGGGAGGGCGGCTTCCGGAGGAAAAGAAGGGCGAGCTGTCAGATATTTACAGCATCGGCGCCACCATGTACCATATGGTGACGGGCATGCGGCCCGACCGGGATTTCAGGAAAATTGTTCCGATCGAAGCCTATAAAGGACGGGTCCCGGACAGTCTGGTGAGGATCATTTCAAAGGCCATGGCCTTCCGGCCGAAGGACCGTTATCAGTCGGTACTCCAGCTGCTGGGTGATCTGACCCGCATCGGAGAACATGACAGCAGGCGGAAGCGGATCCGTACCATCCGGACGGTGTGTATTTCCCTCTGTATCGTCCTGGCGGCGGCCGCGGCTGCCCTTCTGACCTTGAATTGGTACAGAACGCGGATGGAGCGGACGGAACGCTACGCGGCCAGGGCCGACCAGCTCTATTTGTATGCAAAGGCAGAGGAGTATGACCAGGTAATCCGTTTTGGCATGGAGATCCTGGATGAGGCCAGTCTGGAGGGCGGATGGAAAGGCGCCATGGATATTAAATCGGATATTGAATATATGATCGCCGACGGGTATCTGGGGAAAGAAGAATATGATCAGGCGATCCTCTATTATGAACAGGCCCTGCAGGACGCCGGAGACTCCGCGGATCCGGAAATTTACCGGGATTATGCAGTGGCGCTGGCCAGAAAAGGACGTGTCACGGAAGCGGAAGCGGTTCTGGACAGTTATGGAGACATGAATGACGCAGACGTGCTTTACGTGCGCGCGGAACTTTTCATGGCTGACGGAGATTATGAGCAGGCGGCGGAATACGCGGACAGGGCGGCCGAAGGCGCAGATGAAGAGCTGCTTGATAAGCGGGCGGGGCTCCTGCGGGCCAGTGCCCTGATCCGTCTGTCCGGAGAAGAAGGGCAGGATTCGGCGGCGGTCCTGAATGAGGCAGAAACATCCCTGGAAGCACTGATCCGGCAAGGGTCTGAGAATTACCGGGTATATGGACTGATGGCAGTCATTCTCTGTGAGGAACAGGAGCTGCTTCCGCTGGAAAGCCGGAATTATCAGGCAGTAAAAACCTATTATGATCAGGCGCTGGCCTGTTATGAAAAAAACGGAGGAGAGGATGAATCTTCCCTCATGGCGGCGCTGGAAACAATCATGGATCAGCTGTATGACGGCGGTTGGCTGTCAGAAAATCAGTGAGCTTATTATAAAATAAGATAACTATAAAAATTCCTGCTCGCGCAGGGACAACATGAAGGAGGAGTCTATATGGCAAAGTTTTGCAGTCAGTGCGGACGGCCGTTGCAGGACGGTGAAATCTGTACATGTCAGAGTCAGAAAAAAGAAAATGCGCAGGAGCCGGCACAGAGTCAGCCGGTGACGGAAGAGCAGAGCCCGGCGCCGGAGCCCGGACAGGAGACTGCTGAGGATGCTGGAGAAAAGACGGCTCAGGATCAGCCCCGGGGAGGAGCCTACGGCCAGCCCCAGGGAGGAGCCTACGGCCAGGGGAATCTCTACGGCCAGCCCCAGGGAGGAGCCTACGGTCAGGGAAATCCTTACGGTCAGCCCCAGGGAGGAGCCTACGGTCAGGGAAATCCTTATGGCCAGCCCCAGGGAGGAGCTTACGGCCAGCCGAAAAAGAGCGGTGCGGCGGGCGAATATTTTAAGGATCTGTGGGGCACCATCGTAAATGCCTATAAAAAACCGGCGGGAACTCTGTCCAATCTGGCTGTTTCCGGGAAAGCGTCTGTATCCCTTGGAATATGCGCGATCCAGGTTCTTCTGTTTTCCTTTATCTTTCTGTTTTTGGGTGTGAAGATCAATTCCCTGGTAAGCTTCAGCGGTTATAAGATCGTGAGCACGCCTCTTTTCTTCTTTATCGCGATTCTGGCCGGCGCGGCCATTCTGGCGGTGTGGGCGGCATTTGCCATGGTGTTTGCGAGAACGATGGCAAAGAAAGAGATGACTTATACGCAGGGGCTCGGCGTGGCTGCGGCGAAGGCCATTGCGCAGATGCCTTTTACGGCGCTGACGGCGCTTTTTATCCTGATCTTCCCGATCATAAGCCAGTTTACACTGGTGCTGACGGCGCTTTTCTATCAGGCAGGCGCGCTGCTTTGCTATTTCTTCATTCCGGCATCGATGAATGCTTTCAGCGCGGATGATAAAAACAAAAAGATCTGGCAGCTGTTTGTCACCTTCCTGGTGAATCTGCTGGCCGGAATGATCATTTCATGGATTTATATGCAGATTGTGGGAGGCAGCCTCAACAGCGCGCTTTCCACCATGCTTTCCGGTCTGATGTAAGGGATTCCGGCAGGAGCCGGATGGATGGCGTCAGTTAAAATAGAATAGAAAAGAGATCATTGAGAGGGGCCGTCTGCTTCATTTGAAACAGGCGGCCCTTCCTGAACTTACGGAAATCTTCTCCCTGCCAGGCCGGCATAAGGCGCCAGGTCGCGGCACAGTTTGTCAAAATCTGAGAATGTAAGGGACTGGGGGCCGTCCGACAGAGCTTTTTCGGGGCAGGGATGTACCTCCACCATGATCCCGTCGGCGCCGGCCGCAGCCGCGGCTTTGGCCAGAGGCTCCACGTAGGCGCGGACACCGGAGGCGTGGCTTGGATCCACAATGACCGGAAGATGGGTTTTGGATTTCAGGACCGGTACGGCGCTGATATCCAGCGTGTTTCTGGTGGAAGGCTCGAAGGTGCGGATTCCCCGTTCGCAGAGGACCACATTGGAATTCCCCTCTGCCACGATATATTCGGCAGCGTTGAGCCACTCGTCGATGGTGGCGGAAAGGCCCCGCTTGAGCATGACCGGAATTCCCGCCTTTCCGGCTTCCTTTAAAAGCTCAAAATTCTGCATGTTTCTGGCGCCGATCTGGATCATGTCCACATACCGGACGGCAGTTTCCAGGGCATGACAGCTTGTCACTTCGCAGATGATGGGAAGACCCGCCGTTTCCCCCGCCTCTTTCATGTATTTCAGACCTTCTTCCTCAAGACCCTGAAAAGAATAGGGGGAGGTCCGGGGCTTATAGGCGCCGCCGCGCAGGATAGAAGCGCCGGCTTTTTTTACGGCCTGGGCGGTCTCCAGGACCTGCTCTCTGCTTTCCACGGCGCAGGGGCCCGCCATGACGGTAAAGGTGCCCGGTCCGATCAAAACGTGTCCGACCTGAACGACAGAATCCTTCGGATGGAATTTTTTGTTGGTCAGCTTGTAGCTTTCTGTGACGGGGACGATGTGGTCCACGCCGGGGGCAATCTCGATATTGGAATGGGCCAGCTTTGTCTTGTCGCCGACGACTCCGATGATCGTGACCTGAGAGCCCTCTGAAAGATGCGCGTTCAGTCCCTTTTCCTCTATCATGCCGATGACATGATCTATATTGCTCCGGCTGGCGCCCGGCTTCATAATGATGATCATGATTCTTTTGTCCTTTCTTAAACAGATGCGGTTATCCTTGATTCAAGGGTAATTTTAGGACAGAAGATGAAGGCTGTCAACGCTTTTTTGCTTTAAAGCGCAACGAAATAAAGCACTGAAGGCTCTTTTTGGAAGATTTCCCCGAATTTACAGTTGAAATGCCCCAGGCAGAGTGTTAAAATAAGGACGATAGCATGCGCAGAACGCGGCGCATGCGGGAGGAAAGTTAAGGAGGAAAGGAAATGTTCAAGATTCTGAAAGCGGAGCATCTGGCAGAGAATATTATTCTTATGGATGTGGAAGCAAAACGTGTGGCAAAGTCTTGCCTGCCCGGACAGTTCATTATTGTCAGATTAGATGAGAAGGGTGAAAGAATTCCTCTGACCATCGCGGACTATGACAGAGAAAAGGGAACCGTTACGATCGTTTTCCAGCCGATCGGAGCCTCGACTTATCAGCTGGCTGATATGAAGGCTGGGGACAGCATTCTGGACTTTGTGGGTCCTCTGGGACGTCCGTCTGAGCTGATCACCGGCGATCTGGAAGAAGTAAAGAAGAAAAAGATCCTGTTTGTGGCCGGCGGCGTCGGTACAGCCCCTGTCTATCCCCAGGTGAAATGGCTTCATGAGCACGGCGTCGACGCGGACGTGATCGTAGGCGCCAAGACAAAGAGCCTGATCATCATGGAAGATATGATGAAGAAAGTGGCGGGAAATCTTTATATCACCACCGATGACGGAAGCTACGGCAGAAACGGCATGGTCACGAAGGTGATCGAAGATCTGGCTGCGGAAGGAAAACACTATGACGTATGTGTTTCCATCGGCCCCATGATCATGATGAAATTCTGCTGTCTGACCACCAAGAAGCTGGGAATCCCCACCATCGTCAGCATGAATCCGATCATGGTGGACGGCACGGGTATGTGCGGTGCCTGCCGTCTGACCGTAGGGGACGAAGTGAAATTTGCCTGTGTGGACGGCCCTGAGTTTGACGGCCACAAGATCAATTTTGACGAAGCGATGAAGCGCCAGGCTATGTATAAGACGGAAGAGGGCAGAGCTTTGTTGAGATATAAGGAAGGCAAGACCCATCATGGCGGCTGCGGATTCTGTGGAGGTGACAAATAATGGAAGGATTAAAGAGAGTACCCGTCAGGGAGCAGGCTCCCAAGGTGAGAGCGACAAATTTTGAAGAGGTATGTCTGGGCTACAATAAGGAAGAGGCAGTAGAGGAAGCAAAGCGCTGCCTGCAGTGCAAAAAGCCCATGTGTTCCCAGGGATGTCCCGTATCGATCGACATTCCCGGATTTATCAAAAAAATCGTGGAGGAAGATTTTGCCGCGGCTTATGAGATCCTGACCGCCTCTTCCTCGCTTCCGGCTGTGTGCGGGCGTGTATGCCCTCAGGAGAGCCAGTGCGAAGGCAAATGTGTCCGCGGAAAGAAGGGAGATCCTGTTTCCATCGGAAAACTGGAGCGTTTTGTGGCTGACTGGGCAAGAGAGAACGGAATCAAACCGAAAAAGGCAGAGACGATGAACGGAAAGAAGGTCGCTGTCATCGGTTCCGGTCCCGCAGGACTTTCCTGCGCGGGCGACCTGGCAAAATGGGGATATGACGTGACCATTTTCGAGGCCCTTCATGAAGCAGGCGGCGTGCTTACATACGGCATTCCTGAATTCCGTCTTCCCAAAGACGCGGTTGTAAAGCCTGAGGTGGAGAATGTCAAATCCCTCGGCGTGAAGATCGAGACAGACGTGATCATCGGCAAGTCCATCACCATTGATGAGCTGCTGGGCGAGGAGGACTTTGACGCCGTATTCATCGGATCCGGCGCGGGACTTCCCATGTTTATGCATATTCCCGGCGAGAATGCCAACGGGGTTTTCTCCGCCAATGAATATCTGACCAGAAGCAACCTGATGAAGGCGAGACTGGAAGATTATGCGACTCCCATGCCTGTCAGCAAAAAGGCTGTCATCGTGGGCGGCGGCAACGTAGCCATGGATGCTGCCAGAACAGCGCTCCGTCTCGGCGCGGAGAGCCATATCGTATACAGAAGAAGCGAGGCAGAGCTTCCCGCGAGAGCGGAAGAAGTCCATCACGCGAAGGAAGAGGGCGTGATCTTTGACCTGCTCACCAATCCGGTGGAGATCCTGACGGATGAAAACGGCTGGGTGAAGGGAGTCCGCTGCATCCGCATGGAGCTGGGAGAACCCGACGCTTCCGGAAGAAGGAGACCTGTACCCATTGAGGGATCTGAATTTGAGATCGAGTGCGACGCCGTGATCATGTCCCTCGGAACTTCTCCGAATCCGCTGATTTCCTCCACGACAGAGGGTCTTGAGACAAATAAGAGAAAATGCATCGTGGCGGAGGCAGAGACAGGAAAGACCAGCAAAGAGGGCGTATATGCCGGCGGCGACGCCGTGACCGGCGCGGCTACCGTAATCCTTGCCATGGAGGCCGGACGCGCGGGCGCGAAGGGCATTCATGAATTCCTGTCAAAATAAAGAGACAAAGGAGACATTTCATGGTAAAGCATTTGGTAAGCTGGAAATTCAAACCGGAAATTTCAGAGGAGCAGAAAGCGGCTGTGGCCGCGGATTTTGAAAAGCGTCTGCTGGCGGTGAAGGAAAAGGCGGAAGGTGTGATCGAGGTGAAGGTGATCGCTCCGCCCCTTCCCACCAGTTCGGTGGATCTGGTGCTCGACAGCACCTTCGAGTCAGCGGAGGCACTGGCTGCCTATCAGGTGAATCCTGGTCATGTGGAGGCTGTGGGGGCCTGCGTGAAGCCTTATCTGACGGATCGCACCTGCTGCGACTATGAGATCTGACGGTTTTGTGCAAAAACAAGAAAAAGGGGAGATCAAGTATTATGTTAGAACAGCTGAAAGAAGAAGTGTACCGTGCGAATATGGAGCTTCCGGAGCATGGGCTGATTGTGTACACATGGGGTAATGTCAGCGCGATCGACAGAGAGAGCGGACTGGTCGTGATCAAGCCCAGCGGCGTTGATTACGCGACGATGAAGCCCGAGGACATGGTAGTCGTGGACCTGGATGGCAATGTGGTGGAAGGCAGACTCCGCCCTTCATCCGATACCCCGACCCATGTGGAGCTTTACAAGGCATTCCCCGGAGTGGGCGGTGTTGTCCATACCCATTCCTCCTGGGCGACTTCCTGGGCGCAGGCCGGCCGTTCCATTCCCTGCTACGGCACGACCCATGCAGATTATTTTTACGGTGAGATTCCCTGCGCGAGGGTTCTGACAAAAGAAGAGGTTGAGACTGCTTACGAGAAAAACACAGGAAAGGTGATCATCGAAGCCTTTGAGGGAAAAGACCCGCTGGCGGTACCCGGTGTTCTCTGCACCAGCCACGGCCCCTTCACCTGGGGAAAGAATGCCGCGGAAGCAGTGCACAACGCGGTTGTTCTGGAAGAGGTCGCAAAGATGGCAACCCGTACTGAGATGCTGAGGCCGGATGTGAAGCCTGCCGTACAGTATGTGCAGGACAAGCATTATTTCAGAAAGCACGGGGCCAATGCTTATTACGGGCAGAAATAAAAAAGAATCCTGAACATGTAACGAGAGGAGCCTGCACCGCTTTGGTGGGCTCCTCTTTTGTGGTGCGCCCGGAGGGGCGCTGCGTGCCGGCTGCACGCGTTTAGCGCCGGCCGAAGCGGTTAAGAACCGCCGTGCCTGCGCGGTCAGGAATCCTTTTCTCCCGGTGTCAGGCGGGCGCGCAGGAATCTCCGCTTGATCTCCTTCAGACTGAAGGGAAGCAGGGGATAGATATAGCTTTTTCCGGCAATGGTCCTGTTGGTGATGATTGCCAGGAGGGAAATCACAGAGCCGGCGATAAATCCCCACAGATTGAACAGAGATGTGAGGATCAGCAGGATCAGACGCATGAATTTCAGAGCGTATCCCAGTTCAAAGCTGGACTGGGTATAGTTGGAGAGCGCGACAAAGGCCATATACAGCATGGTTTCGGAGTTGAACCATCCGGAGTTGGCGGCGAATTCCCCGACCACCAGGCCGGCGATGACGCTGAGGGGTGTCGTCAGCATGCTGGGGGTATTGAGGGAGGCCAGGCGCAGGCCGTCAATGGCGAATTCCAGGATCAGGAGCTGCCAGATGAGAGGAATGTTGACGGCGTCCTTGATCTCGATAAACTGGAAGCTGGCCGGGATCCATTCCGGATTCTGCATGAACAAAAGCCACAGCGGTGTCAGGATGACGCCCAGAATGCTGATGATCATGCGGGACAGCCGCAGATAGGTTCCTGTCAGGGGCGGAAAATAATAATCGTCCGCCTCTTCAATGATGTCGAAGACAGAGGAGGGAAGGATCATGGCGGCGGGAGAGGTATCCACCAGGATCACGATATTTCCCTCCAGCAGATGGGCGGCGGCAGTATCAGGCCGCTCAGAATATTTGAATTTTGGAAAAGGGTTGTACCATTTATAGGGATAAATGCACTCGGCCAGGCTCTCCTGATTCATGGTCAGGGCGTCTACCCGGATATTTTCGATCCGCTTCCTGATCCTGTCCAGGAGATCGGTGTCGATCCGGCCGTCCATATAGCAGATGGCGATGTCTGTGCGGGAGCTTTTGCCGGCCTGGGTGATCTCAATGGTCAGCTTCGGATCCCGGATCCGGCGCCGGATCATGGCCGTGTTGAAGATCAGGGTCTCCACAAAGCCGTCTCTGGAGCCCCGGAGTACTTTTTCCTTGCCGGGTTCCGATACACTTCTGGCCGGATACGTCCGGCAGTCTATGGTCAGACAGGCGTCGTACCCGTCGATGAACAGACCGGTGATTCCCATAAGAAGCTGCGTGACGATGGCGTCTGTGTCCCTCAGGATCCCGATTTCTCCGTAGGGCAGATACTTTTTGGAAAACTCGTGGGCTTCTTTCGGAAAATCATCTTCGGATATATCGCACATATACTGGATGATCCGCTGCAGGACCGCGTCCTTGGCAAATCCATCCACAAAGTAAAAGCAGGCCTGTCTGCCGCCAATCTTCATAGTGCGGTAGACAATGTCAAAATTTTTATCTACATTTAAAAGCTCATGAAACAGCTGGATGTTGTCTCCGATATGGGAGGAGAGAGCGCGGCTTGTCCTGGTTGGTTTCATCTGTTTTCTCCTTTTCCGGTCTTCCGTTCATTATCTGGGGATAGTTTTTGCAGGAATCTGCCAGAATATACGGGGAAAACAGTTTCCTTCTGTGCATTGTCATGAGAATCTTACCTATTTTCCGTATAATGGAAAAAGGACTTTATTAATAAAAAAAAATCGTATATAATGATTTTAATGAAAAGGGGAAACGGTGGGAAAGGTAATTATTACGGGGAAATGAAGAGGTGGTAAGGGAATATGGCATTTAAAATCTTAAAGCAGATGATTGAGGAAAGTCAGAAGATCATGGTGTTCAGCGGTATGGGACTGGTCCGTGAATCGGGGATTCCTTATTTTCGTGACGAGCCTTATGCTTATCAGATCGAGACAAAATACGGAGTTTCGCCGGAAGAATTTTTAAGCACAGCATATTATAGCAGCAGACCGGGCGCGTTCTACAGCTTCTATAAAAATGAGGTGCTGAAGCTGGGCGGAGAGCCCAATGCCGCTCATTACGCGCTGGCAAAGCTTGAAAAGCTGAAGGAGAAGGCGGGCGGTTCTCTGATCGTGGCGACGCGTACCATATCCAGTTTTCATCAGCGCGCCGGCGTGAAGAATGTGATCGAGCTTCACGGTAATATTTATAACAATCACTGTATCCAGTGCGGAAAGGAATTCTCACCCCAGTATATTCTGGAGTCTCACGGGATTCCGCACTGCGATGAGTGTCAGGGGGCCATCCGCCCGGGCATCCTGCTGGCGGGCGAGCGGCTGGACAATGGTCTGATCAGCAAGGTGGCCGATGAGACAGAGAAAGCGGATATGCTGCTGGTGATCGGCACGCATCTGGACGCTTATCTGACCAAGCGGTTCCGGAATTATTACGAGGGAGAGCGGCTGGTGCTGATCACCAATGAGACGCATCCCACTGACCGGGAAGCCAATATGGTGATTTATGAGAAGGCATCGGACGTGCTGCCCAAGATTGTCGATGAAATTGAGAGGGACACGGCGGCGGAGCAGGACAGTGCGGATGCAATCAATGCAGAAAAAAATTGACAGAGGAAGGACAGACTTGAGATGAAAAAGGTAAGGACAAGATTTGCGCCCAGTCCCACGGGCAGGATGCATGTGGGAAATCTGAGAACGGCGCTGTACGCGTATCTGATCGCGAAGCATGAGGGCGGGGATTTCCTTCTGCGCATCGAGGATACGGACCAGGAGCGTTTTGTGGACGGCGCGCTGGAGATCATATACAGGACGCTGGAAAAAACGGGACTGGTCCATGATGAAGGGCCGGATAAGGACGGCGGATGCGGCCCTTATGTCCAGAGCGAACGGCAGGCACAGGGCATTTACCTGAAGTACGCGAAGGAGCTGATCGACAAAGGGGAAGCCTATTACTGCTTCTGCGATAAGGAGCGGCTGGATTCTCTGAAGCAGGAGGTGGCCGGAAAGGAGATCGTGGTTTACGATAAGCACTGTCTCAGCCTTTCCAAAGAAGAAGTGGAGGAAAAACTGGCTTCCGGCGTTCCGTATGTGATCCGGCAGAATAATCCGACGACCGGGACCACTACATTTTCAGATGAGATTTACGGGGATATCACCGTGGACAACGCGGAGCTGGACGATATGATCCTGATCAAATCCGACGGATATCCCACTTATAATTTCGCCAACGTGGTGGACGATCATCTGATGGGGATCACGCATGTGGTGAGGGGAAACGAATACCTTTCCTCCTCTCCCAAATACACAAGACTGTATCAGGCTTTCGGATGGGAAGAACCGGTTTATGTCCACTGTCCGCTGATCACAGACGAAAATCATAAAAAACTGAGCAAGCGCAGCGGCCATTCTTCCTTTGAGGATCTGATCGACCAGGGTTTTGTCACAGAGGCAGTGGTGAATTATGTGGCGCTCCTCGGCTGGTGTCCGGAGGACAACCGGGAGATTTTTTCTCTGGAGGAGCTGGTTCAGGCCTTTGATTATCACCATATGAGCAAGTCTCCCGCTGTGTTTGATATTCAGAAGCTGCGCTGGATGAATGGCGAGTATCTGAAGGCTATGGATTCTGACCGGTTCTATGAGATGGCGGAGCCTTATATCAGGGAAGTGATCAGGAAGCCGCTGGACCTGAAGAAGATCGCGGCCATGGTCAAGACCCGCATCGAGGTATTTCCGGATATCGCCGGTCTGATTGATTTCTTTGAGGCGCTGCCGGACTATGATACGGCCATGTATGCCCATAAAAAGATGAAGACCACCGAGGAGAGCTCTCTGGAGGTCCTGAAGGAGCTTCTTCCGGTTCTGGAGGCCCAGGAGGATTACAGCAATGACGCGCTCTACGCGCTCCTTCAGAATTTCGCGAAGGAAAAAGGATGCAAGAACGGCTATGTGCTGTGGCCGGTCCGCACGGCGGTGTCAGGCAAACAGATGACGCCCGCCGGCGCTACGGAGATCATGGAGATCATCGGAAAGGATGAGACCATCGCCCGCGTGAAGAAAGGCATTGAGAAATTAAGTGTTTGAACTGAATCAATATCAGACTATGGCAGTCAGCCATAAAGACGGCCCCGCTCTTGTACTGGCGGGGCCCGGTTCTGGAAAAACTCTGGTCATTACCCACAGAATCAAAAAACTGATAGAGGAATACGGCGCCGCTCCGGAACGGATCCTGGTCATCACCTTTACGAGAGCTGCCGCCATGGAGATGAAGACACGGTTTGAGGCACTGATGGGAGGCAGGCATCTGCCTGTTTCCTTCGGTACGTTTCATTCCGTGTATTTCGGTATCCTGAAATACGCCTACCGTTATGACGCGTCTCAGATCATCGGCGAGGAGGGACGGCTGAGGCTGCTTTCCGAGGAGCTTTCCCGGCTGGAGCCCTCTATGGCGGAGGAGGGCATGGAATTTCTGGAATCCGTTCTGAGCGAGATCAGCACGGTAAAGAATGATATGCTGGATATCGGCCATTATTATGCGAAAAGCTGCCCGGAGGAGCTGTTCCGGCGGCTTTACGAGGCATATGAGATGCGGCTCAGAAAGGAGCAGGTCATTGATTTTGACGATATGCTGCTGCTCTGCCATGAGCTGTTTACCGCCAGAAAGGATATTCTCTCCAGGTGGCAGCAGCGGTTTCAGTATATCCTCTGCGACGAGTTCCAGGATATCAACCGGATCCAGTATGAGATCCTGAAAATGCTGGCCCTGCCGGAAAACAACCTGTTTGCCGTGGGGGACGATGATCAGGCGATCTACCGGTTCCGGGGCGCCAGGCCGGAGCTGATGCTGGGATTTGAACGGGAATTTCCCGGCGCGGCCCGGTATCTTCTGGCGGTCAATTACAGATGCTCGGAGAAGATCATCCGGGCGGCAGGCAATCTCATCTCCCACAACCAGGTCCGTTTCAAAAAGGATATTTCCGGTACGGGAAAAGAAGCGGGGCCGGTGATCCTTGGAAAATTTCCGGAGGCAAAGGAGGAAAATGACCGTATTCTGGCCCATGTGACAGCTTATCACAGAGAAGGATACGCCTACGAGGAGATGGCTGTTCTGGTGAGGACCAATACCGGCGCCAGAAAGATCCTGGGAACCTTTATGGAATACAGCATTCCCTTTCAGACAAAGGACGCGGTGCCCAGTCTGTATGACCACTGGATCTGCGGAGACATCCGGGCTTATATCCGGGCCGCCATGGGGGACGAATCCAGACAGGTGCTGATGCGGATCATCAACAAGCCCTGCCGGTATATTTCCCGCAGCGTCTTTTCCGGCGGAGATACGGATCTGGATCAGATTGAAGCCATATATGAAGAGAAGCCCTGGATGGCGGAGCGGATCCGGGAGCTTCAGGAGGATCTGCGGGCCGTGTATAAAAGTCCGCCGTTCCAGGCTGTCCGCTATATCAGACGGAAGATCGGATACGACGAATACCTCCGGACATACTGCAAAGAGCGGCATATGGAGGAGAAGGAGCTGTCTGATATTCTGGATGAACTGCAGGCAGACGCGGGGGAATACCAGACCTTTGCGGCCTGGTTCGCCCATATGGACCGTTACCGGGAGGAAATGAAGAAACAGAAGGAGACAGACCGGAAAAGGAAAAAAGGAGTGGTGGTATCTACCATGCACGGCGCCAAGGGGCTGGAGTATGCCGTGGTGTTTCTGCCCGATGTCAATGAAAAAGTCGTGCCCCATGAGAAAGCCGGTCTTTCTGCCGATCTGGAGGAGGAACGCAGGCTTTTCTACGTGGCGATGACGCGGGCGAAGGAGAAGCTCCACATTTATTCGGTGGGGACCCATCATGGGAAGGAAAGCGTGCCCAGCCGTTTCGTGACGGAGCTGAAATATGCCGCGGAAGAGAAGGAAGATGCCGGCAGGAGCGGAACGCCATGGGAACAGGAAAGGTAGGAGATCAGATTTGGATTTTATCATAGATGCACTGAAGGACGGCGTGGTCGATTCTTTGAGAATGCTGCCGTTCTTGTTTATCGCGTTTCTTCTGCTGGAAGCGGTAGAGCATTATTCTGAAAAGCACAGGGATGGCCTTCTGTCCCGGATCGGCGGCGCCGGACCGGTTCTGGGAGCTGTGTTCGGATGTGTGCCCCAGTGCGGTTTTTCTGTGGCGGCGGCCAATCTCTATTCGGGCGGCGTGATCACGCTGGGGACCATGCTGGCCGTATTCTGGTCCACATCCGACGAAGCGGTGCTTCTGCTTCTCGGAAATCCCGGAAACGGGAGGATTGTACTCCGGCTGATCCTGACCAAGGTGATCATCGGGACCGGATTCGGATATCTGACAGATTTTCTGTTCCGGAAAAGCCCTCTCAGAAGGAAAAAGCTGGGCGGAATCTGCGAAGACTGCGGCTGTGAGGAGGAGGGCGGGATCCTGAAGGCAGCCTTTCATCACACCGTACAGATTTTTGTTTACCTTCTGATCTTCAACTGCGCCCTGAATATCCTGCTGGAGGCTGTGGGGATTGAGCGGCTGTCGGAGCTGCTGCTGAAGAATTCTGTTTTTCAGCCGGTCCTGGCGGCTGTCATCGGCCTGATCCCCAACTGCGCCGCGTCGGTGGTGCTGACAGAGCTGTACCTGACAGGCGTGCTGAGCTTCGGTTCCGTGATCGCCGGTCTTCTGTCCGGCGCGGGCGTGGGGCTGGCAGTCTTATACCGGGTCAACCGTCATCTGAAGGAAAATCTGAAAATTACGGGGATCCTGCTTCTCTGTGCCGTTGTTTCCGGTATTTTCCTGCAGATTTTCCTGTAAAAGGCGATCAGAATTCATAAAATATTAAGATATGGCGCGCGGATTCATGCTATAATAAATCGATACGACATGTCAGATACTTCATGTGGACATGCATGGGAGAAGAGAAAGGGTATGGAGAAACTGTATGAGTAAGAAGAGCAGGAGGAAGATAAGGCGGATCCAGAGGTTTGTGTTTGTGGCAGGCTGGCTGGTCATTGCGGTTCTGCTGGTGCTTGTGATCAGAACCGTTGTAAACGGGATCAGCGGGGACGGAGATCAGGAAACGCAGAACAGCCTGGAGGCTGCCGGAACACCCGCTTACGGTGAAACCCTGATGGCGGCCTCAGTCAGTGATCCTGTCTATTTCAACAGCGCGGGAGAGCGGGTGATCCAGTGGGATCTGATCACAGTGCCGGACTGGATCGAACGGGATCTTCTGCCGGTAAACGAATATTCCAGGCCGGGAATCTATCTGGATGATGTGGACGGGATCGTGGTCCATTATACGGGCAATCCGGGGACGACTGCCGAGCAGAACAGGAGCTATTTTGAAAATCTGGCCAGCGGAGCGGACGAGACCTACGCCAGCAGTCATTTTGTCATAGGAATCGACGGGACGATCATCCAGTGCGTGCCTTTAAGCGAGGTGGCCTACGCGTCCAATGACAGAAATTACGACACGATATCCATTGAATGCTGCCATGAGGACGAAAGCGGAGAATTTACGCAGGCGACCTATGATTCCCTGGTCAGGCTGACCTCCTGGCTTGCGGATACCTTTTTGATCGACCGGGACGGGATCATCCGGCATTATGATGTGACGGGGAAGATCTGCCCCAAATATTTCGTGGACAACGAGGATGCCTGGACACAGTTCCTGGATGATGTGGAGGCCGATTGAGGATTGACTTTTTTCCCCCTTCTGCTATAATCGGAGAGTAACTGAAATTGCATTGTATCCGGCATTTCGGAAGTGTGTCTGCCTTCCGGGAGCGGAACAGTAGCAGGAGGAAAACATATGAACCGTTCGGTAAAAACCCGGAACATGGTGCTGACTGCCGTGATCGCGGCCATTATCATCCTGATGGCCTTCACACCGGTGGGCTACATCAATCTTGTGGTCATCAAGGCCACTCTGATCCATGTACCCGTCATTATCGGATCCGTTGTATTGGGACCGAAAAAGGGCGCGTTTCTTGGATTCATTTTCGGACTGACCAGTCTGATCAACAACACATTCAATCCCAGTCTTCTTTCTTTTGCCTTTTCTCCCTTTTATTCAGGCGGGAATCTGTGGAGCATTGTGATCTGCTTTGTTCCGAGGATCCTGACAGGAGTGGTGCCCTATTTCGTATTCAAGGGGATCATGTGGCTGGGAAATGGCTCGAAGAAGGCAGAGTACGCGGCCCTGCCGGCCGCCGGAGCAGTGGGAGCGCTGGTGAACACGTTGCTCGTTATGAATCTGATCTATTTCTGCTTTTCCGGCCAGTTCGCGACGGTCAGAGAGATCGCTGTCAGCGCGGTCTATGATGTGATTGTCGGCATCATTGTGGCCAACGGCGTGCCGGAGGCGATTGTTGCGGCAGTGCTGACCCTTGCCCTCGGCAAGGTATTGCTGCATTTAAACTTTAACAGAGGATGAAAAACAGCGGCGTCTGTCTTCCATGTTCCGGAGGCAGATGCCGCTCTTGAATTTTGTTCCTGTTTATGGTAAAATCCTATGGACTTCCTGCATTATTGGTTTTTTGTGTAAATAATCCAGAGCCCTTTTAAAAGAAGGCTGTCATCATAAATAATTGTATGACGACAATGGGGAATGATAAATTTAGAGAGTCCGCCGGTGGCGATCACTGTGGGAGTCTCTCCCAGTTCTTCGGCGAAGCGGTCGATCATGCCGTCCAGCATGGCGGCGTTTCCGAATATGATGCCGCTGCGCATACACTCGACGGTATTTTTTCCAATGGCGCGGCGGGGTGTTTCCAGACTGATATTATGAAGCTGGGCCGCTTTCTGGGAAAGGGATTCCAGAGAGACCCGCACGCCGGGGATAATGGCACCGCCGATATAGTTATGGTTTTTGTCGATGCAGGTGATGGTGGTGGCGGTCCCCATGTCGATGACCAGAAAAGGCGCCTGGTAATCCCGGATTCCGGCGACTGCGGTCACGACCAGGTCGCTTCCGACGGTGGCGGGATTGTCCATGATGATATTCAGCCCGGTTTTGATCCCGGGGCCGACCAGAAGGCAGGGCTTGCCGATGATTTTTTCCACAGAAAGCTTTACGGTGTTGGAAATGGGCGGAACAACCGATGAAATGATGGCGCCCTCCAGTCCCTTGGGATTGATGTGATAAAGTTCCAGGATATTTTTGAAGGTGACGGCGTATTCCAGAGCAGTCTGATTGGTGTTGGTGGAGATCCGCTCCACAAAATAAGTCTGTTTTGCGTCGATGCACCCGATCACGATATTGCTGTTTCCGATGTCGATGGCGAGTATCATAAGCGAAGAGTTCCTTTCGTTTGTCTGAAGTAAACAGTAAGGATTATAGCATAGAACAGTCAAAATAACAAGAATGAGGAGAAAAAGAGATGCTGAAGGGAAAGACAGTTCTCCTGGGAGTTTCCGGAAGTATTGCGGCCTACAAGACAGTGGGGCTGGCAAGGCTTCTGAAAAAACAGCACGCCGCGGTCCATGTGCTGATGACCAGGAACGCCGCGAATTTTATCACACCGATCACATTTGAGTCTCTGACCGGGACAAAATGCCTGATCGATACCTTTGACCGGAATTTTGAATTCAGCGTGGAGCATGTGGCGATCGCCAAGCAGGCCGATCTGGTGATGATCGCGCCGGCCAGCGCCAATGTCATCGGAAAGATCGCGGGAGGCATCGCGGACGACATGCTGACGACTACGGTTATGGCCTGCCCCTGCAAAAAGATCATCGCGCCGGCCATGAACACCAATATGTATGAAAATCCCATTGTACAGGATAATATTAAAAAGCTCCGCCGCTTCGGGTACGAATTTGTGGAGCCGGTGGTGGGCATGCTGGCCAATGGAGACACGGGAAATGGAAAAATGGCGGACGAGGACACGCTTTTTTCCTATATTATGAAAGAACTGGCCCACGAAAAGGATATGAAGGGACGGAAGGTTCTGGTGACGGCCGGCCCCACCAGGGAGGCCATCGATCCGGTGCGGTATATTTCCAATCATTCCAGCGGGAAAATGGGATATGCGCTGGCCCGGGCGGCTATGTACCGGGGGGCGGACGTGACCCTGGTGACGGGACCGGTCCAGATCAGAAAGCCGGAGTTTGTGAAGACTGTGGAGATCACCTCGGCGGCGGAGCTGTACCGGGAGGTGACAGAGCGGGCGCCGGAGCAGGATATCATCATCAAGGCCGCGGCCGTGGCCGATTACCGGCCCGCCCATGTGAGCGACCAGAAGGTAAAGAAATCCGACGGCGCCCTGGAGATCGCCCTGGAGCGGACAGAGGATACGCTGCAGGCCCTGGGGGAACACAAGCGCCCCGGTCAGTTTTTATGCGGTTTTTCCATGGAAACAGAGCATATGATCGAGAATTCCGTGAAAAAGCTGGAGAAGAAGAATCTGGATATGATCGTCGCCAACAATGTAAAGGTGGAGGGTGCCGGCTTCGGTACCGATACCAACGTGGTCACGATTCTGACCAGGAACGGGCAGGTGGAGCTGCCTAAAATGAGCAAAGACCAGGTGGCGGAAAGGATTCTGGATGAAATACTGAGTATGACAGACCGATAATATACAGGGGAGAGGAAAGACATGAGACGGATTCTGAAATTTTTGACCAGCCGTATGGTCTGGGTAGCCATAGTGATCATTCTGCAGGTGGCGTGGATTGTCTCGGCTGTACTTCTCCTGGGAAATTATTATATGGAAATCACCATCGGCATGTCTCTCATCGGACTGGTGCTGGTGATCCATGTGGTACGGCAGTGGAACAATCCGGCGTATAAGCTGGCGTGGAGCATCCTGATCCTGAGCGTTCCCATTGTGGGAACCATCCTGTATCTTCTGTTCGGGCGCGCGAATGTGATCGTAGCCCACAGGAAGCGGCATCAGCGCATTGACGAGGAGCTGTATCCTTATATGCGGCAGGAGGAGGGGATCGAAGAGGCGGTTCTGAAAGAGGATGCCGCTGCGGCGGGACAGATGCGCTATCTGCGTAGACAGCATTTCCCGGCCTATCAAAACGCCTCTACCCGGTATTTTAAAGTGGGAGAGGAGTATTTTGAGGCCCTCTTGGAGGAGCTTCAGAAGGCGGAAACATTCATTTTTCTCGAATATTTTATCATTGAGCGGGGCTATATGTGGAACACCATTCTCTCTGTGCTGGAGGAAAAGGCAAAGGCAGGAGTTGAAGTCCGGCTTCTCTATGATGATGTGGGCTCGATCTGGCTCCTTCCCAGAAATTATCCTGAGATTCTTGGAAAAAAAGGAATCCAGTGCAGGACCTTCAATTCCTTCCGGCCGGTGATGTCGGCGATTTTTAACAACAGGGACCACAGGAAGATCGCGGTGATCGACGGGAAGGCTGCGTTCTGCGGCGGCATCAATCTGTCCGATGAATATATCAACCGGGTGGAGCGGTTCGGCCACTGGAAGGACGGCGGCGTGATGGTGAAGGGCGCGGCTGTGTGGAATTTTACATCCATGTTCCTGGGAATGTGGAACAGCATCCGGCATACAGATTTTAATTATGAAGCCTATCGGGTGAAAGAGGATATGGGCGAGCGGGCGGAAAACGGATATGTGCAGCCCTACGGCGATTCTCCGCTGGATCATGAGTGTACCAGCGAAAATGTTTATCTCAATATCATACACAACGCAAAAAAATATCTGTATATTTACACTCCCTACCTGATCATCGATCATGAACTGATGGTGTCGCTGACACTGGCCGCCAAAAACGGGGTGGATGTCCGGATCATGACACCGCATATTCCGGACAAAAAACTGATTTTTATGCTGACCCGTTCCTATTATGCCCAGCTCATCGATTCAGGAGTGAGGATTTTCGAGTATCTGCCGGGATTTCTGCATACAAAAGCCTTTGTGTCCGACGATACTCTGGCGGCGATCGGCAGCATCAATCTGGATTTCAGAAGTCTCTATCTCCACTTTGAATGCGGCACGCTCCTTTACAGGACGGAGGCGGTCCGCCAGCTGAAAGAAGATTTTACAGCGACCATGCGGGAAGAAACCATGGAGATCACCATGGAATTCTGCAGGAACCGGCCCTTCTATGAAAAAATGCTGGTTTCGGTGATGAGTCTGTTCACCCCGCTGTTTTAGGAAAGAACTACAGATCAGGAGGATCAATACGTGGCTGACAAAAATAAAGAACTGTTGAAAAAGGAAATTGAAAAAAGAAGGACCTTCGCGATCATTTCCCATCCGGACGCGGGGAAGACCACTCTGACGGAGAAACTCCTCCTCTATGGAGGCGCCATCAATCTGGCAGGCTCCGTCAAGGGAAAAAAGACAGCGAAGCATGCCGTTTCGGACTGGATGGAAATCGAAAAGCAGAGAGGAATTTCCGTTACCTCGTCGGTGCTCCAGTTCAACTACGACGGATACTGCATCAATATTCTGGATACGCCCGGGCATCAGGATTTCTCAGAGGATACCTATCGTACCCTGATGGCGGCTGATTCGGCGGTCATGGTGATCGACGCCAGCAAGGGCGTGGAGGCGCAGACCATCAAGCTGTTCAAAGTCTGTCTGCTCCGCCATATCCCGATCTTTACGTTTATTAACAAGATGGACCGGGAAGCAAACGATCCCTTTGAGCTGATGGATGAGATCGAGTCGGTCCTGGGAATCGCCACCTGCCCGGTAAACTGGCCCATCGGCTCCGGGCGGGAATTCAAGGGCGTTTATGAGCGGGATAAAAAGTGCATTACCACCTTTAAGGCTGCCATGAACGGCCAGAAGGAGGTCGAGACAAAGGAAGTGGCCCTTACGGATCCCCAGGTCAGCTGGCTTGTGGGAGAGGGCTATCAGAGCCAGCTTCTGGAGGACATTGAGCTTCTGGACGGCGCGGGACAGGAGCTGGACATGGAGCTGGTGAGCCAGGGAAAGCTGTCTCCCGTGTTTTTCGGGTCCGCGCTGACCAATTTCGGCGTGGAAACCTTTTTGAAGCATTTCCTGAAGATGACGACGCCGCCCCTCCCCAGAAAGTCGGATCAGGGCATGATCGATCCGGTGGAGGCAGATTTTTCGGCCTTCGTATTTAAGATCCAGGCCAATATGAACAAAGCCCACAGAGACCGGATCGCCTTTATGAGAATCTGTTCCGGCAAATTTACGGCTGGCATGGAGGTGGACCATATTCAGGGCGGCAGGAAGGTGAAGCTGTCCCAGCCTCAGCAGCTGATGGCCCAGGAGAGGAAGATCGTGGAGGAAGCTTACGCGGGAGATATCATCGGCGTGTTTGATCCGGGCATTTTTTCGATCGGGGATACGCTGACCGCTTCCGGGCAGAAGTTTGTGTATGAGGGAATCCCCACCTTTGCGCCGGAGCATTTCGCGAGGCTGAAGCAGGTGGACACCATGAAGCGCAAGCAGTTCCTGAAGGGAGTCAACCAGATTGCCCAGGAGGGCGCCATCCAGATCTTCCAGGAGTATAACACTGGAATGGAAGAGATCATCGTGGGCGTGGTGGGCGTGCTGCAGTTTGATGTGCTTCTGTTCAGACTGAACAATGAGTACAATGTGGAGGTGAAGCTGGAGCCCCTCCCCTATGAGCATATCCGCTGGATCGCCAATAAGGACGAGGTGAATGTGGAGAAGATCCAGGGAACCTCAGACATGAAGCGGGTCAAAGACCTGAAGGGCAATCCGCTCCTGCTGTTCGTGAACAGCTGGAGTATGGGAATGGTCCTGGAACGGAATCCGGGGCTCAAGCTGGAGGAGTTCAGCAGAAATTAAGCGCCGCCGGAGGAGCGGGCAGTCCTGCGGCCAAACAGGATCCGGCAGAATTGGAATGGCAGGGACGGCCATTCCGGCATAGAATGGTAATAAGGAAATTGTATGCCGGAGGAACGGCTGTGCGGATCTGTGAACTGAGAATGAAAGAGGTCATCAATATCTGTGACGGCAAGCGGCTGGGATTTATCACAGATGTGGAGTTTGACTGTAAGACAGGGTGCATCCACGCCTTTATCATACCGGGACCGGCCCATATCTGCGGCTTTCTGGGCCGGGATACGGAATATGTGATTCCGTTCCGGTGCGTGGAGCAGATCGGAGAGGATTTTGTCCTGGTGAAGGCCGTGACAGAGGAATGCCTGGTAAAGTGCAGATAGGGCCGGCGTACAAAGGATAAAATGCCGGATGATCATGTGCGGAAGGAGGATATCTCATGAAGTGTCCGTTTTGCAACAACGAGAACATTAAAGTCATCGATTCCCGTCCTGCTGAGGATAACAACGCCATCCGGCGCAGACGGCAGTGCGAGGCCTGCAAGAGGAGGTTCACCACCTATGAGAAGATCGAGACGATCCCGCTTATGGTGGTGAAAAAAGACAGCCGGAGAGAGCCCTACGACCGTTCCAAAATCGAAGCGGGCGTTCTTCTGGCCTGCCACAAGCGTCCGGTATCTGCCGAGGACATCAGTCATCTGGTAGACGAGGTGGAAAATACGGTTTTCAATTCAGAAGAGAAGGAGATCACCACATCGCGGATCGGGAATCTTGTCATGGACAAGCTGAAGGAGCTGGATGAAGTGGCCTATGTCCGTTTTTCTTCCGTATACAGGGAGTTTAAGGATGTGAACACCTTCCTGGAGGAACTGGAAAAGCTATATAAAGGAAGGAAATAGAACATGTTTCTTGAACGATTTTATCCGGACGAATATGTGGATTCTTCTTACGGCATCGATTATCAGGCGCTGTATGACAGAGGAATCCGGGGGCTGTTATTTGATATCGACAATACGCTGGTGCCTCATGGAAAACCGGAAACCCAAAGAGCGGTAGAGCTGTTCCGGAGGCTGCACGGGATGGGATTTGAAACCTGTCTGATTTCCAACAATCAGAAGCCCAGGGTGGAGCCCTTCGCGAAGGCTCTGGAAAGCCGTTATCTGTTTGATGCCCACAAGCCTTCCAGAAAAAATTATCTGAAAGCGATGGAGGAGATGGGGACGGACCGGAGGACGACGGTGTTCATCGGAGATCAGCTGTTTACGGATGTTTACGGCGCGAAGCGCAGCGGCATTTACAGCATTCTGGTGAAACCCATTCATCCGAAGGAGGAAATCCAGATCGTGCTGAAACGGTATCTGGAACGGATCGTCCTGTATTTTTATAAAAAATCCTTGAAAAAGTAACAGATATAGTATAAAATTAAACAGATGGACAAGTTGAACTGAAGGAGGAATATCTAAGATGGTATCTGCTGGTGATTTTAGAAACGGCATTACGGTGGAAATCGACGGAAACGTATTTCAGGTGATTGAATTCCAGCATGTAAAACCCGGCAAGGGCGCGGCTTTTGTCAGGACAAAATTAAAAAATATCAAGAACGGCGGCGTGGTGGAGAAAACCTTCCGTCCTACTGAAAAATTTGAAAACGCACATATTGACAGGGCAGATATGCAGTACCTGTATAACGACGGCGACTTATATTATTTCATGGATGTCAATACTTATGACCAGATTCCTTTGAGCAAGGATATGGTAGGCGACGCTCTGAAATTCGTGAAAGAAAATGAAATGGTTAAGATCTGCTCCCATAAGGGCCAGGTGTTTTCCATTGAACCTCCTCTGTTCGTAGAGCTGGAGATCACAGAGACAGAGCCCGGCTTCAAGGGCGATACGGCCACCGGCGCGACAAAGCCCGCGACTGTAGAGACCGGAGCAGTGGTGAATGTGCCTCTGTTTGTGGATCAGGGCGACAAGATCAAGATCGATACCAGGACAGGCGAGTATCTGTCACGAGTATAAAAGGGATAAGACCGGGACAGTTCGGCAGGAAGCCGCGCTGTCCTGTTTTTTATTTCCTAAAAACTGCGTTCTCTGTAAAACAGAAATGCTCCGCAGGATCGCACTTTTTATCTGCCAACATAGACCTGCACTTCATAATTCCATTGCAGAATGCCGGTCACGACAATGAGCTGCACCGTAAATGCCGGATCCGCGCCGTATTTTGTCCGGGCAGCGCGAACGGTTTCACGCAGCGTCTGTTCTCTGGTTTCTTCCGTGCAGCCGGCGCACAGGTACGTTCCCTTCGGCAGTACCTTTAATCCCTCTGTATGCGCATAACGGACACAGACGGCGAAGAGCTTTGTCATCCCGTCTTCGCTGTATACGCCGGCCAGATCCTCAAAGGAAAACTGATCCTTTAAGTCAGGCGCCACCTGGCCGTAGAAATGGCTGAGATAATTCCAGAGATGATCGAGAGTCGGCGTCTCCAGGGTATCAGAAAGAAGAATGACACGCTCCGGATAAATCAGCGTCTCCTCCAACGGGGGAAATATTGTATTTGGAAACCTGGATGTGGGAGACGGCCTGTATCTGACCGTTAAAAACGGAGATATTTCGGGAACAGTCGTCGGAGGCTACGATGATTTTGCCATCCAGTCAAAGATCAAGAAGGGGGAGAGCAATCTGCCCGACAGCAAGGAAGGAGGAGAAAAGACGCTGAATGTGTCCGGCAATAACGGAGATATCAGGGTTGACTTTGTAAAAGGATAAAAAAGAATCCTGTGAAACAAAAAAGCGGGCAGGAAGCCGTCGGGTTCCCTGTCCGTTTTTCTGTCCGTCTGCCGGTTCGATCCGGTTTTGATTATTCGCCGTACACCATCTCGGCAAGATCCATTCTGGGCGCTTCCTGAACGGGAGAGACAACAAGGGCCTTGAAGGTACATCCCTCCGCGACGGCCACAAAATGTCCCTTTCCGGCGGCAATGTCAAGCTGCGTGCCGGCGGGGATGCGGACGATCTGGACCGTATCCATGGCAGGCTTTCCGTCTTTGATGTCCACAAAGAGCATCAGCGCGGTTCCTTCCATGAAATAAAACTGTTCCGCGTCGGCATGGTATTCAATCTTGTCGAAGTTGGGTGTGTGGTGCCAGCCCTGAAGAACGCCGGCCATGATTTTATCTGTTTTGAACTCTGTCACCACGGGAAATGCTGTCCATTCAAAAAAATCTTCCTTGTAGGCTTCGCAGGTGTCGGTGAACGCCACATTTACCCCATTGATCGTTACGTCTTTTAAATCCTGGATTTTCACTTTCATTTTACTTGTCCTCCATTCTGTTATGACTGCGGCATGGCCGCCGGTTTATCCGTCCGTCAGAATTTTCAGCGGATTTGCGAAAGTTACTGTGAACGGAGTAAGCAGTAACAGTATACCACCGCGGGACTGGAATGGAAAGACAAAATACTGGATTTTTTACAGAAAGCATATTATAATGTCCGTATTGGCAAAAGGCAGAGGAGGAAGAGTGAAAACAATATGAAAAAACTGATCGACTTGATAACCGAGACCGTAGAGCAGGGGTTTTCTGCCTGCGGATATGAAGCATCACTGGGGAAGGTAACGCTTTCCAACCGTCCCGACCTTTGTGAATATCAGTGCAACGGAGCGATGGCCGGAGCGAAGCTGTATAAAAAGGCTCCGATCATGATCGCGCAGGATGTGGCCGTCAGGCTGGAAAACGAGTCCTGCTTTGAAGAAATCACGGCGGTGCCGCCGGGATTTATCAATATAAAGCTTTCAGGGGAATTCCTTTCCGGATATCTGAGGGAAATGGAAGAGGCCGACAGGCTCGGCGTATCCTATGAAGGAAAGAAAGAAAAGATCGTGATCGATTACGGCGGTCCCAATGTTGCGAAGCCTCTGCACGTCGGACATCTGCGCTCGGCGATCATCGGAGAGAGCATGAAGCGGCTTTTCCGCTTCCTGGGGCATGAGGTCATCGGAGATGTGCATCTGGGTGACTGGGGCCTGCAGATGGGGCTGATCATAGAAGAACTGAAGGAACGCAGGCCGGAGCTCCCTTATTTCGACGAGGGATATACGGGAGAATATCCGGAGGAGCCGCCCTTTACCATCGGTGAGCTGGAGGAAATCTATCCGGCCGCCAGCGCGAAGGCGAAGGCAGATGAAGCCTTCGCGAAAAAGGCCCATGACGCCACTTATAAGCTTCAGCGCGGGGATCGGGGATATATGGCGGTGTGGAATCATATCCTGAACGTTTCCGTGGCGGACCTGAAGAAAAATTATGAAAAACTCAACGTGACATTCGATATCTGGAAAAAAGAGAGCGACGCCCAGCCTTATATTCCGGCTATGATCGAGAAGATGAAAGAGGAGGGATTCGCCCACGAGAGCCAGGGCGCTCTGGTGGTGGATGTCAAAGAGGAGACCGATACGAAGGAGATTCCTCCCTGCATCCTGCTGAAATCCGATGGAGCCACTCTGTATTCCACCACAGACCTGGCGACTCTGGTGGAGCGGGAAAAGCTGTTCGCGCCGGACCGGGTGCTGTATGTGGTCGACAAGCGGCAGGAGCTCCATTTTACCCAGGTGTTCCGATGTGCGAAGAAAACCGGGATCGTGCGGCCGGAGACAAAGCTGGATTTCCTGGGATTCGGAACGATGAACGGCAAGGACGGAAAGCCCTTCAAAACGAGGGACGGCGGCGTTATGCGTCTGGAATACCTGATCCGGGAGATCAGCGATGCCGTTTATGACAAGATCATGGAAAACAGAACGGTCAGCGAGGAGGAGGCCAGGGATACAGCCAGCGTGATCGGACTGGCAGCGCTGAAGTACGGCGATCTGTCCAATCAGGCGTCCAAGGATTATATCTTTGATGTGGACCGTTTCATTGCCTTTGAAGGAAATACGGGACCTTATATCTTATATACGATTGTCCGGATCAAGTCGATCCAGGCCAGATATAACGCTCTGGAAAGCCGCTGGGAGGGGAAGGCAGAGATCCTGCCCGCGGCTACGGAGAGCGAGAAGGAGCTCCAGCTTCAGGTGAGCAGGGTATCCGACGCGCTGCTGGCGGCGGCCTCGGAGCAGGCGCCCCATAAGATCTGCCAGTATATTTACGAGCTGGCGGAGGCCTTCAACCGGTTTTACCATGAGACAAAGATCATGGCGGAAGAGGACGGAGAGCGTCAGGCTTCTTATATCTGTCTTCTGGGACTGGTGCGGCGCGTTCTGGAAACCTGTATTGATATCCTCGGCTTTGAGGCGCCCGACAGAATGTAGGCGGTCGGCAGAGTGTAGGTGGTGAGAAAGGCATGGCATTGTCCGGCGACAGCATTCGCAGAAAATCGAACAGCCAGGAAGAATTTGAGAAAGGAAAGAATCTGTTCCTGTCCGGAAGTGTTCAGTATCGCTCCAGCGAGAGCTTCTGGAAGGGAGAGGAAAAACTGAAGATGTCTGTGAAAGACGGCGGCAGGACCTATGACGTGTCTCTGCTGGTCAGAGGGGACAGTATCGCGCAGGCATCCTGTCAGTGTGCCGTGCATAAAAAAGAGAAAGGGCTGTGCCGCCACGAGGCGGCAGCAGCCTTTTGTGCAGCTCAGAAAAGGGGGCAGGAGGGCCGCGGCCATGTTTCCACGTCTCCTGAGGTGAAAAGAATGCTGCAGCTTTACGCGGGACGGAGCATGACAAAGGCGGTGGCCTCCGGACTGCGGGAGAAGATCTCTCTGAGGCCTGTGCTGCGGGAGAATGGCGGAAGCGTTTTTCTCTATCTGAAGGTGGGACTGAACCGGTTTTATGTGATCAGGGATCTCGTTTCCTTTGTGCATGCTCTGAAGGATGACGCCTATGTGGAGTATGGGAAGCAGCTGGGCTTTTATCACAGCATGGATGCCTTTGATCCGGAATCAGAGCGGCTGGCCAGGGAGGTCAGCAGGCTCGTGGACGAATATCTGTTCCTGTACGGGCGGACCAATCCCTACAGAGCCATAGGCGTCCGGACGCTGAAGGAGATCGAGCTTTCTCCCGGAGACCTGGACCGTGTGACAGAGCTGCTCGCGGGACAGTCTGTTTCGCTGGAGCTGCAGGACGCTCCGGAAAGGACGGTGCGGATCATGGAAACAGATCCGCCGCTTTCCTGTACGGTCTGCCGGAGGGGCAGAGACGGCGTCAGACTGAGCCTGACGGAAAAGCTGCGCTGGCTGACCGGAAAAGAACGGCTCTATCTGATTCAGGGGGAGATTCTTTACCGGCTGAGCCGGGAATGTTCAGAGACACTGAGAGACCTGTTCGGTGTTTTTGACAGGCAGGACAGAGACCGGGACGGATTCGTGGAAATGGGAATGCAGGAGTTTCCGGCCTTTCTGATCCATGTGCTGCCTCAGATCCGGCCTTATATGTCGGTTCACTTTGAAGGCATCGATCCGGCGCGGTATCAGCCGGAGCCGCTCAGGATCCGGTTCTATTTTGACAGCCCCTCTGATGATGAGATCCTTCTGAGGACAGAATTCTGGTATGGAGACGAATGCTTTACGCCTCTTGACCGGAACCGGCCGGCTGCCCTGTTCCGGGACCAGACAGGAGAATATGCCGCGGGGGTGCTCATCCGGAAATATTTTACTTCCAGGTATGCGAGGGAAGGATATTTTTCCATCAAAGAGGATGAGGAAGCCATGTTCCGGCTTCTGGACAGCGGACTGGATGAATTCCGGAAAATGGGACAGGTATATCTGAGCTTTTCCATGAAGAAAAAAAAGATCCTTTCTCCGGGACCGCTGTCGGTTTCTGTGGGGCTTCAGGGAGAATGGATGAATCTGAAGGTGGACGCGGAAGAGATGTCCGCGGCGGAGATTGCCGGAATCCTGGCGGCATACCGGAACAGGCAGAAATACTGCCGGCTCCGCTCCGGGAATTTTATAAAGCTTTCCGGTTCCGGATTCGGAATGCTGGATGAGATGTGCCGGGGTCTGGGGCTGGAGGAACGGTCTCTGCTGAAGGGAGAAGTGCCGCTTCCCCGGTACAGATGCCTGTATCTGGACAGGATCCTGAAGGATGCGCGGCATGTGGAGGTCAGCCGCGGCAGTGACTTCGCGGCGCTGGTGGAGCACGTCAGCGCGGCGCCGGAGGGAACGTTTGAGGTGCCGGAGGCTTTGAAAAATGTACTCAGAGAATATCAAAAACAGGGATTCATGTGGTTCAGGACGCTGGATCATTATGGATTCGGCGGGATCCTGGCAGACGATATGGGGCTTGGAAAGACCATACAGGTGATTTCACTTCTTCTGGATGAAGCGGAAAAAAATCCGGATATGAAAGCGCTGATCGTATGTCCCGCTTCGCTGATCTACAATTGGGAAAGTGAGATTCTGCGTTTCGGACGCGGGCTGAAGGTACAGCCGGTCACGGGCACGGCGGCGGAAAGGCGGAAGATCCTTGCCGGAGAACCGGGCCGGGTTCAGGTTTATATTACCTCTTATGATCTTCTGAGACGGGACCTTCCGGTTTATCAGGAGCTGAAATTCCGGTTCCAGATCCTTGATGAGGCCCAGTATATCAAAAATCATACGACCCAGAATGCCAGAGCCGTAAAACGGATCCGGGCAGAGGGCAAATTCGCTCTGACAGGAACGCCCATTGAGAACAGACTGGGAGATCTGTGGAGTATTTTTGATTATCTGATGCCGGGGTTTCTGTTCAGTTATCAGAAATTCAAAAAAGAATTTGAGATTCCGATCATGAAGGAGAACGACGGGCAGGTTCTGGAACGTCTTCACAAAATGATCGGTCCCTTCCTTCTCAGACGCTATAAAAAGGATGTGCTCAGTGATCTGCCTGACAAGCTGGAAAGTGTGGTGTTCTCCAAAATGGAGAAGCCCCAGAAAAATCTTTACGCGGCCAATGCGCTGAAGCTGAAGCAGGAGCTGGAAGCGGCGGGGGATGAGCAGTACGCGAAAAACAGGATCGCGGTTCTGGCTCAGCTGACCAGACTCCGGCAGCTCTGCTGCGATCCGGGACTCTGCTACGAAAATTATACGGGGGGATCGGCAAAGCTGGAGACGTGTATGGAGCTGGTCTCCGGCGCGGTGGAATCGGGCCATAAGATCCTTCTGTTTTCCCAGTTTACGTCTATGCTGGATATTCTGGAGGAACGGCTGGTGTCGGAGGGCACCGCCTGCTATAAGCTGACAGGACAGACCGGGAAGGAAGAGCGGGCCAGGCTGGTGCGGGCCTTCAACGAGGATCAGGTGCCGGTGTTCCTGATTTCCCTGAAGGCAGGCGGCACGGGACTGAACCTGACCGCGGCGGATGTGGTGATCCATTTTGATCCCTGGTGGAATCTGGCGGCCCAGAATCAGGCCACGGACCGCGCGCACCGGATCGGGCAGAAAAAGGTGGTTTCGGTATTCCGGCTCATCGCCAGAGATACCATTGAGGAAGGGATCTTAAAGCTTCAGGAGATGAAGCGGGAACTGACGGATCAGGTGATCGAGCAGGAGGCGTCCTCCTTCGGACACCTTGACAGAGAGACGCTGATCCGGCTTTTGGAGGAGACGAATGTTTGATTATATCGATCTGCACTGTGATACGCTGATGGTGTTCGCGGGGGCGGAGGGGAGCCTCTACGAAAACCAGATGAGCATTGATATCAGAAGGCTGAAGAAGGGCGGATGCCTGGCCCAGTTTTTTGCGGTCTGGATGCCGGACCGGTCTGCCAGGGCGCAGCTCGGGGCGGAGGTGGAGGATGAGCTTCTGGAGGAATGGGACGACGGCTATATCGCGCGTCTTCTTTCCGGGATCAGGAGAGAAACAGAACGGTACGGAGACGAGATCGCTCTGGCCGGCTCCTGGGCCGATCTGGAGAAGAACAGGGCAGAAGGCAGAATGTCCGCCTTCCTGACGCTGGAGGACGGAAGGGCGGTCCGGGGAAGTCTGGAACGCCTGGAAACATTTTACAGAGAAGGGATCCGTCTGATCACCCTGACCTGGAATCACGACAACTGTTTCGGCCGGGCCAATTACCGGGACGGCGTGTTCGGATCCAGAGGAAGCGGACTGTCTGATTTTGGAAAAGAAGCGGTGGTCCGTATGAACGAGCTGGGAATGCTGGTGGATGTCTCCCATCTGTCGGATGAAGGCTTTTATGATGTGGCGGCCGTTGCCAGGAAGCCGTTTATCGCGTCTCACTCTAATGCCAGGGCTCTGGCGCCCTGCTCCAGGAATCTGAGCGATGAGATGATCAGGATCCTGGCTGAGCGGGGAGGCGCTGCCGGCCTGAATTTCGCGCCGGGATTTCTCAGCCGGGATTTCAGCTGCAGGGACAGCCGTGTCTGCGATATGGCGTCCCATGCCAGGCATATTCTGGATGTGGGAGGCGAGGCGGTGCTGGCTCTCGGCTCGGATCTGGACGGTATCGCCGGAAATCTGGAGATCGATTCGCCTGAAAAAATGGAGCGCCTATGGGAGGCGCTGAAGCAGGCGGGATTCACGGAGCGGCAGCTGGAGCTTGTGATGCGGGGCAACGCGGAGCGGGTCATCCGGGACGTTCTGGACCGGCCGGAAGAAAAGGCAGAAAAATGCGACAGTATTCCGCAGCCGGATCGTGAAAACTGAAAAAGCTTTACAAAACCTTGATTATCTTTTACAATGTTCTGGGAACAGAAAGAAAGCGGAAGAGGAGAAGAGAGATGGATAATTTTACATTTTACAGCCCGACTTATTTTGTATTCGGAAAGGGAACAGAAAATGAAACCGGCCATTATGTAAAACGGTTTGGGGGAAGCAGAGTGCTGATCCATTATGGCGGCGGGAGCGCGGTGCGTTCCGGACTGATCGGCCGGGTAAAGGCGTCTCTTGAAAAAGAGGGACTGTCCTATGTGGAGCTGGGAGGCGTGCAGCCGAATCCCAGGAGCGGACTTGTGTATCAGGGTATAGAGCTCTGCAGACAGGAACATGTGGATTTTGTCCTGGCGGTGGGCGGAGGAAGCACCATCGATTCATCCAAGGCCATCGCGCTGGGAACGGTGTATGACGGAGATTTCTGGGATTTCTATACAGGAAAGGCTGAGGCGGAAAAAGCGCTTCCGGTGGCCTCGGTCCTGACGATCGCCGCAGCCGGCAGCGAGGGAAGCAATGGTTCCGTGATCACCCATGAGGACGGCATGTTCAAGAGGGCTTACAGTACAGAACTGCTGCGTCCGGCGTTCGCGGTCATGAATCCGGAGCTTACCATGTCGCTGCCTCCCTACCAGACAGCCAGCGGCTGTACGGATATCATGGCGCATGTGTTTGAGCGCTATTTTACCAACACGAAAAATGTGGAGATCACAGACAGGCTCTGTGAGGGAATCCTGAAAACGATCATAAAAGAGCTCCCGAAGGTTCTGGAAAATCCCAATGATTATGAGGCGCGGGCCAATATCATGTGGGCGGGGACTCTGGCTCACAATGATGTCTGCGGTGTGGGAAGAGAGCAGGACTGGGCAAGCCATAATCTGGAGCATGAGCTGTCGGCTCTTTATGACTGCGCCCACGGGGCCGGCCTTGCGGTGATGTTTCCTGCCTGGATGACTTATGTTATGCATCATGACGTAAATCGGTTCGCTCAGTTTGCCGTGAGAGTCTGGGGATGCGAGATGAATTTTGAAAATCCGGAGGAGACCGCGAAGGAAGGAATTGCCCGGACCAAAGCATTTTTCCATTCTGTCGGCATGCCCACCTCTTTCCAGGAGCTGGGGGCGAAGGAGGAGGATATTCCGAAACTTCTGGAAACGCTTCAGATCGACGGACGTACAGAGGGATTTTTTGTGAAACTGGGACGGAAGGAATGTGAAGAAGTTTACCGCCTGGCATGCAGATGATCCTGCCGGGACAGACAGGGGGAGGAAAGAGATGGAAGAACGTTATTTGTGTCCTGTATGCGAGCATGAGCTGAGAGGAAAACGCTATTGTCCGGAGTGCCGCCGTTTTGTCAGAGAACCGCTGGTCTACAAAGGAGGCGCTCTGCCCAACGAATATAAAGAATATGGGAGGCAGATATCCGTCTACTCAGCTCCTGCTTCAGGATCTTCAGGAACGAAGGCGCCGAAGCACCGTTCCGATGTGGATACAAACACCAGGTTTCCCGACAACTGCGGAACCAAAGAGCATGTTTACGGGATCCCCAATGTAGATCCTCACACGGCAGGCCGGAAAAAGAAGCAGCAGGCAGCGAGAAGGGGCCGGATACTTGTGATCATTTTCGTGATAATCGGGATCCTGATCGCATTTGCGGAGCCTCTCATCCATCTGGTCGGCGGGCTGGCAGACTCTTCAGAGGACGGAGACAATTACAGCGAGTATGCCATGGAAGAGGAAGACGATGAAGTAGATGAGGCTGCCATCATGGCGGCCGGCGAACCCTGCAGCGGCTATTATCATTACGATATGGACGGTCAGGAGTATACGGACCGGATTCTGGACTATTGCGGAGAAGTATTCGGAGGCGAAACGATCACCATATCGGATCCCAGTGTTTACAACTGGAAAAGCGGGGATTATACTTATTATGAATCCAGAGTATACATAGACATCGGCGAGAATGGAACTTATATCGGTGTTCTGTCGGATTCCGTGACAGGCGAGGTGATGGAGGTCAGCATGTCTTCCGAAAATACCGAAACCACCATGCAGCTGCTGCTCCTGGCGGGCTGCGCCTTTGAGCCGGAAGAAGACAGAAACGTGCTCTGGGAAGAGATTCAATCCTGCTTTTCTGAAGTGAAGGGAGACTATGTATTTATCAACTGGAGGAGCAGTGATCTGTATATTTCCCTGGATGATACAGGGTGCTACGCTTCTCTTGGATGTCTGCCGGAATTCGATAAATATCAGTAAGGCGGACGCCTGACGGGAAGCGGCGGAGAATGGGGAAAAGGAGCAGGACATGGAAAATTTTAATTTTTACGCGCCGACCAAGATGATGTTCGGCAGAGGGAAGGCCGCGGATCTTCCCGGAGAGATGAATCCCTTCGGAAGCCGGGTGCTTCTGGTTTACGGCGGCGGGAGTATCCGGAAAAACGGGATTTATGAAGCCGTGTGCGGGATTCTGAGGGATCACGGATTTACGTTCTTTGAGCTTTCAGGTGTCACGCCGAATCCCAAGATTGAATCTGTCAGAGAGGGAGTGCGGCTGGCGAGAGAAAACAGAGTGGATATGGTGCTTGCCGTGGGCGGCGGCAGTGTCATGGACTGCGCGAAAATGGTGGCGGCCGGATATTTTTATGAGGGAGACGCATGGGATCTTGTCATGAACGCGTCTTTGATCCAAAAGGCGCTGCCGGTCTTTACCATCGTGACCATGTCGGCCACCGGATCTGAGATGAATCCGACCGCTGTGATCAGCGATATGAAAGCCCATATCAAAAAGGGCGCGCACAGTGACTGTCTGTTTCCGAAGGCATCCGTGCTGGATCCCGGGTATCTGTACAGTCTGCCGGCTGTCCAGACGGCGGCGGGAGTGGCAGATATTATGTCTCATGTATTTGAGGGATATTTTAAAAAAACAGAGGATGCCTATGTGCAGGACAAGTTCTCTGAGGGCGTGCTGAAAACCTGTATCAAATGGGGGCCGGTGGCGCTTACGGAACCGGAGAATTACTCGGCGCGGGCCAACATCATGTGGGCGGCCAGCATGGCGCTCAACGGCCTGTGCGGATGCGGAAAAGAAGGCAAATGGTCCTGCCACGCGATCCAGCATCAGCTGGGCGCTTATTACGATATCACCCACGGCGTGGGACTGGCCATCATCACGCCCGTCTGGATGCGCTATATCCTTTCGGAAAAGACAGTGGGAAAATTTGTGGATTATGCCATCAATGTATGGGGATTCCCGAGAGAAGAAGACCAGTTTGCCCTGGCCAATATGGGAATCGACGCGACTGCCCAGTTTTTCGCGGACTGCGGCCTTCCGGCTACCCTGTCGGAGCTGGGGATCGACGACGCCCATTTTGAGGAAATGGCGAAGGCGGCGGTTCCTTACGCGAATCTTGATACGGAGGCATACGTGCCGTTAAACGAAGAGGACGTGGTCAATATTTACCGGGCCTGTCTGTAAAAGAGAATATCCGGAACCGGGCCGCGGCGTCGGACCGAAGTCCTGGAAAATGATAAAAAGGAGAGAACGATCATGGAACATCAGTATAAACCGGAAACGATCTGTATTCAGAGCGGATGGAAGCCGCAGAAGGGAGAACCCAGAGTGCTGCCCATCTATCAGAGCACTACTTTTAAATATGATACCAGCGAACAGATGGCAAGACTGTTCGATCTGGAGGACGAGGGATATTTCTATACAAGACTTCAGAATCCGACCAATGACGCGGTGGCGCAGAAGATCTGCGAACTGGAAGGAGGAGCGGCGGCCATGCTGACCTCTTCCGGCCAGGCTGCGAATTTTTATTCCGTGTTCAACATCGCTTCCGCGGGCGATCATGTGATCAGCTCAGCTACGATCTACGGCGGTACTTCCAACCTGTTTACCGTAACCCTCAGGAAGCTGGGCATCGACTTTACTCTGGTGGATCCGGAGATTTCCCCGGAGGATCTGGAAAAGGAATTCCGTCCCAACACAAAGGCGGTGTTCGGAGAAACCATCTCCAACCCCTCCCTGGTTGTTCTGGATATTGAAAAATTCGCGAAGGCGGCCCATGATCATGGCGTTCCGCTGATCGTGGACAATACCTTCGCTACGCCCATCAACTGCAGGCCCTTTGAATTCGGCGCGGATATTGTGACCCATTCCACCACAAAATACATGGACGGACATGCCATGACTGTGGGCGGCTGCATTGTGGACAGCGGAAATTTTGACTGGATGGCCCATAAGGATAAATTCCCGGGGCTGACCACTCCGGATGAGTCCTATCACGGACTGGTTTACGCGGAGGCTTTTGGGAAAAAAGCATATATCACCAAGGCGACGGCGCAGCTGATGCGAGATCTCGGCGCGATCCAGTCCCCTCAGAACGCGTTCCTGCTCAACGTGGGTCTGGAAACTCTGCATCTCAGAATGCCCAGACACTGTGAGAACGCCCAGAAGGTGGCAGAGTATCTGGAGGCCAATGATCAGGTGGCGTGGGTGAATTATCCCGGCCTGAAGAGCAGCCCCTATTATGAGCGGGCCCAGAAGTATATGCCCAACGGGACCTGCGGCGTGATCGCCTTTGGCCTGAAAGGCGGACGGGATATTTCCATCAGGTTTATGGACAATCTGAAGCTGGCCTGCATTGTGACGCATGTGGCGGACGCAAGGACCTCCGTGCTCCATCCTGCCAGCCATACCCACCGTCAGCTCAGCGACGAGCAGCTCATTGAGGCGGGCGTGAAGCCGGATCTGATCCGGTTTTCTGTGGGAATTGAAAACGTGGATGATATCATCGCGGATATCGAACAGGCGCTGCAGACAGTAAAATAAAAGGAAAAGCGGCCTTCGGCAGCGCTGCCTGCATATTCTCTTTCCTCCGGTCATAGGATGATTAAAAACGCAGCCAGACAAGAGGAAAGGGAAGGAAAGGCGGCATGTGGAAAAACAGCGGAATCGTGAAGGTGCCGGTACTGAAGATGAAGGAACATCCTCTGGAGGATGCCCGGACTGCGGATGAGATCCTTTACGGAATGGAAGTACGGATCAGAGAACGGGCATCCAGGGGATGGGTGCTGGCAGAGACTTCTTACGGTTATCAGGGCTATGTGAAGGCGGAAGGACTGGAGATGCGCGAGTGGAGCGTGCGGCGCTGGCAGAAGCTCCCGAAGCTTCAGGTGAGCGCGCCCGCGGCGGATGTGTTTGAGATTCCGGGATTTCAGCATCCATATTTTCTGAGCCTGCCGCGGGGCAGCCTGGTGGCCGTAACGGAGGATATGGGACAGGCCGGATGGATTCATGTGCGCATGACAGACGGAAAGGGCGCTTATATGAGAAGGAGCCATCTGCGCCGGCTCTGCAGGATTTCTTTTCCGGCGGGAGAGGAAGAGGAGAAGCTGCGGGAGAGTCTGGTGCGGACGGCTCTTTCTTATCTTCACGCGCCTTACAGATGGGGCGGAAAGACTCCCCAGGGAATCGACTGTTCCGGGCTCTGTTCCATGGTATATCTGCTTCATGGGATTGCCATTTACCGGGACGCGAAAATCCAGGAAGGATATCCGGTGAGAGCGATTCCGGTCTGCCGCGCGAAGCCGGGCGATCTTTTGTATTTTCCCGGTCATATGGCGCTTTATCTGGATCATCTGGAATATATCCACGCTACGGGACGCATGGGAGATGACGGCGTCGTGATAAGCAGCCTGAATCCGAAGGCGGAACATTACAGAGAAGACCTGGCGTCCTGCATTTTGTCAGCAGGCACGGTCTTCTGAAAAATGTCCGGCGGCTGAAGAAAGCCCGGGAGAGACCGGCGCCCCGGAAGGGGACGCATGAACAGCTGAAGAAAAGGGTACAGAAGAACCGGAAGGAAAGGATTCTATGAAAAAGAAATGGGATATCTGGCTGATTGCCGGCGTGCTCCTGCTGGCGGGGGGAATCTGGCTTGTCACATTTTTGATGAGATCAGAAGGCGCCTGGGCGGTGGTTACGGTCGACGGAGAAGAACAGGGGCGCTATCCGCTGGCAGAAGACCTGGAGACAGAGATCGTCACGGTTTACGGAACCAATCTTCTTCAGATCTCGGATGGAAAAGCCAGGATTACGGAAGCTGACTGTCCGGACGGACTCTGCGTGGGGCAGGGGGCGATCTGCTATGAAGGAGAGAGCATCGTGTGCCTTCCCCACAGACTGACTGTTACGGTCACAGGCGGGACAGAGCAGGATGTGGACGCGGTGGCGCTGAGAGACGAAGGAGGACAGAGCATATGAAGCCTGCGAAAATTGCCGGATTCGGGCTTTTGATCGCCCTGGCTTTTGTATTCAGCTATATAGAGAGTTTTATCGTGATACCGGTGCCTGTGCCCGGAATCAAACTGGGCCTTGCCAATCTGGTGGTGATCGTGGCGCTGTACCGGGTCGGAACGGCGGGAGCCGCTTTCGTCTCGGTGGTCCGTGTGATCCTGGCAGGCCTTACCTTCAGCAACACGGTCATGATGCTCTACAGTCTGGCAGGCTGTTCTCTGAGCCTGATCGTCATGGTGCTGCTGAAGAAAACGGACCGCTTCGGCGTGACCGGGGTCAGCGTGGCAGGAGGCGTCGCCCATAATCTCGGACAGATCGCCGTGGCCATGGCGCTGCTTGAGACAACGGCGTTTGTCTATTATCTTCCGTTCCTGCTTGTGTCAGGCTGTCTGGCGGGAGCGGCCATCGGAGCCGCGGGGGCGGCGGCAGTAAAAAGACTTCCGTCCTGGAGCTGATCCGGGCTTTCCGGCGGTGCGGGGCGGACAGACAGGAGACGGAAGTATTTTACCGCCTCTGCCGGTCAGTCAGGGGAGGCGCCATAGCTCAGGATCATAACGTCTACAGCTTCAGGCGACCAGGCGGAGTTCAGCACGCACATGGTGTACATGGTTCCCGCTTCTATTTCTGTCAGGACAGAAAGGAGCGGGTTTTCCTCATCCTGTCCCGGGGTCAGATAGAAACCGTATTCTCCGGGCCTCAGGGGCTTGAAGGGGGTTACTTCCTTGAATCCCACATCGGCAAACATGAGCTTGCTGCCGTAAAGAAAGAAGTCGATCCCGCCGCTTCCATAAGCCAGATTGGCGGCCCGGATACATCCGGCGTTTTCTCCGGAGAGCAGGCAGTCGTAATCGTACATCTGCCTGAGATCCAGTCCGTTTACGGTCTGGATGACAGCAATGGTATAGCGGATGGGAAGGAAGAAGGGCAGAGTTTTCTGCAGGTAGACCCGTTTGGTGCGGGTCCCGGACAGGGTGATCGTGAGGAAACCGAAGCCGGCGGGCATGTAGTCGGTCACAGTACGGTAGACAAGCTCGGGAACAGACACAGAAGTTCCGACGGAGACCTGAAGCGTTTCGGTGTCTGACGCGGCATGGAAAAAGCGGATATAGCAGGAAGTGTCGATCAAGAAAAACACCCTCTCGGGAAAAAGCTGTTGATTTATGATATGAGAGTTCTGAAAATTGGTGCGCGGAATTGAAAGCGTAAATTGACATATTTTAACAAAAAGGCAGAGAGAAAGGGAAGCATTTTTGCGCATTTTTTTCGTAAAAAAAGAACTTTTAAAATATAGACTTTATGATATAATAAAGACAAGCGTACAGACGCAAAAGAATCCACAGAAAGGAAGATAAAAAAATGCCCTTAGTAACAACAACTGAAATGTTTAAAAAAGCATATGAAGGTGGATACGCCATCGGCGCATTCAACGTAAACAACATGGAAATCGTTCAGGGTATCACAGAGGCTGCCGCCGAGGAAAAATCTCCGATTATCCTTCAGGCATCCGCCGGAGCAAGAAAGTATGCCAACGCTGCATATCTGAAGCATCTGGTAGAGGCGGCTCTTGAAATTTATCCCGAGCTTCCTGTTGCGCTGCATCTGGATCACGGCGCGGATTTCGAGATCTGCAAGTCCTGCATCGATGGCGGATTCACATCTGTCATGATCGACGGATCCTCCAAGCCCTTTGAGGAGAACATCGCTCTGGCAAAGAAGGTTGCCGAATATGCTCATGAGAGAGGCGTTGTGGTAGAGGCTGAGCTGGGTACTCTGGCAGGTATTGAGGATGACGTAAAGGTTTCCGCAGAGGATTCCTCCTACACAAGACCGGAAGAGGTTGAGGAGTTCGTAGACCGTACAGGCGTTGATTCTCTGGCGATCGCCATCGGAACCAGCCACGGCGCTTACAAGTTCAAACCCGGCACCAATCCTCAGCTGAGATTTGACATTCTGGAGGATGTGGCAAAGAGACTGCCCGGATTCCCCATCGTTCTGCACGGCGCTTCTTCTGTTCCGCAGGAATATGTAAAGATCATCAATGAGAACGGCGGCGCTCTGAAGGATGCCATCGGCGTTCCGGAAGATCAGCTTCGTCAGGCCGCGAGAATGGCTGTCTGCAAGATCAACATTGACTCTGACCTGAGACTGGCTCTGACTGCCGGAATCAGAGAGCATATGGCGGCTTATCCGGATCATTTCGATCCCAGACAGTATCTGACTCCTGCAAGAGCAAATGTAAAGGCTGTTGTAAAACATAAGATTGCTGAGGTTCTCGGATCCGCAGGAAAGATCTGATGGATTGAAAACTGAATCGTAAATCATGAGAAAAGCTGCCGGCGCAGGGAAAGCGGTTCCCTGTGCCGGCAGTTTTTCTCATTTCACAGGAAACCTGCGGGGTTGTGCCATTTATACAAATTCCATTTCCGGATTCCTCTGCATTTTTCACAAAAAAATGGACGGTATCCTGAATTTGCTTACAAAACACTTCAAAAAATGTTAAAATAGAAAAGGTATAAAGATGATATAAAGATGTGAAAAAGCAAAAGGAGGAACGGAAATGTTTCAGGTGGGTGAATGCATTGTTTGTGATCATAATGGCGTATGCAGGATCGTCGGGATCAGTGAAATGCCGGAACTGAAAAAAGGAGTGCTGTATTATCAGCTGGAGCCTGTATACTCAAAGGGAAGCAGGATATTTGTTCCGGTCGGCAGCGATAAGCTGGTGATGAGGAAGCTTGTTTCCGCTGAAGAGGTGGAAGCCCTGATGAACGAGATTCCTTCTATTGAAACCATGTGGATTGCCAATGAAAAGAAAAGAGAAGAGCAGTACCGGGAAGCGGCGAGGAAATATGACTGCCGGGAATGGATCAGGATCATCAAGACCATTTACCAGAGAAAGCGCAGCCGGATTGAGCAGGGGAAAAAGATCACCTATATTGATGAGAAATATATGAAAATAGCAGAGGACAATCTGTACGGCGAAATCAGCATTCCCCTCGGCATCTCACCGGACCGGGTAGAGGAATACATTAAGAAAAGAATGGAAAAGGCCGAAATGGCAAAAAAATGATCTGATGGGATCCGTCTGTGGATGCTTGTAAAGAAAAAACACTTGACAGAATGACCGCTTTCCTGTATGATAAACGAGGCGGTGAGAACAGCTATGGAAAAAATCGTAGAGCAGACGCTTTTATATGATTTTTACGGCGAGCTTTTGACGGAGCATCAGAGACAGATTTATGAGGATGTGATCTTCAATGATCTGTCGCTCAGTGAAGCGGCGCAGGAGAGGGGGATTTCCAGACAGGGAGTCCATGACATGATCAGGCGCTGCAGCCGCATTTTGCAGGGATATGAAGAAAAGCTGGGGCTTGTGGAGAAGTTCCTGAAGACACAGGAAAAGGTGAGAGAAATTCACCGGCTGACTCAGGAATACCGGAAGACCCGGAATGACGATCTGATCTGGCGGATCGAGGAACTGTCCGCTGAGATCAGCAGACTGTAGACAGAGACGGCATCGGCCGTCAATCAGTAACAGATGGGACAGATAACAGGAGCGGAGGGATCGAATGGCTTTTGAGAGCTTATCCGATAAACTGCAGAATGTATTCAAAAAGCTGCGCGGAAAGGGGCGGCTCAGCGAAGCGGATGTAAAGGCTGCGCTGAAGGAAGTCAAGATGGCGCTTCTGGAAGCGGATGTCAGCTTCAAGGTTGTAAAACAGTTCATCAAATCAGTGGAAGAGCGGGCCATAGGCCAGGATGTGCTGAACAGCCTGACACCCGGCCAGATGGTGATCAAAATCGTCAATGAAGAGCTGGTATCCCTGATGGGATCCGAGACGACGGAGATCCGGCTCAATCCCGGCAGCAGGATGACTGTCATCATGATGGCGGGTCTGCAGGGCGCCGGAAAGACGACCACCTCGGCGAAGATCGCGGGAAAGCTGAAGGCAAAGGGCAAGAAGCCGCTTTTGGTGGCCTGTGACGTGTATCGGCCGGCGGCGGTCAAACAGCTGCAGGTAAACGGAGAAAAGCAGGGCGTGCCGGTCTTTTCCATGGGGGAGAAGCACAGCCCGGTCAACATCGCGAAGGCTGCGGTGGAGCACGCGGAAAAAAACGGAAATAATGTTGTGATATTAGATACAGCCGGACGTCTTCACATCGATGAGGATATGATGACGGAGCTTCAGGAGATCAAGCGCAGCGTCCAGGTGGATCAGACCATCCTGGTGGTGGATGCCATGACAGGACAGGACGCGGTCAACGCGGCCACCATGTTCAATGACAAGGTGGGCATCGACGGCGTGATCATCACGAAGCTGGACGGCGATACAAGAGGCGGCGCGGCGCTTTCCATCAGGGCCGTGACAGGCAGGCCCATCCTCTATGTGGGTATGGGAGAAAAGCTGTCTGATCTGGAGCAGTTTTATCCGGACCGTATGGCATCCAGGATCCTTGGCATGGGGGATGTGCTGACGCTGATTGAAAAGGCGGAAGCCCAGTTTGATGAGAGCCAGGCCAAAAAACTGGAACAGAAGATGAAGAAGGCGGAATTCGACTTCAACGATTATCTGGAGCAGATGGAGCAGATCAAGAAAATGGGCGGTATTGGCGATATGCTGAGTATGCTTCCCGGCATCGGCAGCAAGATGAAGAACGTCAGCATCGATGAGTCGGCGCTGGACAGGACAAAGGCGATCATTTACTCTATGACGCCGAAGGAACGGGCCAATCCGGATATCATCAATCCGTCCCGGAAAAAGAGGATCGCGGCGGGCGCCGGCGTGGACATCGCGGAGGTGAACCGGCTGGTCAAGCAGCACGAACAGAGCCGGAAGATGATGAAGCAGATGTCCGGCATGATGGGAAAAGCAGGAAAAAAAGGCAGGTTTAAACTTCCTTTTTGATAAATTCATTGAAAAATGAAATGGAAACCACAAATCCAAGGAGGTGAATTCACATGGCAGTTAAAATGAGACTGAGAAGAATGGGTCAGAAAAAGGCACCTTTTTATAGAATCATTGTCGCGGATTCCAGATCTCCCAGAGATGGAAGATTCATCGAGGAAATCGGATACTATGACCCCACAAAGGACCCCAGTGTAATCAAGATCAACGAGGAACTGGCCAAGAAATGGCTGTCCACAGGCGCGCAGCCTACGGATACCGTTGCAAAGCTTCTGAAAATCGCCGGTATTGAGAAATAGTTTTTACTGGAGGTGGAACAATGAAAGAATTGGTGGAAGTAATTGCAAAGGCGCTGGTTGACAAGCCGGAGGCTGTCCATGTGACCGAGAGGGAAGAGGACGGCGAAACGATCCTGGAGCTTTCTGTCGATTCTGCCGATATGGGAAAAGTGATCGGCAAGCAGGGAAGGATCGCGAAGGCGATCCGCTGTGTGGTAAAGGCGGCCGCTTCCAGAGAAGACAAAAAAGCAGTTCTGGAAATTCAGTAAAAACGCGGAATTGATTACAGTGCAGACAAAAGACGGCTGCCGCCGGACAAGCGGCGGCTGTTTGTTTATGGCGCGGCAGGATTCTATTTGATTGGAGGAAATATGGTATCAGAATTTCGGGTGGGCGTGATCACGTCTACACATGGGATCCGCGGGGAAGTCAAGGTGTTTCCGACCACGGATGATCCGGAGCGGTTCCGGTCTCTGAAAGAAACGATCCTCAGAGCCAGGCGGGAAGAACGGGTGCTGGAGATCGAACATGTGAAATTTTTCAAGCAGTTCGTGATCCTGAAATTCAAAGGGATCGACAGCATCAACGAGATAGAACCATATAAGGGAGCGGAGCTGTGGGTGACAAGGGAAAACGCGGTGCCTCTGGAGGAGGGCGAATATTTCATCGCGGATCTGATCGGCCTTCCGGTGATCACAGATGAGGGAAAGCAGCTCGGCGTGATGAAGGATGTGATCCAGACCGGCGCCAATGATGTCTATGAGGTGCAGATGGAAAATGGAAAAACCGTTCTTCTTCCTGTCATAGAAGAGTGTGTCCTGTCAGTGGGCACAGAGAAAGGGGAGATCCTGGTCCATGTGATGGACGGGCTTCTCGACTGATCAGGTGAAGCGATGAATTATCATATACTTACGTTGTTTCCGCAGATGGTCCTGGACGGCCTGCATACCAGCATCATCGGACGGGCGGAAGAAAAGGGGCTGCTTCATATCGAAGCGGTGGATATCCGGGATTATGCGGAGAATAAACATAACAGAGTGGATGATTATCCTTATGGCGGAGGAGCCGGCATGGTCATGCAGCCGGGACCTGTCTACGGCGCGTGGAAGGCTCTGGCGGACAGGATCGGAAAAAAACCGCGGCTGATCTATCTGACGCCCCAGGGCCGTGTGTTCGATCAGGCCATGGCGGAGGAATTTGCCCGGGAGGAGGATCTGGTGTTCCTCTGCGGCCATTACGAGGGAATCGATGAGCGGGTGCTGGAGATGATCGTGACGGATTATGTCTCCATCGGCGATTATGTGCTGACAGGGGGCGAGCTTCCGGCCATGGTCATGATCGACTGTATCTCCAGACTGATCCCCGGCGTTTTAAACAACGATGTCTCCGCGGAATTTGAGACGTTCCATGACAGTCTCCTGGAGTATCCGCAGTATACGAGGCCGGAAGAATTTATGGGACGGAAGGTGCCGCCGGTCCTTCTGTCCGGGCATCATGAAAATGTGGCAAAGTGGAGACGGGAGCAGTCTGTGATCAGGACGGCCAGATACAGACCGGATCTTCTGACGAAGGCCGATCTGACGGAAAAGGAAAAAGAACTGATCAAAACACTTGATTTTCAGCAGGAATTATGATACACTCTAACAGTTGTGAAAGATAAGAGATGGTCCGCTGTTACGAAATGTATTAAGAACATCCAACAATCATAAGGAGGTCGCAGATGAACGACATTATCAGAGCCATTGAGGCTGGACAGATGAAGGAATCCGTAGATGAATTCCGTGTGGGTGACACCGTCAGAGTGCACAATAAGATCAAAGAAGGAAACCGCGAGAGAATTCAGATTTTTGAGGGAACCGTGATCAAGAGACAGAACGGCGGAGCCAAAGAAACCTTTACCGTAAGAAAAACTTCCAACGGAATCGGCGTAGAGAAGACATGGCCGGTGCATTCTCCTTTCGTTGAGAAAATCGAGGTAGTGAGAAGAGGTAAGGTAAGAAGAGCAAAACTGTTCTACTTAAGAGACAGAGTCGGAAAGGCCGCGAAGGTCAAAGAGAGGATTCGCTGATCGTAATTATATCATGTGGGACTTTAAGGGGACAAATACGTATGTATCTTGTCCCTTTTCCTTCTCTTTCTGACAGGCGGAAAAACAGGAGGATACATAAGGGTGCAGTTATACGAGCTGGAAGAAAAGGAGCAGGAGCAGGGAAAGCTCAGAACACTGCTCGGCTGGGGCGTGGATATTGTGGCGGTGATCGCCCTGGCGCTGTTTGTGGTCATGATGTTTGGAGACAGGATCGCCATGTCGGGCCGTTCCATGGAGCCGACGCTGAACAACGGTGATGTTGTTTTGCTGAATAAACTGTGGTATAATTTTACGGGGCCCGACCGTATGGATGTGGTGGCCTTTGAGGTTCCCGGCGACGATACAAAGATTTACATAAAACGGATTGTGGGACTTCCCGGAGAAACGGTTCAGATCCGGGACGGGGCACTTTACATTGACGGCAGGGAAACGCCGGTTCCCGGGCTGTCCGGGACTATTTCACTGGCTGGCCTGGCGGAAGAGCCGGTGGAACTGGGTGAGGACGAATATTTTGTTCTGGGAGACAATCCGGAGACCAGTGAGGACAGCCGGTTTGCCAATATCGGGAACGTTCATATAGAGCAGATCACAGGAAAGCTGTGGTTCCGAATATCGCCCTTCCGTGATCTGGGATTTATAAAGTGAGGAAATCAGTATGCAGGTGCAGTGGTATCCCGGCCATATGACAAAGGCCAGACGTGCCATGAAAGAAGATATCAGGCTGGTGGATCTTGTGATCGAGCTTCTGGACGCCAGAGCGCCCTATTCCAGCCGGAATCCGGATATTGATGAGCTTGGGCGCCAGAAGGCGCGGCTGATCATTCTGAATAAGGCGGATCTCGCCGCTGAGAGCGCGAACAGAGCCTGGGAGCAGTATTTTGAACAAAAAGGCTTTGTCACCGTGCGGATGGACGCGAGGAGACGGTCTGATATGAAGCCTGTCCAGACGGCAGTGCTTTCCGCGTGCCGGGAAAAGCTGGAGCGGGACAGGAAACGCGGGATCAAAAACAGGCCGGTGCGGGCCATGGTGGTGGGGATCCCCAATGTGGGAAAATCTACTTTTATCAATTCCTATGCGGGCAAAGCCTGCGCGAAGACCGGGAACAAACCCGGCGTTACAAGGGGAAATCAGTGGATCAGGCTGAGCAGGGAGTTGGAGCTTCTGGATACGCCGGGGATTCTGTGGCCCAGGTTTGAAGATCAGGAGGTAGGGATCCGGCTTGCCATGCTGGGTTCTGTGAAGGACGATATCCTGAACACGGAGGAACTGGCGTGGCGGCTCCTTTCCTTTATGCAGGAGCGGTACCGGGAAGCACTGCGGGAGCGGTACAGCCTGGAGGAGTCTGATCTTGAAAAACAGCCGGAAGTCCTGCTGGAACAGGTGGCGGCAGCCAGGAACTGTCTTGTGAAGGGCGGCGGCCTGGACTGCGCCAAAGCGGCAAAAATCGTAATTGAAGACTTCAGAAGCGGGAGGCTGGGCAGGATTACCCTGGAGCTTCCGGACGAGGCAGACAGCTATGAGTGATAAGAAGAAAAACTGGGAAGACAGAAGAATGGAAGAGCTTCTGACCTCCCTTGACGAGGAAAGCAGAGAAGCAAAGGAGCGGAAGGCCGCGAAGCAGGAACGAAACGTGGTGAGGGAGATCTTCAGCTGGATCCTTTATATCGCGGTGATTCTGGGGATCACCTTCTTTGTCATTACCTTCGTGGGTCAGAGAACGAAGGTGTCAGGCCCTTCCATGAATGATACGCTCCAGGACGGAGATAATCTGATCCTGGAAAAGATCAGCTACCGGTTCCATGATCCTGAACGGTTCGATATTATTGTATTCCGGTTTGCCCACAGCAAAAATACCTATTATATCAAGCGGATCATCGGGCTTCCCGGCGAGACGGTCCAGATCGTGGGAGATGACATTTACATCAACGGGGAGCTTCTCGAGGAGGATTACGGCAAAGAGCCCATGCAGGACGCGGGACGGGCGGCGCAGCCCATCACGCTGGGCGAGGATGAATATTTCGTTCTGGGGGACAACCGCAATAACAGTTCGGACAGCCGGTCGGCGTCGGTGGGCAACGTGGAAAGAAGTCAGATCGTGGGAAGAGCCTGGCTTCGGATCTGGCCGCTGAACAAGATCGGATTCATCAATCACAGGTAGGAATGAATATGACCATACAGGAGATTAAAATACAGCTGGAGCAGGCAGGCAATGCGGAATTACCCGCATTGCTTGCGCTTTATAAAGAGGATGAACGGGCAGGCGTGAGAAAGCTCGCGGCTGTCGCCGAAAAGAGACAGGCGGCTTTGCAGGCGGAATATGAGCGGCTGGAGTCCATGCTGGTCTATGAGCGGCAGTATGAGGCCTGCGGCGTGATCTGCGGAATCGACGAGGCGGGCAGAGGGCCGCTGGCCGGCCCGGTGGCGGCGGCGGCCGTCATTCTGCCGAAGGAGAGCCGGATCCTGTATCTCAATGATTCCAAACAGCTTTCGGAGAAAAAACGGGAGGCGCTTTACGGGCAGATCATGGAAGAGGCGGTCAGCGTGGGCGTCGGGATCGTGGGTCCGGGGCGGATCGATGAGATCAACATTCTGCAGGCAACCTACGAGGCCATGCGGGAGGCAGTTTCAAAGCTTTCGCCGGCGCCTGACGCGGCGCTCTGCGACGCGGTGACGATCCCGGGGCTTTCTGACCGGATCCGTCAGGTCCCGATCATCAAGGGAGACGCAAAGAGTCTTTCCATTGCGGCGGCCAGCATTGTGGCGAAAGTGACCAGGGACAGAATGATGCGGGAATATGACAGACTGTATCCGGAATATGGGTTTGCCGCCCATAAGGGGTATGGATCCGCGGAGCATATGGCGGCCATCCGCAAATATGGAATGACGCCCATTCACAGGAGGAGCTTTCTGAAAAAGTTTCTGGAAGAGGAGTGATCAGATCAGTTGAACCGGCGCAGGACAGGCACGGAATACGAAGAGCTGGCGGCAGAAAGGCTGAAAGCTCTCGGCTATGAGATCCTGGAAAGGAATGTGTACTGCCGTCAGGGCGAGATCGACATTGTGGCAGAGAAGGACGGCTTTGTGATCTTTGTCGAAGTGAAATACAGAAGGACAAAACGGTGCGGGGCTCCGGAAGAAGCGGTGGACAGACGGAAGCAGGCCAGACTGAAAAAGGCCGCGGAATATTATCTTTACAGCCGGAGGTTCGCAGCGGATACGCCCTGTCGGTTCGATGTGGTGTCCATAGAAGGAAAAGAGATCAGGATATGGGAGGATGCGTTCTGGATATGAATGGCTGGAAGGTGAATGACTGGAGTAGAGACGGCGGAAATGAGAAAGGACCGGAATGGGTCAGAAAAGCAGGATCGGGGCAGCCGGTATGGGGGAACCGTGCCGGCGTGCCCTTTCTGCATTTCGCTTCTCTGGACGCCTGCGGTCTGGTGAAGCACGGTTTTACGACAAGGCTGGGCGGTGTCAGCACAGGAGATTTGAGCTCCATGAATCTGGGGTTTTCCAGAGGGGACGACCGGGAACGGGTACTGGAGAATTACCGCCGGATCGGGAAGGCGCTGGAGATGCCTGTCAGCCGCATGGTCCTGTCTCAGCAGACACACACGACACATGTAAGGATTGTCACAGAAGAGGATGCCGGGAGCGGAATCACAAGGCCGCTCCCCTATACAGATGTGGACGGCCTTGTAACCAATGTGTGCGATCTTCCCCTTGTGACATTTTACGCAGACTGTGTTCCCTTGTTTTTTGTGGATCCGGTGAAGAAAGCCATCGGTCTTTCCCATTCCGGCTGGCGGGGCACTGTGAACAGAATGGGGGCTGAGACGGTCCGCGTCATGCGGGAGACCTATGGCAGCCGTCCGGAGGACCTGATCGTCTGTATCGGGCCCAGCATCTGCCGGGACTGCTATGAGGTGGGGGATGAGGTGGCGGCGGCATTCCGCCGCTCCTTCGGCAGCGCGGCGGATGAGCGGCTCCTTCAGAAAAAAGTAAATGGAAAATACCAGCTGGATCTGTGGGAGGCCAACCGGCTCATTTTCCTGGAGGCAGGGATCCGGCAGGAACATCTGACAGTTACGGATATCTGTACCTGCTGCAACCCCGGACTCCTGTTTTCCCACCGCGCCTCAAAGGGAAAACGGGGAAATCTGGCTGCCTTCCTCTGTCTGAAATGACGAAAGCAGTCTTTACTCCGGCTGTTTTTTTCGCTCCTGCGCCATCCGTGTCATGGCCTCATGTTCTTTGATCAGTTCTTCCCGAAGCTGCAGGGAGTTCCAGTATTGGTTGTTTTCTGTGACTACGGCCTTCAGAGGAATGGGAGGAAGGCGGTGCTTTTTCAGCTCCCGCAGCAGCTCATCGATCCGGCTTCCTGTAAAGCCGCGCATGATCAGCATCTGTTCCGGAAACGGCGTTTCGGAATAGGTCAGTCCTGATGAATCGATTCCTTTGATCCCGGCCAGAAATCCGACGGGTTCCAGATAAGATTCCGGTTCCACAAGCCGGATCCTGACACGCATTTTCAGGAGGATGGATTTTAATTTCTGTCCGGCCTCTGTCCCGGAAAAATTGTACAGCAAAACAGTTTCCTGAGGCATATCGATCCCTTCTTTCCATAGATTTGATCGGTTCTGTGCTTTGAACCAGATCCATTGTAGCAGAAGGGACCGCGCGGCGTCAACGCCGCCGGGAAATCCGGATCCCTTCGGCGGAGACAGTCTGTTCTGTAGTGATATCAGGTCAAGATCCTCATAGTCAGAATTTGCTGCGGACTGAAAAAGTGCTTGCATCAAAGAGTCGTTTATGGTACAATGAAGACCGGTCCGGAATGGATTTAGCGGATGTGGCGGAATGGCAGACGCATCAGACTCAAAATCTACTTCGTAGAATGTTGAGTGCCCTGGCAAAGCCCTTGATATATCGGCGTTTTCAAAACTTCATAAGTGCATTTGATTTTAATATCCCTCCCACACATCCCTCCAAAATCTGAGATGTGCGGGATACAAGGGAAATTAAAATATAAATGCCGGTGTGGCGGAATTGGCAGACGCACCGCACTCAAAATGCGGCGGAGACAATCCATGCCGGTTCGAGTCCGGCCACCGGCACCAGAATTTTCAGCCCTGAGCTTCACGGTTCAGGGCTTTTTAATACTGTGAAACATTAACTTCTGGGTAGCAAAAAAAGCGCAGACTACCCTTACATAAACTTTAATGTCCTTTTAAACTTAACTGGAAGTCTTATGCGGCAACTACAGGGGCTTCCCAGCCAAGTGCTTTTAACTTTTTAAGATATGCATGAATCTTACGTTCTTTATTAAACTGATTATAGTAATCAGCTCCCAGATCTTTGAAGGTTACTCCATTCTTGAGGATATGATAAATGGCTATTAGCATAGAATGAGCTACAGCAACATAGGCTCGCTTTTTCCCACGGTGTGCACTGATTCGCATGAACTGTGCATAGAAGTATGATTTTTTATTCTTCACCGCACTGTGTGCACTTACAACAAGCGTTTCCCGCAGTAAAGCATTTCCCTTTCGGGTCTTTCCGGATTTTCGCTTTTTGGCACTCTCGTTGTTTCCTGGACATAATCCAGCCCATGAGGCAAGGTGTCCATCGCTGGGAAACCGCTCCATGTCTGTGCCAAGAACCGAAATGATCGCCTGTGCGCTGGTATTTCCGATTCCGGGAATATCCTGTATCATTTTTGCAGCTTGTTTTTCATGCGGATTCATGAAGTTGTCAATATCCTCATCAAGCTCTTTGATGATGGCATTGAGTTCATCCAGGTGTTTAAGAAGAAGCCGCAGCATTTTTCGCTGGATGTCGGACATGATTCCGTTCAGGTCGTCAATGATCTGTTCCTTCGACGCCTTCAGATTATGTGCGATGACTTTCTTTTCATAGAGGATGTCATATTCAGCAGAATCAATCTGTTTGCCGGAAAGGATGTGTTCAAGGATATTTCTGGCGCTTTTACCGTTGATATCTGTAATGGTGCCGGATATCTTAATATTGGCCCCTTCCAGCATCATTTGGAGTCTGTTCAGTTCGCGGTTGCGTTCCCCGACAAGGCTCTTGCGGTAACGAACGAGTTCCCTCAGTTCTCGCTGGTCTTTGTCAGGAATATAGCTTGCCTGGAGCAGGCCATGCATAAGGAGATCTGCGATCCATTCCGCATCTTTTACATCTGTTTTCCGTCCTGGGACAGCTTTCATATGGCGGGCATTTACCACCATGGCTTTCAGGTCAGAGGATTCAAGGATGTTGTATAAGGGTTTCCAATAGGAGGCTGTGCTCTCCATGGCAGCCATTTCACAGCCGCCATCCTTAAGCCAGTCCGCCATTTCCAGAAGTTCTCTGGTTGTTGCACCGAACTCACGGATCTCTTGCTGGTTGCCTTTTTTGAAACAAGCGACGATGAGCTTTTTGTGTACATCAATACCACAACATTTGTTGTAAACTTTTTCCATAATGCTACCTCCATGGATAGAATTTACAGCATAGCTTCCTGTCTTTTGATATTTTACTGTACGTCCTTTTGCCGCAGTGCGGCTGGACAGATGGTGGTTCAAATGAGGAAGCATACATTCAGTTTTATAGGCGGGCTATAGGCCCAGATAAAAATCGAACTCTGCCGTCATATTTAGTATACACCTGAAGCCATGATAAGTAACTGAAAAAACAGTCATATATATGTTTCATTTATGGTGGTGACAAGGATACGAGGCATGAGAGTTTTATAGGAAATTCCGATTTTGAGAAACATAAAAAGAAACACACGTTCACCGAACGTATGTTAGATAAACGTGCGTTTGGGTACGAAGACAAGACGAAAGGGATGTTAGAAGATATAAAATCCTTCAACACCGGCTTCGTCATCCAATAAATCATCTTCATTTAAGAAATAATCCATGTCAAGAAGATCATCCTCGCTCATACGGCGAATGTCCTCGGAAGTCATGCGGATGAGCTCTTTCCACGAGAACGGGACATGACTTTCTTGTACATTTCTTCCAGGGAAACACGCTTATGGTTAAAGTATAGTTCCAGAAACAGCATGGTTGTGCCACATTCGCATTTCAGCGGATCATAACCAAAAGATGAGAGGATAGCAGTGCGCCATTGGTTAAAGCTCCTGTAAATATGGTGCTTTTCCCGGGATATGGCGCGGTGCAGTTTTTTGTCAATGTCGCGATGGCGTGCGTAAAGGCCGCCATACCGGATCATTTTATAATGCTTTTCCGGGATATGCTGGATGAGCCGTTCGATGAATTCCATAACGGGAATCGTTTCTTCTACATAGGCATCATCCTCATGACGGTTGTAATGGAAAGTAACCATATCGCCATCATAGTGATCGATGCGAGAGGTGGCAATCACAGGGCGTCCAAGGTAACGCCCGATGTATTTGACAACGGTATGGGGATCACATTTGTTGGGCCTGGCATAGACGTAGAAGCCGTCCTTATGCTCGCGGTAACAGCGAGACTTTACCTTTTTGAAAGAGAGCCCGATTTTTTCTTCCATCTCATTGAGCAGAGCGGTACGGAAGGCATTTCGGAGGAAGGTATAATTGAAGTGACTGATATTGCGCCAGAAGCCTTTATCAGAGTATCTACCCTCAGAAATAAGGCAATGAATGTGAGGATTCCATTTTAAATCTCTGCCAAAGGTATGGAGAACCATAATAAAACCAGGAGTGAAGTTCATGGACTTATTATGTTTGAAGAACATACGTGAAACAACACTGTTTACAGCATGGAAAAGACAGTCAAGCAGAGAACGGTCGTTTAAGAAGAAGTGGCGGAGATTATTATCAATCGTGAAAACACAATGGCGATGGGTAACGTTGACCAGCTTAAAGGACATAGAGGTAGTGCGCTGCATGGCATAAAGGTTTCCACAGGTAGGACAGAAACGGCTGTGGCAGCGGAAAGGAACAAATTTCAGCTTGCCGCAGTGGGGACAGCCATACATGACCCCGCCAAAGGAAGGATCGCCGCAGTTGATCATTTTGTCCACGTTTTCGATGACGGAAGCCCGTGGATGTAATATTCATTTCTTCATAATGGTCTTTAAAAATATCTTGTAGTATGCTCATAAGACTATTATGCAGGAAAACGATATAAAAAGAAACCCCTAAATCCCCCAAGATTGGGGGTAGGGAGGTTGAAGTGTCGAAGACACTTTTTTATTGCCCGATAGTCTGTACTCTGGTGTTTTGCGGGTAAAACGCGAGGATCGCATTTGCTGACGAAACCTTGCTGCTATAATCAAGGTGGGTGTAAATATTCGATGTCGGTCCGATGTCGCTATGTCCCAGCCGCTTCTGGATGTCTCTCAGACTGACACCGCTGGCGTGAAGAAGGGCTGGCACAGCTATGGCGCAGGAAATCCAAACTTAATTAAAATCCAAACCTTTCAGAAAAAACACAGGAATGCTTTTGAATCAGAAGATTTCCGTGAGATGACAGCCCGCCTGGAATACCTGAAGGAAATCCGCGGGATCGGAGTGTTTACGGCAAGCCTGGGAATGGGAAAGACATTCGCGCTGCAGCGCTTTTCGAAGAAGATGAACCCGACCCTGTCCAGTGCGCCTATCTGTGCCTGTCAACCGTAAGCGTGCAGGAGTTCTACCGCCAACTGTGCGAAGCGCTGGGGCTGGAGTCCGGATTTGGAAAATGCCA
>CAJFHG010000009.1 GCA_904379015.1 Candidatus Paralachnospira caecorum | reverse complement strand
CCGATTGTAACACGATTGATACCTTAGCAACCGGCACAAAATATGTCCCGGTAACGAATAGCCAATGAATCTGCTGGTTTTCATTTTAATTTTTTTAATACTTCGCCAATATCCCCGTCAATGCAGATCGAGCGACTTAGTGGCAATTTTTTTTGGCGCGCCGGCTTCCCCCAGGTTGACGCAGGCATAAACCGCCTTGGGATTCTCCGCTGTCATTCTCCAGAAGGAAAATTTCACTATGCCCGGGGTATTGCTGCCCACGCCTAACTCCAGAAATAGAATTTTTGATTCCTTGTGCTGGCGGAGAAAATCCTCATACCGATTGGCTGCGACATACCAGCCATGGTCTTGAACAAAGGTATCGTCACACCGGAGATTCATGGTCATAGGCTTGCCGCACCTGGGGCAGTAAGGAACCAGTTCCGCAGGAACAGCCATTTTGGAAACGGTACCCGCAGGCAGTTCCATACCGTCTTCTGTTATACAGAAGCCCTGGGCCTCCACCATTTGACGGACGGTCTTCTGGTTGTCATAGGTTTCTTGATGGCAGGGCTTGGAGCATTGCCACAGGCCGTAGTCCCCCTGGGTGTAGAATAATCGCTTCTTGTCAAAGCCTGCCAGCTGAAATCTATGATCCACATTGGTAGTAAGGACAAAATAGTCTTTTTCATTTACCAGCCCCAGCAGATCCTCGTAAACCGGTTTTGGTGCCTGTCCGTAGAGGTTCAGCATGATTTGCCGGCTCCACCAGGCCCAGTGTTCCTCAAGACTGGCAAAAGGGTAAAAGCCCCCGGAGTACATATCCCGGATTCCGTATTTTTTCTGGAAGTCTCCAAAATATCGTTCAAACCGCTTTCCAGAATAATCCAGTCCGGCGGAGGCAGAAAGCCCCGCTCCGGCACCGATGATTACTGCGTCTGCGGTTTCCAGTTCGTATTTCAGCCGTGATAATTTATCGTAACAGGCGTTTATAGAGTTTATAGTCGCTGTCTTTGAAAACATTGAAAATTACCTCGATTCGGTTTGGGTTCTGTTGTTGTCGAGCAGCTGTTCTTAGGGGTGGACTGTGTCATGGGATGCCATCTTCTTTCGATCGCCCTTGCGGGACAAATTTCAAAGCAGTTCCCGCAATGCAGACAATGTTCCTGTTTAATCACGACGGGCTTCTGTGTAATATCAATGCACTTCTGAGGACATTTGGAATAGCACAATTTGCACCCGATACATTTATCTGTCACAAAATAGCCGGTTTCCTTTGCCTGTGCGCCGCCAAAAGAAAAGCCAGCCCGTTCTATCGGTAACTTAGACAGGTCAAACCATTCGCCGGTCCCCTCGTAGATTTTAAACACAGTAAGGGCACTGCGGGAGCGCTCGTCAGGACAAATCTTTGCCATATAGGGGTTTTTGCGGAACAGATCGGGCAGCCTGTCCGGGCCGATTTCTTTCGCTCTGCCTTGTACCGATACGGCTATGCAGGAAAGAGTATCTTCTCCCTTCATGGCGGTAAACGCAATGTTTTCGTTGTATTTCAAACGTTCATAAAAATTCTTGCCCTTTGCAGTCAGGAAATAAAGGCCGCTTTCGTCATAGTCCATGATGTCAATGGCACAGGTAACGGGCCGCCCTTCTCTGTTTACGGTGGCAAAGACGGTAGAGTGAATTTTTTCCACAATATATTTCAGATAATCTCTTTTCTGCATGATGAACCTCCTACATCTGTCTGCCCTTTAAGATTGGGCTAAGCCTTTTATAAAGTAACATCGTGACAATGCTGATCCCAATTCCTTTCAGTACATTGAAGGGGAAGGCATTGAACAGCACAATATCAAGTTTGGTTTTGATAAAAGGGATAAATTCGCCAAAAGAAGCAATCAGTTGGTCAAGCGGCATAAATGCTTCAAACACGGGAAGCAGAATAAAATAATTAACAATGGATGCTACGATTCCCATTGTGACGCTGGCGATCAGGCAGGCTATCATTGCTGTCTTTTTTGTTTTATGTGATTTATAGATAAGCCCAGCAGTTACAACAAAACTGCTTCCTATAATAAAGTTGGCAAGCTCCCCGATGCCGCCGGTGGAAGAAGTTAAGAGCTGCAAGGCGTTTTTGACAAGTTCAATCAATATTCCTGACATTGGGCCGTATGCAAAGGCGCCGATCAGCGCGGGTAAATCCGATAAATCCATTCGTGCAAACGATGGAGATAACGGAACAGGAAATTCAAAGAAAGCAAGAACAAAAAAAATAGCCGAAAGTACGGCGGTCATTGTGAGTATACGCACATTCTGGAGGAACGTTCTTTTTTGTGTGGCAACTGTTTTCATAGTTCTCCTGCCTGGATATGATTTGGATTAAGAACAAGCCCCGCAAAGTCTAACACTTGCGGGCCTGCCCATGCCAGATTGGGTAGCCAAACAGAACCGTATCATACTGGCTCATATCTTCCACGCCGCCGGTGATGGAGGGATGTGAGTTGGGGTCATCCTGCTCCTGGTCAGCCCGGCCATCCGTGTAAATAGGCCAAATCCACCTCGGTATAGGGTATGATTTCATAGAGGTCTGCGCTGCCTGCTGCACTATCTGTTCCGTGGTTCCAGCAGCGAAAAAATAGGCCACTAATATCGTATTTTCCATCATATCGGCCTGATCTGTCTCTACGGCGCTGGATGGCGATTCATTTTCAGCGTCTGTCGGTTCGCTGTTGGTCTGTTCTTCGGACAGCGACAGATTCTTGCTGTGCTGCGGAAGGTGTCGGATTAGAACTCGATTCGTTAACAGGAGCAGTGCCACTACATCCTGCTAAGGCAAACAACAATCCCAGAGAGATCAGTATACCTACCACTTTTCGCAAGATATTATGCTCTCTCTTTCAGCGCTTTCAAAAGATAGGCCATATTTTTCCGAGAACGCTCATGGTGTTCAGCCCTCCGCATCATTCTGAACATCGCCCGGCATTTGTCCGTATGCCAAAGGTCAATTGTAAGAGCCTACTACGAACATTTCCTGCAACAGGAAGAAAGGTTCATGGCATCCAGTGCATTGACCGCGCTGCCACGCCGGGATGCAGTGACGGCTGTTCCTACTTTGTGGGGGAACAGGCAGGCGTCCCGGTTCAGTGCGGCAATCTGCGCCATTTTCGTGTCCGTCAGCTTAAAACCGAACAGGTCAAGACTTTCCCGAATGTGATTGGGTTGCTGGAGCCGGGGATGACCACCACGCCCCGTTGGAGGTTCCACCGTAAAATCACCTTGGGTTTCCACATCTCCATCGTCAGGATGGTGCAGAAGCAACAGATCTATGGATCCGGAAAGAAAACCCGTTCTGCGAACTGTCAGTTTACATAATTTGACAAAAGCATCAGAAGTTGCCAGTGTATTATTTTTCTGCATGCACATAATAAGCGTGTACCAAATAACAACCAAAAAGGAGGTGCTTCAGATGTCTGGAAAGAACTCTGGAAGCAATCAGGTAAATGTACCTGAAGCAAAAGAAGCGATGGACCGTTTCAAAATGGAGGTAGCCAACGAACTTGGCGTACCGCTGAAAAATGGCTACAACGGCGACCTCACATCTTACCAGAATGGTTCCGTTGGCGGCTATATGGTCAAGAAGATGATTGAAGAACAGGAAAGACAGATGGCCGGCAAGTAAATGAGCCATTTTGATCACACCTGGAAATAACAGAATTTCCAAATGGAAAATGGCTGCCTGCCAACTTGAAGCGGGCAGTCATTTTTCTGTAGCGGACATATGCCATACAATTTCCGGATGATTTTCCGGCCGCTTGTGAACTGCTCATGCAAACTTACAGTCTGTATAATGCTTTTCTTTCATAATTCTGTGGTTTTCTTTCATAAATAAATACTTGATTGCAGGTAAAATCCATACTATAATAAAACATGTTGATCCGTCCGAAGAAAAGAGGAAGATTGAGGAAAAGAAACATGAGAGTGATTGCCGGGACAGCCAGACGGCTGCCTTTAAAGACGCTGGAAGGGCTGGAAACAAGACCTACCACTGACAGAATCAAAGAGACCCTGTTTAATATCATCCAAAATGATGTCAATGGATGCCGTTTTCTGGATCTGTTTTCCGGAAGCGGCGGAATCGGGATCGAAGCCCTGAGCAGGGGCGCCGCGGAATGTGTGTTTGTGGAAAAAAGCAGCAAGGCCATGGCCTGTATCAGGGATAATCTGGAATTTACCCGTCTGGGAGAAAATGCGGTTCTGATGGAATGTGATGCGATGACAGCGCTTCAGAAGCTGGATGATTCCGGACAGCAGGCTTTTGATTTTATATTTATGGACCCGCCCTATGGAAAAGGGCTGGAGAGGGAAGCGCTGGTTTTTCTGAGTCATTCCCGGCTGGTTGATGAATTTACAGTCATCATCGCGGAGGCTTCTTTAAATGAGGATTTTTCTTATCTGGAAAATACCATTTTTTCTGTGGAACGGGAAAAAAAATATAAAACCAACAAGCATGTTTTTATTGCGATGAAGGAACTGTAAAGGAGACTTTTACATGAGAACAGCCGTATATCCGGGAAGCTTTGATCCGGTCACGTTCGGGCATCTTGATATTATAGAACGCTCTTCGAAAATGGTGGACAGACTCATTGTGGGCGTACTGGACAATGGGTTGAAAAATCCGTTGTTTTCTGTGGAGGAACGTGTTACTATGTTAGAAGAAGTAACCTCCCATTTGCCCAATGTGACGGTGACATCTTTTCACGGACTGCTGGTGGATTTTGCCAGACAGTGCGGAGCCGGACTGGTGGTCAGAGGACTGCGGGCCATTACTGATTTTGAATATGAGCTGCAGATGTCACAGACGAACAGGATCATGTGTCCTCAGCTGGATACCATCTTTCTCACGACGGACTTGCGATACGCCTATCTGAGCTCTCATACGGTCCGGGAGGTGGGGCGTTTCGGGGGAGATCTTTCCGCGTTTGTACCGCCTGTCATTGTGGAACAGGTGTTAAAAAAATTTGGTCATACCGATTTAATTGAAGGGAAGCAGGAGTTGGAGGACAAAGATGAGCAGGATTGAACAGTTGATCAGCGAAATTGAAGAATACATAGACGGGTGCAAAGCGCAGCCGTTTACCAATAATAAAAAGATTATTGTAGACAAGGACGAGATGGAGGAACTGCTCGTGGAGCTCCGTCTCAGGACACCCGATGAGATCAAAAAATACCAGAAGATCATCAGCAATAAAGAAGCAATCCTGAGTTCTACCCAGGAGGAGGCAAATCAGATCATCGGTAATGCCAGATCAGAGGCTGACCGGATTCTGGCGGAGGCCCAGGCTCAGGCGGAAGCGGTGATCGAGGAGACAAAGCAGCATACAGCGGAGCTGGTCAGCGAGCATGAGATCATGCAGCAGGCTTATCAGCAGGCGGGTGATATTGTGGATCAGGCGAACAGTCAGGCCCAGCAGATCGTGGATGAGGCTGTCATGGACTCGGACAACATCAGAGAAGGCGCCATCCGCTACACGGATGATATGCTGAAGAGCCTTCAGAGCATCATCAATCATGCCATGGAACAGACGACCAGCAAATTCAACGCGTTTCTGGATTCTCTTCAGTCCACCAACGAGGTTGTGACCAGCAACAGAAGCGAGCTTCAGGTTCCTCAGGCAGAGGCGGCAGCTGCGGCGCAGCCGCAGGATTCACACGGAGATGACGGCGTTCTGAACGCCGATATGCTGGAATAAGAGAAATCAGGTGGGGATGCCGGGGCATCCCCTTTTTTTCTGTACCCGGCAGCGTTTACGGCTTCAGAAACGGAAAAATAAAGAGAATCATGAGGAAGGTCATGGAGGCCTGGAGCGCTTTCCAGAAGAGAACCGTTTTCCCGGAAAAGGGAGTGCCCTTCAGGACACTGGCTGTCTGGGCCGCTCCGGACAGGCCGCCGAAGGCGGCAAAGGCGAAGCAGAGGGCGGCTGTCATGGTTCGGCTGATGCCGGACTGGACAGTGAAGGCGATGCCGGAGGTCATTTCCAGAAGACCGGATACCAGCACACTGAGAAAGGGAACCGGGCACCGGTTCCTGAAAAAGCAGGACAGCATGGTGAAAAACATCAGATAGCCGCCGATTTTCACAATGACGGCAAAGCCGTTCATCATGGCCTCCTCAAATTTAAGAAAAGAAGCGAGCGGACCGTCTTTTGTCTCCGCTTTTTTGAAGGGTGCCGAAGGCGGAACCGGCTTTGTGTTTTTTTTCGCGGCATGCACGATTCCGTAACAGAGGACGGGCGGCAGATATACGGCGATCAGGCATGGCAGAGTCTGAAAAACAGACAGGCGCAGCATTCCTGTGCAGATAAAGCCGGTCAGGAACATGGGACTGGGTTCGCAGCAGAGAATCAGAAGACGGCTGCCGTATTCTTTGGAAATGCTTCTTTTTTTATAAAGGTCCGCGATTGTTTTTGCTCCCATGGGATAACCGCAGAACCATCCGATCAGGAACGCAAAGGGAGCGGGCGGCATTTTTTCCATAAGGCCGGTGGAGATCAGATAGCCGGACAGTACCATGCAGGGCAGAAGCGTGGGAAGAACAGTGCAGTACCACAGAGAAAGTCCGGCCGCGGCGCCGGAGACGGCTTCCGACGGATGAAGGATGCAGAAGAGAAAAACAAACAGGGCTGACAGCGGGATCCAGAAGCGTTTCATATGGTTCTCCCGGTCGTTTTTAACAGTTTATGTGTGAGGGGCTGTTTCCATGACAGGTCCCGGAAAGGAAAAAGAATGGAGTATCAGGAGATTGCCGGCAGGATGCCGGAGAAGGTGTTTCAGTATTTCAAGGCGATTTCCCGGATCCCGAGAGGGTCTGGAAATACAAAGGCAGTCAGCGACTACTGCATGGCGTTCGCGAAAGAACGGGGACTTGTCTGCAGACAGGATGAGGCATGCAACGTGGTGATCATAAAGGAAGCGTCGCCGGGCTACGGGGAGGCGCCGACGGTCATGCTGCAGGGGCATCTGGATATGGTCTGCGCGAAGGATTCTTCCGTATCCCATGATTTTGAAAAGGATCCCCTGAAGCTGGTTCTGGACGGGGATTATATCAGAGCGGAGGGAACAACTCTGGGAGCGGACAACGGCATTGCCGTCGCGTATGCCCTGGCTGTCCTGGATTCAGATGATCTTCCCCATCCCCGTCTGGAATGCGTTTTCACATCGGATGAGGAGACGGGCATGGTGGGCGCGAATGCCCTGGATATGAGCGGGTTTCAGGCGTCTTTTCTTCTGAATCTGGATTCAGACAATGAAGGAGTCTTTCAGGTGGGATGCGCGGGCGGCATCCGCTGCAATCTTACGGTTCCGATGTCCTGGGAAAAGCGGCGCGGCATTCCTGTGAGGATCTGGCTTCACGGGCTTTCCGGAGGGCATTCCGGAGTGGATATCGGCCTGGGAAGAGGAAACGCGGTCCTGCTGACAGCCAGGATCCTGGATGAGCTTCTGCGCGCGGCGGGAAATCAGGTCAGCGTCTGCGGCATGAGGGGCGGAACACAGGATAATGTGATCCCGTCTGACTGCGTTCTGGATATCATGGCGGATGCCGGAGGTCTGGAAACTGTGAGAGAGGCGGCAGCGTCTATGGAAGCGGTTTTTCGGAAAGAATATCCGGTTACGGATCCGGGCCTGAAGCTGGAGGTGAGCTGCGGGGAGGAAGCCCAGGAGGGAACGGCCCTGACAGTCCGGTCGGCGGCGGCGCTCCGCGCCTTCCTTCTGAATGCGCCGAACGGCGTCCAGGCCATGAACCAGCAGCTTCCGGGACAGGTGAAGACTTCTCTGAACCTGGGCATTTTTAAGCTGGAGCAGAATGGCTCGGTGTCTGCTTCCTTCCTGATCCGGAGCGATCTGCACACGGAAAAACAGGCGCTTTGCCGGAGACTGGAAACTTACGCAGACTATTTCGGCGGCGCTTACGGGACTGCCGGTGATTATCCCGAATGGGAATATGTGCCTCAGTCGCCTCTCAGGGAGCTTCTCTGCCAGGTATACAGGGAACAGTACGGAAGTGAGGCAAAGATGGAAACAATCCACGGCGGTGTGGAATGCGGGCTGTTTGCGGCGGGAATCCCCGGGCTGGACGCGGTCTCCATGGGACCTCAGATGGAAGGGATCCATACATCCAGGGAACGATTGTCGATTTCTTCTGTGAACCGCTTCTGGAATTTCCTGACAGAGGTTTTAAGGCGCATGAATCAAATGGAATGTAAAAGATAAAAGACGCATAGACTTTTATGAGCAAAATCCGGGAGAAGGCCATGAAAAAGCCCAGAGACGCGGGGATCCTCTGTTTTTCAGTCCTCTGCCTCGGGATCGTCATTGTCTGCATGCTGCATTTTTTCCTGAGAAATCCGGTCTATTATCAGCTTGGGGAATATACGGCAGAGGAAGCGGCGTTTCGCGCCATGGATTTCGGGGAGGAAGGGCTTTCTGTCCTTTTTTCTCTGGCGGAGGAGTCCGGCCGGACTCCCGGAGAGGCGGCAGCCCCCTTTATGGTGGAGTATGAGTTTTCCCTGGCAGATGTGCCGGGAGGGCAGCTGACGCCGGGCCGCCTGAAGGATCTGGAGACTGCGATGGAGCAGGTCAGGCCGGTGGAGCTTTCCAAGCTTGCCGGGTTTTATAATGTGCTCCTGGAGGATCTGGTCTATTTTCCCATTGCGGGAGGAGAGAGTGATGCTTCGGCGGACTACAGTTATGAGAATTCCTGGGGCGCGGAACGGACCTACGGCGGAGAACGGACCCATGAAGGAACCGATATCATGGACGGAGGGAACGGGAGAGGATTTTTCCCGGTGGTCAGCGTCAGCGACGGCGTCGTGGAGCACTGCGGCTGGCTGGAGCTGGGCGGCTGGCGGCTGGGAATCCGCTCTCCCGGGGGAGCATATTTCTACTATGCCCATTTAAGCGGATATGACCATGAATTTCAGCCGGGGGAGCAGATCCGCGCGGGACAGCTGCTGGGATTCATGGGCGACAGCGGATACAGCAGGACGGAGGGAACCATCGGGAATTTCGCGGTGCATCTTCATTTCGGCATTTATTTCAGGAGCGATCATTATGAAGAACTCAGCGTGAATCCTTACTGGATCCTCCGGTATCTGGAAGACAGGAAAGTAAAATATTCCTATTAATTTCCTATCCGGGAAAATATATGCTATAATAAAAAAGCAAAAAAGAAATTACTACAGGGGTATGGTTTTTATGAAGATTCAGTTGTGGAGAGAAGCGCTCGCCCCCTATCACCTGGCGGTGGAGGAGCTTCTTGTGAAATTCAATCACATCATCAAGGAGTGCAGAGAGGCCGGGGAATATTCTCCCATTGAGGCGGTGACAGGGCGCGTGAAAAAGATTTCCAGCATTCTGGACAAAGCGCAGCGCAAAGGCATTGCCCTCAATGAATTTACCGAGAAGCTGGACGACATTGCCGGTATCCGGATCATCTGCCAGTTTGTGGAGGATATCCGGACAGTGGTGGACCTGATCCGGAGCAGGCGGGATATGGAGGTCGTCAGCGAACGGGATTATATCAATCACACGAAGGAAAGCGGCTACCGAAGTTATCATATCAATGTGCTTTATGAGGTTTATACGACCACCGGCAGTCATAAAATACAGGTGGAAATCCAGATCCGTACCATGGCCATGAATTTCTGGGCTACGATCGAGCATTCTCTCAGGTATAAGTATCAGGAGGAGATTCCGGAGATCCTTGTAAGACGGCTCAGTACGGCGGCAGAGGCGGTGCAGGCTCTGGATTTTGAAATGTCTGCCATCCGCGACGAGATCGTGGATGCCCAGAAGCTGTTCCAGGAAAAGGCCTCTGTTGTGGCGGATATCCTCAACAATCTTCAGAACCTTTACAGCGGGGAAGAAGAATATGAGGATGCCATGCTGAATATTCAGAATGAATTTTATGAAGTGTACCACAACGGCTCGCTGTCGGAGCTGGAGGAGTTCGGCAGACGGCTGGACAAGCTGGCCGCTGTCAGAAAAGTACAGGGACTGCATACATTTTAGAAGGATGGAAGAATTTTCAGGAGTATATGATGGAATTACCGGAGCTTTATCAAGATAAAATGAAACAGCTTCTGGGAGAAGGACAGTACAGGCTTTATCTGGACAGTCTTTCTGAGGAGCCTCAGTACGGTATCCGGCTGAACCCGCTGAAGCTGCGGAAAGAGGAACAGAAAGGGGTTCTTTCCCGTCTGGGTCTGGAAAAGCCGGAGCCTGTTCCCTGGTCGGGCCAGGCAGGATATTATTATGACGGCAGAAAAACTCCTGCGCGGCATCCCTATTATTATGCCGGTCTGTATTATCTCCAGGAGCCCAGTGCCATGGCGCCGGGCGCGTTTCTTCCGGTGTCAGCGGGAGACCGTGTTCTGGATCTGTGTGCCGCGCCGGGCGGGAAAAGTACCCAGCTGGGAGTCAGACTCGCCGGGAGCGGTTTTTTGCTGTCCAATGACATCAGCGCCTCCCGGGCGAAGGGACTTCTGAAAAATCTGGAGCTGTCCGGCATTGGGAACAGCTTTGTGTCCAGTGAGCCCCAGGAGCGTCTGGCGGCCTGCTTCCCTGAGTATTTTGACAAAATCCTGGTGGACGCGCCCTGTTCCGGGGAAGGCATGTTCAGACGGGATCCTTCAATGGTCAGAAGCTGGGAAGAGCGCGGGCCGGAGGCCTACCGTCCGGTACAGGAAGAGCTCCTTCTGGCCGCGGGCCGGATGCTGAAGCCGGGGGGAATGCTTCTTTATTCAACCTGCACCTTTGATGAAAGGGAGAACGAAGGGGCGGTGGAGGCATTTTTGAAGAAAATGCCGGATATGGAGCCGGTGCCGCTCACGCCCCGCTGGGGTATGGTCCAGGGGCTGGACGGCGCTTCACTGCGTTTCTTTCCCTGGCTGATCCGGGGAGAGGGACATTTTCTGTCCCTGATGCGGAAAAAGGGCAGCGCCGGAAAAGAGAACGGGAAAACCGGAAGCGCCGCTGCTGAGGCCAACCGCATGTTTCTGAACAGCCGCCGGGAGATGGCGGAATTTCTGGAAATGGTGAAAGCGCCTCTGGAAGAACGGGGATTTTTCTGGGAACGGGAGGGGCAGGTTTATCTGCTGCCGTGTCCGCCCGGGCAGATCCGGCCTCTCCGGTTCCTGCGGACAGGGCTGTTCCTTGGTTCCTGCAGGAAAAAACGGTTTGAGCCGTCCCAGGCGCTTGCCCTGTACCTGAAAAAGGAAGAGTTTCAGAATACGGCGGATTTTTCCGCTCAGGATGAGAGGACAGTCCGCTATTTAAAAGGAGAGACGACAGAGGACGGAGCCGGGGAAGACGGATGGTGCCTGGTATGCACGGACGGTTTTCCTCTGGGCTTCGCGAAACGCAGCCGGGGGATCCTGAAAAACAAGTATTGCCCGGGATGGAGATGGCAATGAAAAAAATACCTGAGAAGACAAAGGCCGTGCTTTTTGATCTGGACGGCACCCTGGTGGATTCCATGTGGATGTGGAAGGATATTGATATCGAATTTCTCGGCAGGTTCGGCATCGCGCTGCCGGATTCTCTGCAGAAGGATGTGGAGGGAATGAGCTTTTCCGAAACTGCCGTTTATTTTAAGGAGCAGTTTGAGATTCCCATGACCATTCCGGAGATCAAGGCCTGCTGGAATGAAATGGCCATGTACCGGTATCAGCACGAAGTAACGCTGAAGCCGGGAATCCGCCGGTTCCTGGACTGGCTGAAGCGGAAGCAGATCCCCATGGCGATCGCCTCCAGCAATTCCATGGAGCTGGTGAGGGCTGTCACAGACGCGCTCCGCATCACGGAATATTTTTCAGCGATCACGGTGGCCTGTCAGGTGGACCATGGGAAGCCGGCGCCGGATATTTATCTTTACGCGGCTTCTCTTCTGGAAACGGATCCTGAGCACTGCCTGGTCTTTGAGGATGTACCGGCAGGAATCCTGGCCGGAAAGCATGCCGGCATGTGCGTCTGGGCTGTGGAGGATGAGAATTCGGCCCGGATGAGAGAGGAAAAGAAGGCGCTGGCCGACGCCTGGATCGAAGATTACAGAGAAATCTGTCTGGAGGACTGATATGATGAACGACTTTCTTCCTGTCTGTCGGGAGGATATGGAAAAACGGGGATGGGACCAGCCCGATTTTGTATATGTGATCGGAGACGCCTATGTGGATCATCCTTCCTTTGGCCCCGCCATCATCAGCAGGGTACTGGAATCCAGAGGATACCGGGTGGGGATCATTTCCCAGCCTGACTGGAAAACAGAAGACAGCATAAAAATTCTGGGATGTCCCAGACTGGCTTTCCTGGTCAGCGGCGGCAATATGGATTCCATGGTCAATCATTATTCTGTTTCCAGAAGAAGACGGGAGCGAGATGCCTATACCCCCGGCGGCGTCATGGGAAAGCGTCCCGATTACGCGGTGACGGTTTACTGCAGGCTGATCCGGAAATGCTTCGGCCAGGTGCCCATTATCGTAGGCGGCATTGAAGCCAGCTTAAGGCGGCTGGCCCATTATGATTACTGGTCGGACCGGGTAAAGCCGTCCATCCTGATCGACTCCGGAGCGGATCTCGTAAGCTATGGAATGGGAGAGCATTCCATTGTGGAGATCGCCGAAGCGCTGGATTCGGGAATCAGGGTCGGAGACATTACCTATGTGGCGGGAACAGCATATAAAACCGGCAGTCTGGATATGGTATATGATGCGGAGTCGCTGCCTGACTATGCCCTGGTGCGCCGGGACAGGCGCGCATATGCCCAGAGCTTCGCTGTCCAGTACCGGAACACCGATCCTTTCCGGGGAAAACGGCTCACGGAATCTTACGGCCGGGAAGGCTATGTGGTGCAGAATCCGCCGGCACTGCCTCTGACCCAGACGGAAATGGACGATATCTATGATCTTCCCTATATGCGGACTTACCATCCTATGTACGAGGGCATGGGAGGCATTCCGGCGATTTCTGAAGTGAAATTCAGCCTCACCAGCAGCAGAGGCTGCTTCGGCGGCTGCAGCTTCTGCGCGCTGACCTTTCACCAGGGACGCATTGTGCAGACGCGAAGCCATGAGTCCATCCTCAGAGAGGCTGTTCTGCTCACGGAGGATCCGGAGTTCAAGGGATATATCCATGATGTGGGAGGCCCCACGGCAAATTTCAGAGGACCGTCCTGTCAAAAACAGCTGAAATACGGCACCTGTCCGGACAGGCAGTGCCTGTTTCCGGAGCCCTGTCCGGGCCTTACGGTGAGCCACAGAGATTACCTGTCGCTGCTGCGGAAGCTGCGGGCTGTGCCCGGAGTGAAAAAAGTGTTTATCCGGTCAGGCATCCGGTTTGACTATGTGATGGCAGACAAGGATCCTACATTTCTGAAGGAGCTCTGTCTTTATCATGTGAGCGGCCAGCTGAAGGTGGCGCCGGAGCATATTTCTCCTGCAGTCCTGAAGCGGATGGGAAAGCCGGACAGCCGGGTTTATCTGGCTTTCGCGGAACGATTCCGGAAGGTGAATGAACAGATCGGGAAGAAGCAGTATCTGGTTCCGTATCTGATGTCCTCTCATCCGGGCTGCACCATGAAGGATGCGGTCATGCTGGCGGAATATCTGCGGGACATCCGTCATACTCCGGAACAGGTGCAGGATTTTTATCCCACACCGTCCACGCTCTCTACCTGCATGTATTATACGGGCCTGGATCCCAGGACCATGGAACCCGTATATGTTCCGAAAAATCCCCATGAAAAGGCCATGCAGCGGGCGCTGATCCAGTATCGGATGCCCCGCAGCCGGGAACTGGTCCTGGAAGCCCTGAAGGCGGCCGGCAGGACCGATCTCATCGGAAGCGGGCCCAGGTGCCTGGTCCGGGGAAAGCAGGACCGGGAACCGGCAAAGCATGAGGACAGAAAGGGAAAAACCAGAAAGAAAACGATCCGGAACATTCACGGAAAAAAGAAATCATAGGAGGGTTTTATGGAGCTTATCTTTTTAGGGGCAGATCACGAAGTAACCGGAAGCTGTCATATGGTGAAAACAGAAGAAATGAACCTTTTGGTAGACTGCGGCATGGAGCAGGGAGAAGATGTGTATGAGAACCAGGAAATGCCGGTCCATGCCTCGGAGATCGACGCGGTGCTTCTCACGCATGCCCATATCGATCATTCCGGTCTGCTTCCTCTTTTGTATGCGAAGGGATTCCGGGGAACCGTGTACGCGACCAAAGCCACCTGTGATCTGTGCCAGATCATGCTCCGTGACAGTGCCCATATTCAGGAGTTTGAGGCGGAATGGCGCAACAGGAAGGCAAAGCGTTCCGGCGCGCCGGAATATGTGCCTCTTTATACCATGGAGGACGCGGAAGGACTGCTGACGCTTCTGGTTCCCTGCGAATATGACGAACGGGTTTCTCTGGGGGAAAGCGTATCGGTCCGGTTTTCCGATGTGGGGCATCTTCTCGGATCCGCCAGCATTGAGCTGTGGGTCCGGGAGGAAGGAAAGGAGCAGAAGGTAGTCTTTTCCGGCGATATCGGAAATGTTGACCAGCCGCTGATCCGCGATCCCCAGTATCTGGATACGGCTGATTATGTGATCATGGAATCCACATACGGGGACAGGATCCACAGCGATGTCCGGATCGACTATGTAAAGGAGCTGGCGGAGGTGATCCAGCGGACCTTTGACCGGGGAGGCAATGTGGTGATTCCGTCCTTCGCTGTGGGGCGCACCCAGGAAATGCTTTATTTTCTGAGAAAGATCAAGGAAGCGCAGCTGATCAAAGGCCACGATCATTTTAAAGTCTATGTGGACAGTCCTCTGGCAGTGGAAGCCACCAATATTTTCGCAAAAAATCAGTACAGCTGCTTTGACGAAGAAGCCATGGAGCTTTTGCGGCAGGGGATCGATCCGATCAAATTTCCTGATCTGGCCGTCTCTGTCACCAGCGCGGACTCCAAAATGATCAATTTTGACCAGGAGCCCAAGGTGATCATTTCCGCTTCCGGTATGTGCGAGGCCGGCCGGATCCGGCATCATCTGAAGCATAATCTCTGGCGGGAGGAATGCACCGTTCTGTTTGTGGGCTATCAGTCGAATGGAACCCTGGGGCGATCGCTTCTGGAAGGGGCGAAAACGGTGAAGCTCTTCGGAGAGACCATCGAGGTGCGGGCCGAAATCAAAAAGCTGGACGGAATCAGCGGCCATGCTGACAAGAACGGTCTGCTCAGATGGGTCAGTGCCTTTGATCCCAAACCGAAGATGGTCTTTGTCGTTCACGGTGAGGATCAGGTATGCGACAGCTTTGCGGTATGTCTGAAGGAGGAATGCGGCCTGACGGCGGCGGCGCCCTACAGCGGCGCGGTCTATGACACCGGCTCGGATGTGTGGGTATCGGAGGGCGTGCGGGTGCTGAAAAGACGGGAAAAAGCTTCCGCCAAAAAAGCCGCCACTGTGTTTTCACGTCTTGTGGCAGCCGGAGAGCGCATGATGGCTCTGATCAGGAAAAGCGAGGGGTATGCCAACAAGGATCTGGCCCGCATGGCAGATCAGATCAATACGCTGTGTGATAAATGGGAGAAATAGACAATGGAAAAGGGAACATACGGCTATGGAATCAGGAAGCTGAAAATGCAGATCCTGAAAATGTCGGCCTGCTACGCGCTGGTGATCGGCGCCTTCGTGATCGGCCTGATCCTGACCGGAACAAGGAAAAATATTCTGACGGTAGGCGCGATCTGTTCGGTGCTGCCCGCGGCGACCTTTACGGTCAATGTGATCGCGAGGCTGAAGGGACTTCCGCTGAAAAAGCAGGATTATGAAAAATTTGAAAAGGCGGCAGAGGGACAGGTGACAGCCTGCGATATGATCGTGACGGCCAATCAGAAACTGGTGCCCATCCAGGCAGCGGTGTTTCATGAGCACGGGATCACCGCGTATACCGCTTCTAAAAAAACAGATCTGAAGCAGGCAGAGCGGGATCTGAACGGTCTTTCAAAAAGCGTGGGGATTTACGCGAAAATCCGGCTGTTCGGAGATTTTGAGGCGTTTCTGAAACAGACAGGGTCGATTCAGGAACCGGAAAACGAAGAGAAAAAGGAAGAGCTTCGCCAGAAAAGAAAGGCGTTTCTCGTCTATTCAATGTAAAAAGGAATCTTATGAGAGAGCTTACAGTGAGAACGGAGGATGCCGGACAGAGGCTGGACCGGTATCTTCAGAAATATATGGCCCTTGCGCCCAAAAGCTTTTTTTATAAAATGCTTAGAAAAAAAAATATCACCTGCAACGGAAAAAAGTGTGAGGGAAATATCCGGCTGAAGGCGGGCGACAAAATCCGGCTTTTTCTGTCGGATGAGACGATCGGGCGCTTTTCAGAAAAGAGCGGCATGTCCGGAATTTCCCGCTTCCTGCCCCCGGATTTTTCCGCTCCTGTTGTTTATGAGGATTCGCAGGTGCTGATCTTTGACAAGCCGGCGGGCGTTTTGTCGCAGAAGGCAAAACCGGATGACGTTTCCATGGCAGAATATGTCCTGCATTATCTGCGGCAGAAGGGCGAAATCACAGAGGAGTCCCTCCGGATGTTCCGCCCGGCTGTCTGCAACCGGCTGGACCGGAATACCAGCGGACTGATCACAGCGGCAAAGACATCAGCCGGCGCCAGGGCGCTTTCCGCGCTTCTGCGCGAACGCTCCGTAAAAAAATATTATCTGTGTCTGGCGGCGGGCGTGATCAGGGAAAAGCGGGAAATCAGCGGCTGGCTTCTCAAAGATGAGGCGCGCAATCAGGTCAGGATTTTTCCTTCGGATCCGGGCGGCGCGGATGAGATCCATACTGTTTATGAGCCGGTCGGCCGGGGAAAGGATCTGACGCTGCTTATGGTGGAGCTGATCACAGGCCGCTCTCATCAGATCCGCGCGCATCTGGCCTTTGACGGCCACCCTGTCATCGGGGACAGCAAATACGGGAACGAGGCCGTCAACAGAAGATTCCGGGCCCGGTACGGGACCGCGCATCAGCTGCTGCACGCGTACCGGATGGAATTTCCGCCGCTTTCAGATGTACTGGAGGGCCTTTCCGGAAAAACAGTCTGCGCGCCGCTTCCGGACCGGTTTGCGGATATTCTGGACGGCGAAGGCATAAACAGAGAAGGATTGTGAAGGGACTATGACAGATGGCGACCTGGGGAACAAGAGGCCTGAGAGGCTCCACACTGGAGGAGCTGATCAATTATACCAATGAACGATACAGAGAAAGCGGGCTGGCGCTGATCCAGAAGATCCCGACGCCGATCAAGCCCATCACCATAGACAAAGAAAGCCGCCACATTACCCTGGCCTATTTTGATCAGAAAAGCACCGTGGATTACATCGGCGCGGTGCAGGGCATTCCGGTGTGCTTCGATGCCAAGGAATGTGTGAGCAGGACCTTTCCGCTTCAGAATATCCATGAGCATCAGATGCGGTTTATGGAAGAGTTTGAGAGACAGGGAGGTGTTGCCTTTATCATTCTGTATTTCACCGCCCTGGAAGAACTCTATTATGTGCCCCTTTCTCATCTGCGGATCTACTGGGAAAGAGGAAAGAAGGGCGGAAGGAAAAGCTTTACCTATGAAGAACTGGACAAAAGCTACCGGATTCCCACAAGACAGGGCGTATATGTCCATTATCTGGAAATGCTGCAGAAGGATTTGAAAAGCAGAGATTGACAGAAAGACATCTATCCGGTATAATTTGTTTTGCCTGCTAACACAATAGCAAATTATCACGTTACTACAATAAAGCGACAGGAGAACAGCATGAAACAACTTTTACATACACCGGAAGGTGTAAGAGACATTTACAACGCGGAATTTTCCAGAAAGCTGGTGATCGAGGACAGGATCCGCAGTGTCCAGAGAAGCTACGGATACAGTGAGCTCCAGACTCCGACTTTCGAGTTTTTTGATATTTTCAATAAAGAACGGGGCAGCGTGGCCTCCAGAGAAATGTACAAGTTTTTTGACAGAGAGGGCAATACGCTGGTGCTGCGTCCGGATATGACGCCTCCGGTGGCCAGATGTGCCGCGAAATATTATATGGATGAGCCGTTCCCGATCCGTCTGAGCTATCTGGCCGGCACTTATATCAACCATTCCAGCTATCAGGGGAGACTGAAAGAATCCACAGTACAGGGAGCCGAGCTGATCGGGGACGCTTCCTGCGACGCGGACGCGGAGATCATCGCCCTGACTATCGGATGCCTTCTGAAGGCGGGCCTGCGGGATTTTCAGGTGGATATCGGACAGGTGGATTTCTTTAAAGGGCTGGTGGAAGAGGCGGGCCTGGATGAGGAGACGGAGGAGCAGCTGAAGGCGCTGATCGAGGATAAAAACTTTTTCGGCGTGGAGGAGCTGGTGCGGGAGCAGAAGCTTTCGGACCGGCTGACAGAGATCTTTTCCAGACTTCCGGAGCTGTTCGGCTCTGCGGATCTTCTCCGGACAGCGAAGGAGATGGCGGTCAGCGAACGGACCAGGGCCGCTGTGGAGCGGCTGGAGGATCTGTACCGGATCCTGGGGTATTACGGGCTTTCTGATTATGTGTCCTTTGACCTGGGGATGCTGGGCAAATATAAATATTACACCGGGATCATCTTCCGGGGCGTGACCTTCGGGACAGGCGAGCCCATTGTGTCCGGAGGACGCTATGACGGACTGATGAAGCAGTTCGGAAAAGATGCCCCGGCGGTGGGATTTTCTATTTCCATTGACGGGCTGATGTCTGCTCTTTCCAGACAGAAGATCGAGATTGAAACGCCGGGTACAGACTGCCTGCTTCTCTATGACGGCCAGAAGCAGGAAGCGGCCATCGAGAGAGCCTCGGCACTGCGCAGGGCAGGGAAAAATCTTCAGCTTCTCAGAAAACAGGACAGCACGGAGCTTCAGGAATACGCGGCTTATGCGAGACGGAATCATCTGAAAGAGATCCTTTATCTGTCTGCTGAAGACGATGAAATCAAATCCATTCAAACAGAAGAGGGAGATTTATGAGATATTTGACATTTGCGCTGGCCAAAGGCCGGATGGCAAAAAAGACCATGGAGCTTTTTGAAAAGATCGGCCTGTCCTGCGAGGAAATGAAGGACGAGCACACGAGAAAGCTGATTTTTGTCAATGAGGAACTGAACATGCGTTTCTTTCTGGCAAAAGCCAATGATGTGCCCACTTATGTGGAATACGGAGCAGCCGACATCGGCATTGTAGGGAAGGATACCATCCTGGAAGAGGGACGCCGTCTGTATGAGGTGCTGGATCTGGGAATCGGAAAATGCCGGATGTGTGTCTGCGGACCGGAAGAAGCCAGGGAGAAGCTGCTCCATCATGAGCTGATCCGGGTCGCGACCAAATACCCCAATATCGCGAAGGATTATTTTTACAATAAAAAGCACCAGACGGTGGAGATCATCAAACTGAACGGATCCATCGAGCTGGCGCCTATCGTGGGGCTTTCTGAAGTGATCGTGGACATTGTGGAAACCGGATCCACCCTGAGGGAGAACGGACTGACCGTTCTGGAGGAGATTGTGGATCTGTCTGCCCGCATGGTGGTCAACCAGGTGAGCATGAAGATCGAGCGGGACCGTATCAGCAGGATCATTTCTGACATGAAAGCACTTGTAGGTTCGCGGGAATAAAAAGACGAAATGCGGCAGGTGGAGAAAGGCGGAGTATCATCATGAAAATTGTGAAACTGGACGAATCATCGAAGAAAAATCTTTTGGAGGAGCTGATCCGGAGAAGCCCGGGGCATTACGGCACCTATACAGAAACTGTAAACGCCATTGTAGACCGCGTGCGGGAAAATGGCGACGCGGCACTGTTTGCCTATACAGAGCAGTTCGACCACTGCAGAGTGGACGCCTCCAATGTGGAAGTGACAGAGGAGGAGATCAGGGAGGCCTACAGACTGGTGGATCAGGAGCTTTTGGATGTGATGAGAAAAGCGCTTGTGAATATCCGGTCTTTCCATGAAAAACAGCGCCGGTACAGCTGGTTTGATTCAGGAGAAAACGGAACCATTCTCGGACAGAAGATCATGCCCCTTTCCAGAGTAGGAGTTTATGTGCCCGGCGGGAAAGCCGTTTATCCTTCCTCCGTGCTGATGAATATTGTTCCGGCAAAGGTGGCGGGCGTGAAGGAAATCATCATGGTCACGCCGCCCGGAAAAGACGGAAAAGTCAATCCGGCAGTTCTGACTGCGGCCAGAGAGGCCGGCGTGGACCGGGTCTTCAAGGCCGGAGGAGCTCAGGCCATTGCGGCACTGGCCTTTGGCACAGAGTCCATCCCCAAAGTGGATAAGATCGTGGGACCCGGCAATATTTTTGTGGCTCTGGCAAAGAAGGCAGTGTTCGGATTTGTGAGCATTGATTCCATCGCCGGTCCCAGCGAGATCCTGGTGCTGGCCGATGAGACGGCCAATCCCCGTTATGTGGCGGCCGACCTGCTTTCCCAGGCGGAGCATGACGAGATGGCTTCCGCGATCCTTGTGACCACTTCCCAGGCTCTGGCAGATCAGGTGGCGATGGAGATCGACGGCTTTTTAAAGGTGCTGGAGAGAAGAGAGATCATTGCGAAATCCCTGGAAAATTATGGATGCATCCTCATCGCGGATACCATGGAGGACGCGATCGGGGCAGCCAATGACATTGCTTCAGAGCATCTGGAGATCATGACGAAGGACGCTTTTACAGTGATGACAAAGATCCGGAACGCGGGCGCGATCTTTATCGGGGAGCACAGCTGCGAGCCTCTGGGCGATTATTTCGCAGGTCCCAACCATGTGCTGCCCACCAACGGAACGGCCAAGTTTTTCTCTCCGCTGGGAGTCGATGATTTTATGAAAAAATCCAGCATCGTTTCCTATTCCCGGGAAGCGCTTGAGCCGATCCATGAGGATATCATGCGGTTTGCCGACCAGGAGGGGCTGACGGCTCATAAAAACGCCATCAAAGTACGGTTCGAAGACCAATAACAGACAGGCAGGAGGAATTATGGAAAGAACAGCATCCATCCACAGACAGACAAAGGAAACGGATATTGCGGTCACTCTGAATCTGGACGGAACAGGAGAAAGCAGCATTGAAACCGGAATCGGGTTCCTGGATCATATGCTGACTCTGTTTGCCAGACACAGTTTTGTGGATCTGACAGTCAGAGTGAAGGGGGATCTTGAAGTGGATACCCACCATTCGATTGAAGACACAGGAATCGTACTGGGAGAGGCGATCAAGGCAGCTGTGGGAGATAAAAAAGGAATCCGCCGCTACGGCTCCTGCATCCTTCCCATGGATGAGACTCTGCTTTTGTGCGCTCTTGACCTGTCCGGACGCCCTTATCTTGTTTATGACGCGCAGCTGAAGGCAGAACGGGTCGGAACCCTGGAGACAGAGATGATCCGGGAATTTTTCTACGCTGTGTCTTATTCAGCGGCCATGAATCTTCATATAAAAGAAATTCACGGAGAGAATACCCATCACATCATCGAAGCCATGTTCAAGGCATTTGGAAAGGCACTTTCCGCTGCGGTGGAGAAGGATCCGCGCATCAGGGGACTGCTGTCCACCAAAGGCGCGCTGTAAAAAGGAGGACATTATGACAGAGACAAAGAAGCTGGCGGTTTCCTTTGTACTGAAGGACGGACAGGCAGCGGACCCGATGGGGGCGCCGCTGACGGAGACGCCCGGGCAGCTGTGCAGAGACAGCGAAGGCAGCGGGGCGGATATGATCCTGATCATCGATGATTCAGGAGACGATGCCGGGCATGAGGCCAACATCGGGATCATCAAGAAGCTTGCCAGAACGGTGGATATTCCCATCATGGCGGGAGGACGCGTAAAACGGGTGGAGGATGTCAAAAAATATCTGTATGCCGGCGCGCGGATGGTATTTCTCAAAGCCTCCGAAGAAGAAAACATCGATATTCTGAAAGAAGTGTCAGACCGCTTTGGAAAGGAAAAGATCGCTGTGCTTCTGGACTGTGAGGAGGCGCTTTCCCGGACCGAGGAGTTCGCGGCCCTGGGAGCCGGATCTCTGATTGCCGGACGGGATCAGGCAGTTTCCGGCAGAGAGTCTTCCTGTCCGGTCTTCTTTCTGACGGAGGAGGCTTCCGGAGAGGAAGCGGAAACCCTCTTGTCCCTTCCCTCATCAGCCGGTGTCTGCTTTCCTGCCCGGAAAGAAAGGACCATTGATTTTATGGAGCTCAAGCATCAGCTGAAAGCGGACGGGATCGCTGTGAACACCTGGGAAAGTACCGCGGGCTGGTCGGATATGAAGCCGGGAGCGGACGGCCTGCTTCCCGTGATCGTTCAGGACTACAAAACGTCTGAGGTTCTGATGATGGCTTATATGAATGAACAGGCCTTTCAGGATACGGTCCGGACCGGGAAAATGCACTATTACAGCCGCAGCCGGAAGAGCCAGTGGCTGAAGGGAGAGACATCGGGTCATTTCCAGTATGTGAAATCTCTTCACCTGGACTGTGATAATGATACGCTTCTGGCAAAGGTATTTCAGGTGGGAGCTGCCTGCCATACCGGTTCCCGTTCCTGCTTTTTCCAGACGCTTCTCAGGAAGGATTACGAGGAGACCAATCCGCTGCGGGTATTTGAAGAAGTTTATCAGGTGATCGAGGACAGAAAGATCCATCCAAAGGAGGGATCCTACACCAATTATCTGTTCGATAAGGGAATCGACAAGATTTTGAAGAAGGTGGGAGAGGAGGCTGCAGAGATCATCATCGCGGCGAAAAATCCGGATCCGGAGGAGATCATCTATGAACTTTCTGATTTTCTGTATCACGCGATGGTCCTGATGGCGGAAAAAGGCGTGACATGGCAGGATATCACCAGGGAATTGGCAAATCGCTGATGTTTCAGCTTGATTTGCCTTCCTGAATCGTGTAAAATGTATACATACGAGTAGTAAAGGGGGAGCAGCCATGGCATGGAAGGATAAATGTTTGCGCTCCTTAATGGACGCGAAATTATTTTTATCATCGGCGCATATGGACCGTTTTAAAGAAACCTGGAAGACACTGAAAAAACAGCCCTTCTGTACGAAAGGGCTGTGCAAATGCCTGTTTTTGTCGGCCTGGGACCAGGAGCATTATCAGTTCCTGAAGGATACGGTGGACGAGATGATCACCAGAAAGGATACAGATACCTCTTATATGCTGGAAAAGGGGAGAGTTGTTCTGGATAATGTGGCGCTGAGCGAGCGGGAGCTTTTCAAGCTGTCCATCCAATTCCTGGAGAACGAAGGGGTGACACCGGATGATTCCTGCCTGATGAAGCTGGCGCATCATTGGGTCCCCATTACGGACAATACACTGGAGGCAGGACGCCTCATTGACAGGCTGGAGTAAAAGAAATAAAGAAATAAAAATGAAATGGAAAGAGAGCACCGGTACCCGCGGAGGATCGATGCTCTCTTTTTCTGATCCGGCTTTTTATTCTTCGTAGCGGGACAGGAGCCGGATGCAGATGAAGCCCACAGCCGCCAGGACAATGCAGAAAAGCGTATTCCAGATCCCCGCCAGGCCGGGCATTTCGGCGATGATGTCTCCGATGGATCCGATCACGAATCCGAGGATGATCATATATGTGGGATGAGGATACTTTTTCATGGCAATCTCCAGGAATCTCGTAAGGAGCAGAATCCCAAGGATGCATCCCAGCGCGAAGGGGAGAACGCCCATCACGTCTCTGTTTCCGATCGCCCCGAAGATCGTTTCATAAACGCCCATCATGTACAGCATGGAAGAGAAGGAAATACCGGGAAGAACCAGTGCCAGGGCGCCCAGGATACCTGCGATGAACTGAAATACAAATCCCATCAGGCTGCTGTCGCCCGCTGAAAACAGGTTGCGGGGCATCATGCCGGAAAGAACGACCAGAAGCAGACCGATCGCCAGGTAAATGAGGCTGTAGATAGACAGTTTTTTTACTTTGGTCTCCTTATAAATGACAGGAATGCCGCCGACGATCGCTCCGATCACGAAAAATGCCATTTCCCGGGGAAAATTCCTGCTCAGAGCCGCCATAGGGCCGGCCAGGATCAGAAACGCCGCTCCCGCGCCGATTACAAACTGCAGAAGGAACAGGGCGCTTTCTTTTTTGTGCTTCATGAAAGAACTGATACTGGAGATCAGCCTGTCGTATATGCCGAAAATCATGGCCATCGTCCCTCCGCTGACGCCCGGGATCAGCATAGACGCGCCGATCAAAAAGCCTTTCATTAAAATCATGGGTTCCATAGTTGTTCCGCCTTTCTGTTTAATATTTTGCGCATTTCAGCCAAATCGCACAGGAATTTGTACAGAAATCCCATAGTGCAGGGCACTTTTCCCTGCTGTCAGGCAGAATAAATAAAAAAATGCCTAAAAGCCACGGGAAAATCTGCCTTTCATGGTTAAATTGCACAATAATCCCCCCATAAATCATAATTTTACCCCACTGTTTCCAGGGCTGTTTTTTATTATAATCGAATTATGAGAGTTTGTGAACTGACTTTGAAAAAAATAAATGAGAAAAGGGGGGAGGAAACCGGCAGATCACAGTTTTCAGTCAGCAGCAAACTTTGCAGCATGAATCAACATGCCTACTATAACGTAAGGGAGGTTATGAGTTTTCATGAAAAAGAGAACATTCAGAAGTAAAATTGCGGCTTCCGTTCTGGCGGCGGCAATGGTACTTCCCAGCGTCCTGCAGTGTGCTTCAGGCATCACGGCACTGGCTGCCACACCGCATGACGATTATGAAAACGGAACTAAAAAGATCCAGTGGTCCACTTCATTTGAAGAAGATGAAGCGGTCATGGAGGGCTTTCAGGAATCAATTTCTGAAGAAGGCGAAAGAGCCACAGAGAATATCCGCGATCTGGATTCCGCATTAAAACTGAAGGGTGATATAACGGATTCAGTTTTACTCGACAATCTGAGCGGAAGCGAGCTGTATAATGACAGAGAGGTTTATGCAAACCTGTTTGACAGCAATTCCGGCACAAAATTCTATACCAGAGCAAACCGTCCCACAGCGGACAATCCGATCTGGGTTGAGTTTGAGCTGGAAACCGCGCAGGTCATTAAAATTTATGCGCTGACCTCGGCAAATGATTCCAAGGGACGTGATCCCAAGGACTGGACTCTGCTGGCCAGCAATGATGAAGGCGAGGAAAAAGAGTGGGTAGCTCTGGATACTCAGGAGGATCAGGAGTTCGCCTCCAGATTCCAGCAGAATGTCTATGAGATCCCTGATAATGAAGTTGCCTACAAATATTACCGTCTGGAGGTCACAGAAAACTACAGCGATGGAAGTGAGAACCAGCTGGCTGATCTGAGCCTCGCGACGGGAATTGAAGATCCCGGTTCCATCAAGGAAATGATGATCACCAGAGTGGGATCCGGTCCTGCAGACGCGTGGGCGCAGTCTGACAACGTAGGCTGGAGCGGCGCGGGCGCGCTGGAGGTTTCCGGCTCTATGATGGGCGAAAACGCCTATGCGTCCAATATCCTGTTTGACAATGTGGATGTAACCGTTGAGGACAACACCTATTTAAGCTATGTGCTCTGCCCGGATCTGGTCAGCAATTATGACTATGATTATACCCAGATGTACATGGCCATCGACCTGAAGTTTGACGACGGCACCTATCTGAGCGAACTGGCTGCAAAAGACCAGAACGGCACACAGATGACCGCGGCTGCTCAGGGTGAGAGCAGGATCTTGACCACAAGCCAGTGGAACCAGATCTACTCCAAGATCGGTGATGTGGCGGCAGGCAAGACCATCGACCAGATCCTCGTGGTATTCGATAAGGACACCATGGGTGATATTTCTTATTTCAGGACATGGTTCGATGATATTGAGATCTATACAAAGGACGACACGGAATATGAGCATCTGTCTGACTATGTATACATCCTGCGCGGAACCAATGACGATCCCGGCTTCTCCAGAGGCCTGACCGCTCCTGCGGTGACGGCGCCCAACGGGTTTAATTTCTGGGTTCCCTGCACCAACTACGCCAGCACCAAGACCTATGATTACCAGGATACTCAGCTCCAGTATATGAGCATCAGCCATGAGGCTTCCTACTGGACCGGCGACAGAGGCACCTGGCAGTTCATGGTCAATACCTCTATCGAGCCTGAAAAAGGAGCGATCAACCAGAGCAGTGTCCGTTCTGAATTCTCCCATGATCAGGAAGTGGCAAAGGCCCATTACTACAGTGTGGACTTTGACGATTTCAAAGCAAACGGCGATCCGGCCAACGCGGCGGGCGCCAGGATGGAAGTAACGGCGACGGATCATGCCGGCGTTGTCAGAGCGACGTTTGACGCAGACACAGAGTACAAAAACCTTGTATTTGACTGTGTGAACGCGGGCGGCGGCCTGACCTTCTCTGAGGACGGACAGAGCTTTACGGCCTACAGCGACCATACAGGCAACGGTTCCCAGAGAATGTATGTATATGGTGAGTTCAGCGTAGCTCCCACATTTACCCGCGTATCCGGCAAACAGGGCATCGCTTCCTTTGATACGGAAGAGGTTGTTCTTTATCTGGCAACTTCCTATATCAGTGAAGAACAGGCACAGAAGAACATGGAGCTGGAAGTGGGCGGCAAGACCTTTGATGAGGTCATGGCAGAAGCTCAGGGAGTCTGGGACGATACCTTAAGCATCATTACAGATGTGGAGGGCGCGACAGAAGAAGAACTGATTTCCCTGTACTCCAGCATTTACCGTCTGTATATGTATCCCAACAACATGTCCGAGAACACGGGCACCGCTGAGGAGCCTGTATGGCAGTACCGCAGCCCTTACGGGGAGCATGAGATCGAAGACGGAAAGATTTATATCAATAACGGCTTCTGGGATACCTACCGTACTACCTGGGCGGCATATTCTCTGTTTACGCCTAATTATGACACCGAACTGCTGAACGGCCTGGTTGAGCATTATCAGTCCAACGGCTGGGTACCCAGATGGGTAGCGCCCGGCGGAACCAACAGCATGGTTGGTACCAGCAGCGACGTTGTCTTCGGTGACGCGATCGAAAAAGGAATCGAGTTCAACTATGAGGATGCTTACAAGTCCACTTTAAGGAATTCCGCTACCGTTTCCTCCAATTTGACAGGCGGCGGCCGGAAGAACCTTGAGACTTCCATCTTCCAGGGGTATGTTGCCGGAACCTCCGAGAATTTCTCCTGGTCTATCGAGAGCTACATCAACGACTATGGCATTGCCCAGATGGCAAAGAATCTGGCTGAAGCGGAAACAGATCCCGCAAAGAAGGCCGCTTATGAGTCCGAGTACCAGTATTATCTGAACAGGGCCCAGAACTATGCGCTGCTGTTCTATCAGGCCGGCGGCGAAATTGATGACATGTGGCTGCGCGGCAAGGAAGCCAACGGCGCCTGGACAACAGCAAACAATACGGACGGTGAATATGATCCCGTTCGTTGGCAGGGCGATTATACCGAGACGAACGGATACAACATGTCCGTGTCTGTCCCTCAGGATGCGCAGGGCCTTGCGAATCTTTATGGCGGCAGGGATGCTCTGGCAGCCAAAATTGACAGCATTCTGATAGATTACACACCGTTCAGCGGCTACGGCGCTGAGGGCGGCAACGGCGGCATCCACGAGCAGAAGGAAGCCCGCGAGGTCAAGCTGGGTCAGCTGGGCCATAACAACCAGCCGTCTCATCACATCCTTTATATGTATGATTATGCCGGACAGCCCTGGAAAGCACAGTATTATGTAAGAGATATCCTGAAACGCTGCTTTGTCGGCTCCACCTTCGGACAGGGCTACCTGGGCGACGAGGACAACGGCGAGATGTCCGGATGGTATATTTTCTCCGCGCTCGGATTCTATCCGACCAACATGGGCAGCGGCGAGTACACCATCGGTTCTCCTCTGTTTGATTCCGTGACTGTCAATATGGACAACGGCAAGCAGATCAAGATTACTGCGAACAATAACAGTGATGAAAATGTTTACATCCAGAGCATGACTCTGAACGGCGAAGCGTACGACAAGTGCTATTTTAGCCATGAAGACCTGGCGAACGGCGCAGAGATCGTATTCAACATGGGAAGCACTCCCAATGAGGAGTGGGGAAGCAGCGAAGATTCTCTTCCTTCCTCCATCACAGAGGGCGATGAGATCCCTTCACCTGATATGGACGCGACAGACTCTTATACAGAGGCAGTCGACAATGCGGCAGACGTGACTACAGCTGACGCGGCAGACGATACCCTTTATGGAAATATCGAGGGCGTCGCGGGCCTGATCGACAATACGTCCGGCACGGAAGTGGCCCTGAACGGGGAGACGACCACCCTGGTATACGCCTCCGACGAGGGTACAAAGGTGACGATGGTCACTCTGACCTCCGGCAAGGAAGAAGGCACGGCTCCCACAGCCGTCAAGATCTACGGCGCCATGAAGGGCGGAGAGTGGACCGAGCTGGCCGCTTACGACAACCTGACCTTTGAATGGACGCAGTACACCAGACCTTTTGCGGTCAACAGCGCGGAAGCCTACAATCTGTACAAGATCGAGCTGACCGGCGGAACAAGCCTGGCTGAGGTTGAGTTCCTGGCCGAAACAGAGGCCGTGGAGCCCAGAGAGCAGCTGGTTCAGCTGACAGAAGAGGCGCACAGTCTGTCAACAGACGAGCTTGACAGCGAGATCAAGACACTCCTGGATACGCAGATCGCAGCGGCGGAAGCCGTCCTTGCGAAGGAAGATGCCGATCTGTCTGAGATCCTGGATGCCTACTATGCGCTGCTTGACATTGTAACCCGTGTCAATAATATCCGCGACGCATATGAGAAGATCGAGGCGGAGAGATTCTCCGATAAGGATTCCAAGATCGTAGACGATGGTCCCAATATCGGCGGTGTTCAGAGAAATACCTGGGCTTCCTACGAGGATATCGTATTCGGAGAAGGCACAGATTACTTTGAAATCTACTATTCCGCACAGTCCAGCGATGCAGGCGGATGGGTTGAGGTTTATCTGGATGATATGGAAAATCCGGACAACCTGATCCTGACCATTGAAGTGCCCAAGACCGGATCCTGGCGGGATTATCAGCTGGTAAGCACGGCTGAGGTGAAGGAAGGCATCACGCCGGGACATCATACAGTATATCTGGTATTCAGAAATGACGGAAGTCATTCCTACGTATGCAACGTAGACTGGTTCCGCTTTGACAATACGGATCCGAACGCAGCAGCGGCAGTTGTCGATATGATCAATGCGATCGGTGAAGTGACACTGGATTCTGAGGATGCCATCACGGCCGCAAGAGCAGCCTATGACGCTCTGCGCGACGATACAGAGAAGCCTCTGGTCACCAACCGGGCTGTTCTGGAAGCCGCAGAGGAGCAGCTGGCAAGCTACAAGGAATTCGAGAATGTATACGGAGACGTGTCTTCTGAAAACTGGTCCTTCTACTACATCTATGACGTGTATGTCAAGGGCCTGATGTCAGGATACTCCAACGGCAACTTCGGACCGTACGATACTCTGGTCCGCGGCCAGTTCGCTATGACCCTGCACAGAATGGAGGGAGAACCTGAAATGGAATATCAGGCTATCTTCCCGGATGTTCTGGAAGATGACTATTATGCTGACGCGATCCTCTGGGGCGTGGAAAATAAAATCATCACCGGTTACGATACGACCGGACTGTTCATGCCTGTAAGAAATATCCAGCGTCAGGAACTGGCAGTGATGATGTTCCGCTACGCGAATATGAAGGGCTATGATACAAGTGCCCGCGCGGACTACAGCGGATACAAGGATGCGGATTCTGTGGACGCGTTCGCGGAAGAAGCAATGTCATGGGCAGTTGCGACAGGAGTGATCTCCGGCAAATACAATCAGACAGAGCTGGATCCTCAGGGCAACGCGTCACGTGAAGAGTGCGCGACGATCCTGTCCAGATTCACAGATCTGTACTGGTAAAACAGCACACAAAATATACCCATAAGAAATAAGTGAGAAAAGCGCTCAGGAACGATGTTCCCGGGCGCTTTTCCCGTCTGCGGAAAAGGAAAGAGGGGGGTTATTTCAGAGGAAACAGGATTTCCACAGTAAAGAGATTGTCTTCCAGAGCGGCGGAAATGGATCCGCCCATCCGTTCCGTCAGGCCTTTCGCGATGGAAAGCCCCAGGACGGCGGAGGTATGGGTCCTGGCGGCATCTGCTTTGTAGAAACGGCTGAAGATCTGATTGATATCAATTTCATCCGGATGTTCCGTATCGTTGGAGCAGCGGAATCCTGCCTGGTCGCCGCGGCAGAAAAGAGATAGGCTGATCTGAGACTGACCGTGGACCAGGGCGTTCCTGATCAGATTCTGCAGGGTGCGCCGGACCGCTTCTTCATTGCCGTTTATCATCAGGTGACCGCTGCAGAAATCAGCGGAAGGCTCAATTTCAGGGGACGCTGATTGGCCATATTTTATATACGCGGGCATGGATCCGTACCCTGGACGGCAGAAGGATCCCGGTTCTGACTTTCGGCCCTCTCAGCATTCATCCGGAGTATCAGCGCCGCGGCCTGGGAAAAATCCTTCTGGATGAGTCGATGAGAAGAGCAGAGGCAATGGGGGAAAAAGTGATCTGTATTGAGGGGAATCCGGCATTTTACGAAAAATCCGGTTTTACAGCGGGGTCATCCAGAGGAATCCGGCCTGCCGGGGCGCCGGCGGACCAGGAGCTGCCCTATTTTCTGGTCCGGGAACTGGAGGCCGGATTCCTTGATTCAGCTGCGGGAACGTATGATACGCCGGAGGGATATTTTGTAAAGGATGAGGAGGCGGAAGCCTTTGACGCGCAGTTTCCGTTCAAAGAGAAGCTTCGCCTGCCGGGGCAGCTTGTACTGCAGGAACCGGAGTCTGAATCATTATGAAAGAGAGAGGATACCGTTTTTATGAAAAAGCTGCTGTGAGCCTCCTGAAAGAACCTGACTGACGGGGATTAAGGTTCCGCAATGCCGAACAGCATCATGTTCATGAGCTCTTCTGAAATCGCCAGCATGGAGTGCAGGTCAGAGGGGGCTTCTTTTCTGCGGTACTGCTCCATCACTGTCCAGAATGAGGAAGAGATGCTGTCCAGATACCGGATGGCTTTGTCCGGATCGATGCCATCCCGCAGCGTGATGCGGGAAATATGCCGGTTGACAAACTGATGATTGAGCCTGCGCAGTGGCTCCCGCAGCTTCTGAATCTGTTCTGCCAGCGCTTTCGGCGGATAAAACGCGGCATTTTCAAAAATATGCTTTTCTCGTTTGCGGGTGAGGAAAAAAGATTCCCGCATCACATAAAAAGCCTTGACTGCTTCAAAAGCCGGCAGGCTGTCGAGTTCTCCGGCCCGTTCTTCCAGATACTGCTTCAGCTCCAGGAAAATCCGTTCTGCGCAGAAAAGAAACAGGGCTTCTTTGTTGGGAAAATAATGGTACATCATTCCCTTGGAAATTTTATGGGAGGAACAGATCCTGTCCATGGTGACCGCGTCGAAATCCGCGGCGCCGAATTCATCCAGGGCGGCCTGATAGATCAGTTCTCTGCTCCGTTCCTGACGTTCTTCCTGTGTCATGCCGCATGCACCTTCTTTGATTGTTTGCCGGACTGGCTGCCGGGCACTTCACCGGCCCATTCAAATCCTTTTTTGGCCATAAATACCGCAATGATCTCGTTGATCACGGCGGCAGCCGCGATGGTTCCCTGGATGATGGAAGCACATTCCGGGGCGGGCCCGCTTAAAACAGAGACGGCGATCCCGGTGAAAACGAGAGAAACGCCGGAATGAGGCAGCAGCGTAAAGCCCAGATATTTTTTCACAGTATCCGGAGCGTGGGTGACGGCGGCGCCGAAATAAGCGCCCGCGTATTTTCCAATGGCCCGGGAAATGATATAGACGGCGGTATAAATGCCGGCGCCGAAGACCAGATGGTAATCCAGGGGCGCACCGAGGCTCAGGATCACAACGATCATTGCCAGTCCGATGAAGGGATTCATCACCTTCATGATCTCATCAATCTGCTCCTGGGTGATCATATTGGCGAAAACGGTCGTGAAGGACATTCCGATGAGCATAAAGTTCAGGATGGAACTGTCCAGCATACTGTTGATCCAGTAACCGATGGCGACGGAAACCAGCATCATGATCAGCATGACAGCCAGAAGGGATTTCTGACTTTTGGCCCGCTGCATGAGCTTTCCCGCGACGAAGCCTGTGGCGATTCCGATGAAGACCGGAAGAAATACCAGAAAAATGACCATGGGAACCGACATGCCATCCGTAGCCAGATGGGCGGATACCAGGGCGATCACGGTAAAGAAGACGAGCGCTCCGACCAGATCGTCCAGAGCCGCCATGGGAATCAGGGTTTTGGTAACCGGTCCGGAGGTCTTTAAGGTTGTGACGACAGAAAGAGACGGCGCGGGAGCCGTCGCCAGCGCAATGCCTCCAAACATAAAAGCAAGATATATGGGGGTTCCTGTAAACCAGAAAATGATACCAAACACCAGGCTGACCACAAGAAAGGTTCCCACCGATTCTGTAATGGTGGTAACGATGATCTGTGCGCCGGCCTTTTTCATTTGTTTCCAGATCAGCTCGGTTCCGATCATCAGTCCGAACGTACATTCAAAAATGCTCTTTACGATTTCAAACCATTTGGAATCCAGAATGGGGGTTCCCAGCAGATCCAGGGCGTGGGGGCCGATGACCATTCCTGTGATCAGCCATCCGAGAATGGCCGGGAGCTTGAGTCTGGAAATGATTTTCCCGGCGCAGAATGCAATGACAACAGAGGCGGCAAGCCTCAGCACTTGAAGTAAAATATCCATGATGTTTCCCTCCTGAAAAAATACAGACGATTCCGTCCATTTCTTACTTTAGCACTTACAGATGATTTTGTCTATATTTTTCTAAGAGAAACAGGGTGCGTCTGTATCCCCGGGCGGGCTGATCGTGTGCGCGGCGGGAGCAGTTATCTGCTGTTTTTTTCCGGCGCCTTGAAAACCTTTTTTTGCACAGGAAAAAACAGGTTTGGACTAGATAATTTGCACAATATGTGATATGCTTAAATTCGATTGCGGAGCTTTATATTATTTGCCTGCTTGTTATTTTTCTTCGGTGTGCAGAGGACGAAAGAAAAACAAAACAGATAAAAGTAAGGCTTGCGAATTAATTTGACAAGGAAGGTGAGCAATTGGAAAACTATACCAAGTATAAGCTGAAGAGGAATGATGAACTGGAATCATTATTGGCCGATAAAGACAATCTGTTCATCATTGCCTGCAACAAGTGTTTCAAGGAATTTGAAACGCTTGAAGAGCCGGAGTGCAGTGAGTTTGAAAAGATCGCTGCGGAAAACGGGAAGACTGTTACAGGCAGCGCAAGGGTTGATTTCCTGTGCAACAAAACCCAGACTGAGAAAAAACTGCAGGATATGATTCCGGAAGGAACGGAGCATGTGTTTGTGATCTCCTGCGGACTGGGCATTCAGACCGTTGCGGATCTGGCGGAAAAACCTGTATATGCGGCCAGCAATTCTCTGAATTATACAGGATATCACGGTATGGCTCTGACAGAGCGCAAGTGCGACGCGTGCGCGCAGTGCTTCCTGAACATCACAGGAGGTGTCTGTCCGATCGTTGACTGTTCCAAGAGTCTGGTCAACGGACAGTGCGGCGGCGCGAAGAACGGAAAATGTGAAGTAGACAGCAGTAAAGACTGCGCATGGGAAAAGATTTATAAAAGACTGGAAAAGCAGGGACGCCTGGAAGAGTTCCTGAACCAGCCGGTCCAGCTGCGTGATTATTCTAAGGTTAATTTCAAATTTGTGAATGACTATGTGAAATCCATTCGTGAAAATCGTCTGGACGGATATTATGGCGGCGTTCATCCTGCAGAACGCAAAGAATTCACAGAGGGAATGGCGCTGCAGAGATTCCCGGATCCGGAAGAGGTGGTGATTCCTCTGTCCATGCACGCGGGGGCTCCGGCAAATCCTGTTGTACAGGTGGGCGATACCGTAAAGGTCGGACAGAAGATCGGCGAAGCGGCGGCCTTTATCAGCAGTCCCATCCATTCCAGCGTCAGCGGAACCGTAGTCGCGATTGAAAACCGCGGACATGCCACAAGAGGCGAATGTCTGTCTGTGGTGATCCGTTCCGACGGAAAAAATACTCTGGACGATTCTGTTCAGCCTCATAAAGATCTGGACAGCCTGACTCCGGACGAGATTGTAGAGATTGTAAAGGAAGCCGGCATCGTAGGTATGGGCGGCGCAGGATTCCCCACATCTGTGAAGCTGAAGCCTGCCAAGCCGGTAGATACGATTCTGCTCAACGGCTGCGAGTGTGAGCCGCTTCTGACCGCGGATCACAGAGTGCTTCTGGAATTTGCCGATGATGTGGTCTTCGGGCTTCAGGCGATCATCAAAGCAGTGGGCGCTGAGAAGGGTCTGATCGTCATCGAGGATAACAAGCCGGATGCCATTGAGCTGATGAAAGAAAAAACCGCGGGATACAGCAATCTTGACGTGGTTGTGGCGAAGACAAAATATCCCCAGGGCGCTGAGAAGATGCTGATCAAGCGCGTGACGGGAAGGAAGGTGCCCAGCGGCGGTCTGCCGGCAGATGTGGGCTGCGTTGTAAGCAACATCAGCACCACAAAAGCTATTTCGGACGCGATCCAGAAGGGAATGCCTCTGGTAGAGCGTGTGGTGACGGTGACCGGCGAGAGACTGAAGAATCCGGGCAACTTTATTGTGAAGATCGGTACCAATACGAAAGATCTGGTTGATTACTGCGGCGGAGTGACCGGCGACGATGAGGTGACATTCAAAGCAGGCGGACCAATGATGGGATTTGTCCTCTCTGATCTGAATGTGCCGATCATGAAAGGCTCCAACGGAATCATTGCGGTGGATACGGATCATACGGCGGAACAGCCCTGTATCAAATGCGGCCGCTGCATGGATGTGTGTCCGATGGAACTTTCTCCTCTGTATTTTGCAAAATTTGCGGATGAAGAGAACTGGCAGGGCATGAAGGACAAGAATGTCATGGATTGTATCGAGTGCAGATGCTGTGAATATATCTGCTCCTCCAAGATTCCGCTGGTTACTAAGATTAAGGCCGGGAAAAACGCAGTAAGGGGGATGAAGTGATATGCTGATTACCGAATTAAAATCCAGAGAAACCATTGCAGCGCTGACAGAAGGAAAAAAGGTTTTTATCATTAACTGTGTGGGCTGCAAGGAAGTTCATTTTCCGGAGAAAGAGGCAACAGAGCTTCAGAAGGAACTGGCTGCCGGCGGAAATGTGACCGGAATGATCACCACTGATTACATATGCAATCCGGAGAATATGGAGCTGCGGCTTCAGAAGCATATGGATGAGATCAAAGCGGCCGATGTGGTGCTTGTGTTCTCCTGCGGCGTTGGTGTGCAGACAGTGGCGGGCTACCTGGAAGAGAAAAAAGTCTGCGCAGCCTGCGATACGTATCCGCTTCCCGGATTCCAGGGCGTGACGCCTCTGGAGTACAAGTGCGACCAGTGCGGCGAATGCTATCTGAATCTGACCGGCGGAATCTGCCCGATCACTGCCTGCTCCAAGAGTCTGGTCAACGGACAGTGCGGCGGTGCGAAAAACGGAAAATGCGAAGTGGACAGCAACATGGAGTGCGGCTGGGAGCGCATCTACAGACGGCTTGAGAAGCTGGGACGCCTGGACGTATTGAAATGCCCGACTCAGGTACGGAATTTTGCAACAGATGACGAAGTTTCCAAATAAAGAACGTGTTAAAATTTAAAATGATTAGGAGCAATGTATAATGAAGATTACGGAGTTATTTGAACGTGGTGAATTTGTTGTCTCTGCGGAAGTGGGACCGCCCAAGGGATTTCACGTAGAGCATTTACTGGAAGAAGCAAAGACTTATCTGAGCGGCATTACTGCAGTTAACGTGACAGATAATCAGTCCTCCGTTATGCGTCTTGGTTCTCTGGCGATGTGCAAGGCACTGAAGGATGAGGGACTGACGCCGATTTATCAGCTGACCTGCCGCGACAGAAACCGTATTGCCCTGCAGTCAGATCTTCTGAGCGCTGCGATGTTTGGAATTGAGAACCTGCTTCTTCTGACAGGCGATCATACCAAGCTGGGCGACCATCCCCAGGCAAAGCCCGTTTTTGATCTGGATTCTGTTTCCCTGATCCATGCTGTTACAAAGCTGGAAGAGGGTGTGGATCTGGGCGGAAACGAACTGGTCGGTGAACCGCCGAAATTTGCCAAAGGCGCGGTGGTATCTCCCTGCAGCGATTCTGTTGACGCACAGCTTGCAAAAATGGAGCGCAAGGTTCGTGCGGGCGCGGATTACTTCCAGACTCAGGCAGTTTTTGAGCCGGAGAAATTCATTAAATTCATGGAAAAGGCAAAAGAATTTGGAAAGCCGGTCCAGGTTGGCATCATCATTCCCAAGTCAGCGGGTATGGCGAAATTCATGAATAATAATGTTGCCGGAATCCATGTTCCTGATGAAATGATTGAGGAACTGAAAAAGGATAAAGAAAAGACAAAAGCGGGCATCACCGGAGTAGAGATCGCCGCGCGCATTATCAAAGAATGTAAGCCTTACTGCCAGGGTGTTCATATCATGGCACTGGGCTGGGAGTCAAAGGTACCGGAGCTTCTTAAACAGGCCGGAATCTGACTGACGCAGACATGTCCGGAAGGCAGCCTGCTGCCGCCGGAACAGTAAACAGGACATTCATTTATATGATACCGGGTTCAGAACTCATACAGATTCTGGATCCGGTATTTTGTTTTGATAAACTGACTCGAATAAAAAGAGTACAGGCTTATAGAATTTATTATTTGCTATATGTTTTTCTCTGAAAGCCTTGACTTGTCACAATTAGTCGGAATATAATAGACACCAACACAGAAAGGGGGTGAGATGAAATGCTGACACAGGAAGATTTGAGAATGATAGCCGTACTGTTAGATGAAAAGTTGGATAAAAAACTGGATGAAAAACTGGATGAAAAACTAGAACCAATCAAACGTGATATCTCACTGCTAAAAGAAGATGTTGCGGAATTGAAGGACGATGTGTCAGAACTGAAACAGGAGATCATTGTCCTGAAGGATGACGTCGCGGTTCTGAAGAGCGATGTATCGGAACTGAAGGATGATGTCATAGTCCTGCAGAGTGATGTATCAGAGCTAAAAGGTGAAGTCATTATCCTGAAAGAGGATGTCGCGATTCTGAAGAGCGATGTATCGGAACTGAAAGGTGAAATCATTATCCTGAAAGACGATGTCGCAGTTCTGAAGAGCGATATGTCAGAGCTAAAAGGTGAAGTCTTTATCCTGAAAGAGGATGTTGCAGGCCTGAAGAGCGATGTATCGGAACTGAAAGGTGAAATCATTATCCTGAAGGACGATGTCGCAGTTCTGAAGAGCGATGTATCGGAACTGAAAGGTGAAATCATTATCCTGAAGGACGATGTCGCAGTTCTGAAGAGTGATATGTCAGAGCTGAAAGGCGAAGTCATTATCCTGAAAGATGATGTCGCGGTACTGAAGGACTGTACTGTTACCATGGATGGTAAAATCGATATGCTGCAGAATACGGTGAACCGCAATTATGACCTGTTGGAAGAGTTTTATGTGAATCAACGGGAATTCAATGTGGACATGAAGGACAGAATGCAGGTTATTGAAGGAAAAGTAGAGATGCACGGAAATCAAATTGCACGAAATACAGCAGAGATCAGGGAAATCAAAAGCTATAAGATGGCAGCCGGATTAGAGGGCTGAAATACATAAGATAAGAATATAACAGGAAACTGCGAAAGATAAAAAAGCTGTGTGAAGGAATCAATATTCTTTATCAGCTTTATAATGTAAAATGACCTTCTGTATGATAATAATATCATGTCAATTACAGAAGGTCATTTTTTGAAATGCTATTGATCGCAATTATTTCCAGAATACCCTGGCTTCTTTCCGCGGCGCGCTTCTGTGATATTTTACTGCCGGATATCCGATTAACAGGCATGCTTTTATAGTTACGTTTCCAATTCCCATCCAGTCTTTTAACGCTTTGTTCTCTTCAGCAATACGTGCCAGATACCCGTTGTACAAAACGCCCAGCCCCAATGAAACTGCCATCATTTCCATGTTCTGTGCCGCAAGTCCTGCGTCTAAAGGCCAGTCAGACGCGATAAACACAATTACAGGAGAATTTCGAAACAGATAATCATCAGAAGGATTCTTTTTTCGTCTTTCGCTGAAAGAAGCATACGGCCGGTAGTTTTCGGGAATTTCCGTCCCATATTCTTTTATTTTTTCTTCAATATAATTCCAGACCTGTTCTTTCAGGAACTCTCGTTCCTGCTGAACAAATACAAAATGACACTCCTGATTGTTCTTCGCAGTGGCGGTATAGCGTCCTGCCTGCAAGAGTTTTTCCAGAACGTTTTGCTCTACTGGCGTTTCCTGATACTGGCGGATACTTCTGCGGCATTTGATGCTGTGCAAAAATATTTCCGGATCCAGAGCCGGTGTTTTTCCATCGCACAGTTCCTCATCCTCAGTCAGATATTCATCCGGCATTTCTACAGCCCCGACAGGACAGACCGCATAGCAGTGTCCGCACATCAGGCAGTTCTCTTTCACCTCGGCTTTCCCATTTTTCAGGCGCAGATTGAGAGATGGACAGTCGTTTACACATTTACCGCATCCAATACATGTTTCTTGATGAATTTTGATCATCGTCTATCCTCCCTATCGCTTTGTTTACTTTATTCTATCATAAAACTAAAAAAATTACGATACCGGATCGGAAATATGCTATAATCAAAATGCATAGCAACAGGATTGTTTGAAAAGAGGTGTACAAGTATGGATATGACAGGACTTCCGGAATTATATCAGCTGATCCAGCTGATCGCCGTCGCGGAATGCGGAACCATATCGGGAGCGGCAGAACGTCTGCATCTTTCACAGCCGGCTCTGAGCCGTTCTGTGCAGAAGCTGGAAGAAGTCCTGCAGGTCACGCTGTTTGACCGGCAGAAAAACAAGATCAGTCTCAATAAAAACGGCGAGCTTGCTGTTGATCAGGCCCGGAGAGTGATCAGACAGGCCGGCGACCTGGTGGAGCAGGTGCGTGCGTTTGACCGCAGTCAGCGTACCATTTCCATCGGCTCCTGCGCGCCGGCGCCGATGTGGGAACTGGCGCAGGCCGTTTCAGGGCTGTATCCGGAAATGGCTGTTTCATCTGAAATGAAAGATGCACAGACTCTTCTGGAAGGTCTGAGGCAGGGAATTTACCAGTTTATCATTCTTCCATTTGCCCAGGAAGCGGAGAATCTGTATTGTTTTCCCTTTGAAAAAGAGCAGCTTTATTTTTCGCTGCCACCGGCTCATCCGATGGCATCTTCCAAGGGACTTTATTTCAAGGATCTGGATGGAGAAAGTGTGCTGCTGTTTTCCCGGATCGGATTCTGGAGGGATGTCTGCAGGGAAAAAATGCCGATGACCAGAGCGCTTGTCCAGCATGAACAGGAGGATTTCCAGGAGCTCGTGCAGGCCTCGGCGCTTCCGTGCTTTGTTTCAAATCTGACCATGCGCTGGGACGGCCGTCCGGAAAACCGGATCGTCATTCCTATCCTGGATCCGGAGGGAACCGCCCTTTACCATTTTATCTGCAGAAAGGAAGAACGGAAACGATGGGCTGCCCTGATCAGACGGATCCGGGCAGCAGACGGAACGGAGCCGGACTGACTGCGGAAATAAGGACTTGCAAGGCTCTTTCTTTTTTATTATAATATAGGTTGTTTTTTACGCAAGGAAGGAGCGAGGCATTTGCATACAGAACAGCTGGAATTTTCCTCCATTGAACAGCAGCAGGCCGTATTCGGGACCCAGGACAGTTATCTTCGGATCATCGAAAAAGCCTTTACTGTTTCTGCGATCATGCGGGATTCTGTGGCGGAGATCAAAGGTGAAAATGACGCGATGGTATCGCGGGCCGCGAAGGTCGTGCAGACCATGCAGGCATTATACAATCAGGGTGAGGACATCAACAGAGAGACTGTTTACCGCCTGATTGAAGAAGCGGCGGAAGATCACATAGATGAAACCTTTCAGGCCATGAAAGATGTTGTGGCGGTAACTTATAAGGGGACGCCGATCCGCTGCAAAACACTGGGACAGAAAAATTATGTAAAAGCCCTGAAGGACAGCACTGTGACGATCTGCATCGGTCCTGCCGGAACGGGGAAGACTTATCTTGCGGTTGCTCAGGCAGTTCAGGAGCTGAAAGACGGCGAGATCGACCGGATCATCATGAGCCGCCCCGCAATTGAAGCAGGAGAAGAGCGGCTGGGATTTCTGCCCGGCGATCTGGCTCAGAAGGTGGATCCTTATCTGCGGCCTCTTCAGGACGCGCTGTTCGACATGTACGGCGGCGACAAAGTGGAAAAACTCCGGGAGAGAGGAACGATCGAGATCGCGCCTCTGGCTTATATGCGCGGACGCACTCTGAACAGGGCCAGAGTGATCATTGATGAGAGCCAGAACGCTTCCCTTTCTACTCTGAAAATGGCTCTGACCCGTCTCGGTGAGGGTTCAAAAATGGTGCTGACGGGAGATGTGACCCAGATCGATCTTCCCAAGAGTGTGGATTCCGGTTTGGAGAAATGCGCGTCGATCCTGAATTCCATTGAGGGGATTTCGATTGTCCGTCTTAATAACCGGGATGTGGTCCGCAACAAGATCGTAAAAGATATTGTCAAGGCCTTTGAGAAAGCGGAAGAGGCGAAAAACCGCTCCCATGGCGGAACACGGATGAATCAGCACAATCAGTACGGCCAGTATGGTCCCTACAGAAAAGAATCATGATGATCATGATGCGGAAAAGAACGCGAGGAGACGGATGACCTACGAAATATCCTATGAAGCAGAAGCGCTTCTTGACATTCCTTATGAAGACATCATCAAAAAAGTAATCGATGCCGCTCTTGACCAGGAAAGCTGTCCTTATGAAGCAGAAGTCAGCGTAACGCTGACGGACGCGGAGCGGGTGCGGGAAATCAACCGGGAGTTCAGGGGAATCGACAGGACAACAGATGTATTGTCCTTTCCCATGGCAGAATATCAGAGTCCGGCAGACTTTTCATTTCTGGAAGAGGAAGAGAATTTTGACTGCTTCAATCCGGAGACGGGAGAGCTCCTGCTGGGAGATATCATCCTGAATGTGGAAAAGATCAGAGAGCAGGCGGAGGCCTACGGCCACTCTCTGGTACGGGAGCTTGCGTTTCTCACTGCCCACAGTATGCTCCATCTGATGGGGTATGACCATATGGAAGAGCAGGACAGGCTTCTGATGGAAGCGCGGCAGAAACTCCTGATGGATACCCTTGGGATTCCAAGGGAATAAGGAAAAATATTTATGAGTGCTCAGAATCAAAAACCAAAGAAAAAAAAGAATCAAAAAAGTAATAATTTTGTTGTACAGGGAACCATCCTGGCGGCGGCAGGGATTCTTGTCCGCATCATCGGAATGGTATACCGGATTCCCATGCAGAACAAGATCGGAAGCGCGGCCATGGGAATCTATTCGTCGGCTTATTATATCTACAATATCATATTGCTCCTGTCCTCTTACAGCCTGCCCCTGGCTGTTTCTAAAATGGTATCTGCCAGAGTGGCGCTGGGACAGCACAAAAACGCTTACAGGATTTTTAAAAGCTCCCTGATCTTTTCTCTGATTTCAGGTGGGATCGCGTGTCTGGTGGCGTTTTTCGGAGCGGATTTTTTTGCCGCCAGGATCTTAAGCGAGCCGGGGGCGGCTTACGCCATCAAAGTCCTGGCGCCCACGATCTTTGTTATGGCATTTTTAGGAACGCTGCGGGGATATTTCCAGGGCCTGGGGACCATGATCCCCACTGCTGTTTCTCAGATATTCGAACAGGTGGTCAACGCGATCTTCAGCATCGTGGCAGCTTATGTGCTGTTTGATATGGGCGCTGCCATCGACGCAGAACGCGGAACAGACATTTATGCCAATGCATACGGAGCCGCCGGCGGGACGGTCGGTACAGCGCTTGGAGCTCTGACCGCGCTGCTGTTCTGTATTTTTGTGTTCCGTATGTATAAAAGAGTGCTGAACAAACAGATGCGCCGTGACAATACGGTGATGCTGGAATCCTACGGAAACATCGCCCGCGTCCTGATCGCCACGATCATTCCGGTCATTATCAGCGGGACTGTTTACAATATCAGCAATCTGATCGACAACAGCATTTATGGCTTTTACATGAATTCCAGCGGACAGTCGGCCCATTACATGGCCAACTGGGGCGTATATTCCGGCCAGTATTATCTGCTGATCAATGTACCGGTTGCCATTGCCAACGCACTGTCTTCCTCCATGCTGCCGTCCCTTACCCGGACAGTCACAGAGGGAAAACGGGGAGAAGCACTCCGGAAGATCAATGTGACCATCCGGTTCTCCATGATCGTCGCCATTCCGTCGGCGGTGGGGCTTACGGTACTGGGCGGCCCCATTGTGGAGATGCTGTTTACCCAGGATACGCAGCTGGGAGGCGACCTTCTGTTCCTGGGTTCACTGGCTGTTGTATTTTTCTCCCTGTCCACAGTGAGCAACGGAATCCTGCAGGGTCTCAATAAGATGAAAGTTCCGGTGAGAAATGCCATGATTTCCCTGATCATCCATGTGGGACTTCTGATCGCATTGCTTTATGGCCTCAAGACAGGAATCTACGGTGTCGTGATCGCCAATATGCTGTTTGGCTTTTCCATGTGTGTTCTGAACGGCATCTCCATTTCCAACTGTCTGGGATACCGGCAGGAAGTAAAGAAGACCTTTGTTCTGCCATTTCTGGCATCGGCGGTGATGGGAGCGGTTTCTTACCTGGTTTATTATCTGCTGAATCTCCTGACCAGGAGAAATTCCATTGCCTGCCTGGCGGCGGTCGTTGTAGCCGTGCTCGTTTATTTTGTGCTTCTGATCGTATTCCGCTGTGTGGATGAATCAGAGCTCAGAAGCCTCCCTATGGGAGGCAAAATGACGGCTGCAGCCAAAAAGCTGCATCTGATGTAACAGAACCGAGTGTTTAAAATTTTCATAGTGGTAAATACTAGAAAGAGGATAGCCATATCCTCTTTCAGTATTTTTGGCAGTATACCAAAAACGGGGTGAATCACTATGAAAAAAAATATATGGATCACGGTTTTCAGCTTCTGTCTGCTCTTTTTTGTTTTTTCTACAGTTTATTATTTCAGTTACCGGGATCTCCTGCAAAGCCAGTCTGACGGGCCGTCGCAGGAAGAGATCCGGTTTGAAACGATTCTGGCGGAGACAGAAAGTACAGAAGAGAGCGCCGTGGAGGCCGGAAGGCAGGACGAGGACACGGTGACGGAAAAAATGCTCTACATTTCCCAGAATTATGACACGGCCTCCCAGACAGTAACGGAAACCATCCGTCCCATGCCGGAAGCGTATATCGGAAAAACAAGAGAAGAGCTGATTGAACTGCTGAAGCAGGAGGATGAGGGGAAAAGCCTGGTATCCTTTTCCTCCTCCCGCCTGGTCATCCGCAGCGAGGCGGCAGTGGATCCGGAGGATTACCGCTTCCTGCTGATCCTGGAGGAAGGATACCTGAAGGTTTATTTAAGCGACAGAAGCGATGTTTACCTGGAGACTTATCTCACGGAAGAGGAGCTTCCCGCCTCTGAGAGAACGGTCCTGAAAAACGGATACTATATCAAGGATGTGGGCGCGCTGTATGATTATCTGGAATCCATTACCAGCTAAAGCGCTTGCAATCTGAGAGTGCGGATATTATAATCATGTCCATAAGGAGGACGGGTTATGAGGCAGGTGGCAGTAATCGGCGGCGGCGCCGCCGGAATGACGGCGGCCATCACGGCAGCCAGGGAGCATGATCATGTGATTTTGCTGGAGCATACCGCTCAGCTGGGAAAGAAGATCCTGTATACAGGGAACGGCAGATGCAATCTGACCAACCGGAGGCAGGCACCTGACTGCTATCGCTGTGCAGAACCGGTTTTTGTAAAAGAAGCGCTCGAGCAGTTCGGGTTTGACAAAACGCTGGATTTTTTCCGGGAGCGGGGACTGTTTTTTAAAGAGCGGGACGGATATTTTTATCCGCGGTCCTTACAGGCATCCGCAGTGAGGGACTGCCTTCTCGGCGGGCTCGCGGAATACGGCGTGGATGTAAGAACCGGGTTCCGGACCAGCAGCATCATAAAAGAAGACGGGCGTTTCCTGGTCGCAGGCCGGGAAACGTCATTTTCTGCGGACAGTGTGATTCTGGCCTGCGGCGGAATGGCGGCCCCCGCGACAGGATCTGACGGGAGCGGATACGGACTGGCCCTCAGGCTGGGCCACCGTCTGGTGGAGCCGGTCCCGGCCCTGACAGGGCTCCGGACCCGGGGAACTTCCCTGAAAAAGGCGAGCGGCGTCAGAACTGCCTGCCGGGTGTCTCTGTACATAAAAAAGGGCGGACAGCGTATCCTGGCCGCTGAGGATACAGGCGAGCTGCAGATCACGGATTACGGCGTTTCCGGCATTCCGGTTTTTCAGGTGAGCCGGTACGCGTCCCGGGCCCTTGCGGATGGAGATGAGAGCTGGATTGTACTGGATTTTCTTCCGGAATACGGAGAGGAGGAAGGAGACCGGATGCTGGAGGCGCTGCTTTCAGGTGAACGGGCAGACCGTCCCTGTCAGGAAATTCTTTGCGGCCTGTTTCCTGATAAGCTGGCGGCGGCCTTATTAAAGGCAGTCAAAGTCCCGTCCCATCTTCCGGCAGAATCCCTCACGGAAAAACAGCGGGCATATCTGAAACGGGCCGTGCGGGCTTTTTCTATGACAGTGGCGGAGGTCAATCCATTTTCCCAGTCCCAGACAACGGCGGGCGGGATTGACGTGAGAGACGTAAACGGGGCCACGATGGAGTCGAAGCTGGTTCCGGGCCTGTTCTTCGCGGGAGAAATCCTGGACGTGGACGGAATCTGCGGCGGATACAATTTACAATGGGCATGGACCAGCGGATGGCTGGCCGGAAAGCAGGGGAGATTATGATTCGGATCACACAGCTGAAGCTTTGGCCGGAGGAGGCAGAAGCCGATCTGGCTGCCAGAATCTGCAGAAAGCTTAAAATAGAAGAAAAAGAGCTCCGTTCATGGAAGCTTACCAAAAAATCCATTGACGCGCGGAAAAAGGACGCGCCGCATTATGTCTGCCAGGTGGATGTTTCCCTGAAAAAGAAAGAAGCGGAGACCGTAAAGCGGCTGCGGGACAGGCATATCTCACTGGTGAAGGAAACCGGTTACCGCTTTCCTGTAAAGGCGGCCGGAGCACCGGCTCTCCGGCCTGTGATCGCGGGAACAGGACCGGCCGGGCTGTTCTGCGGATATATGCTGGCCGAGGCCGGTTTTGCGCCCATTCTTCTGGAACGGGGCGGTCCCGTGGAGGACAGAGAGCAGGCGGTGGAGCGGTTCTGGAAAACAGGGGAACTGGATCCGGAATGCAACGTGCAGTTCGGAGAAGGCGGCGCCGGCACATTTTCGGACGGGAAGCTCAATACGCTGGTCAGGGATCACGACGGAAAGGGGCGCAGGGTGCTGGAACTCTTTGCCGCCATGGGAGCGGATGAGGAGATCCTTTATGAGCAGAAGCCCCATATCGGCACCGATGTGCTGAAACAGGTCCTGAAGAATCTGCGCGGAACGATTGAAGCTATGGGCGGAGAATTCCGGTTTTATACAAAGCTTTCGGGAATCCGGAAAGAGCAGGGGCGACTGAAGGGCATTGATCTGGAGTCTACGGATCAGACGCAGGGGGAGAAAGAGCAGTTTCTGGAGACGGACTGCCTGATCCTGGCCATCGGCCACAGTGCCAGAGATACCTTTGCCATGCTTGACCGGGAAGGACTGGTGATGCGTCCGAAATCCTTCGCCGTGGGGCTGCGGATCGAACATCCCCAGGAAATGATCCAGCTGTCCCAGTACGGAGAAACATATGCGGGACTTCTTCCTCCCGCCTCCTATAAACTGACCGCGAAGGCATCGGACGGACGGGGGGTCTATTCCTTCTGTATGTGTCCCGGCGGATATGTGGTCAACGCTTCTTCGGAAAAGGGAATGACAGCGGTCAACGGCATGAGCAACCGAAAGCGGGACGGGAAAAACGCCAACAGTGCCATGATCGTGACGGTGTCTCCCGCTGATTTCGGCGGGAGCGGTCCTCTGGCCGGCGTGGAATTCCAGCGGAAGCTGGAACGGCTGGCCTTCGCGGCGGGAAGCGGACGGATCCCCGTACAGCTTTACGGAGATTTTAAAGAAAACAGACTCAGCACTTCGTTTGGAGGCGTCAGTTCCGAAACGAAGGGAGAGATCTGCTTTGCCAATCTGAGACAGGTCCTGCCGGAATTTATAAACCGGGCCCTCATAGAGGGAATCGGCCAGTGCGGAAACAGGATCGCCGGCTTTGACCGGTATGACGCGGTGCTTTCCGGTGTAGAAAGCCGTACCTCATCCCCGGTGCGGATCGAACGCAATGAAGCGTTTTTGGGCAGCATTCCGGGCATTTATCCATGCGGCGAGGGCGCCGGATATGCAGGCGGAATCATGTCGGCGGCCATGGACGGGATCCGGGTGGCGGAAGCGGTGGCCCGCAGGTATGACGGTGATCCGCCCAAATCATGACCGCCCGGTGAAAGGGATTGATTCCAACGGCCAAATCTGTTAAGATAAAACTGCCGATTGAGTCGGTGGGAGTTGATAAAAACAGATCAGAAAAAGAAAAAATGACACGGAAGGGTTTTACATATGGACAGAAAAACGAGGCTTTCAGGGAAAAACAGGATCGTGGTGAAGATCGGTTCTTCTTCTCTGACCCATAAATATACCGGATATCTGAATCTGAACAAGGTGGAGAAGCTGGCCAGGGTACTCTGCGACCTGCGCAATCAGGGAATGGAAGTGGTGCTGGTCAGCTCCGGCGCCGGCGCCGTGGGACGGAAGACCATGGGATATATGGAGCGTCCGGACAATCTGCCGGTGAAGCAGGCGCTGGCCGCCATCGGCCAGGCAAAGCTGATGATGACGTATCAGAAGCTGTTCGCGGAATATAATCAGGTGGTCGCGCAGATCCTGATGACGAAGACGACCATGCTGAATGATGATTCCAGAAAAAACGCCCAGAATACTTTTGACGAGCTTCTGAAAATGGGCGTGATCCCTATTGTCAATGAAAATGACACGGTCGCGACCCATGAGATCGAATTCGGCGACAACGACCGTCTTTCTGCCATTGTGGCGGCTGTGATCCACGCGGATCTTCTGATTCTCCTGTCTGACATTGACGGTCTTTATGAGGATGATCCGAAGCGGAATCCAGATGCCAGGTTTATCCGTGAAGTGGAAGAGATTACCGATGATCTTCAGGAGATGGGAAAAGAGACCACCGGCAGCACGGTGGGCACCGGCGGCATGTCTGCCAAGATCGTGGCGGCCAGGATGGCCACCGACGCGGGCATTGACATGGTCATCACCAACGGCGATGACGTGGACAACATTTACAGAGTCCTGGACGGAGAGGACATCGGCACCCTGTTCCTGGCTCACAAAAACAGGGATTTTGATCTGATCGAATACCTGACGGCATATTGACAGCAGGAAGACAGAAGCGGCTGGGAACAGCGGAAATGGCTGGTTTGGATAGGAGATGAAGACGACATGAAAAAGGCAGCGCTGGTTCTGGAGGGTGGCGCCACAAGAGGCGTTTTCTCATCCGGGGTACTGGATTATCTGATGGAAAGGGAGCTTTATCTGCCGTATGTGATCGGCGTTTCAGCAGGCTCCTGCAACGCGGTGGATTATGTGTCCAGACAGATCGGCAGGACAAAAAACTGTATGATCCCAAAAAGCAGGAAAGACAGTTATCTGAGCCTCCGCAAAGCAGTCAGAACCGGAAATCTGTTTGACATGGACATGGTTTTTGACGAATACCCGAAGAAAAAATTTCCTTTTGATTTTGAAACATACAGGCATTCGCCGATCCGGTGCGAGCTGACGGTCACCAACTGTCTCACCGGGCAGGCAGAATATCTGGATGAAAGAACCGATATGGACCGCCTTCTGACGATCTGCAGAGCGTCCTGCAGCATGCCGCTTGTATCGAAAATGACGGAGATCGACGGTGTGCCCTATCTGGACGGCGGGCTGGCGGATTCCGTGCCTGTGGCAAGGGCTCTGCGGGAAGGCTATAAAAAATGCGTGGTGGTACTGACCAGAAATCCGGGATACCGGAAAAAACAGCACAAAAATACGGCAATCCTGTACCATTCTTCCTATAAGTCCTATCCGGAGCTGGTGAAGACCATTTTAAGGCGCCCGGCAAACTATAACCATACCATGGAACTGATCGAGAGGCTGGAGGAGAAGGGCAGGATCTTCGTGATCCGTCCCCTGGAAAAAACCGTATCCAGAACAGAGAAAAATCCGGAGACACTGGAACAGTTCTATCTTCACGGATACGAGCTGATGAAAAAACGATATGAGGAATTGACTGCCTATCTCAATTCCTGATGAGTAAGGAGTATTATGACAGAGAAGGAAATCCAGCGAATCAACGAATTGTATCATAAATCAAAAACAGAGGGACTGATGCCGGAGGAAAAATCGGAGCAGGCAAGGCTTCGGGGCGAGTATATCCGCGCCATCCGGCAGAATCTGAAAAACACCCTGAAAAATGTGTCGATCCTGGAACCGGACGGCAGAGTGACGGATGTGGGAAAGATCATAGAGGCGAGGGACAGAAAAAAGCAATGATGACAAAGAAGGAAATCCGAAAAACAGTCAATGCAAGGAGAAGGGCGCTTCCGCCGGAGCAGGAGCAGACAGCCAGTGAACAGATCCGGGATCTTCTTGTTTCCCTGCCGGAATATCGGGAGGCATCGACGGTCTACTGTTATGTGGACTACAACCATGAGGTCCATACCTGGCCCATTATGAAAAGAGCGATGGAGGACGGAAAACGGGTGGCGGTTCCCCGGGTAAACGGAAAAGAGATGGATTTTTATTATATTACCTCAGAATCCGATCTGGAGCCGGGGGCCTTCGGCATTCTGGAACCCAGGGAGGGGCTGTCTCCCGCGAAGGAGCCGGACGCGTTCATGGTCATGCCGGGAGTTGCCTTTGACCGGGCTCATCACCGGGTCGGGTACGGCGGCGGGTATTATGACAGATATCTGGAAAAATGGACAGGACTGAAGCCTGCGGCGGTGGCATATGAATGTCAGATCTTTGACGAGGTTCCATTTGAGAGCTTTGACATACGGCCGCGGATACTGGTGACAGAAGCGGGAATCAGCCGCATTTGAGAGGCGGAAAGCAAAGGGGGCAAACAATGGAAGAATTGATCAGAATGGGTGAAAAAGCCCGGGCAGCGGCAGCCGTCATGGGCAGACTGGGAATCAATGAAAAAAACAGAGGGCTGGAGGCGGCCGCCCAGGCGCTTCTGGATTCTGCGGAGGATATCATCCGGGCAAATGAACAGGATATGGAAAACGGCCGGAAAAAGGGAATGCCGGAAGGACTTCTGGACCGGCTGAAGCTGGACAAAAAACGGATTGCTTCCATGGCGGAGGGACTGACGCAGGTGGCTTCGCTGGATGATCCGGTGGGAGAAGTCCTTTCCATGAAAAAGAGGCCCAACGGGCTGCTGATCGGCCAGAAGCGGGTGCCGCTGGGGGTCATCGGCATCATTTATGAATCAAGGCCCAATGTGACAGCCGATGCCTTCGGATTGTGCTTCAAAGCAGGCAACGCGGCAATCCTGAAGGGCGGAAGCGATGCCATCTGTTCCAACAAAGCCATTGCCTCCTGCCTGAGAACCGCTCTGGAGTCCTGCGGACTTCCCGCGGACGCGGTTCAGCTGGTGGAAAGTACGGACAGAGAAACCGCCAGGGAAATGATGCGCATGAACCGCTACATCGATGTGCTGATCCCCAGAGGCGGCGCGGGTCTGATCCGCACTGTGGTGGAGAACAGCACGGTTCCGGTGATCGAGACGGGCACCGGAAACTGCCACATTTTTGTGGATGAGAGCGCCGACCTTGATATGGCCGTCAATATCATTTTCAACGCGAAAACCCAGAGGATCGGCGTATGCAACGCCTGCGAATCGCTGGTTATCCATAAAAAGATCGCCGACAGGCTGATGCCGGCCCTGGCAGAAAGGCTTTCAGAAAAGCATGTGGAGATCCGCGGGGACGAGACGGTCTGCGGACTGCTGAAAGAGGCGGTTCCCGCTTCGCCGGAGGACTGGGGAACAGAATATCTGGATTATATCATTTCAGCAAAGACGGTGGATTCCATTGATGAAGCCATCGCCCATATCAACCGGTACAACACCAAGCATTCTGAGGCCATTATCACAGAAAATTATGCCAATGCCCAGAAATTCCTGGACGAAATCGATGCGGCGGCTGTGTATGTGAATGCCTCCACCCGGTTTACAGACGGGTTTGAATTCGGATTCGGAGCGGAGATCGGGATCAGCACTCAGAAGCTTCATGCCAGAGGACCTATGGGGCTTCTGGCGCTGACGACGACCAAATATATCATTTACGGAAACGGGCAGGTGCGTCCTTAAAATACAGTCGGAAAGGTTTTGGAACATTGAACAATCAGGAATATGGCAGAATACTGCGGGATGCTCCTGCAGAGGAGCCGGCAAGGCAGCAGTATTTTATGAACCAGCTGAAACAGCTTGTAGAAGAAAAAAGCCGGAAGACCGGACGCCCGCTGACCGCGTGCGTTCAGACCTTCGGCTGCCAGATGAACGCAAAGGATTCCGAGAAGCTTCTTGGCATCCTGGAACGGGCCGGATTTCAGGCGTCAGAGTCTGAACAGTCGGATTTCGTTCTTTACAATACCTGCACGGTCCGCGACAATGCCAACCAGCGCGTTTACGGCCGTCTGGGCTATCTGCATAATCTGAAAAACAAGAATCCCGGCATGATCATCGCGCTGTGCGGCTGCATGATGCAGGAACCGTCTGTAGTGGAAAAAATCGAAACGAGCTACCGGTTTGTGGATCTGATCTTCGGTACCCATAATATATTCAAGCTGGCAGAGCTTTTGTTTATGCAGATCTGCGAAGGGCACCGGGTCGTCGATATCTGGAAGGGAACAGACAAGATCGTGGAAGAACTCCCCGCCCAGAGAAAATATCCGTTCAAGTCCGGAGTCAATATCATGTACGGCTGCAACAATTTCTGCAGCTACTGTATTGTTCCCTATGTAAGAGGACGGGAACGCAGCCGGGATCCGGAGGATATCATAAAAGAAGTGGAGGCCCTGGCCGCGGACGGAGTTGTGGAAGTCATGCTGCTGGGACAGAATGTGAATTCCTACGGCAAGACGCTGGCCCATCCCGTAAGCTTTGCCAGTCTTCTCAGGCGGATCGCCGAGGTGAAGGGAATCGAACGGATCCGTTTCATGACTTCCCATCCGAAAGATCTGTCCGATGAGCTGATCGGCGTCATGCGGGACTGCCCGAAGATCTGCCGTCATCTCCATCTGCCGCTTCAGTCGGGCAGTTCCAGGATTCTGAAGCTGATGAACCGGGTGTATGACAAGGAACAGTATCTGGCCCTGACAGAGAAGATCAAGGCTGAAATACCGGATATTTCACTGACTACAGATATCATTGTGGGATTCCCGGGTGAGACAGAAGAAGATTTTGAAGAGACCATGGATGTGGTCCGGCGGGTCCGGTATGACAGTGCTTTTACCTTTATTTACTCCAAACGGACAGGAACACCGGCTGCCGCCATGGCGGACCAGGTGCCGGAAGATGTGGTAAAAGTCCGGTTTGACCGGCTGCTGAAAGAAGTGCAGAAAATTTCTGCTGAAGTCTGCACAAAAGATGTGGGGAAGACGATGACGGCTCTGGCTGAGGGAACAGACAGTCATGAGCCTGGTATGATAACGGGCCGTCTGGGAAATAATATTATGGTGCATTTTCCGGGAGATGCTTCTGATATCGGGAAGCTGATCCAGGTGAAACTCACAGAGTCCAGAGGCTTCTATTATATGGGAGTCCGTCTTTCCTGAAAATCAAAGGGGACTGATGATGAAAGAGCGAATACGCAGTTTACTGGAAAACATAAAGAAATCTCCCGGCATTGCCGTGCAGACAGCGGCGATTTTGTTTTTTGGCTGTGCTGTGCTTGTGGTCGTTTTTACGGGACTGGGAAAACGGAGCTGGTTCGGGCCCCTTTCAGCAGCGGCCGGAAAAGGCGCCGCCGGCGGGATAACTGCGGATGCGGACAATACAGCGTTTCAGGAGGAAACGGGAAAGCTTTCCTATGAACGGATGAAAAACGGAGATACCATGTACTGTACTTATTTCGGGGTCCTGAATGTGCGCAGCGGGCCGTCCGAGGACGCGGAACTGGTCGGACAGATTTCCTACAAGGACCAGGTGCAGGCATTCTGGAAGGAAGAGTCCGGCTATGTGCGGATCGTGTATCAGCTTCCCCACTCTGATCAGTATGCCGAAGGGTATTGTCTGCGGGAAGCGCTTTCCGAGGATATGCCTTCTGATGCCCGCGTATATCTTGCCGTTCATAATTACAAGCAGTATGATGAGCGGTGGGGCGGTCTTCCGCTCGGAGACAGCTACGAGACCATCGCCACAGCGGGATGCACTACCACCTGCCTTGCCATGGCTTATTCTTATCTTGAGAACAGCGTGACTACGCCGGATGTGATGGAAACGCGTCTCTATTATAACAGCGACGGCATGCTGGGGTTCCCAAAAGTGTATACCGCAGCCAGCGAACAGGATTACGCGTCTGTGATCTATGACAAGCTCCAGCAGAAAATTCCGGTTCTGGTGGGCGCCATGCGGGACAACGGAAGTCCTCACTGGGTCCTGGTGGTCGGATACTGCGGCGACGGGACCAGCAGGAATCTGGAGGATTTTGTGATCCATGATCCCGCGTCCGAGGAGCGGACGCTGCTGGCAGAATTCTTTATGGAATTTCCCAACTACAATAAGATCGCGTATTACAGCGGGAATGAGATTTGAGCAGTATGATTTTACAAAACGAAAGAGGTTAGAAAGTGGCAGCACAGTTATCACCCATGATGCAGCATTATATGGAAACCAAAAGCAAATATCCGGACTGTATTCTTTTTTACAGGCTGGGAGACTTTTATGAGATGTTTTTCGACGATGCCAAAACCGTTTCCAGGGAACTGGAGTTAACCCTGACCGGAAAAGAATGCGGTCTTCCGGAGCGGGCTCCCATGTGCGGCGTGCCGCATCATGCGGTGGACACTTATTTAAGCCGACTGGTCCAGAAAGGATATAAGGTGGCCATCGCGGAACAGATGGAGGATCCCAGGCTGGCCAAGGGCCTGGTGAAGCGGGAGGTTACCAGGATCGTGACGCCGGGAACGATCTTAAGCGGACAGGCGCTGGACGAGACCAAGAACAATTATCTCATGTGTATCGTCTACCTGGCCAAGTCCTTCGGCATCGCGGTCACGGACGTGACCACCGGTGAATTTTTAGTGACGGAGGTTCCGTCGATCAGAAATCTGTTAGATGAGATTTATAAGTACATGCCCTCGGAGATCATCTGCAACGAGGCTTTTTATATGTCCGGAGTTGACCTGGATGAGATCAAAAACAGGCTGAATTTTATTATTTCGCCTCTGGACAACCATTATTTTGATGAAGATGTATGCGCGGATACCCTGCGCAGACATTTCCATGTAGAACGGCTGGAAGGATTGGGACTCAGCGATTATAAGATCGGCACGATCGCTTCCGGCGCATGTATGCAGTATCTCCTGGATACCCAGAAAAATTCTCTCAGTCATATCACCAGGCTGGTGCCATACCGCTCCGGAAAATATATGATCATTGACACATCCACGAGAAGGAATCTGGAACTTCTGGAAACGCTTCGGGAGAAACAGAAGAGAGGCTCGCTTCTCTGGGTGCTTGACAAAACCAAAACAGCCATGGGTGCCAGACTGCTCAGAACCTTCATTGAGCAGCCGCTGATCGAAAAAAAGGAAATCCTCCGGCGACAGGACGCGGTGGCTGAACTCAATGAATCCTACATAAACAGAGAGGAACTGATCGAATACCTGAATCCCATTTACGATCTGGAGCGGCTGATCGGCAGAATTTCCTATCAGTCTGCCAATCCGAGGGACCTGATCGCCTTTAAAAATTCGCTTCAGATGCTGCCCCATATCAAGAAGATCCTGGAGGAATTCCATTCTGACCTGCTTACGGAACTCTGTAAACAGCTGGACACGCTGGAGGATCTGGCAGACCTGATCGAGCGGGCTGTGGTGGAAGAGCCGCCTGTGAATGTGCGGGAAGGCGGCATCATCAGGGAAGGTTACAATGAAGAAGCCGACCAGCTGCGGAACGCAAAAACAGAGGGAAAGACCTGGCTTACGGAGCTGGAAGCGAGAGAACGGGAAAAGACCGGGATCAAAAATCTGAGAGTCAAATACAATAAGGTTTTCGGTTATTATCTGGAGGTGACCAATTCCTTTTTGAATCAGGTTCCGGATTATTATGTCCGCAAGCAGACCCTGACCAACGCGGAGCGCTTCACCACAGATGAGCTGAAAAAACTGGAAGAAATCATTCTGGGAGCGGAGGACAAGCTGTTTATTCTGGAATATGACCTGTTCTGCGACCTCAGGAATTCCATTGCCGGACAGGTGGACCGGATCCAGAAAACGGCGCGCAGCATTGCCTGGATCGATGTGCTGGCGTCTCTGTCGGTGACGGCCACCAGAAACAACTATGTACGGCCGGGAATCAATGAGAAGGGGATCATTGATATCCGGGAGGGACGTCATCCTGTGGTGGAGCAGATGATGCGGGACGATCTGTTCGTGGCCAATGACACTTATCTGGACAACGGAGACAACCGGCTCGCTGTCATTACCGGACCGAATATGGCAGGAAAATCCACTTATATGCGGCAGACCGCGCTCATCTGCCTGATGGCGCAGATGGGGAGCTTTGTCCCCGCGAAATCGGCTAATATCGGAATCTGCGACAGGATCTTTACAAGGGTGGGCGCTTCCGACGATCTGGCCAGCGGCCAGAGTACTTTTATGGTGGAAATGACCGAGGTGGCCAATATTCTCAGAAACGCCACCAAAAACAGTCTGCTGATCCTGGACGAGATCGGACGGGGGACCAGCACTTTTGACGGACTGAGCATTGCCTGGGCGGTGATCGAATATATTTCCAATCAGAAAACCCTGGGAGCCAAAACCCTGTTCGCCACCCATTATCATGAGCTGACAGAGCTGGAAGGCTCCATAAACGGCGTCAATAATTACTGCATCGCCGTGAAGGAAATGGGCGACGATATTGTGTTCCTGCGGAAAATCGTAAAGGGCGGAGCAGATAAAAGCTACGGCATTCAGGTGGCAAAACTGGCCGGTGTGCCGGAGCCGGTGATCACCCGGGCAAAGGAACTGGCGGAAGAGCTGGCGGACGCGGACATCACAGTCCGTTCCAGGGAGATCGCTCAGGCGGAAAAGCAGCCGGCAAAGGCAAAGAAAAAGCCGGTGCCCAGGCTTGACGATGTGGATTTGAATCAGATGAGCCTTTTCGATACCGTAAAGGACGACGATATTTTGAAAGAGCTGGAGTCCATGGATCTGGCAGTCATGACGCCGATTGACGCGCTGAATACGCTGTACCGGCTCCAGAACAGTTTGAAGAACAGGTGGTAGCATGCCGAATATTACGATACTGGATCAGGACACGATCAATCAGATTGCCGCGGGGGAGGTCATTGAACGGCCCTCTTCTGTGGTGAAGGAACTCCTTGAAAACGCCATCGACGCAGGCGCCACAGCGGTGACGGTGGAGATCAAGGAAGGCGGCATTTCATTCATACGGATTACAGATAACGGCTGCGGCATTGAAAAATCTCAGATTCCCACGGCTTTTCTGCGGCATTCCACCAGCAAGATCCAGACAGCGGCCGATCTTCTGACTGTTTCTTCCCTGGGATTCCGGGGCGAAGCGCTGTCCAGCATTGCCGCCGTGGCTCAGGTAGAGCTGATCTCAAAAACGGCGGAGGAACTGACCGGAACCCGTTATCAGATCCACGGCGGACAGGAAATTTCCCTGGAGGAGATCGGCGCGCCGGAGGGAACGACCTTTCTGGTGCGGAATCTGTTTTACAATACGCCGGCGAGGAAAAAATTTCTGAAATCGGCCCAGACCGAGGGGGCCTATATCAGCAGCCTTGTGGAGCGTATGGCGCTGTCCAGGCCGGATATTTCCATACGATTCATTCAGAACGGCCAGAACCGTCTGTATACGTCCGGAAATCATAATCTGAAGGATCTGATCTATATGATCTTCGGACGGGATATCGCAGCCAATCTGCTTCCGGTGGAAACAGCCGGCGAACATCTTCAGATAACCGGATTCCTCGGCAAGCCTGTTATTTCAAGAGGCAACCGTTCCTATGAAAATTATTTTATCAACGGACGGTATATCAAAAGCGGACTGATCAGCAAGGCCATAGAAGACGGATTCCATTCATATATGATGCAGCATAAATATCCGTTCACAGTCCTTCATCTGAAGATCGAGCCGGAGTTTCTGGATGTCAACGTCCATCCTTCAAAAATGGAGCTGCGTTTCCGCAATCAGGAAGAAATCTACGATACGGTAAAGAATGCGGTCAGGACCGCTCTGACAGAAACAGAACTGATCCGGAACGTATCCCTCGGGCCGGAACCGACCGAAAAGAAGGCACAGCCGGAAAAACGGAAAGCTCCGGAGCCTTTTGAAAAAAAACGAATAGAAAATATGAAAGCATCCTTGAAGGAAGCTTCCGGAGCATTTCCGGAGAAACGCGGTGAAAGCCGGACTGTGCCGGGCCTTTCCGCAGCCATACCGCCTGTGGAGCCGCCTGTATCCATGGCAAAGGAAACAGGTGTTTATAAAACCGGGAAACCGGTTCCAGAACAGGCCGCGCAGGAAAACGAAGCCGGGAAGCAGATTCCGGAACAGACAGCAGAGCCTCCCAGGCAGCTGGAATTATTTGAAGAAAAACTTCTTTCCAGGCCGGCGAGAGCGGAATATCAGTTTATTGGACAGCTGTTTGATACGTACTGGCTGATCCAGTACAGAGATGAATTCCTGATCATTGATCAGCACGCGGCGCATGAAAAGATCCTGTATGAAGGGATGCTGACTCAGTTCCGGAATAACAAGATCCTGTCTCAGATGATTGCGCCTCCGGTCATCCTGACTCTGAATATGCGCGAGGAGCAGATCCTGCGTGCTTATCAGGAGCGGTTTCAGGCTATGGGGTTTGAAATTGAACCTTTCGGCGGAAAGGAATATGCCATATACAGTGTACCGTCCAACCTGTACGGACTTTCTCAGGGCGAACTCTTCACCGAGCTGCTGGACAGCCTTTCGGAGGACTTTTCCCGAGAATCAGATGAAATGATTCTGGAAAAACTTGCGTCCATGAGCTGCAAAGCTGCGGTAAAGGGCGGAGACAGACTGTCTGTGAAAGAAGCGGAAGCTTTGATCGACGAGCTTCTGACTCTGGACAATCCATATGCCTGTCCTCATGGGAGACCGACAATTATATCGATGAGCAGACGGGAACTGGAGAAAAAATTCAAAAGGATTGTGTAATGAAAAGACTACTTCTGATATTAACAGGGCCTACGGCTGTTGGAAAGACCGCTCTTTCCATACAGGCCGCAAAGCAGTGGAACGGGGAGATCATCAGCGCGGATTCCATGCAGGTTTACCGGTATATGGATATCGGATCCGCGAAGGTAACAGAAGATGAAATGGATGGCATACCGCATCATCTGATCAGCGTGCTGCAGCCGGATGAGCCGTTTCATGTCGTCCGTTTTAAAGAGATGGCGCTGAAGGCCATGGAGGAAATTTACAGCCGCGGCCGCCTGCCCATCGTGACCGGCGGTACCGGATTCTATATCCAGGCACTGTTATATGATATCGATTTTACGGAAAACAACGCGGATACAGAATACAGACGGCATCTGGAAGCGCTTGCCGCAGAACGGGGCGCAGAGTTCCTTCACGACATGCTGAAGGCCCGGGATCCGCAGGCGGCAGAAGAAATCCATGCTCATAATGTAAAGCGGGTCATACGGGCGCTGGAATTTTATGAAAAAACAGGAACGCCGATTTCTGTGCATAACAAACAGGAACGGGAGCGGGAATCTCCGTACCAGTTTGCGTATGTGGTTCTGACCAGGGACCGGGGTGAGCTTTACAGACGGATCGACCTCAGAGTTGACCAGATGATGGGGGCCGGACTTCTGGAGGAGGTCAAAGGACTGCGGGACAGAGGATATACCAGAGATCTGGTGTCTATGCAGGGACTCGGCTATAAGGAGCTGCTTTCTTATCTGGACGGAGAATATTCTCTTTCCGAGGCGGTCAGGATCATCAAGCGGGATACCAGGCATTTCGCCAAAAGACAGCTGACCTGGTTCAGGAGAGAACGGCAGACCGACTGGATTTCGATGGATGGAAAGACAGATGAGGAAATCCTGAAGGAACTTGCTACTGTCATGGAAAAGCGCGGAATAACAGAATGACAGAATTCAAAGATGACAGATCAATGGAACAGATGAATGGAGGAAAACATATGGAATCTCTTGAGACGATGTATGAGCGCATCGGAATCAGCAAAGAGGTGATCAGGCTGGGAGCCGGAACAGAGGCTTCTTTGAAGGAACGGTTTGAAGCGATCGACCGGACCGCGGAATACAATCAGCTGAAAGTGCTTCATGCCATGCAGAAAAACAGAGTGGCAGAAGCACATTTTTCTGGGTCCACAGGATATGGATACAATGATATGGGACGGGATACTCTGGAGCAGGTTTACGCGGACGTGTTCCATGCCGAAGCAGCGCTGGTCCGCCCCCAGATCACCTGCGGGACCCATGCCCTCAATGTGGCGCTGGCGGCCAATTTAAGACCGGGGGATGAATTGCTCTCTCCCGTGGGGAAACCCTATGATACCCTGGAAGAGGTGATCGGAATCCGGGAGTCGAAAGGTTCTTTGAAGGAATACGGCATCTCTTATGCGCAGGCGGACTTAAAGCCTGACGGAACCTTTGATTATGATGCCATTGCCTCAAACATTCATGACAGGACAAAGGTAGCCACTATCCAGCGCTCCAAAGGATATGCCACCAGACCTTCTTTTTCAGTAGAGCAGATCGGCGAACTGATCGCATTTTTAAAATCAAAAAAGCCGGATCTCATCTGCATGGTGGATAATTGCTATGGAGAATTCACGGAAACGATCGAACCGACGGATGTGGGAGCCGACATGTGCGTGGGCTCTCTGATCAAAAATCCCGGCGGCGGGCTGGCGCCCTGCGGAGGCTATATCGTGGGCAGGGAAGACTGTATTGAACAGGCTGCCTATCGTCTGAGCTCGCCGGGTCTCGGGAAAGAGGTAGGAGCCAGTCTGGGGCTGAACCAGACGCTGTATCAGGGATTTTTCCTGTCTCCCACGGTAACGGCAGGAGCCGTGAAGGGCGCCATTTTCGCGGCCGCGCTCTATGAAAAGCTGGGATTTTCGGTGTTTCCTTCGTCAGATACGGAACGTCACGACATCATCCAGGCCATTGACATGAAAACACCGGAGGCTCTGAAGGCCTTCTGCCGCGGCATTCAGGCTGCCGCGCCTGTGGATTCCTTTGTCACGCCGGAACCGTGGGCCATGCCGGGGTATGATTCGGATGTGATCATGGCAGCCGGTGCCTTTGTACAGGGCTCTTCGATTGAGCTTTCCGCCGACGGGCCTCTGAAACCGCCTTATACCGTATTCTTCCAGGGCGGCCTGACCTGGTACCATGCCAAGACGGGCATATTGTTTTCCGTTCAGAAGCTTTTGGATGCAAATGTGATATCTTTATGATGAATTCATTAAGATTTTTATTTTTTGTATACAGCTCATTAAATTTGTGTTAAACTGGTAGATAGTAAATTTTTCTAAATTTACTGGGGTTTTTGGAAATACAGGAGTCGATTGCCAATGAAGACAGCAAAAAACAAATGGTCATTGCTGCTCCTGATCCTTGCTGGGATCGTGCTCGGCGGCTTTCTCGGCCAGCTTCTGGGAGACATGGCGGCCTTTTCCTGGCTGAATTTCGGCCAGACTTTCGGCCTGACCAGTCCCGTCATACTGGATCTTGGAATCATGACCATTACGTTTGCACTGACCATCAGAATCACCATTGCCGGAATTCTCGGCGTGGTTATCGCTGTTTTAATTTACCGTTTGCTTTAAATTCGGTTTTTGACTGGCTTGTCACCCTATAAAAAGGAGACGGGCCTATGGAAAATCAAAGAAACACCATCCGGGAGCTTCCCGCTCCCGAACGTCCCTATGAAAAATGTATGGCTATGGGAGCCAGCGCGCTTTCGGATGCGGAACTTCTTGCCGTGATCCTGAGAACCGGCACGAAAGGACAGGGAGCCCTGGAGACTGCCAGAAAGATCCTTTCTCTCAGTCCGGCGGCAGAAGGCCTTCTCGGCCTCCATCATCTGACAGTGAACGAATTGAGAAAGGTTCCCGGAATCGGTATGGTCAAAGCCGTACAGCTTTCCTGTATCGGAGAGCTTTCAAAAAGGATGACACGAAAAAGCATCGACAGGGAAGAACTGTTCTCTTCGCCCGATGTCGTTGCGGCATACTTTATGGAAGAAATGCGCCACAAGGAGAAGGAAGAGCTTCGTGTGGTTTTTCTCAATACAAAAGGCCGCCGGCTTCACGATACGGTCATCTCCATTGGCACAGTGAACAGCTCCATGGTATCTCCGCGTGAGATTTTTCTTGAAGCCCTGAAATTTCAGGCTGTCAGCATCATTCTGCTGCACAATCATCCCAGCGGAGACCCGGCGCCCAGCAGGGAGGATATCCTGGTGACAGGGCGTGTGGCGGAAGCCGGAAAACTCATAGGTATTTCCCTGACAGACCACATCATCATCGGGGACAGGTGTTATATCAGCTTAAAAGAACGAGGAATGTTGTAGGATGAAGAAAAAAAGGAAGGCATCTCTGCCGGCCAGATATGTGCTGTTTTTTATGATTTTGCTTTGCGTCATACTTCTGGGCGTCAATTACATCAGCCCGGGGGCTTTAAGCCCGGTGACGGAGGCGATCAATTCCGTGCTCCTGCCCATGCAGAAAGGACTGAACCATCTGGGGACGGGATTTGCGGACACCGCTTATGACTATCAGAGCCTGGAGGAAGCGAGAGCAGAAAATCAGCAGCTCAGAGAACAGCTGACCACACTGCAGGAGGAAGTCAGCAATTATCAGCAGGGGCAGCAGGAGCTGGAGGAGCTGAGAGAGCTTTTGGAACTGTCCGGACAGTATTCGGACTATGAGACGACAGGAGCCAGGGTCATCCAGAAGGATGCCGGAAACTGGTATCATTCTTTTGTGATTGACAAGGGCTCCGACGACGGAATCGAAGTGGATATGAACGTGATCGCCGACGGCGGCCTGGTGGGAATTGTCACATCAGTCGGCAGCAACTATGCGCGGGTGCAGTCCATCATAGACGACGACAGCAATGTAAGCGCCATGTCGCTGAGCTCGGGAGATACCTGCATTGTATCCGGAGATCTGACCCTTTACAGTGAAGGAAAGCTGAGACTGAGCTATATTGATAAGGATGATAATATCTGGGACGATGACAAGATCGTCACCTCCAATATCAGTGACAAATATCTTCCCAATATTCTGATCGGTTACGCCCAGGACATTCAGACTGACAGCAATAATGTGACAAAGTCTGGCTATCTGGTGCCGGTTGTGGATTTTGAACATTTACAGACGGTACTGGTGATCAAGACTTTGAAGGTAACAGGCGAGGAGAGTCAAAGTTGAGAAGAAGTAAGCGGATTATTGTAATGGCAGTCATCATTCTGGCGGGATTTCTCCTGCAGTACGGCGTGTTTGCCAACTGTCCCCTGATCGATACGGTGCCCAATATCCTGCTGATCATTACCGTATCATTCGGGTTTATGAAGGGAAAGATCCAGGGAATGGTGATCGGCCTGTTCTGCGGGTTCATTATGGACATCGGATCCATGGACAGCATTGGTTATTATATGATCATTTATATCCTGATCGGTTATATCAATGGAGCGCTCCATCAGTGGATGTATTCCGATTATATCGTGTTTCCGCTGATCGTGACCACATTCAGCAGCCTGCTGTACGGGATCTATAATTATGTATTCCTGTTCCTGATCCGGAACAGAACAGATATCGTTTATTATCTGCTGCATGTGATCATTCCGGAGATGATTTACACGGTGATTCTCACCAGTGTGATTTATCAGCTCCTGGCTTATATTAACTACAGACTTGAAATGGCAGAGCGGAGGAGTGCAACGAAATTTGTTTAGTGAAATCTGGGAAATTATTGTAAACGGCATTAAAAAAGTGGTAAAATCCAGGCTGTTTGTTGTCAGCATCCTGTTCCTGACGTTGTTTATTATCCTGGTCGTCCGTCTGTTTGATCTTCAGATCATCAACGGACAGGAGTATCAGGACAACTATGTACAGAGAACGCTGACAACCGTCAGTGTTTCTGGAACCAGGGGGAATATCTATGACAGAAACGGAACGCTGCTGGCGTATAATCAGCTGGCATATGCCGTTACGATCAGCGATACGGGGGTGTATGAAAACGGATATCAGAGAAACGAGATGCTGCTGCGTCTGATCCCCATTCTGGATGAGCACGGAGAGACCATTATCACGCCGCTGTCTCTGACTCTGGACGGGAACGGAAACCCGCAGTATTCGACGGAATCGGAAGACGAACGTCTTCGCTTTCTGAGGGATGTATATGGACTGCGGAGCGTGGACGAACTGGATGACGAGGACGGAGACTATCCTTCCGATATCACTGCACAGGAGCTTTTTGACCTTCTGAAGGAGCGGTACGGGATCGGAGTCAATGAGGATGAGACCACCTATGAGATTGACAACACGACGGCGCTGAAGCTGATGAACATTCGATACGCGATGGCGCAGAACGCCTACCGCCGGTATGACGCGGTGACCGTGGCATCCAATGTCAGTCTTGAAACAGTCGCCTCTATTAAGGAAAACTCAGGCATCCTGCAGGAAGTCAACATTGAAGAGGAAACGATCCGCGTATACAATGACAGTTATGCCTTCTCCCATATTCTGGGATATACAGGTGTAGCGGATTCGGAGGAGCTGGAAGAGCTTCAGGCACAGGATGACAGCTATGAGCTCAATGATGTGGTTGGAAAATCCGGGATTGAATCTGCCATGGAACTGGAGCTTTCCGGTACCAAGGGGAGCCAGACCATGTATCTGGACAGCGAGGGACGAATTCTTGAGGTGACAGAAACAGTGGACCCGGAAGCAGGAAACGATGTATATTTGAGCATTGACCGGAATCTGCAGGTGGGAATCTATTCTCTGATCGAGCAGAATCTGGCTGGTATTGTAGCAGACAGGCTGGAATATGATGATAATTATGTGATCACAGATGAAACGGATACTTCTGATATGAGAATCCCAATCAAAGACGCCTATTTTCAGCTGATCAATAATAATGTTTTGTCCATGAGCCGTTTTGGAAGCGACGAGGCCAGCGATCTTGAAAAAAGCATATACAGCCGTTTTCAGGAGCAGAAAGCGGCAGCGCTTCCGGAGCTTTCCAGCCATATGATGTCCGCCGACGCGCCGACCTTTGATCAGTGCGCGGAATATATGCAGGATTATCAGGATTATGTCGTGGAATATATGCAGGACAATTCCTTCTTCCTGGAAGACGCTCTGGATACAGAAGACGAAACTTATACGGCCTGGATCAATGAAACTACCAGTCTCAGGACCTTCCTTTATCACGCGCTGGAATCAGGCTGGATTGATACGACGAAGCTTTCCACAGATTCTCCGTACAGCAGTACGGACGAAACCTACCAGGCGCTTGTCAATACGATCATATCCGGACTCGACAACGATGAAGGTTTTCACAAGCTGGTTTACCAGTATATGATCGACGAAGATATCGTGACGGGACGGGAGCTGTGTCTCTGCCTGTTTGAGCAGGGAGTCCTGGAGCATGATGAGGAAGCGATCGCCACCCTGACCAACGGCGGCAGCCGCGAAGCCTTCGATTTTCTGAAGGCAAAAATCCAAAGTCTGGAGCTTACGCCGGCTCAGATGGCGCTGGATCCCTGCTCTGCCGCATGTACCATTACAGACGTACAGACAGGCGAGGTGCTGGCGCTGGTAACGTATCCGGGATATGATATCAATCAGTTTTCCGGTACTGTGGACGCCGATTACTACAGTCAGCTTTACAATGATCTGAGCCAGCCGTTCCTGAACAGAGCGACTCAGGTGGAAACTGCTCCGGGATCGATTTTCAAAGTCCTGACAGCTGCCATGGGACTGGAAGAGGGAGTGATTTCCAGAGATGAACTGGTCTATGATACAGGTGTTTTTGAGCGGCAGGGACTGAACCTGCATTGCTGGAATCTGTCCGGCCACGGAAATCTGAATGTGATCGGAGCCATTGCCCAGTCCTGCAACTATTATTTCTCTGAAGTCGGATACCGGGTTTCACTCGATGAAAACGGAGAATACGATGCGGAAAAGGGAATCAGCACCATCCAGAAATACGCGTCCATGTTCGGCCTGGGAACAAAATCAGGAATTGAAATAGCAGAAAGTGAGCCTCATATTACAGATGAGAACCCGATCCCTTCATCCATCGGACAGGGTACTCATACGTATGCCAATATCCATCTTTCACGTTATGTGACGACCATTGCCAGCAGCGGCAATCTTTATAAATACAGTCTGATTTCCAAGGTTCAGACTTCGGACGGGGAGGTTGTGCAGCAATATGAACCCGAGCTGGAATCGCATGTAGAGCTTTCTGATTCTACCTGGGATGCCATGCATGACGGAATGGAGGCAGTGGTCGGAAGCACGACTCAGGGCGACGGTACGACCGTTACAGGTACGTATTATACGACCTTTGCCAATTCTCCCATCAAGACTGAGATCGGCTTTGCCGGAAAATCCGGTACGGCAGAGCAGGCAAGCCAAAGGGCGAACCACGGCACCTTTATCGGGTACGCGCCCGCGCCCAAAAATGAGGGAGATCCCGATGTGGATGCTGAAGTTTCCATTGCCGTATCCATTCCCAACGGCTACGGCGCCAGCAACGCGGCGACCATCGCGGAGCAGGCACTGCGTCTGTATTATGGCTATACTGATCTGGAAACGATCCTGAACGCGGGACAGGCAGCGGATATCAATTCCGAAATAATACCGGATTAAACCTGAGAGGTGATAAGATAACATGCATCAGACTGTCATAATCAAAGGGAACAATTACGGACTTTCTGTATTCCTGGATCCGGAGATTCCCATGGACATGCTTCTTGAGGACATCGGGACAAAATTCCGGGAATCATCTAAATTTTTTCGGGGAGCCCGGATGGCTCTGACCTTTGAAGGACGAAGTCTTACACCGGAAGAAATCAACGCAATCGTAAATACCATTTGTGATAATTCTGAGATCAATATCTCCTGTGTCATCGACACGGACAAAGCACGCGAGACATTTTTCCGGCAGGCGCTGGAAGAAAAAGCAGAAGAGGAAGAGAGACAAAAACCGGATGAGGGCGGCCAGTTTTATAAAGGCACGCTTCGGTCCGGGCAGATTCTGGAAGCTGAGGGGAGCATCATCCTTCTGGGTGATGTGAACCCCGGCGCGAGAGTCGTTGCCGGAGGCAACATTATTGTTCTCGGCGCTCTCAGAGGTACGGCGATCGCCGGCCTTGGAAGCAGGAAGCATGCCATTGTGGTCGCTCTGGAAATGGATCCCATCCAGATCCGTATCGGAGACGTGGCAGTGCGGCAGACAAAAAAGGGAACCAGAAAAGGCGCGCAGATCGCATATCTTGACCTCGGCAGAATTTACGTGGAGCCTCTCTGCCGGGAGGTCATCGACGCGGTGGAATTCCAGTAGGAACCAGACAGAGGAAATTTGAATCTTGGAGGAGTGAATCATTTATGAGTGAAGTAATTGTAATCACGTCAGGCAAGGGAGGAGTGGGAAAAACCACTACATCAGCAAACCTGGGCACCGGACTTGCCATGCTTAATAAAAAGGTGGTGCTCATCGACACCGATATCGGACTGCGGAATCTGGATGTGGTCATGGGACTGGAAAACAGGATCGTCTATAATCTGGTAGACGTGATCGAGGGAAGCTGCCGTATGAGTCAGGCGCTGATCAAAGACAAGCGTTATCCCAATCTTCAGTTGCTGCCGTCGGCTCAGACCAGGGACAAATCCAGTGTTTCGCCGGAACAGATGAAAAAGCTCATTGATTCTTTAAGAGAAGAGTTTGACTACGTCCTGCTCGACTGCCCTGCCGGAATCGAACAGGGATTTAAAAATGCCATTGCGGGCGCTGACAGAGCCATTGTCGTCACGACTCCTGAAGTTTCCGCGATCCGGGACGCGGACCGGATCATCGGGCTTCTTGAGGCCAATGAAATCCATCGGATCGATCTGATCATCAACCGGATCCGAATGGATATGGTAAAGCGAGGCGATATGATGTCCATCGAGGATGTGATCGATATTCTGGCCGTTCATCTGATCGGTGCGGTGCCGGATGACGAGCATATCGTAATCGCTACCAACCAGGGAGAACCGCTGACCGGTTCCGACTGTATGGCTGGTCAGGCGTATATGAACATAGCAAGACGCGTTACCGGAGAAGAGGTGCCGATGATGGATCTGAATGTCAAAGACGGATTCTTTTCCAGACTGGCAGGACTTTTTAAAAAGAAATAAAACAGGGGGACGCGTGATGGGATTTTTTGACTTTTTTTCTAAAAATAAATCAGGGAATGTGGCAAAGGACCGTTTGAAGCTCCTTCTGGTATCAGACCGGGCCAACTGTTCACCTGAGATGATGGAAGCAATCAAAAACGACATTATAAAAGTGATTTCCAAGTATATGGATGTGGATACAGAAGCTCTGGACATCCAGATTACCCAGACTGAATCAGAAGGAGGGAACGGCTCTGTTCCGGCTCTTTTTGCGAATATCCCAATTAAAGACATCAAAACTGGGAATCCTAACAGATGAATGAAGGATGAGGCATGTTTAAATTCAAAGAATACAGATTTCGATATTATAACATAAGACTGATCCTGTTTGCTCTGGCACTGGCAGTTATCGGAGTTCTATTCGTAAGAAGCGCCACCCTCAATACCGGAACTGACACTTTTTACAAACAGATTTTTGGAATAGTAGTAGGAATGGTCTGCATGATCTTTGTTTCGCTGGTTGACTATCATTGGGTCCTGCAGCTGTACTGGCCGCTCTATGCGGTGAACATTGCCATGCTTCTTGCCACCAAGTTTATGGGGACGAGCGGCGGCGGCGCGCAGCGATGGCTGGTGCTGCCGGTGATCGGAAATATTCAGCCTTCAGAATTTTCAAAAATCCTGCTGATCTGTTTTTTCGCCATGTTCTTTTACAGGCACAGGGAGCGGATCAGCTCTGTCCGGATCGTGATCCTGTCGGTTGTGCTGTTTGCCATTCCGGCATATCTGATATTTGATCAGCCCAATCTTTCTACGACACTGGTGGTAACGGCCATTTTTCTTGTCATGATCTATGTGGCAAAGATCAGTTATAAATGGATCGGCGGCGTGGCTGCGGTACTGGTACCGTTCAGCGCCTGGTTTATCTATTATATTCAGCAGCCGGGACAGAAACTGCTGGAAGAGTATCAGGTAACCAGGATTATGTCCTTTTTGAATCCTTCCCAGTATTCGACAGACACGACATCACAGCAGGCCAATTCGATCATGGCCATCGGATCCGGCCAGCTTCATGGGAAAGGATTGGCCAACACCACTCTGGCTTCTGTCAAAAACGGAAATTTCTTATCAGAGGAAGACACCGACTTTATTTTTGCAGTGATCGGAGAAGAAGCCGGCTTTATTGGAAGTGTGATTGTCATTGCACTTTTGGCTCTTTTGGTGGTAGAATGTATTTATGTGGCAGTGAGAGCGAAGGACATGGCCGGCCGGCTGATCTGCAGCGGTATGGCCGCGCTGATCGCGATTCAGACTTTCGTAAATATCGGAGTCGCGACAGGGCTTCTTCCCAATACGGGAATTCCCCTTCCCTTCATCAGTGCCGGACTGAGTTCGCTGCTCAGTATCTTTATTGGTATGGGTCTTGTTCTAAATGTGGGGTTACAAAGAAATTATGAAACCAGAGGAGGGTTCTAGGTATGAATGTGGGACTGATCGCACATGACGCGAAAAAGAAGCTGATGCAGAATTTTACGATTGCCTATCGCGGCATTTTATGTAAGCATGAGCTGTTTGCAACCGGAACAACCGGACGTTTGATTGAAGAAGTAACCAATTTGAATGTGCACAAATTTCTGGCAGGGCATCTGGGAGGCGAACAGCAGCTTGCCGCGCAGATTGAAAATAATCAGATCGATCTTGTGATTTTTCTGAGAGATCCCCTGCATCCCAAGTCACATGAGCCGGATGTGTTCAAGGTCATCCGTCTTTGCGATATCCACAATATTCCGCTGGCAACGAATCTGGCAACGGCGGAGCTTCTGGTGAAAGCGCTGGACCGCGGTGATATGGAATGGCGGGAAGCGTTCAAATAATATTAAAATTTTACTGATACTGAAGGAAATGAATCATGCCACGAAAAACAACAGCCAAGCAGGTGAAGCACAGCCGTTTTGTACTGAAACTCAGTCTGGGTCTTTTGTGTGCCGCCGCCTGCGCGGTCATTCTGATCTTTATTTTTTCCGGCTCTTCCTCTCAGGCCCGGCTTATCAGTCCTTATGCTGAACAGACGGCGGAGGAATCGGTACAGGCGCCGGCAGGGACCGGAAATGAACCGGAGCTTTTTGCCCGGAATCTCTGTGTCGTTACAGATGAAAGTGCCCAGGATCCGGCAGTCGTCTCAGAGGCCGGTATTATTTTCAACCGGACGACGGGCGAAGTCCTGTTCAGCAAAAATGCTTATGAACGATTGTATCCGGCCAGTGTCACAAAGCTTATGACCTGTCTGGTGGCTTTGAAATACGGAGATCTGTCCTCTCAGGTCACAGTTCGTTATGATATGCTGGCGAACCTGGATCCGGAATCTTCTGTCTGCAACATCAAGGACGGAGATACGCTCACCCTGGAACAGCTTCTGTACGGGTTGATGCTTCCGTCCGGCAATGATGCCGCCAATGCGATCGCTTACGGCGTAGCCGGCAGTGAAAGCGCCTTTGTTGAAATGATGAACAATGAAGCCCGGCAGCTTGGCGCTACGGATACTCATTTCGTCAATGCCCATGGACTCAATGATCCCAATCATTATACGACGGCGTATGATATTTATCTGATCTTCAATGAATTAATGAATTATAACAAGTTCCTGGAAATCATCGGTGCTCAGGAATATACGGCAGAATATACCAATAATGGACAGACGGTCACCAACACCTGGTACCGCGGCATCTGGTATTTCGGCGGGCAGGCGGAAGCGCCTGATGGCGTAACAGTCCTTGGTGGAAAAACCGGCACGACTCCGGAAGCACAGTACTGTCTGTCTCTGGCATCGGAAGACGGGAACGGAAATCAGTATATTTCTGTCGTGCTCAAGGCGCCGACCCGAGAGATGCTTTATTCCAGTATGACGGCATTGCTTTCAAAAATTCCGAAATAAAGCATTGTACTTTTGTGTAATTTATACTATAATTATAACAAGATTTAAAAAAATCTGAATTATTTTTAGCGACTAAAGGAGGAGTGCATTATGGTGCAGATCATAGCAGGAAAGATGGGTAAGGGAAAAACGAAGTTTCTGCTTGAAAAAGCAAATGTAGCAGTAAAAGAATGTAAAGGATCCCTCGTATATCTTGACAAGAACACGAAAAATATGCACGAGCTTGACAATAAGGTTCGACTGATCAATGTTTACGACTACCCGATTCGTTCTTACAATGCGTTTATTGGATTCCTTTGCGGAATCATTTCACAGGATTACGATTTGGAATATTTGTTTTTGGACAGCTTTTTGAAACTTGCTCATCTTGAGGGACAGGATATCAGCGCGGCGCTGATTGAATTAGAGCAGATTGGTCAGCAGTACGGAGTTACCATCGTTTTAAGCATTTCCATGGATGCACAGGATTTGCCCCAGCATGCACAGTCTAAGGTCATTGTTTCCTTGTGATAAGAAAACAGAATTTACATAACCAGTGATAATAGAGTTCGGGACGTGATAACCCCACGTCCCGAATTTATGTTACAGTCCGGCCATGGCCGAACCGCAGCAAAGTCAGCCGCCGTTTTTATTCAGACCCGTTTCCGATACGGCCGAACAGGCTGATCAGATACAGGCCGCATATTCCCACGACGGCATAAACGATACGGGACAGAAGCGTCATGTCTCCCAGCAGGAACGTGACAAGATTGAATTTAAAGAAACCGATCAGTCCCCAGTTTATCGCTCCGATGATCGTTATGACCAGCGCAGTATAATCAAGTGGTTTGGAATTCATTGATGTTCCCTCCTTTTCTTTTTTAGTGTACTTATTTTTATCTGTTTTATAGGTGGAAACTGTTTCCATATTTTTTAAAGGAGCCGATGCATGGCAAAAATGCGCAGACAGAGCAAAAAAATCATTCGTTATAAAAAACCGAAAAATATCAATATCGGCGTGATCGTGTTCGCCGTTATTTTTGTATATCTGATCATCGTACTGGGCCAGTACATAATGAAGCCGAAAATCCAGATTTATGAGGTTCAGGATGGAGACATTGCAAATGATTCCTATTATACCGGAGTCATCCTGAGAAATGAAACAGTGGTCAATACCCAGTATACGGGTTATGTCAATTATTATATCAGAGAAAAACAGAAAGCAGCCGTAGGCAATCTGATTTATACAGTGGATGAGAACGGCACCATGAACGAATATCTGAGTCAGTCTTCCGATGGCGGGAGCCGCCTTTCGGATGATAACTTAAAGGAGCTGAAGTCCCTGCTTTCCGAGTTCAGCAGTTCTTATTCTGACAGCAGATTTGCCGACGTATACGATGTCAGCTCGACTCTGAATTCCACGCTGATCGAATATCTGAATATCAGCGCCCTGCAGGAGCTGAATAATTCAGAAAACGCGGAAAACAACCTCTCTTTCCAGCGCTGCTACGCGGAAACCAGCGGAATTGTGATCTATTCCACAGACGGCCTGGAAGGATTGACGGCCGAACAGGTGACAGCAGACACATTTTCACAGGAACATTATCAGAAAACAATCCACACAGGCGGGGAGCTGACGGAGAGCGGAAGCCCTGTATACAAACTGATCACGGATGATGCCTGGTCGGTGGTGATCCCGCTTTCTGAAGATGAGCTTTCAGATTATACAGATGTAACATCTGTGACGGTCCGCTTTACTGAAAAGGGACTGGAGACAACCGCAGATTTTTCTGTCATAACAGGAGCCGACGGCGCCTCCTACGGAAAGATCGATCTGACGAAATATATGATTCAGTTCGCGGGAGACCGCTTTGTGGAAATTGAAGTGAAAAATTCCCAGGCGGAAGGCCTGAAAGTTCCAAGGACTGCCCTGACGTCCAAAGAATTTTATGTGGTGCCCCTGAAATTTCTCACGACTGGAGGAAACAGTGCCCAGGAAGGATTTTACAAGGAGGTATATGCCAACGACGGAACATCTTCCATTGAATTTGTGACTGCAGACATTTACCGGGAAACAGAAGAGTATTATTATGTTTCTGCAGACGATTTCCAGGACGGGGATTATATCGTTCTTCCGGATTCTAATGAACGCTATCAGATCGGACAGAAAGAATCTCTCCAGGGCGTATACAATGTCAACCGCGGATACGCGGTCTTTAAACAGGTGGAAATTCTGGATGAAAACAGCGAGTACTGTATCGTGCAGAAAAATATGGATTATGGTCTCCGGACTTATGATCAGATTGTACTGAACGCTTCCATGGTGACAGAACATGACATTCTCCGCTGATTTAAAAAAAATACAGCTAATCCGGTTGACATGTCCGGAAAAAACATTGATAATGATAGTTGAGCAAAAAATTGAAAGGCGGTTTTACCTATGAGTAAGTTCATTGATAAATTTCTGGATTCTATGAAGTTAAATGACGAAGACGATTACGACTACGAAGATGACTACATGTACGACGACGAAGAGGAAGAAGACGACTACGAGGAAGAGAAACCTAAAAAGAGTTTTTTTCGCCGTGAAAAACGGGCAGTGGAGGAGGAACCGGAAATGGAAGAAAGAAATACCAAAACCAGACCCCGGACAAGCAATGTAGTTCCCATGCGTACTGCGACCCGAGGCGGGATGGAAGTTTGCATGGTAAAGCCGAACAGCCTCAGCGACGCGCGCGAAATCTGCGATACACTGCTGAGCGGGCGTGCAGTGGTGATCAACATGGAGGGAATCCCCACCGAGACAGCACAGAAAATTATTGATTTTACTTCGGGCGCCTGCTATTCCATGAATGGAAATATGCAGAAAATATCCAATTACATATTCATCGCAACGCCCCATTCTGTTGAGCTGTCAGGCGATTTTGAAGACCTGATGGGCAATTCCTCCGGCTTTCCGGACTGAACGGGATACGATCATGGATAAAGAAGAACAGATATTTCTTAAACACCTGAAGGATTTGGCAGATGTCTGCTACAGGCGGGATATTCCCGTTTATACGGATTTTCTGAATTTACATGAGCAAACAGTTTTTCTGTCGGCACTGCCGGAATTTTCTCATGTCCGTGTGTTTCTGGACGGCGGATATGACTTGGCAGAGAGGAAGATTGTTTGCTTTCTTCCTTTTTGGGAAAAAGTGAATCAAGAATCGCTCAGGTCAGGACTTCCAATTGTTCCCATCCGGATTTCTTCGTCTGCAGGAAAATTTACAGTTCCCTGCAGCCACAGAGATTATCTGGGCGCAGTTCTGAATCTTGGAATTGAACGGGGGAAAATCGGAGATTTTATTGTGGGGGACGGATGGGCTTACGTTCTGTGCGTGAAAAATATGGAAGATTTTCTGCTCCGTGAGCTTTCTTCCGTCAAACGCAATCCGGTTCACTGCGAACGGGCTGATTTTTCTGAACTGGAAGGCCGGCAGAAATTCACGGAGATAACCGGAACCGTCGCTTCTCTGCGGATGGACGCGCTTTTGGGACTTCTGCTGAAAACATCCCGCTCGAAGGCATCTGAATATCTGTCGGGAGAAAAAGTATTTGTCAACGGAAAGCTTTGTGTATCAAATTCAGCGGAGCCGAAAGAAGGAGACATCATCTCTGTCAGAGGCTGCGGCAAATATATTTTTGATTCACTGCTGGCGGAGACGAAAAAAGGCCGTCTGATGATCAGGGCAAGGAAATATGACTGATCAAATGCAGAGACAAGACAGGAGGAAATTAATTATGGAACAGCATTCAAAACAGATGGAATCCATTATGGTACACAAAGACGGACAGCCTGTATATCCGATCATCCTGACGGATTCTTTTGATGATCTTGAATCATCCCTGGCCTTCATGACGCTCTCTAAAAAAAGAGTCTGCATTGTGGCGGACAGCCGGGTGGCGGAGCTGTATCTGGAACAGATCCGCGGCCGTTTCGCGCGTATTGCCGGGGAGACATATGCCTTTACATTTCCCGCAGGTGAAGCGCATAAGACGTTGGATACGGTAAGGACTCTTTACGAGTTCCTGATCCGGCATTCCTTTGACCGCAATGATGTGCTGGTTGCCCTGGGAGGCGGCGTCACCGGAGATCTGACCGGCTTTGCAGCGGCCACTTACCTGCGCGGCATTGATTTTATCCAGATGCCAACAACGCTCCTTTCCCAGGTCGACAGCAGCATCGGCGGAAAGACCGGTGTGGATTTTGACGCTTACAAAAACATGGTGGGCGCTTTTTATATGCCCAGGCTCGTCTACATCAATGTGTCAGTACTGAAAACACTTTCAGAAGATCAGTTCGCTTCCGGAATGGGAGAAGTCATCAAACACGGATGTATCCGTTCCAGGGAATATTTTGACTGGCTCCGCGAAAACCGCGCGCTGATCCGGGAAAGACAGCAGGAGGCGCTGCTTCATACAGTGAGGGAAAGCTGTCTGATCAAAAAAGCCGTAGTCGAAGAAGATCCCACTGAAAAAGGAGTGCGGGCCTGCCTGAATTTCGGACATACTCTTGGGCATGCCATAGAAAAAGAAAAGCATTTCACAATGAGCCATGGAGCCTGTGTGGGCGCCGGTTCTCTGGCAGCGGCCTGGATTTCCTGCAGACGCGGACTCATTACGGAAGAAGAGCTTCAGGCTCTGGAAGAGCTGCTTCAGTATTTTCATATTCCCACCTCCATAACGGGGCTGGATACGGAGCGCATTTTGGATGCGGTCCGTCATGACAAGAAAATGGATTCCGGCGTGATCAAATTTATCCTGCTGAAGGAAGTTGGCTGCGCATATATTGACAGGACTGTAACTGCAGAGGAAATGAGAAGATCGCTGGAGTGGTTAGGAAGGAATGTCCATGGAACTGAAATCGAAAAAGCTTAAAACTGTTTGTTTCTGGCTGGTCTGTATGGTGCTGCTGATTCTTTTTGACCAGTGGACGAAATGGATGGCCGTTTCCCACCTGAAAGGAAAGGAAGCTGTTCCGATCATAGAGGGAGTATTTGAACTGTCTTATCTGGAAAACCGAGGAATGGCATGGGGACTTCTGTCAGGACAGAGAATCCTGTTTCTCATTGGAAGCGTTGTGATTCTGGCCGTGATCATCTATGCTTTCTGGAAAGCGCCTCTTACCAAACGATTTCGTCTTTTCCGGACCATTATGACGGTACTGGCGGCCGGCGCGATCGGCAATTTTATCGACCGGCTTCTCAATGGCTATGTCGTTGACTTTTTTTATTTCTGCCTGATCGATTTTCCTGTTTTCAATGTGGCAGACTGTTATGTGGTGACGGCAGGAATTGCGTTTGTCCTGTCTTTCTTGTTTTACTATAAAGATGAGGATCTTGCTGTGTTTGTCCCCAGGTTCTGGAAAAACAGAAAAAACAGAAAACGTGAAAACATGTAAGAGAGGAATTATGAGCGAAGAATTTTACTGTTTTAACGTGGAAGCAGAAGATGCCGGAAAACGGCTGGACCGTTTTCTTGCTGAAAAGCCGCAGATGCCATCCAGAAGCTATTTGCAGAAGCTGATCGAGGATTCCCGCGTGACCGTCGGAAAAAAGGCAGCAAAGAGCAATTACAGGCTTCAGGCCGGAGATATCGTTGAATTGTCGATTCCGGAACCCAGGCAGCTGGAAGCCGAAGCGGAGGCCATGGATTTAAAGATTGTATATGAAGATGAAGACCTCCTGGTAGTGGACAAACCGAAGGGAATGGTCGTCCATCCGGCAGCCGGTCATGAAAATCATACTTTGGTAAACGGACTCCTTTATCATTGTCAGGGAAAACTCTCGGGGATCAACGGAGTACTGCGTCCGGGCATTGTGCACCGGATCGACCGTGACACAACAGGACTTCTGCTTGTCTGCAAAAATGACGCTTCTCATCTGGCTATTGCAGCCCAGCTGAAAGAGCATTCCATCACAAGACGCTATCATGCCATTGTGCATGGTGAGATCAGAGAGGATGGAACCGTGAACGCTCCAATCGGCAGAAACCCGTCGGACCGCATGAAAATGGCCGTCAATTATAAAAACGGGAAAGAAGCTGTGACCCATTATCATATCCTGGAACCGCTGAAACAGTACACCTATATTGAATGTGTGCTGGAAACGGGACGTACCCATCAGATCCGCGTTCATATGGCTTCCATTCACCATCCCCTTCTTGGCGACACGGTGTACGGACCGGCCAAATGTCCGTTTCCCCTGGAAGGGCAGACGCTTCATGCTAAAGTGCTGGGATTTGTCCATCCCAGGACAGGAGAGTATTTGGAATTTGAATCGCCTCTCCCTGAATATTTCGAAAAGTTGCGGGTAAAATTGCGCAAATAACTGTACTTTTTTTAAAAAAAACCGTATAATGAATATATATCGATTTGTAAACTATATTCAAGACGAGAGGAGCTGAAGACTATGCATGGAAATCTGGTAATTACAATCGGAAGAGAATGTGGAAGCGGCGGAAGATTTATCGGACAGAAACTTGCCGACCGCCTGGGCATCAAATGTTATGACAAAGAATTGCTGACCCTGGCTGCCCAGAACAGCGGCCTGTGCGAAGAGATTTTTGAACACCATGACGAAAAGCCTACCAACAGTTTTTTATATTCTCTGGTAATGGATACTTATTCCATGAGCTATCGTCCCTCTGGATTCATCGATATGCCGCTGAATCAGAAAGTCTTCCTGGCCCAGTTTGATACCATTAAAAAACTGGCTGAACAGGAGTCCTGTGTGATCGTGGGACGCTGTGCGGATTATGCGCTTGAAGATTATCCAAACATGGTCTCCGTTTTCACAACGGCCGAATATGATGACAAAGTAGAATATCTGAAGGAGCATTATCATATTGAACCTTCAAAAATCAAGGACTTTATTGTGAAAACAGATAAAAAGCGCTCTGCTTATTACAATTATTATTCCAACAAAAAATGGGGCAGCGTGAAGAGCTATGACCTGTGCATCAACAGAAGCGCGGTAGGCTTTGACGGAGCAGTGGAAGTCATTCTCCATTTTATTGAAATGAAAAAGGCCAATCACAAAATGCTCGGTTAGAACATTGCACATTCCATCAAATTGATACAGCCGGCGGCAGACATTTGTCTGCCGCCTTCGTATGTCTGCCGCCTTACTCGACGGTGACAGATTTGGCAAGATTCCTCGGCTTATCTACATTCAGGCCTTTCATGTCGGATGTGTAATAAGCCAGCAGCTGCAGTATGACAGCCACAGGAAATACCGTAAACTGATCATAGGGAACCGGCACGGTAAAGTGCATATCGCTGATATCTTCAGAAACTTCCGCGTTTTCCTTCGTGATCAGGATGACAAAGGCGCCTCTGGCTTTGACTTCTTTGATATTGGAAACGGTCTTTCCGTAAATTTTATCCTGCGTAGCCACCGCGATCACAGGCGTATTTTCCTCTATCAGAGCAATGGTGCCATGCTTCAGTTCCCCGGCGGCATAGGCCTCTGCATGTATGTAGGAAATTTCCTTCAGCTTCAGTGAGCCTTCCAGAGAAAACGCGTAGTCCAGTCCGCGTCCTACAAAAAAAGCATCCTGTGCTTTCGCCAGAACACTGGCGGCAGCCTTCAGGCGGTCTTTATCCGCAAGGACGCTCTGCACTGCGGGAATAGAATCCATAAGACGGCTGATGAAAGTCCTGGCATCCGATTCTGAAAATTTCCCGCGGACCATGGCGGTCCGGCATCCGATCAGATAGAGGCTTGCCAGCTGTACCATATAAGCCTTTGTACTGGCGACTGCGATTTCCGGACCGGCATGAGTATAAAAGACATAGTTGCTTTCCCTCGCAATGGTGGAACCTTTCACATTCACAATCGACAGAACCCTGGCGCCGCATTTTCTGGACAGTCTCAGAGCTGCCAGCGTATCGATCGTTTCTCCGGACTGGGAGATGACGATCACCAGTGTTTTTTCGTCCACCAGCGGATTTTCATATCGGAACTCTGAAGCAATATTGACTGAAACCGGAATCTTAATGATCGGTTCGATCAGAGCCTTTCCTACCATACCTGCATACATGGCTGTACCGCAGGCCACAATCGCAATCTTATCACAGGAAGACAGAATCCTGTCAGGAATCCCATCTTCGCTGAAATCAGGAAGTCCGTCATTCAGTCTGGGAGTGATCGTGTTCCTGAGAGCATCGGGCTGCTCATGTATTTCTTTCAGCATATAATGAGGATATCCGTTCTTTTTCGCAGCCTCCACATTCCAGCTGACCTCAAGCATTTCCGGCTCTACAGGATTTCCATTTAAATCCTGCACAGAAATGCCATCCTGGCGCAGTGTCACGATCTGGTATTCCGGAATTACAAAATAACGGTTTGTGTAAGGGATAATGGCAGTCACATCAGAGGCCACAAAAGAACCGTCTTTCATGTGAGCAGCCACCATGGGGCTTACATTTCTTACACAGAAAATTTGATCGTGAATATCTTCAAACATAATACAGAACGCGTAGGATCCGGTAATCTCGCGGGTTGTCCTGCGGATTGCCTCATAGGGATCGCCTTTGTAATAATAATCCAGCACCCGGGCGGCAACTTCAGTATCTGTTTCTGAGACGAGAGAATCCCGGAGGCCAAAACGCTCTATCAAATTATGGTAGTTTTCAATAATTCCATTGTGGATCAGGGTGACTTTCCCGGCAATATGAGGATGCGCATTGGTGTCGTTGACCCCTCCATGGGTCGCCCATCTGGTGTGACCGATCCCGCAGTGGGATATGATATCCACATCTGCGCAGGCATCCTTGAGCGTTGCCACCGGACCGGCTTTCTTCATGATAAACCGGTCATTTCCGCTGGAAAAAAGAGCAATGCCCGCGCTGTCGTATCCCCGGTATTCCAGCTGCTCAAGGCCGTTCAGCAAAACATGCAGGGCGTCGAGATGCCCTGTATAGCCAATAATTCCGCACATAAAACTTAATTCTCCTTTATATCAAATATATGTAAAAGTCTGTTTTCAGATCCCTGATTATGCTGAATTTGTTTTGCCGTTTCCGGCATATTTGCCAGCATATAACACGCTCAGGGGGCATGGAAGAGCACCCGCCGAATTTTCGATAAACTCTTCCCCTCGTTACCCCAGCGGATCTGGTTCCGCGGGGGACATGGCGCTTTTTGATTTTCTCTATGCAGTTTTTCCAGCTATGCCTCCTTACCCATAACTCCTCATAACTATATCATTTTCACCTTTTTACGTCAAGTTATGCTTGCCCGCAGGTATTCAGGCGATTATAATATCGGTGTAGCATGATGTCTTAAGACTGCCGGCATGAAAACGCTTCGGAACGGCAGTCTGAATTGCCGGAAAGGAGTTACGGAAACAGATGAAATATATAGAAGTCGGAACATCAGGAGTCAAAGCATCAAACCTGATCATGGGATGTATGCGCCTGAAGGGCAAAACCCTGAAAGAAGCGGAAGAGATTATCCGAACCGCCATGGACTGCGGAATCAATTATTTTGATCATGCGGATGTATACGGAAGCGCAGGACAGCGCGGAGAATGCGAAGAGATTTTCGGAAAAGCAGTGGGGCTTTCCCGTCCTTCTGTCCGGGAAAGCATGATCATCCAGAGCAAATGCGGTATCATCAAAAGCGAAGTCGGTGCCTATGATTTTTCAAAAGAGCATATTCTGGAGGCGGTCGACGGTATTTTGAGCCGCCTTGGAACAGAGTATCTGGATTTCCTTCTTCTGCATCGGCCTGACGCGCTGATGGAGCCGGAGGAAGTCGCGGAAGCCTTTGATACGCTTTATCAGGCAGGGAAAGTGCGTCATTTCGGCGTCTCAAATCACAGGCCTCTCCAGGTGGAGCTCCTGCAGAAATACCTTCCTTATAAACTGGAAATCAACCAGCTCCATTTGAGCATTGTCCATTGTCCGATGATCGATTCCGGCATTGCCGCCAATATGGAAATCCCGCAGGGATATGATAAAACCGGATCTGTTTTGGAATATTCCAGGCTCCGTGAGATGACCATACAGGCCTGGTCGCCGTTTCAGCAGGGAGACTTTGTCAGTTCCTCATCCGCGAATCCGTTTCTTGGAGATTATGAGCATTATGGCAGGCTGAACGAAGTCATAAACCGTCTGGCAGCCAAATACGGAGTGACCAACACAGCCATCGCAGTGGCCTGGATCACGAGACATCCCGCCAACATCCAGGTAATCCTGGGCAGTATGAATATCCAGAGGATCCAAGACGCATGCCAGGGATCGGAGATTTCTCTGACCCGCGAAGAGTGGTACGAAATCTATCAGGCCGCGGGCAAACAGCTTCCCTGACAGGCAAATAATCATCATTGACTTTTGACAGCATTTATGGTAGTTTCATATATGCAGCTTCAATTTATTCGTTAAAGTTGAGTTTAGCGAATAAATTGAAGCATGTCCTTTACTGCTGTCATGAAAGGAACCAACACCATGAAATTACAGAAATTGCTTAGCTACACAAGACGCGCTGTTGATGATTACGGAATGATTGCTCCGGGGGATAAAATCGCTGTGGGAATCTCAGGCGGCAAAGACAGTCTTACTCTTTTATACGCACTTCATGGTCTGAAGCGCTTTTATCCCAATCCGTTTACTATAGAAGCCATCAGTGTGGCTGTTTTCAAAGAGATGGATCTGAGCCCCGTTGCGGAGCTTTGCCGTCAGCTTGAAGTACCTTTTACCGTTGTCCGGACAGATATCGGAGAAATCGTATTTCATGAACGCAAGGAAGAAAACCCCTGTTCCCTCTGCGCAAAAATGCGAAAAGGCGCATTCAATGAAAAAGCCAGAGAATTAGGATGCAACAAAGTCGCGTATGCCCATCATAAGGACGATATTGTGGAGACCATGCTGATGTCTTTGATTTATGAGGGACGCTTTCATTCTTTTTCCCCTTATACATATCTGGACCGGATGGACCTGACTGTGATCCGTCCTCTTCTCTACGTTCCGGAATCAGATATCATCGGTTTCAAAAATATGTATCATCTTCCCGTCTGCAAAAATCCCTGTCCGGCTGACGGACATACCAGAAGGGAGTACGTAAAGAATCTGGTCAGACAGCTGAGTACAGAAAATCCCGGCGCCAAAGAACGGATGTTTACTGCAGTGGTAAACGGAAGGATCCCCGGCTGGCCTGAACGAAAGAATGAAAAGCAGCGTCCGGAAGGGAATTGACCGGCTGTCTTCAGAAAATGGCAAGGAGGCTGTCCATGGAACAAAAACCTTATTATGAACAGGTAGACATTATCAATACCAAAAAACTCAGGGAGCTTCTGTCTACTCTCCCATCCTTCTGCAGTACTTTTTTCCGCGGCATAGAACCGGAAACATCCTCCAGGACCAGAATCGCCTATGCCTATGATCTCCGGGTGTTTTTTGAGTTCCTGCTAAAGGAAAATCCTGTTTATAAAGGAAAAGATATCAAGTCGATCACATTGAAAGACCTCGATCAGATCAAAGCGGTGGATCTGGAAGAATACATGGAATATCTGAAATATTATTCCAGTGACGAGAATGGAGACCATATCAATAAAGAACGTGGGATTACCCGAAAAATTTCAGCACTGAAAACATTTTATAACTACTTCTACAGGAAAGAAATGCTGGAAAACAATCCGGCAGCGCTGGTTTCTCTTCCCAAACTTCATTCCAAAGCGATTATCCGGCTGGATGTGGATGAGGTGGCTAAGCTGCTGGACGAGGCAGAAAACGGGGACGGGCTGACCGAACGCCAGAAAGCGTTTCACAAAAAAACCAAAAAAAGAGATCTGGCACTGCTCACTTTGCTGCTTGGAACAGGAATCCGTGTTTCAGAATGTGTGGGGCTGGATATGAATGATGTCGATTTTAAAAATGACGGAATCCGGATCCACCGAAAAGGCGGCAAAGAAGTGATTGTCTATTTTGGAGAAGAGGTTCGGGAAGCGCTTCTGGATTATCTGGATGAACGGAAACGCATCATACCGGCGGAAGGCCATGAAAATGCTCTCTTCCTCTCTCTTCAGTCCCGGAGGATGTCTGTAAAAAGTGTGGAAAACCTGGTGAAGAAATATGCCCGGATCGTGACCCCTTTAAAAAAGATCACACCTCATAAACTGAGAAGTACATACGGCACTGCCCTTTATCAGGAAACCGGAGATATTTATCTGGTGGCAGATGTCCTGGGACACTCTGATATCAATACAACCAGAAAACACTATGCGGCTATGGAGGATCAGCGGAGACGCAGCGCCCGCAACGCGGTAAAGCTCAGAGAAAAGCCTGGTCAGTAATTTCTCTGTCTGCAGGAGATTGTTGTCTGTTACTGATATACATCAGAATAATAAAAAACCGTCAGATAACGGCCGGCATAGATGGTATCACCGCTTAAATGATTGATTTCTTTCAGCTCGTCCACATAATCTTTTCTCTGATCCGGATCACCGCAGTATTTTTCGGCAATGTCCCATAGGGTGTCTCCCTGGCTGATCTGCACAGAGGTATAATATTTATATGCAGGGACAGCATCTTTTCTGTCTTTGGCGCTGACCAGTACACTGAAAAAAATCATAGATGCTGCAAAGATAATTCCAAGAATCACTAAAAATCTGAATGAAAGATGAGAATTTTTTACCCGCTTGATCATCTGCTGTTCCTCCTTGACCCGAACTTACATTCGCGAACATTTGTTCTTTTTCGTGTTTCCAGAATAACACAAGAACAAATGTTTGTCAATGAAGATTTGAGATTTTTTCAAACAAATGTTTGGATTTTGTGCTTGCATATTAATTTTACATGTGTTACTATGGTCTAAGAAGTTTTTAAGGAGGAACGCCAATGCCAGGCAAAATCAGCCCAAAACAGACGGAGATTCTGGAATTTATAAAAGAAGAAATTTTAAAAAAGGGGTATCCGCCCACTGTGCGGGAGATCTGTGAACGGGTTCATCTGAAGTCCACCTCTTCCGTCCATTCTCATCTGGAAACGCTGGAGAAAAACGGATATATCCGCCGTGATCCGACAAAGCCGCGGGCGATTGAGATCGTGGATGATGCGTTTGCCATGACCCGGCGTGAAATGGTTCAGGTTCCGATGATCGGAACTGTTGCAGCCGGTCTTCCGCTGCTTGCGGCAGAAAATATTGAAGGGTATTTTCCCTTCCCTGCGGAGATGCTGCCCAACGCGGATACTTATATGCTGCATGTAAAGGGCGACAGCATGATGAATATCGGGATCCTTGACGGCGACCAGGTGCTGTGCGCTGCCGCTTCCACCGCGTCCAACGGAGAAATTGTAGTGGCGCTGGTGGGCGATTCCGCCACAGTCAAGCGCTTTTATAAAGAAGACGGGCATTACCGCCTGCAGCCGGAAAATGATTATATGGATCCCATTATTGTAGATGAGGTTCAGATACTTGGAAAGGTCATCGGACTTTTCCGGTTCATGTCATAAATATAAAAGAATCCTGCAGTGCGATCCTGCGGAGCATTTTTGTTTCATAGGGAACGCAGTTTCCTGCTGAAACGAGAAAAAGAGCCGGGCTTACGCTTCCAGCTCTTTTTCTGAAATAAATTTTCCGTCACGCCAGATTCGTTCCAGATCATAGAAACGGCGGTCTTCTTTTGAAAATACATGAACGACCACATCTTTATAATCCAGAAGGACCCAGCGCGCTGCCTGATAGCCTTCTATCTGCGCGGGATGATATCCGGCTTTCGCCATCTCCTCTTCCACGTTATCTACCATGGCCTGTACCTGGTTGCTGTTCTCACCGTTGGCGATGATAAAATAGTCGGCCAGGCAGGATACACCCGAGATATCGATCACAGTCACCTCTTCACCCTTTTTGTCTTCCAGGGCCCGGCAGGCGACAGAAGCCATTTCTTTAGACTGATTCACATCAAAACCTCCTTTTTTCAATGGTTTTCTCAATGATTGCGGCTGTTTTCATATTGTTCTTTATAGTATGCGCAGGCTGCCTTTGTGGTTTCATCGATGCTGCTTTCTGATGATTCCTTCAGATATTCCAGAGTATCGTTCATGATCTCGTACAGCGCCTGATCCAGATCTACAAAAGCGAGTCTGCGGATTTTTCCGAGATTGGGCGCCTTGTAACGCCTCGGCTCAATATAATCTGCCACGTATATGATTTTTTCCAGCAGGGACATACCGGGACGTCCCGTAGTATGATACCGGATCGCATTCAGGATCTCTGGATCCTCCACATCATATTTGTGCTCAGCCAGATAAGCGCCAAGCTTCGCATGGAGCAGAGATGGATTTTTATGCTCCGCATCTGATATGGGGATATGATATTTTTCACATTTTTTTAAAAGGGTCGCATTGTCATACTGTTTGGCGCAGTCGTGAAGAAGTCCTCCCAGTTCCGCGTCTTCCGGATCATAATCATAGCGCATAGCCAGACAGGCTGCAGTATATGCCACTCCCATCGTATGCTCAAAGCGGCCGATGCCCAGCTTATGGCGCAATTTTTCTTTGATGGCCAGACGGTCAGGTCTCATAATTCCACCTCTCTGTTCTCTCAGATTCCACACAGACTCCATATTCAGGAAATGTATAATTGATGTTCCATAATATATTCATATACGGAATCCGGTACATAATAACGAATGGGAAGGCCGTTTTTTCTCCGCTTTCTCACATCTCTGGATGAAATGGCAATGTCCGGCATATCGATCAGGCAAACCTGTCCGCTGAATCTGCGGCGCAGGTATTCAATCTGTCTTTTGATCTCTTCTTTCGGTACTTCCATCCGATTGGCCGCCAGGATTACTGCCTGCTGAAAAATCTTTTCCGGCTCATGCCAGCTGTCAACGGCAAAAAGAGAATCTGCTCCCATGATAAAATGAAAAATGGTATCCGGATAACGGGTGTGCAGTTCTGTCAGGGTATCGCTCGTATAAGTGGTCCCGGTTCTGAGAAGCTCCAGATCAGAATATATGAACCGGCTGTTTCCCTGGACCGCGAGTTTTGTCATAGCCTGTCTGTGAACCGCGGAAGTGACCTGCCTTGTATCCTTATGAGGCGGCTGTGAAGAAGGCATAAAAAGCACTTTATCCAGTGCGAACTGAGCGCATGCCTGCTGTGCGAGCAGCAGGTGGCCGATATGGATCGGATCAAAGGTTCCGCCCATAATCCCCACTTTTTTTGGCAATTCTCTTTCCAACTTTCCATCTCCTGTGATTATTTTGGAAGCTCCAGTTTCTTTTTGGTTTTGGATTCTCTGTACAGGACGATCTTTTTCCCGATCACCTGAACAACCTGGGAACGGGTACGCTCTCCCAATGCCTGAGCAATGATTTTCGGATCGTCAAGACAGTTTTTCAGAACGTTGATCTTGATCAGTTCTCTGGCTTCCAGCGCTTCGCTGACGGCCTGTGTGATCTCCGGTGTCAGGCTGGATTTTCCGATCTGCAGGATCGGCTCCATGGTCATGGCCAGACTTTTTAAATAAGCTCTTTGTCTGCTGTTCATGCTAAACTCTCCCTTACTAATGATAGATGGCCGGAACTCCGGCCTGAATGACTGATCTGCAGTCGTTCCCGATCAGTCATCACTTATAATAGTCAAATTCCAGCCCGTACATTTTAACCGTGTCGCCCTCTTCTATGCCGGC
>CAJFHG010000008.1:87669-128768 GCA_904379015.1 Candidatus Paralachnospira caecorum | reverse complement strand
TTTTAATGCCAGGGTTTCAGAGTACACGACTTGCAACGGAGGGTGCTCTGGAACCCTTTTTCTTTCTATATACTGATGACAGTATACAGGGCAATCCAGGGACATGCAAGCAGAGCAGCATAATGCTAAACTATGAGATCAAAAACACCTACGATCATCAGCCAGGTGGTGACGATGATCTATAATCTGGCGGATACCTTTTTTGTGGGCCAGATCGGAAACCCGGCCATGGTGGCGGCCGTGTCTCTGGTGTCGCCCTGGTTCAACCTGCTTACTGCCCTGGGGAATCTGTTCGGTCTGGGAGGCAGCAGTCTGATCTCCCGGATGCTGGGGGCCAAAAAACACGGGAATATCAAGCATGTGGCGGCTTTCAGCGTGTGGGGCGGCGCGGCGGTCACTCTGGTGTTTTCACTGGGGACCTTCCTGGCCAGAGGGCCGCTGCTGCGGTTCCTGGGCGCCAGTCCGGATACATACGGCTATGCGGAAAGCTATCTGTTCTGGGTCGTGGTGATGGGCGGGATCCCCACTATGGTCAGTCTGACGCTGGGACATCTGCTCAGAAGCGAGGGCCATGCCAGAGAGGCCAGCGCGGGCATGATGTTCGGCGGAATCCTCAATGTGGTGCTGGATCCGGTCCTGATCTTCGGCTTCCATATGGATGTGGCGGGCGCCGCCATCGCGACGGCATTTTCCAACGCCGCTTCGGTCGTGTTCTTTGTGATCCGGTATCTGAAGCTGGGAAATCAAACTTCTGTTTCTCTTCATCCGAAACATTTCACCTTTCGTTTTGCCGGGCCCATATTCTCTGTGGGACTGGCCTCTGCCCTGGCAACGGCCCTCGGCAATGCCTCCAATATGGTGATGGTGCGTCTGGCCTCCGGCTACGGCGACATTCCGGTGGCTGCCTACGGCATTGTCAAGAGGATCGATCAGTTTCCGCTCAACGTTTCCATGGGTCTGTGTCAGGGATTCATGCCGCTGGTGGGATACAATTTCGCGGCTGAAAATTACGACAGAATGCGCCATGTTTCCGTTTTTTCCTGGAAAACAGCGCTGGTCATGTCCATATGTTTTGTAGCCTGCTTTGCCGGCTTCGCGCCGCAGATCCTGCATGTGTTCATTCCGGAGGCTCAGACCAGCACGCTGGGAACGCGTTTCCTGCGGATCGCCTGCCTGGCGGTGCCGCTGACCTCTGTTAACTTCCTGATCAGCTATACGCTGCAGGCGATGGGGAAAGGAATCCAGTCGGCTGCTCTCACCTTCAGCAGACAGGGACTGCTGAACATCCCGCTGCTGATCCTGATGAATGTGCTGGTGGGATTATACGGCATGATCTGGACACAGCTGGTGGTGGAGATCATCATGCTGCCCGTATCTCTGGGAATGTACGGGATGACGCTGAAAAGGCTGCGCGGGACAGAGAAAACGGCCGGATGACCATCCATCATAAGTGCCGGAAAAGGCACGATATTTTAAATCGACATTGTACTTTCAGATCTGAAAGTTTTTACAATGTATATGGGTATTAGAGCAAAAAGCGGTGAAAGGAGGAAATCAAAATGGAGAGTGTCACATTGAATAACGGGGTTCAGATGCCCCTGGAGGGCTTCGGCGTTTTTCAGGTGCCGGATCCGGCCCAGTGTGAACAGGCGGTACTGGACTATCTGGATCTTTATCTGATCCATCAGCCGATGGGAGATTATATCGGCGCTTATCGGGCCATGGAAGAGGCTTACGAAGAGGGAATCCTGCGGGCTGTCGGAGTCTGCAATTTTTATCCGGCGCGCCTGGCGGATTTCTGTGAGACGGTGGATGTGATGCCGGCAGTCAATCAGGTGGAGCTGCATCCGTTTTTCCAGCAGGAAGACGCTTTGGCGCTCATGAAGGAATACGGCGTCCATCCGGAGGCCTGGGGTCCCTTCGCGGAGGGAAAGCATGGGATCTTTACGCATCCTGTGCTGACAAAGATCGGGGAAAAGTACGGAAAAAGCGCGGCCCAGACGGCCCTGCGCTGGAACGTCCAGAGAGGCGTGACCGTGATTCCCAAGTCGGTTCACAAAGACAGGATGGAGCAGAACCTGGATATCTGGGATTTCAGCCTGAGCAGTGAGGATATGGCAGAGATCGCGAAGCTGGATATCGGGCACAGCGAGATCATCGATCACAGCGATCCGGCGCTGGCCAAAATGCTTCATTCCAGAAAAATCCACGACTGATGCCGCGGATGCCGGCCGTCTGAACCGCCCGGACCGGAAATTGATGCTGACTGTTTGGTCCGCAGGCGGTTGACAAATGACCGGAACTGTGGTAATCTCTATCTGTTCGGTAGGTAAGGCTCCTACAGGGATATGGGCTGTTGCCGCGAAATAGTGGAGACACTATGAGCTGGTTTGAACAGGGAACATCGAATGCAAGGTGTTTCATAATACAGCTTCACCGCCCTGCAGAGTTAAAGCTCAGACGAATCGACAGAAGTGCAGTCACTTCCCGTATGTTCTAGCCGGACATACGGGATTTTTTTGCGATCCGCCCGGAAGAGCGCTGCGTGCCAGCGGCGCGCGTTCAGCGCCGGCCGGAGCGAAGACCCGCCCTGCTTGCACGGGCGGGCATCCGACAGAGAACAAATTCTGGCGTCGTCTGCAGGTCCGAACCTGCCGGCGGCGTTTTCTGTTTCATAGAAAACTGCGTTTCCGGGGAAGCGGTTTCCCCGTTCAGTTTCAAAATTTCAGGTAAAGTGAGGTGAAAGAATGGACACAGGGAGTAAAAGCGGTGCGGACCCTGGAGGGCGGAGCAGAATCAGATTGAAGACGGAAGGGAAGCGCAGGCGGATTTCCTGTGTCCTTCTTTTCCATGTAAAATAACAGGATTCTTCTTCTGCGCACTGCATCTTTTCCATGCAGCAATGAAATCTTTTGAAGTTTTTGGGAGGTGCAGAATCATGAAGAAAGCAATCAGAAACATGACTACATCTGTAGTACGTGATGCGGGTGTGAACAGACACGATGAAGGGAAGGAGAGGCTGTATCAGGCCGCTTTCTGTACGGAAGCGGAGCTGCTGCAGCAGTACAGAAACAGCGAAAACGGGTTTGATGAAAAGACTGCGGAGGAAAAACGGGATGAATACGGAGAGAATGTGATCACTTACGGCAAAAAGCATTCTGCCGCGAAGCGGCTCTGCGGGGCGTTTATCAATCCCTTCACAGTTGTGCTCCTGGCGCTTGCCGTTATCTCCGTGTTTACGGATATCGTGTTCGCTGAACCCGGCGCCCGCAATTATGCCACCGTGAGCATCATAACCGTTATGGTCCTGATCTCAGGCATTCTCCGGTTCGTGCAGGAGACGCGCAGCGGAAATGTTGCCGAGAAGCTGACGTCCATGATCCATACCACGGCCACTGTCCTGAGAGACGGGGAGCAGAAGGAGATTCTCATGGATGAGATCGTGGCGGGCGATCTGGTATTTCTGTCGGCGGGGGATATGATACCGGCTGATCTGAGAATCCTGCGCGCGCGGGATCTGTTTGTCAGCCAGTCGGCTCTGACGGGAGAGAGCGAGCCGGTGGAAAAATGCGGCGCGCCGGCTGACAGAAGAGATACCCTGACGGATATGGGAAATCTGGCCTTTATGGGCAGCAATGTGGTGAGCGGAAGCGCGATGGCGATCGTGATCGCAGTGGGCAATGACACCATGCTGGGGGCCGCTGCCGGAACGCTCGGCGCGAAGCCGCCGAAGACAACCTTTGAAAAGGGCGTGAATTCTGTTTCCTGGGTCCTGATCCGGTTTATGCTGATCATGACGCCGGTGGTCCTGCTGATCAACGGGTTTACGAAAGGAGACTGGATGCAGGCGGTGCTCTTTGCCGTTTCCGTCGCCGTCGGGCTGACGCCGGAGATGCTGCCCATGATCGTGACCACGTCCCTCGCGAAGGGGGCCATTGCCATGAGCAGAAAAAAGGTTGTTATTAAAAATCTGAATTCCATTCAGAATCTCGGGTCCATCGATCTGCTCTGTACCGATAAGACGGGAACGCTGACGCAGGACCGGGTTGTGCTGGAGTATCATCTGAATGTGGATGGAGAGGAAGATGACCGGGTGCTGCGGCATGCTTTCCTGAACAGCTATTTCCAGACAGGCCTGAAGAATCTGATCGATATCGCGGTCATTGCCAGACAGAATGAACTGGGATCGGAGGAACTGGTCCGCAGGTATACGAAGGTGGACGAGATTCCCTTTGATTTCGAGCGCCGCCGCATGAGCGTCGTCGTCAGAGATACGGAGGGCAAGACGCAGCTGGTGACAAAAGGCGCTGTGGAAGAAATGCTGAAATGCTGTGCCTGGGCGGAATGCGGCGGCAGGATCCGTCCGCTGGCCGATTCGGTGAAACAGCTGGTGCTGACGAAATCAGATGAACTGAATCAGAAGGGAATGCGGGTGATCGCGGTGGCGCAGAAAACGAATCCGTCTCCTGTGGGCCAGTTTTCGGCGGCGGACGAATGCGATATGGTGCTGATCGGATTTCTGGCATTTCTGGATCCGCCCAAGGAGACGACCGCAGCCGCTCTCCGGGCGCTGAAGGAATACGGTGTGGGAGTCAAGATCCTGACCGGAGACAATGAAAAAGTCACCTGCGCCATCTGCAGGCAGGTGGGACTGGAAGCGGATCGGATTCTGCTGGGAACCGATCTGGACCGGCTCAATGACAGCGAGCTGGGAGAGGCGGCTGAAGACATTACCGTGTTCGCGAAGCTGTCGCCCGCTCAGAAGGAGCGGATCGTCCGCGTGCTGAGAGAACGGGGGCACAGCGTGGGATATATGGGAGACGGGATCAACGACGCGTCCGCCATGAAAGCGTCCGACGTGGGAATTTCCGTAGATACCGCGGTAGACATCGCGAAGGAATCCGCCTCCGTTGTTCTGCTGGAAAAGGACCTGATGGTGCTGGAGCAGGGCGTCATCGAAGGAAGAAAGACATACGCCAATATGATCAAGTATATTAAAATGACGGCATCCTCCAATTTCGGCAATATGCTTTCTGTTCTGGCGGCCAGTGCCTTCCTTCCCTTCCTGCCGATGGCTTCGGTCCAGTTGATCTTCCTGAATCTGATCTATGATATCTGCTGTACAGGCATCTCCTGGGACAACGTGGATGAAGCGTATCTGAAGAAGCCCCGCAGCTGGAATGCTTCCGGAATCGGCCGCTTTATGCTCTGGGCCGGTCCGGTCAGCTCGATTTTTGATATTGCCACTTATCTGCTGATGTATTTCGTGATCTGCCCCTTCTGTACGGGCGGGCATGTGTTTACCCAAATCACGGATCCGGCGGTTCAGGCGTTTTATATCGCCCTGTTCCAGACCGGATGGTTTGTGGAATCCATGTGGAGCCAGACGATGGTCATCCATATGATCAGAACGCCACGGATTCCGTTTGTCCAGAGCCGCGCTTCCGCGCCTGTCGCGGCCCTTACATTTCTGGGGATCGCCGCGGTCACCCTGATTCCCTTTATGCCTGTTGGCGCTGCCCTGGGGCTGTCTCCCCTGCCCGCGGTATATTTCGCCTGGCTCGCGGCGATCGTGGCGGCTTACATGATTCTTGTGACGGTCATGAAAAAGGCGTATATCCGGAAATTCGGAGAATGGCTGTAGGAAGCACCTGTAACCTCCGGGTTTCAACTGGACAACAAATGGAAACTTCTGATTCCGGACAGCCGGATTTATAATGGGGATCAGAAGGAGATGAGATGTGGATGCAGACGAGAAGATTGGGAAAGGATCTGACGGTTTCCGCCGTAGGGCTGGGCTGCATGGGATTTTCTCACGCCTACGGGGCGCCCACTGAGGAAAAAGAGGCAGTCCGCATGATCCGCCTGGCGGCGGAGATGGGATACACGTTTTTTGACACGGCGGAGGTTTACGGCACGCCAGAGGATCCCCATGTCAATGAACGGCTGGTAGGCGAGGCGCTGGAACCCTGCAGGAACCATGTGGTGATCGCCAGCAAATTCGGTCTGGGATTTGACCGGGAGAGCGGAGTCTTTCCGTATCCCCTGCTGCCGGATGCCCGTCCGGAGACCATCCGAAAATCAGTGGAGGGCTCTCTCAGGCGGCTGAGAACAGATCATATCGATCTGTATTTCCAGCACCGTATCGACCCGAAAGTGAGTCCGGAAGAGGTTGCAGGCGTCATGGCGGATCTCATAAAAGAGGGAAAGATCACGCACTGGGGCATATCGGAGACCGATGAAGAGTATCTGCGCAGAGCCCATGCGGTCTGCCCGGTGACGGCCGTGGAGAACCGCTATTCGATGATGGCGAGACATTACGAGTCCCTGTTCCCGGTGCTTGAGGAGCTGGGCGTGGGACTGGTGGCCTTTTCGCCCATGGCCAACGGTTTTCTGACCGGACGGTACGGAAAGGGAGAAAAGTTCGATGCCAGATACGACTACCGGGCGTCGATGCCTCAGTTTACAGATGCGGCAGTGGAACAGAATCAGAAGCTCCTGGAGCTTTTGAACCGCATGGCGGAGGAAAAAGAGGCCACGCCGGCCCAGATTTCTCTGGCATGGATGATCTGCAAAAAGCCCTGGATCGTACCGATCCCCGGAACGCGCCGGGAAGAACGGATGCGGGAAAACGCCGGAGCGGCGGAGGTATGCCTCACGCCCACGGAGGTACGGGTCCTGGACGATGCTCTGGATTCCATGGAGATGTCAGCGGTCTTCGGCGGAACGCCGGTGAAAAAGGCAGTTTAGGAAAGCGGTTCAGGGAAACAATGAAAACAGATTCAGCAAGCAGATAAGGAGGATGCTGGAATGGAATACGCGGTTTTGAATAATGGAATCAAAATGCCCATGGCGGGCATCGGTACTTTTTTAATGACGCCGGACGAGGCTGAGGCTTCTGTCCTGAGCGCGCTGTCTGTCGGATACAGACTGATCGATACGGCCAATGCCTATGTAAATGAGAAGGCCGTGGGCCGCGCCATGAAGAAATCAGGTGTTGCCAGAGAAGACCTGTTTCTGGAAACGAAGCTCTGGCCCAGCTTTTATGAGCAGGCTGACGCGGTGGAGAAGACGCTTGAGCGGCTGGATACGGATTACATCGATCTGCTCCTGATCCACCAGCCCGCGGGAAATTATATCGCGGGATACAGGCTGATGGAGCAGGCTTATAAAAAAGGCGTGGTAAAGGCCATCGGCCTGTCCAATTTCAATGAAGCGCAGATCAGGGAAATCCTGGATATCTGCGAGATCCGGCCTGCGGTCCTGCAGACAGAGGTACACCCCTATTCTCAGGAAAAGGAGCTGAAAAAGTTCCTGGAAGAGGAAAAAATGGTGATCCAGGCCTGGTACCCTCTGGGTCATGGCGATCAGGCATTGATCGGGGAGCCGTTCTTCGCGGAGCTCGGGAAAAAATATGGAAAAAGCAATGCCCAGATTATTTTAAGATGGCATATCCAGAACGGAGATATTGTCATTCCCGGTTCCAAAAATCCGGCTCATATCCGGGACAATTTTGATCTCTTCGATTTTGCCCTCACAGAGGAGGAAATGGAAAAGATCGCCGGAATGGATCAGCAGAAGCGCTATTACACCAGTACGCCGGAGCTTCTGAAGCAGTATGTGCAGATGGTTCCTCCGGTGGACAGCCAGAAATAAGAGAGGAGTCAGGCATGAGACGATTTTGGAAAAGAACAGCAGCGGCGGCGCTGGCAGTGATACTGACAGTATCTGCCGCCGCCTGCGGGAGACAGGACAGCCCTGCGGACGCGGGACAGGAAACAGAGAGCGCCGCTTCCGGGATCGCCTCAGCTGAATCAGCCTCAGCGGAATCGGCCTCAGAGGAATCGGCCTCAACGGAATCAGCCTCAGAAGAAGAGACTTCCTCTCAGGCAGAGGCAGAGGGCAGTCTTTTCCCTTCGCCTGCCTGACCGGGAAACGCTGGCGGAGGGAGCGGTGTGTCTTTTGCTCCTGGCGCTGCTCGCGGCCCTGATATGCCGGCTGGTCCGTCTGTGGGAGCTGGAAAACATGGATGTGCGCGGAATGTTCGGAAAAATCAGAAAAGCGGTGCGCTTCGCGGGTTTCCCGGAGCAGTACGGGGACTCCGAGGAACGATGGATCCTTCATCTTCCGGAGATCATTCCCGGTCTTACGGACAGCCAGGCCCGGAGCTTTCTGCGGATCCTGCAGGAGGCGTCCTTTGGAAAGGGGCCGGTGGGAAAGGAGCGGGAAGAGGAAGCGCGGGGCATATACAGGCAGATCGCGGAAGCGCTTTACCGGAGGCTGCCGTTCTGGAAAAAGCCGGTGTTCAAATATGTGAAGACTTTTTTATGACCCTTCTGATCTCGGGCGGCCCTGCGGGACAGGCCGCGAATGACAACAAATACGCAGACTGCGGCGGAAGCAGGCTGCGGGAATGAGGTGATCGATATGAATACAAAAGCAAAACTGAGAACAGCTGTCGATGCCGTCATGATCATTTTGCTGATGCTTCTGATGGCCTTTGAACTGGTGGGCAGAAGGGCCCATGAATGGATCGGAGCAGGCATGTTCGTGCTGTTTATCGTCCATCATGCGCTCAACCGGAAATGGACCGGGAATCTGCTGCGGGGAAGCTACACGCCTTACCGGGTTCTCCAGACGGTGCTGGCGGCGCTGGTGCTTCTCGCTATGGCAGGCGCCATGGTCAGCGCGGTGCTCATTTCCCGGGAAGTATTTGCGTTTCTCCCCATAAGAGGCGGACGGATGTTCGGCAGAACGCTGCACATGCTGTCGGCATACTGGGGATTTGTGCTGATGGCGCTGCACCTGGGACTGCACTGGAACAGGATGATGGGCATGGCGGGGCGGCTGTGCAGAACGCCGCCCCGCACAAGGCGGATCCTTCTGCGGGCTGCCGGCATCTGCATCGCCCTTTACGGACTTTATGCGTTCATCAGAAGGGGAATTCCGGATTATCTGTTCCTGAGAACCCAGTTTGTGTTCTTTGATTTTGAGGAACCCCTGCCTCTGTTCTTTCTGGATTATCTGGCGGCGATGGGGCTGTTTGTGTGGATCGGCCATTATCTGGCGAAGGCTGTGCGGCTGGCTTCACGCTCGAGCGGACGATGAGCTGTCCGTCCACAAAAACCTTGGCTGCCGCGGTTCCCGGATGGGTCAGCTTGTAGTGGAGCAGCCGGACTGTCTGGGCGCCCAGCTCCCTGCAGGGAATATGGACTGAAGTCAGGGGCGGCGCGCAGATGGAGCTGTAGGGGATATCATCAATGCCGATGACGGAGCAGTCGTCCGGCAGGACATAGCCCCTGTCTTTGAGGGCGCGGCTGCAGCCGATGGCGATCATGTCATTGTCTGCCAGCAGGGCGCCGGGCAGATGGATTCCGCGTTCCAGATACCGGCTCATTTCCTGATGGGAACCGGTCAGGGAGGGCGTCAGAGAAAAGACCAGGTCCTCTCGGAATGGCAGTCCCAGCTGTTCCAGCACGCTGCGGTAGCCCTGATAACGGGAACGGAAATTGCCGGTATCCATGGAACTGTGAAGGTATCCGATCTCCCGGTGCCCGAGTCCGTAAAGGCAGCGGACCGCCTGTCCGGCGATTTCTTCGTTGTTCATGGTGACGCAGTTGAGCGAATGGCCGGGGGCCGGCGTATCCACAAGGACAAGCGGGACGGGAATGTTCTCAAAAACAGACAGATCGCCGGCCTCCAGTTCTGTCCCCAGGACGATGATACCGTCCATGGGTTCCTCGCGGATGCTTCTGTAGACTTCTTCCTTGTCGTCCGGGCCGAAGGCGGTGATGATCAGCCGCAGACCGAGCTGACGGCATTCCTCTTCAAGAGAATCGATAATAGATGAGACAAAATTTCCGTTTTCCTCCACCAGGATGGCGGAATTTTTGTATTTAAGGAAGCGGATATTCCGTGAGGAGCCGGGCTGCTCCGGAGCAGTCACGGAATATCCATAGCGCTCCAGCGTCAGGCGGATCCGTTCCCGGGTCTCGTCGCTGACTCCCTTTTTGTTTTTCATTACAATGGAAACTGCGGAAGGAGAGACGCCCAGCTGGGCGGCAATATCCTTCAGTCTGATTTCATTTCTTTTCATGGCAGATTCTCCGTAATCCTCATGTGATTTCCATTCATTATAACACGACTGCAGTCAGTGCCGCCACCATTTCTGTTTCCGCGGGCAACCGGATTTCATCGCTCCTGCGGCATATTCTCCGCAGACACCGGCAGATACCTCCGAAGCCGGGCGGCAAATGACACTTTTTGCTAAAATTTAGTAAATCTGAAATCTGAAAGAGGCAGAATACACATAAAACATGAATTTGTTTGAAGAAAATTATAAAAAATCACAATATATAATTGACATGATCTGTCCGGATTGCTATATTAAAGAAAAAGCAGCAAATAAATTACTAAAATTTAGCAAACAAAAGGAAACGGAGGGTTCAGTATGAAGAAAATCATCAACAGACCGGAGGATTATGTGACAGAGATGCTGGAGGGGATCTACGCGGCGCATCCGGATATGGTGACGTATGCGGGAGGGGATGTGCACTGTCTGATCTCGGCCCGGAAGAAGAAGGGAAAGGTGGGGATCGCCACCGGAGGAGGATCCGGGCATCTGCCCCTGTTCCTCGGATACGTGGGACGTGGAATGCTGGATGGCTGCAGCGTGGGCGACGTATTCCAGTCTCCCAGCCCGGAACAGATGCTGGCCGTGACGAAGGCCATCGATTCCGGCGCGGGGGTGCTCTATATATACGGAAATTATAACGGCGATATTTTTAATTTTGACATGGCTGCCGAGATGGCGCAGTTTGAAGCGGGGATCCGGGTGGAATCCGTCCTTGGCGCGGATGATGTGGCCTCCGGCCCTCTTCCCGGAGAAGGGGAAAAGAGCATCCGCCGCGGCGTGGCGGGGATTTTCTTTGTGTACAAATGCGCGGGCGCGGCGGCTGATGAGATGATGGATCTGGATGAGGTGAAGCGCATTGCCGGGAAAGCCGCTTCCCGGGTACGTACCATGGGAGTGGCCCTGACGCCCTGCGTGGTTCCCCGGGTGGGACATCCGGGCTTTTCCATCGGAGAGGACGAGATGGAGATCGGCATGGGCATCCATGGAGAGACCGGGATCCGCAGAGGAAAGTTGGAGACGGCGGATCAGATCACCGGGGAAATGCTGGATCGGATCCTGGATGATTTCGGAGAGATCGGCGGCAGCCGGGTGGCCGTGCTGGTCAACGGACTCGGCGCGACGACCCTGGACGAGCAGTATATTGTGACCCGGAAAATAGACAGGATCATGAAGGAGCGGAATATCACGGTTCGGAAATACTATGTGGGCGAATATGCCACGGCTCTGGAGATGGCGGGGGTTTCCATTTCCGTTTTCCTGCTGGATGAGGAACTGGAACGGCTGCTGGGAAAACCGGCTGAGACGCCTTTTTTCAGACAGGGAAGCATGGACGGCGGCGTGGACGGAACGGAAACCGCGCCGGCGTGGACGGCCAGAGAGGACAGCCCGGTATCGGAAGAGGCGCCGGATCAGACGCCGGACAAGACAGGAGAGGATAAAAGCATCCTGGTTCCGTTCCTGAAACAGGTCAGAGACATCATGGCGGACAACAGAGATTACCTGATCGATCTGGACAGCGTCGTCGGGGACGGAGATCTGGGGCTTACCATGTCGGACGGATTCGCGGCGGCCTATGAGGCGGTCCGCGGAACCGGCGAAACGGACTGCGGGATGCTGCTTTACACCGCCGGGAAGGCCATGTCCGTCGCGGTGCCTTCTACCATGGGGACGCTGATGGCGTCGGGACTGATGGAAGCCGGGAAGAGATTGAAGGGGAAAACGGATCCGGGGCTTGCCGAGTACGCGGCGCTTTTTGAAGGCTATGCCCAGGGTGTTATGAACCTGGGGCACGCGAAGGCCGGGGACAAAACGTTTCTGGACGGCATGCTCCCGGCGGCAGAGGCGCTCAGAAAGGCTGAAAAAGCCGGAAAAAGTCTGAAGGAGGCGGCCGCTGAAGCAAAGAAGGCGGCCAGAGAAGGATTTGAGCGCACCTCAGAGATGGTGGCGGTGCACGGACGGGCCGCCACGAGGGGCGAGGCCTCCAGGAGCCTGAAGGATCCCGGCGCCGCGGTGGCCGCGCTGATCATGGAAGCCTTTGAGCGGACTGTACGGGATTAAATACAGGGGCCTGACAGTCCGGCGTCTGATGTGGTACAATAGAGGGACAAGACAAGAAGGAGGAAGGACTGTATGAACAATATTCCAGAGTTGAAGATCGGCATTGCGGCAGTGAGCAGGGACTGTTTTCCCATGTCTCTGTCGGTTAACAGAAGAAAGGCTGTGGCGGCGGCTTACAGGAAAAAATATGGAGAGATTTTTGAATGTCCCACATGCGTGGAGGAAGAGACGGGCATGAGAAGGGCGCTGGCGGAGCTCCGGGAAGCCGGATGCAATGCCCTGGTGGTCTACCTGGGGAATTTCGGGCCGGAGACGCCGGAGACGCTTCTGGCGAAGGAGTTCGGCGGTCCGGTCATGTTCATGGCTGCGGCGGAGGAGACCATGGAGGATCTGATCGACGGCCGCGGGGATGCCTACTGCGGAATGCTGAATGCCAGCTATAATCTGAAGCTGCGGGAGATCCATGCTTATATCCCTGAATATCCGGTGGGAACGGCGGAGGAATGCGCCGACATGATCCGTGAATTTGAGCCGGTGGCCAGGACAGCCGTGGCTCTGCGGGATCTGAAGATCATCTCCTTCGGCCCCCGTCCGAAGGATTTCCTGGCCTGCAACGCGCCTATCAAGCGGCTGTACGATCTGGGCGTGGAGATCGAGGAGAATTCCGAGCTGGATCTGTTTGAATCCTACAAGCTTCACGAGGGAGACGTCCGGATCCCTGATGTGGTAAAGGATATGGAGCGGGAGCTGGGGACAGGGAACAAAAAACCTGAAGTGCTGCCGGATCTGGCCAGATATGAGCTGACGCTTCTGGACTGGATCGAGGCTCATAAGGGATCCAGAAAATACGCGGCCGTGGCCGGAAAATGCTGGCCTGCCTTCCAGACTCAGTTCGGTTTTGTTCCCTGCTATGTGAACGGACGGCTGACGGCCAGAGGCATACCGGTCTCCTGCGAGGTGGACATCTACGGCGCCCTGAGCGAGTATATCGGGACGGTCATCAGCCAGGATACGGTGACGCTCCTGGACATCAACAACACGGTTCCGGCCGATATGTATGAAGCGGAGATCCGGGGAACATATCCTTATACTCAGAAGGATACCTTCATGGGATTCCACTGCGGGAATACGGCCGCGGGAAAGCTGGTTTCCTGTGAGATGAAAAATCAGCTGATCATGACCCGGACACTTCCCGAAAAGTCCACGAGGGGAACCCTGGAGGGAGACATCGTGCCGGGAAAGATCACCTTTTTCCGGCTTCAGAGCACGGCTGACGCGGAACTCAGAGCCTATGCGGCAGAGGGTGAAATCCTTCCCGTGGCGACCAGATCCTTCGGAGGGATCGGGGTGTTCGCGATTCCGGAGATGGGACGGTTCTACCGCCATGTGCTGATCGAGAAGAATTTCCCTCATCACGGCGCGGTGGCGTTCGGCCATTACGGCAGGGCCATCTATGATACGTTCCGGTATCTCGGAGTGAAGGACATCGGCTTCAATCAGCCGGCGGGCGTGCGCTATCCCACGGAAAATCCCTTTGCCTGAGCGGCAGGACGGAAACACGATTCTGGCCGGGCGCGGCGCCCGGGGAAAGGAGCGGAGCATGGAAAACATGTACCATATCGGGCTGGATGACAGCCACGGAGCGAAATACGCCATTCTTCCCGGAGATCCGGGGAGGGTGGAGAAGATCGCGCAGTTTCTGGAAAATCCCCGTTTTCTGGGGCAGAACCGGGAATATACCACATGGATCGGACAGCTGGCGGGAGAGCCGGTGCTGGTCATGTCCACAGGCATGGGCGGTCCCTCCACGGCCATCGGCGTGGAAGAACTGTATCAGACGGGGGTGCGCACCATGATCCGGGTGGGAACCTGTGGCGGAATGGCAGAGCAGGTCATGGGCGGCGATCTGGTCATCGCCAACGGCGCCATCCGGATGGAGGGCACTTCAAAGGAGTATGTGGACATCGCGTTTCCGGCGGTGGCGGATTTTCAGGTGACCAAGGCTCTGGAGCAGGCGGCGTCGGATCTGGGGGCCAGGGCCCACCTGGGGATCGTCCAGTGCAAGGACAGCTTTTACGGGCAGCACAGTCCCGGCCGGATGCCCTGCGGAAAAGAGCTGGAGGAAAAGTGGGATATGTGGATCAAGGCCGGCTGTCTGGCCTCGGAGATGGAGAGCGCGGCGCTTTATATTGTGGCTCAGATCCTGGGGGTCAGAGCCGGCTGTGTCCTGAATGTGATCTGGAACCAGGAGAGGAAGAAAAAAGGGCTCCCCGATCCCCACTGTCATGATACCGCGGCGGCCATCCGGACAGCGGTCCGCGCTGTGGAGCTTCTGGCAGAACAGGACAAAAAGAACCGATAATTCCAACAAAATCGGAAATGAAATACTGTCATTTTTACCAGTTATTTTTGTGCAAAATGCTGATATACTAATGGTATAGAAACACTCATTAAAGTTCAGAGGAAACGGGGTGACAGTATGGTGGAAAAAATTTTAATCGCGTCAGGAAATCATAATGTATTCAGAGAAGGAAACAGAACGGTCAAAGTATTCAGGAAGGATTTTCCCAAGTCTGAAGTTCTGAGAGAAGCGCTTCATATGGCTCTGGTGGAGGGCACGGGGCTCAAGGTACCCCAGCTGCGCTCCGTTGAGGTGATGGAGGACGGCTGCTGGGCGATCGTTTACGATTACATCGAAGGGAAGACGCTGATGCAGCATCTGGAAGAGGAACCGGACAAAATGGAGGCGTACATGGATCAGATGCTGGACTGCCAGCTGGAGATGTTCGGCAAGAAGGTTCCCCTTCTCAACAGTCTGAAGGCCAAGATGAAACGGCAGATCCAGGGGCTGGACTGCATCAATGATATCACCCGCTACGAGCTGCTGACCAAGCTCAACAGTATGCCGGAGCACGCGAAGCTCTGCCACGGGGATTTCTGCCCCTCCAATATCGTGGTGGCGGAGGACGGCTGGTACATACTGGACTGGATCCATGCGGCCCAGGGAAATGCCAGCGCGGATGTGGCCCGCACCTACCTTCTCCTGACGCTCAACAATCTGGATGCGGCTTATTATTATCTGAACCGGTTCTGCGAGAAGACCGGAACGGCGAAGCTTTATGTCCAGAGCTGGCTTCCGCTGGTGGCGGCGGCTCAGCTTACCAAGAAACGGCCTGAGGAGGCAGATCTGCTCCACTCCTGGCTGAATGTGGTGGATACGGACTGACAGACGGCGCCTGACCGGCTATTTCCTGTCCGGCCTGCCGGAGGAATCCGCCGGATCCGGCTTCTCAGATGTCTGTCCCGTATTTCTGTTTTTCAGCAGCTTTGTGATCAGCAGAAAGGCATATAAAAAGACGGGGACCGCGATCGTGGCATAGAGGGACGCGCTCAGCCAGGATCTGGCCTGGGAACTGTCGGTAAAGGCAAAGACCAGAGTCACGAGATACAGGCCGGCAAGAAAGACGGCGCAGAGAATACAGACAATTTGCTTCAGCTTTTTCATGGAAGGACTCCTTTCATTTCACAGATCATTTGCACAGAGAATCCTGCTTCGCGGGATTCTCTTTTATATGGAACAGTTTTTGGTGATTTTTATTATAACAGGCGGAAAAACAAATTGCAATTTTGCAATACAGACTGCGAAAACTGTCATATTTTGGATGACACAGGGGAAAAAGTGTATATGGGAGAAAAAATGAAATAAATTATAATATTAAAGAAAGAAAAACGCATGTTAGGAGATGATAGGCGGATGAATATATGGGAGATCCTTTTGACGGCGGCGGGGCTCTCTCTGGATGTATATGCGGTATGTATCTGCAAAGGAGCGGTAATCGGAAGAATTGACGGGAAGAAGCTGACGCAGATGTGCATCGTTTTTTCGGCATGGCAGGTGTGCGCCCTTCTGGCGGGGAATCTGTTTACTCTGGTTCCTGAAGCTGCGGAAAATGGCGGACATATCAGCGGCATCTGGTACGGACTGGCAGCCGCCATTCTTCTGGGAATGGGTTTTTATATGCTGAGGAAAGGCGCGAAAAAGGAGCCGGTCGAGGAGCGCCTGGAGGCATGGGGAACGGTAAAGGAAATGTGTGTTTTAAGCGCCGCTGTGAGTGCGGACGCGTTTTTGACGGGGATCGGCTTTGCGTTTACAAGGACCAGACTTTCGGAGGAGCTTCTGGCTGTTGCCATCATGACTGCGGCCGCGGTGATGCTTGGCATTTATACCGGCTGGGATATGAACAGAAGAACAGAGCCTATGTGGTAGGCGGGGTTCTGTATGAGGTTGTCGGCGTGGAGGTACTCGTAAGCGGTCTGCTGTAACAGAATCAATGGCAGAATAGATAACAGAATCAAGACGGAGGAGATTAGCGATGGCTACAATCACACACAAAGCGACAAGAGCTGCTTTCGGAGCGGCGATCGATCTTGCAATGAAGCATGTGAACAAGGACAGGCAGAAGGGCCTGATGGATCTGGTGGACCTGGCAGAAAAATTTATGGGGAATCAGTTCTCCAAAGGGGCGTATGACGGCGCCCGGAAGCTGATCCAGGATCCGGATTCCAAATGGATGCAGTATGTAAACCGGGCTCTGGATGAGCTGGATCCCAACGTGATCAAAATGACGGCGCTGAACCTGGGATTTGAGGCAGCTTTCCACGGCACCAGAACAATCCGGAAAATGCGCGAAGTGCATCAGTGCAACATTCCCTGGCTGATCCTGATGGATCCCACCAGCGCCTGCAATCTGCACTGCACCGGCTGCTGGGCGGCGGAATACGGCCATAAACTGAATCTGAGCTATGAGGAGCTGGATGACATCATAACCCAGGGCAAAAAGCTGGGAATTTATTTCTATATGTATACAGGCGGAGAACCGCTGGTCAGAAAGAAGGACATCATCCGGCTCTGCAGAAAGCACAATGACTGCGCCTTCCATGCCTTTACCAACGGCACCCTGGTGGATGAGGCGTTCTGTCAGGAGATGAAGGAGGTGGGCAATCTGTCCCTTTCCATCAGTCTGGAAGGCTTTGAGGAAGTCAATGACCTGAGAAGAGGGGAAGGCGTGTTCGACAGAGTCATGCATGCCATGGATCTGCTGAAGGCGAACGGCCAGCTGTTCGGCACATCCATCTGCTATACCAGCAAAAATGTGGAAGTGGTAACATCTGATGAGTTCCTGGATATGATCATTGAGAAGGGATGCCGGTTCTCCTGGTATTTCCATTACATGCCCGTGGGAAACGACGCGGCGCCGGAGCTGATGCCCTCCAGGGAACAGAGAACGTATATGTATCACCGGATCCGTGAGATCCGCGCGGGCGAGGGCGGAAAGCAGATCTATACCATGGATTTCCAGAATGACGGCGAATTCGTAGGCGGATGCATCGCCGGCGGACGCAATTACTGCCATATCAATCCCAACGGAGACGTGGAGCCCTGCGTGTTCATCCATTATTCGGGCGCCAATATCAGGGAGGTCAGCCTTCTGGATGCCCTGAAGCAGCCTCTCTTTATGGCTTACCGGGATAATCAGCCCTTTAATGAGAACCATCTGAGACCCTGTCCCATGCTGGAGAATCCGGAGATCCTGGAGCGTATGGTGAAGGAAACGGGCGCCCATTCCACCGATATGCAGTCGGAGGAGCCTGTGGAGCACCTGTGTGCGAAATGCAGGGATTACGCGGAAAACTGGAAGCCGGAAGCAGAGACTCTGTGGGAAAAACATCATTATGTGCAGAAGGGATACACCAATTATAAAAAGAAGCTGGATCAGGCACAATAAGAGCTGAGAATGTACGGAGAAATAAAAAACGCTCCTTTGACTTTCAGAATGGCAGGTTTTATGCTATAATGGCTGGCGAAGGAGCGGTTTACATGGAGCGAAAACGGGAAGCAACGAAGATCCTGCTTCAGGAAGGGCTGAAAACACTGATGAAAAGCCACTCTTTTGAGAAGATTACTGTCAGGATGATCACAGATGAGGCCGGGGTGCTCCGCCCTACCTTTTACAATTATTATCGTGACAAGTATGAACTTCTGGAGGGGATCTTCAGGGACGACATTGAAGAACGGGCAGAAGAGCTGCTGGACGAGGGCCTGGGTGAGGAGGCTCTGAAGCTCCTTTTCTTTAAAATGGGAAAGGAAAAGGATTTTTACAGAAAGGCATTTCAGGTGACGGGGCAGAATTCCTTTGAGGGAATTCTCGAGCAGTATCTGTATCAGGTTTTTCTGCGGAACCTGCAGAGATATTCTCTCAAAAACCAGCCTGCCATCAAAGGATGGAAAAAGGAAGTCATCGCCAAATTTTATTCTGTAAGCCTGACCAGTATTATCAAAAGCTGGCTCACATCGGAGAAAGAGGATATTCCCGCGGAAGAGGTAGTGGAGGGATATTATCTTCTGGTGACCCATTCTATTTATGATCTGATTGAAAAAAAGGAGAAACAATGAAGGTTCTGATTCTTTCATGCAATACAGGACAGGGGCATAATGCGGCCGGCCGTGCGCTGCAGGAGGAATTTACACGCCGGGGGATTACCTGCAGAATGCTGGACGCGCTCAGGTTCGCGAAACCGAAGACATCCCGGCGGGCATCCAGAATCTATGTAAAGACGACCACTTCTTTTCCGGATGTGTTCGGCGCGGCCTACAAGGTGGCGGGAGCAGTCAGCTCCTCCAGACGCAAATCCCCAGTATATTTTGCCAATACCTTTTATGGGAAAGCGCTTTACAGGTTCATAAAAAAGAACGAGTATGACTGCATTGTCATGCCCCATCTGTTTCCGGCCGAGGCGATGACGTTTATCAGGAAGCATTATCCCCTGAAAGCGGCCTGTTTTTTTGTGGCCACGGATTATACCTGTATTCCCTTCACAGAAGAAACGGTGATGGACCGCTATTTTATATCCAGCGACGAGCTGACGGAAGAATATAAAGACCGGGGGATTCCGGAGGATAAGCTGATTCCTTCCGGTATTCCCGTTTCCAGAAGGTTCCGGGAGAAAAAGGACCGGATCCGGACGAGAAGAGGACTTGGGATCGGTACAGACGGCCCTGTGGTGCTGATCATGACCGGAAGCATGGGATACGGCAATATTTCCGTTATGGCCGAAACCATAGAAAAGGGACTTCCGGAGGACGGGCGGATCATCATCCTGGGCGGGAACAATGAGAAGCTGAAGCAGAAGCTGCGGAAGGAATACAGGGGCAACGCGAAGATCCAGGTGCTGGATTTTACGACCCAGGCAGATCTTTATATGGATATCTGTGATGTGCTGGTGACGAAGCCGGGGGGACTGACCAGCACCGAGGCGGCGGCAAAAGGGATTCCCATGGTGCATTCGCAGCCGATTCCCGGCTGCGAGACAAAAAACGCGGAATTTTTTTCCGGCCACGGCATGTCTGTTTCTGTCCAGAATGAAAAGGAAGCCGGGAAAAAGGTGCTGGAGCTTCTGAGAAATGAAGCGGTGAGAAGACATATGACAGAAGCCCAGAAGCATTATATCAACGGAGACGCGGCTGCGGACATCTGTGATTATATCGAGGCGTTCTGCAGCGGCGAATGAGGAACCGCTGCCGGTCTGACCCGGACAGGGGGCAGAAACGGGCGGGATGGAAAAGCGGAGAAACAAAATGAAACAAGAAAGCGGATGGTGAAAGAGGGTGAATGTGTGAACCGGGAGCTTGTGGAAAGTCTGATTTTGATAGCGGCGGGATATCTGGCGGGCAGTATGCTGTTCGGATACTTCCTTCCCAAATACCTGAAAAACATGGATATCGAACAGATCAGCGAGGATCACAATCCGGGGACGGCCAATGTGATGAAGTACGCGGGGATCCCTCTTGGGCTGCTCTGTCTGTTCCTGGACGTGATGAAGGGGTATTTGCCCCTCTGGTGCGCGGCGCGGGTCGTAAGGCCGGTGAGTCTGGCGTTCGCGGGCATCATGGCGGCGCCGGTGATTGGCCACGCGTTTCCCTTCTGGAGGAATCACAGAGGCGGAAAGGCCATCGCGGTCACCTTCGGCGTGCTGCTGGGAATCCGGCAGTTCAGCCCCAGCATCTGGGTGCTGGCGGCCATTTATATTTTCCTGTCGGTGGTGCTGGTGGTGCGGCCCAATGAGCGGAGGAGCGTATATACCTTTTTCCTTTTCGGCGCGGTGTCCGCGGCGTCTCTGTTTTTCGGCGGCCTGCCGGGGATCTGCGTGGGCAACATCCTCATCGCGGCAGTGGTGATCAACCGGAACTGGGCGGGCGCCTGCTTTGGGCGGACGCTGCAGGAGGAAAAGAGAAGGATCAGGAACGCGGATTCCTGATGAGGGCTTGAAAAGCAGTATGATTTCAGAAAACGGTGCGGAGAAATCTGCGCCGTTTTTATACGAAAGGCATGGGTATCAATATGAACAGGATCGCAGTCGTGGAGGACAACGAAAACATCAGAACAGAGCTGGCTTCCTGCTTCCGGGATCACGGTTATGAGACAATGGGATTCGGAGGGGATCCCGGCGGGGGAATTCCGGAAGAAGTGAGTCCGGAGGAGAACAGTCCGGCAGAAGCAGTTCTGGCCGGGAACATCCTGTCCTGGAAACCGGATATGATCCTTCTGGATATCAATCTGGGAAATCTGGACGGATTCCTGCTGTGCAGGCTGATCCGGAAACAGTCGGATGTGCCGGTGATCTTCGTCACCGGGAGGGACGGAGAATGGGATGAGCTGAGGGGAATCCGTCTCGGCGGAGATGATTTTGTGCGGAAGCCCTACAGTCTGCCGGTGCTGCTGGCCAGAGTGGAGCGGATCTTCCAGAGAAGCCGGGCCGGAAGCGGAGAGCTGCGGGTCGGAGAGGCGGTCCTGAGTCTGGCCAGAGGCCAGATCAGCTTTGGAGGACGCACGCTGGAGCTGTCGCCCAAGGAATTTCAGATGCTGTATTTTCTGTGTCTCAACCAGGGCAGGACCGTGTCCCGGGACGCGCTTGTGGAATACCTCTGGGAGAATAAGATGTATGTGGATGAAAATGTGCTCAATGTCAATCTGTCCCGCCTGCGCAGACGGCTGGCGGACGTGGGGCTTCAGGATCTGATCCGGACGGTGCCGAGGCAGGGATACAGAGTGGAGGCGGTGAACGAGTCGTGACAGTTGGAAGATATCTGACAGAGCGGGCGGCGGCTGTGACAGGCGGGCTGCTGCTGGCGGTATGCAGCAGCCTGTATCTCGCGGTCCTGGGCCTGCCCTGGAGCGGACTGGTCTGGCTGGACGCGGCCTGGCTGACTGCCGGAGCGCTGGTCCTGGCCTCGGACTATATGAGGAAAAAGCGGAAGGAGAAAAAACTTTGCGGACAGCTGGAGGCTCTGGACAAGAAATATCTCATCGCGGAACTGTCCGGAAAACCGGCGGATCTGATCTGCCGGAATCATGATTCGGAAGTCTGCAGGAGGATCGCGGGGGAGATCCGGAGCATAGACGGACTGGTGGAGCAGGTACTGTACTATGCCAGGAGCGAAAATGTGGAGAAGGATTATTTTATCCGGGAAACGGTCCTGTCCGATGTGGTCAGCGCCTCCATCCGTTCTTTCCGGAGCGTGATCCTGGAGCGGAGGATCCGCCTGGAGGTGGGAACGCTCCCGGAACGGGTGTGGACAGATGAAAAATGGATGACGTTCATTTTGAATCAGATTTTTTCCAATGCCATTAAATACGCGGATAAGCCGGAGCCCCGGCTGACGGTCACTTCCGGAGAGGAGGCCCGGAGTGTCTGGCTCTGTGTGGAAGACAACGGCTGCGGGATCCGGAAAGAGGATCTGCCGCGGGTTTTTGAGAAGGGATTTACCGGCGGGGCGAGGACGAACCGGAAGGCCACGGGAATGGGCCTGTATCTGAGCAAAAAGCTCTGCACCCGCCTGGGCCTGGCTCTGGAGATCGAATCGGAGAGGGGAAAGTTTACGAGAGTGCGCATTGGTTTTCCGGTGGGCCGGTATGTGGAAGCGGCAGATGGACATTCTGAAAAGATATTTCTTACAAAACTGTAAGTAAACAAATGAGGCAATGCCTGCTATAGTGTACGTGAAGACAGAATCAACTTCAGAAGACGGAAGGAGAACGACACATGGAAGCATTGCTGAAACTTTCAAATGTAGAAAAATATTACGGCTCAAAGGCCTTTGTGACAAAAGCGCTGGACGGCGTGTCCTTTCAGGTGGAGCAGGGAGAATTTCTGGGGATCATGGGCGCTTCGGGCAGCGGGAAAACAACCCTTTTAAACTGTATCGCCACCATTGACACGGTGACGGCAGGACATATTGAGCTGCGGGGAACGGATATCACCGCGCTGAAGGACCGGGATCTGGCCAGATTCCGGATGGAAAATCTGGGATTTGTATTTCAGGATTTCAATCTGCTGGACACGCTGACGATTGAAGAGAATATTGCGCTTGCGCCGGTGATCAGCGGTCAGGAGGATGGCATCCGCGACCGGGTCCGCCAGGTGGCGAAGGAGCTTGGGATCGATGATATTCTCGGAAAATTTCCCTATGAGGTGTCAGGAGGACAGAAGCAGCGGTGCGCCTGCGCCAGGGCGCTGATCGGAAATCCGGCGATTATTCTGGCCGACGAGCCTACGGGAGCGCTGGATTCCCGGGCGGCGGGAATGCTCCTCAGTAGCTTTACGGATATGAACCGGAACATGGACGCCACGATCCTGATGGTGACGCATGATATTTTTTCTGCCAGCTACTGCAGCAGGATCCTCTTTCTCCAGGACGGCAGGATCTTCAATGAGATCTGGAGGGGCGGACGGTCCAGGAAGGAGTTTTTCGGGGAGATCATGGATGTGGTGACATTCCTGGGAGGTGACGCCGATGTTAGGTAAAGTGGCATTCCGCAACGCGAAGCGCTCCGTCAGGGATTATGGAATTTACATGATCACCGTGACCATAGCCTTCGCCCTGATCTACGCCTTCAACATGCTGATCTATTCGGAGGACATCCAGGCCCTGAGCGCCAGCATGAACGCCATGCCCATGGCCATCGGAATGGTATCGGCCGTGGTGGTGCTGGCGGTGGGCTGGCTGGTTTCCTATATGACAAAATTCATGTTCCAGAAGCGCGGCAGAGAGCTGGGGACCTACATGACGCTGGGCATCTCCAACCGGGTCATCGCCCGGATGTTTCTCCTGGAGCAGGTATTGATGGGCGCGCTGGCGGCCCTGAGCGGATTTATTCTGGGAAATGTGGTGTATCAGGTGCTGGTATCCATCATCATGAATATTTTCAGCGCGCCTTATGAGATCCGCCTGTCCTTTTCCGTGCAGGCGCTGGTGCTGACCGGTGTATATATCGCGGTCATTTATCTGGCAGCTCTGTTCCTGACCGGAAAAAGGCTCAGAAAGATGAAGATCTGTGATCTTCTGTACGCGGATAAGAAAAATGAAACCGCCGCGATCGGCAGGACCAGAGGACACTGGATCCTGCTGCTGGTGTCTCTGGCAGTGGGCGCCTACGGATGCGTTACCCTGTATACTGCCTTTTCATCCGGCGCGAATAACGCGGGAAAGGTGACGATGACCGCGATCGCCTGTATGATCGTCAGCCTGTACGGCTGCTATCTGTTTCTCGCAGCGTTTCTGTCCAGGCTGTTTCTTCGGAGCGAGAAACGGAAATATAAGAAGGACCGACTGTTTCTGTTCCGCTGCCTGACTGCCAAGATGAATACCATGAGCGTGACGCTGGGAACGCTGGCCATGCTGATCACGCTGACGCTGGCCGCGGCCCAGTCGGCGCTGCTGTTCAGCGGATTCTTTGAGATACAGTCCGCTGTGTCCGCCGGATTCGACGTGCTGATCACGGACGGCACCCAGAAGGCCCGGGAGGGAAAGGCGGATTTTACAGAGTATGAAGCGTACCTGGAGGAAAATCTGGGGATCAACATGAAACGGGAATATGCCCTGTACCGGACCGGGGACCATACGATTCATGACTGGATCGAGGCCCGTGAACCGCAGATGGCGGTGCACTGGTTTGAGTCGGATCTTGCCATGGCCTACAGCGATTATATGGCCCTGACGTTTATGCAGGGATATGAACCGGTTGTCCTGGAGGAGGATTCTTACCTGGTCTCCTGTATGGGATCGATCAAAGCGTGCATCGGATCCTCGGAGATCCCGCTGGAGCTGGGAGGCAAAACCTTGTCCCTTCAGGAGTGCAGACAGGAAAATTTCGCCCAGAACGGGATCAACGGTTATTATTATTTCCTGGTCCTGCCCGATGAGGCGGTTCGGAATTTTGAGGTGGAGCAGGTGGTTTTCGCGGCGGATACGGACCGGGAGACCACGGAAGGGGATTATGACCAGCTGGAGGCAATGGCGGAGGCAGATTCGGAGGATGCCTACCACACGGTCTGGGCGGAGGTGAAGGGAAAGACACTTGCCGACCAGGATTCGTTTTTTACGGTATTTTCCTTTGCCCTTTTTTATCTGGCCCTGATCTTCAGCTGTGTTGTGGCCACGATCCTGGTGGTGCAGCAGCTGAGCGAAGCGGCCAGCTACAAGTTCCGGTACCGGGTCCTTTCCAATCTGGGCATGACGGAGCGGAGGATCGACCGTCTGATCTTCAGACAGATGGCCTTTTATTTCGGAGTGCCCCTGGTGATCCCGGTGTTTCTCAGCGCCTTTATCACCTTCTGCATCAATGAGCTGTGCAGAAATTTTGTGGGGACTGTCCTGCTGCTGCCTTCTATTTTCGGCGCGCTGGGAATGTTCCTTCTGCTCTATCTTCTTTATTTTGCCGCGGCCTATATCAGTTACCGGAAAAATGTGTTAGAATAGGACCTGTCTGAAATCATCATCAGGTACAGTCGAGAACCATCTGGAGGAACAGATTTTATGATTTACGCAGGAAGCCACATTTCATCCGCGGGGGGATACGCGGCCATGGGCCGCCAGATCAGAAAGCTGGGAGGCGATACCTTTGCCTTCTTCACAAGAAATCCGAGGGGCGCCAGGGCGAAGAAACTGGATCCGGAGGATATCAGGGAATTCCTGGAGATGGCCGGGGAGCTGAAGCTGGGCCCGGTGGTGGCTCACGCGCCCTATACTCTGAACGCGTGCGCTGCGAGAGAGGATCTGCGCCGGTTTGCCAGGGAGACCATGGCAGACGATCTGAAACGGCTTTCCTGCACGCCGGGCAATTACTACAATTTTCATCCCGGCTGCCATGTGGGGCAGGGAACAGAGGCGGGAATCCGGCTGATCGCGGAGACGCTGAACGGGATCCTGAAGGATGAGGAGCATACGACGGTGCTGCTGGAGACCATGTCCGGAAAGGGCAGTGAGGTCGGCAGAACCTTTGAGGAGCTGCGGGAAATCCTGGACCGGGTTGAACGGCAGGACCGGATCGGCGTCTGCCTGGATACCTGCCATGTATGGGACGCCGGCTATGACATTGCGGGCAATCCGGACGGTGTGTTTGAAGAATTTGACCGGGTGATCGGCCTGGACAGGCTGAAGGCGCTCCATATCAACGACAGCCAGAATCCCCGGGGAAGCCGTAAGGACCGCCACGCGAAGATCGGCGAAGGCATGATCGGCGCTGAGGCCGTCCGCCGGATCGTCAATCATCCGGCTGTTCAGGGGCTGCCCTGTATTCTGGAAACACCCAATGACGATGAGGGCTGGGCGAGAGAAATCGCGTTTCTCAGGTCGGCCTGCCAGTATAAGGAAAAGAACATGGAAGGAGAACAGATATGAGCGCGGACGGACAGAACAGAACCTCTCACTATGAACAGGTGGCGGAGCAGTGGCGGCAGCGTTTTCTGACCTGGGACCAGGAGGAGATCATCCGAAAACTTCATATTGCAGATTATGATGAAACCAGCATCCGGCTGTCCTATTTCGGTATTCTTCATGCGGTGGACAGGCGGACAGGACGGATCAGCTGTCCGGACAGACCGGATTATGAACCGGTGTTCAATGAGGTGATAGCGATCTACAATTTCTTCTATTACGCGGAAGAGAACGCGGAAAATTCCGGCGAGTGGGTTCATTTCAGGGATGTAAAGGACGCCGGAGTGTTTGAGGATGCCTTTGAGCGGCAGGTGCTGAAGCCCTTCGCGGAGGCGTTCGCGGGGAAGCCGGAGCGCTTCCGGGAGGCCGGCGCGCGGCTTGGGTTCACGCCCCTTTCCTACGGGGACGCGGGCTTCCTGGTTCCGGCCTTTGAGAAGGTGCCGCTTCAGGTGATCTTCTGGGACGGGGATGAAGAATTTCCGGCGTCGGTCAATCTCCTGTTTGACCGGAACATTATCCGGTTCATTCATCCGGAGGATGTGGTTCTGCTGGGCATGGAATGCATGCGGTATTTTATGGAAGAGGAAAATCAGTTGCCAGACGGTCTGTGAGATGCTACAATAAATCAAAAGCCGCTCAGGCCAGGCTGTTCTGAAACGGATCCGCAGAGGGATCAATGAAATGAACGCCGCGGGGCGGCAGACAGAACGGCGCGGGGCCGGATTCCGGCCAGGAGACGGCGGCAGCGTGCCGGGGAAGGGGACATAAGATGAAAAAGACAGTTGCAGATGTGATCAGAGGCAATGATCCTCTGACAGAAAGACCGAAAAATGTGATCCAGGGGACTGTGTCGGGCTACACAGTCTGCGTGATGGCCGGGGTCGGAAACGGTACATACTGGAGAGTTGTGGTGGACGCGAAGCCGGGGAGCGCGGCTTCCGGCTATTCCATGGACAGCTTTCTGGCAGGTCTCAGAGAGAGCAATAAAAAAATCACAGAGGCGGTCTATGACGGAAAGCGCGTAGAAGTGATTCTCCGGGCTTCAGGAAAGGTTGCCGGTCAGGTGAGGGAAATTCTGGACAGGACCGTTTCCTATCTTGGACTGAACGGATATGTAACCTGCTGCGGCTGCTGCGGGGAGGAAGTGCCCACAGTGCTTTCCAGCATCAACGGAGCGATGGATTTTCTCTGTGACAGCTGCTATAACAGAATGTGCGGTGAGCTGGAGGCGAACCGGCTGCAGATTGCTGAAAAGAAGGGCAATCTGATCACAGGGCTTGTGGGAGCCGTTCTGGGGGCGCTTCTGGGCGGAATCCTCTGGGTGATCATTTACCAGCTGGGTTATATTGCGGGAATTGCCGGTCTGGTGACGGCAGTCTGCGCCCTCAAGGGATATGAGAAATTCGGAGGAAAGGTCAACGCGGCCGGAGTGGTCATAACCCTTGTCATTGTGGCTGTGGTTCTTTATTTTGCTCAGAATGTGGGACTGGCCATTGAAATTTACAGGGTCTTTTCCGATTATGATGTTTCATTTTTTGAAGCGTACCGGGCGATTCCGGATTTTATGACTTATCCGGAGGTCAGCAGCGCCTTCTGGAGAGATCTGCTGATCGGCTATCTGCTGACCGCGGTCGCCAGCTTCGCGACGGTGAAAAATATGTTCCAGAACAGCACGGGAAGCTACAAGACAGGAAGATATTAAAGACAGATATGGGATTGCAGATCCGTAATAAAAGTGCCGCAGGAATTTACCTGCGGCTTTTTAAAATTTTACTGGCAGATTTCTATAATAAATTGACAAGCAAATAACAAATATGATACGATTTCAATATATCAGATATCTTATATAAGCGAAAATATGATATAGAAACTTGATTTGGGGATAAAGCATCGGTTGAATATCCGATCAAAAACATGCTATAATGAGAGCATTAAAGAGAGGGAGAATATATGGGTAAGTCGAACGTAGAAGGTTATGTTTATCCGAAAGCGCCGATATTGAAAACAGAAAATTTGTCAGAGCGCGTCGTTCTGTGGCTGAAGCAGGCGATTCTGGACGGAGAATTTCATCCGGGAGACGAGCTGCCTTCTGAGGCGGAAATGTGCGCAATGCTGGGTGTGGGAAAATCCAGTATACGGGAAGCGCTGAAGATGCTCCAGATGATCGGCGTGGTGGAGATCCGGCAGGGAAAACGGAGCCGGATCTGCAGTACGGTGAAACCGGATATCATGATGCCTCTTATCTTTAATCTTGTTCTTCAGGGAAGCTCGTCCCAGGAATTATATGATTTCAGAGTCATGTTCGAGCAGGCTGTGGCGGAATTTGCCATGGACAGGGCGACGGATGACGATATCCGAATGCTGGAGGAGGAGCTTGAGTATTTCAGGGAAAAGTGCAAAGACGGAACGGCCACGGTGGAGGATGATTCCCGTTTCCATAAAAAGCTGCTCGATATTTGTCAGAATGCTTTTATCACGCAGATCGGCACACTGCTCCTGGAAATATTTGAGGCGCCCATGAAACGGCTTGAGCATTACGATGCGGAACAGGCGCTGAAGGATCATGAACTGGTGCTCCAGGCGTTCAAGGCAGGAAACAGAAATGGCGTGAAGGCCAGCGTAAAAGAATCGTTTCAGATTTATCATGATATACTTGGAATTGAAGATTGAGACTGCGGAAAAGAACCGTCCCGGAGACAGAAGGGACGGTTCTTTTTGAGGAAGTAAGAGGTATTAAATGCTTTCGGCCAGAGCCAGCAGCTTTTTGGCAGTTTCCTTCGATTCCTCTGAAACTTCGGGAATCGGCTTCCGGGGGGTCCCGACATCAAATCCCTGCAGGGACAGCACGTATTTGCAGAGCCCCGGTTCTGTATTTCCATTCTGTTCCTGGAACAGCAGCAGAGGAAGAATGGCTTCATAGATTCTGCGCGCTTCCTCATAGTTCCCTTCTTTGATCAGATCCATCATTTTCACGTACTGGCCGGGCGTCATATTGGAACCGGCATTGATCAGAGCATCGGCGCCGCAGGCCATGGCCGCGAACGCCAGGGAATCGAAGCCGTTGGTGATCTTAAGATCAGGATTATGGCCGTTGGCCAGGATCAGCTCCTGTGTGTGCTCCATTCCGGCCGTGTTCTTCACAGCGCAGATGAGGCCGCTGCGGCCCATTTCCACGATTTCTTCCGGTGAGAACGTAATATTGGTTTCCCCGGGGAAATGATACAGGACCAGACCGGAAGTGGTATTGGCTTTGATGGCTTTGAAGTAATCCATCATGGCTTCTTTCGTGATGGGAACGGCATGGGGCGGAAGGGCGAGTACATATTCCGCGCCGACTTCGCCGGAGTATCTGGCCAGTTCTACGGTGTCGTTGGTGGAATTGCAGGTGATTCCGGCCAGAATAAACACATCGCTGTCTTTTGCTGCATCTACAGCAGTTTTGATGACCTGTTTGCGTTCTTCCACATTCATCATGGTGAATTCACCCTGAATCAATGTTATTCTGATCAGATAAATCAAAACCCCGCAGAGACGCACCTGTCTGCGCACCTGCGGGGTCATCAAAAGGGGAGGATAAGTATTTCTCTTTTCTTTGGTACTATCTTCAGTATCTCCGGAAAGAGAAATCTTATACTCCTTTTTTTATTTTTTTGCGATTTTTTTTGTCTCTGATTTTCCGGATCAGGCTTCCGCGGAAGAACGTGAGGAGGGGGACGGAAAACAGGCGGATGATTTTTCCTTCCGGGCATGGTATAATGGGCAGGAAACGGAAGAATGGCGCGCGGCTGAGCGGGAACGGAGGATACGGGCAGAAGATGGAAAGATGGATATGGGGCTGGCTGGCAGTCATCAATATCGTGACGTTTCTGGCGTACGGTCTGGACAAGTGGAAGGCCAGACATCACAGATGGAGGATTTCGGAGGGAATGCTGCTTTTTTTGGCGGCGGCCGGCGGGAGCGCCGGGGCGCTGCTTGCCATGTACGGATTCCGCCACAAGACGAAGCACAGAAAGTTTACGGCGGGCGTACCGGCGATCCTCTGCGCGCAGATTGCCCTGGGGATGGCGGTGATGTTATGGTGACCATACGGTGCGTAGTGGAACGGATTACATATCAGAATCCGGAAAACGGATATTCTGTGCTCAAAGTCCGCGTAAAAGGATATCAGGACCTGGTTCCGGTGGTGGGGCCGCTGGCGGACGCCGTGGTGGGATCTGTTCTGCTCATAGAAGGCAATTGGAAGATTGACGCCCGGTACGGCAGACAGTTCGCGGCTGTCAGATGGGAAGAAACGGTGCCTGCCACGGTTTACGGCATTGAGAAATATCTGGGCAGCGGACTGATCAAGGGGATCGGCCCCAAATTCGCGAAAAAGATTGTCGGACAGTTCGGCACGGATACCATTTCTGTCATTGAAGAACGGCCGGAGGCGCTGCTGGAGGTGGCGGGGATCGGCAGAAAACGGGTGGAGAGGATCCGGGAAAGCTGGGAGCGGCAGAAGGAGATCAAAAACATCATGCTCTTTCTGCAGAGTCACGATGTCAGCACTGCCTTCGCGGTGAAAATCTATAAAACATACGGAAATCAGAGCATTGAAATGGTGAAGGAAAATCCTTACCGGCTGGCGGACGATATCTGGGGAATCGGATTTAAAACGGCTGATAAGATCGCCGAAAAGCTCGGGATCGGCAGGGATGATCCCATGCGCTGCAGGAGCGGCGTTCAGTATACCCTCAACGCGCTGGCGGACGAGGGACATGTTTATGCCCTGCGGGAGCAGCTGGTGAAGAAGGCGGTATCGCTTCTGGAAACAGATGAGGAGGCGGTCAGGAGCGCTCTGGATGAAATGCTGGAGAGGGAAGAGCTGAAGGTGGACGGAGACGCCATTTACCTGCCGCCCTTTTATTATGCGGAGTCCGGGACCGCGTCCAGGCTTCTCCGGCTGGCGGCAGCGCCGGGACGGATCCCTGCGGGGGCCAGCTTTGACCTGGAGGCGGTGGAGCGGCGCGCGGGGGTGCATTATGATGAGGTGCAGAGGCAGGCGATTATCCAGGCGGTCTGTTCCAAAGTTATGGTACTCACCGGAGGGCCGGGCACCGGAAAGACGACGGTGACAAAAGGAATTCTGGACGCGCTCCGCTTCTTTGGGCTGAAGGTGCTGGGAGCGGCGCCCACAGGCAGGGCGGCGAAACGGATGTCCGAGGCCACGGAGCTGGAGGCGAAGACCATTCACAGACTTCTGGAATACAAGCCGCCGGAGGGGTATCAGAGAAATGAAGAGCATCCGCTGGAAGGAGATGTTCTGATCGTGGATGAATGTTCCATGATCGATATTGTGCTGATGAATGTCCTGCTGAAGGCGGTGCCGGAGCATATGATGCTGATCCTGGTCGGGGATACGGATCAGCTCCCTTCCGTGGGAGCGGGAAACGTGCTGCGGGATATCATGGAGTCGGAGGTATTTCCTGTGGTGCGTCTGACCAGGATTTTCCGGCAGGCTATGAACAGCCGGATCATCATGAGCGCCCACAGGGTCAACGCGGGGCAGTTCCCTGACTGTTCCGGGGGACGGCATACGGATTTTTATTTCATGGAGGAAGAAGATCCGGAAAAAGCGGCCCAGGCCATTGCCGCGCTGGTGCGGACAAAACTTCCCCGCTACTACCGGGTGCCCTCCTCAGACATTCAGGTGCTGACGCCCATGCAGCGGGGCGTGACCGGCGCGGCCAGTCTGAACCTGGCTCTTCAGGAGGCGCTGAATCCCGGAGCGGAAGGACTTCGCCGGGGCGGCTATTGTTTCCGTCAGGGGGACCGTGTCATGCAGATCCGGAACAATTATGATAAAGAAGTGTTCAACGGGGACATCGGGACTGTGGAGACGGTCAGTCTGGAGGAACGGTCGCTGACCGTGGATTTTGACGGGCGGAATGTGGAATATGATGTTTCCGAGCTGGACGAGCTGGTGCTGGCCTATGCTGTTACCATCCATAAGTCCCAGGGCTCCGAGTATCCCATTGTGGTCATGCCGGTGCTGATGAATCATTATGTGATGCTCCAGAGAAATCTGATTTATACCGGGATCACAAGAGCCAGAAAGATCCTTGTCATGGTGGGGAGCAAAAAGGCGCTGGCATACGCGATCCGGAATGTGACTGTGACCAGGCGCAATACCAGGCTCAGACAGCGGCTTTCAGAAAAGAAAACGGAGGAATGACTGTGTGCGGAGAAGTACGCGGAGAAGGGTGCGAAGAAATGTACGGAGAAATGTACGGCGGGTTTGCCGGAGTGTACGACAGGTTCATGGATAATGTCCCTTATGAGGAATGGTGCGGGCGGCTGACAGCGCTTCTCAGGGAGCATGGCTGTGAAGGCGGCCTTCTGGCGGATCTGGGCTGCGGGACGGGCACGATGACAGAGCTTCTGGCGGAGGCCGGCTATGACATGATCGGCATCGACAGTTCGGAGGAGATGCTGGAGATCGCCATGGATAAGCGGGAGCGTTCCGGACATGATATCCTGTATCTGCTGCAGGATATGCGGGAATTTGAGCTGTACGGAACTGTGGGCGGCATTGTGTGCGTCTGCGATTCGATCAATTATATCACGGATTACAGGGATCTGGTCCAGGTGTTTCGCCTGGTCAACAATTATCTGGATCCGGGCGGGGTTTTTATATTTGACTTCAATACGCTGCATAAGTACCGGGATATTCTGGGAGACCGGACCATCGCGGAGAACCGGGAGACGGAGAGCTTTATATGGGACAATTATTTTGACGAAGAGAGCCGGATCAATGAATATGAGCTGGCAGTCTTTGTGCGGGAAGGAGCCTGCGCCGACGGGACGCCGCTTTACCGCAAATACGAAGAAGTCCATTATCAGAAAGCTTATGAAACGGAGGAGCTGAAGCAGGCGCTCCGTGAAGCAGGGCTGGAATTCGAGGCGGCCTATGACGGGTTTTCCGGAGAGCCGGCGCGGGCGGACAGTGAACGGATCTGCGTGGTTGCCCGGGAAAGCGGAAAGACGCCGGCCTGAGAACGCTGAAGGGGCGCAGGAGCGGGCGCGGCGGAGGGAAGGACAGACAGGAGACACAGAAAGGAAGCAGAGATGATCATGAGTGAAGACAGGAAGACACTGACAGGAGATTATATTGTGCGGGCTACGGCGGCGGACGCCAGGATCCGGGCCTTTGCCGCTACCACAAGGAATCTGGTGGAGGAGGCAAGACGGCGCCATGATACCAGTCCGGTGGCCACGGCGGCGCTGGGCAGGCTGCTGACTGCCGGCGCCATGATGGGAAGCATGATGAAGGGAGATCAGGATGTGCTCACCCTTCAGATCAAGGGGGACGGTCCCATCGGTTCCATTACGGTGACGGCCGGTTCCAATGCGGATGTGAAGGGCTGCGTGGGCAATCCCATGGTGCTGCTGCATGCCAATGAAAAAGGAAAACTGGATGTGGCCGGGGCAGTGGGCAGAGGAACCCTTACCGTGATCCGGGATATCGGGCTGAAGGAGCCTTATGCCGGCCAGATTGAGCTGGTAAGCGGGGAGATCGCCGAGGATCTCACCTATTACTACGCCGTGTCGGAGCAGGTGCCCTCCAGCGTGGCCCTGGGCGTCTTGATGAACCGGGAGAACACGGTCCGCCAGGCCGGCGGTTTTATCATCCAGCTTATGCCGGAGGCGGACGAGGAGCTGATCAGCGGGCTGGAGAAGAAGCTGGCGGAGATCCATTCCATTACCGCTTTTCTGGACGGAGGAAAAACGCCGGAAGATATTCTGGAGGACATTCTGGGCGATTTCGGACTGGAGATCCTGGATACGGTGCCCACGAGATTTTACTGCGACTGCTCCAGGGAGAAGATCGAAAAGGCGCTGATCAGCGCCGGGAAGGCGGAGCTGGATGATATGATCGCGGAGGGCAGGCCGGTGGAAGTGTCCTGCCATTTCTGCAATGAGCATTACCAGGTCTCCGTTCCGGAGCTGCAAAAGATCCGCGCGCAGATAGATTGATAAAAAATAACCAAATATTGTTCAAAAAAATATACAATAATTGGAGAAAATGGCAAAAAAATGGTTTGCGGACAAGCCGGAATATGTTATAATAGAAAGGACAGATGTGCCGATCTGTCTAAATATAACACAGGAGGGATTTATAAACATGGCAAAATGGGTATATTTGTTCAAAGAAGGCAATGCTGAAATGCGGAACCTTCTCGGCGGAAAAGGTGCCAATCTGGCTGAAATGACCAATCTGGGCCTGCCGATTCCCCAGGGCTTCACAGTGACAACAGAAGCCTGCACAGACTATTATAACAGTGGAAAAAAGATCACAGAAGAAATTCAGGGCCAGATTTTCGACGCGCTGAAATGGCTTGAGGCTGAGAACGGCAGAAAATTTGGTGATACGGAAAATCCTCTCCTGGTATCTGTTCGTTCCGGCGCGAGAGCATCCATGCCCGGCATGATGGATACCATTCTGAATCTGGGACTCAACGATGTATCCGTTGAGGGATTCGCGAAGAAGACAGGAAATCCCAGATTTGCTTATGATTCCTACAGAAGATTTATTCAGATGTTTTCCGATGTTGTGATGGAGGTTCCCAAGTCCTTCTTCGAGAAGATCATCGACGAAGTAAAAGAGGCCAAGGGCGTTCATTACGACACGGAGCTGACAGCAGACGACCTGAAGGAGCTGATCGCGAGATTCAAGGAAGTTTACAAAAACGCCATGAACGGCGAGGAATTCCCTCAGGATCCCAAGGTACAGCTGATGGAAGCGGTTAAGGCCGTATTCCGTTCCTGGGACAACCCCCGCGCCATCGTTTACAGAAGAATGAACGACATTCCCGGCGACTGGGGAACCGCGGTCAATGTACAGACCATGGTATTTGGAAATATGGGCGATACCTCCGGTACCGGCGTTGCCTTTACCCGTAATCCGGCCACAGGCGCGAAGGGTATTTTCGGTGAATATCTGATCAATGCCCAGGGCGAAGACGTGGTGGCAGGCGTGCGTACGCCTCAGCCCATCACCAAGCTGGCGGAGGATCTGCCTGAGTGCTACAGTGAATTCATGGCGATCGCCAATAAGCTGGAAGACCATTACCGGGATATGCAGGATATGGAATTCACCATTCAGGAGGGCAAGCTGTATTTCCTGCAGACCAGAAACGGCAAGAGAACAGCCCCCGCGGCGATCCAGATTGCCTGTGATCTGGTAGACGAAGGCAAGATCACGCCGGAAGAGGCTGTATGCCGTATTGAGGCGAAGGCTCTGGACCAGCTGCTTCATCCCACTTTTGATGCTGAAGCGCTGAAGGCTGGTGAAGTGATCGGAACCGCGCTTCCCGCGTCTCCAGGAGCTGCGGCAGGCAAGGTTTACTTCTCCGCGGAGGATGCCAAGGCTGCCCATGAAAAGGGCGAGCGGGTGATCCTGGTGCGTCTTGAGACATCTCCTGAGGATATCGAGGGTATGCACGCGGCAGAGGGAATCCTGACAGTCCGCGGCGGCATGACTTCTCATGCGGCAGTGGTGGCCCGCGGTATGGGAACCTGCTGTGTATCCGGATGCGGCGACATCAAGATCAGTGAAGAGGATAAGAAATTTGAACTGGGCGGCTATACGTTCACAGAGGGCGATTATATTTCCCTGGACGGCAGCACAGGCAAGATTTATAAAGGCGACATCAAGACAGTGGAGGCTTCCGTGGGCGGAAACTTCGGACGGATCATGCGCTGGGCAGATCAGTTCCGCAAGCTGCAGGTGCGCACGAACGCGGATACTCCTATTGATACGGAAAACGCGGTGAAGCTGGGTGCCGAGGGCATCGGCCTCTGCCGTACCGAGCATATGTTCTTTGATCCTGAAAGGATTCCGAAGATCCGCAAGATGATCCTGTCGGATTCTGTGGAAGCGAGAGAGGCGGCGCTGAATGAGCTGATCCCTTACCAGAAAGAGGATTTCAAGGCCATGTACAAGGCGCTGAAGGGCCGTCCTATGACGGTGCGCTACCTGGATCCGCCGCTGCATGAGTTCATTCCCACGGATCCCGAGGATATCAAGGCTCTGGCAGAAGACATGGGCCTGACGCCGGAACAGGTACAGGCGAAGTGCGATGAGCTTCATGAGTTCAACCCCATGATGGGACACCGCGGATGCCGTCTGGCTGTTACCTATCCTGAAATCGCCAAGATGCAGACAAGAGCCATCATCGAGGCGGCCATCGAGGTGAAGGCTGAGATGGGATACGATATCGTTCCTGAGATCATGATCCCGCTTGTAGGCGAGAAGAAAGAGCTCAAGTTTGTGAAGGATGTCGTGATCGCTACGGCAGAAGAGGTTATGAAGGAGAAGGGTGAATACATCAATTACCACATCGGTACCATGATCGAGATCCCCAGAGCTGCTCTGACAGCGGACAAGATCGCTGAGGAGGCAGAGTTCTTCTCATTCGGAACCAATGACCTGACTCAGATGACCTTCGGATTCTCCCGTGACGACGCGGGCAAGTTCCTGCAGGCTTATTATGACAATAAGATTTATGAGTCTGATCCCTTCGCGAAGTTGGATCAGGAGGGCGTTGGCCAGCTGATCGCCATGGCCGCGAAGAAAGGCCGCAAGACCAATCCGAACCTGAAGCTCGGCATCTGCGGCGAGCACGGCGGAGATCCCAGCTCTGTGGAATTCTGCCACAAGATCGGCCTGAATTATGTGTCCTGCTCACCGTTCCGCGTACCGATCGCGAGACTGGCGGCGGCACAGGCAGCGATCAAAGGCAAAGATGCTTAATCTTTCCTTTGTATCAACCGGCAAAACAATTTAGGCTAAACAATTTGCCCTAAAACATAGAAACAGACTTTGTAACATGGGAAAAACCATGATTATGAAGTCTGTTTTTTAATTGAAAAAGCCGGTTGACATAGACGCGCCAGTCATTTTTCTGGATTAGTCTTGAGCTTGTAATTGTAAATTTTTCTGCGCATATTGACTGGGTAGCATAAAATAAATATAATATGATTAGAATACTGCTATTAAATACAAACAGGAGGCGTGGCTATGAATATTCGTCCATCCGCAGCAATCCGCCAGAATTACAACGAGATTGCAGAACTGTGCAGAAAGACCGCAGAGCCGGTATTCCTTACCAAGAATGGCGAGGGAGATTTAGTCGTTATGGATATTGAAACTTACAACCGCAGGGAGAAGATGCTGAAACTCCGTGAGGAACTGCTTGCGGTTGAGGAGGACAGAATAGCGGGAAGAACTGGCTGTACGCTTGAAGAACTGGACGCTTATCTTGATGAAGTGATTGCAGAGGTATAGCGTATGGCAGCAAACAGCAAGTACAAAGTCATTGTTTCCGACAGAGCAAAAAGAATGTTAGGAACGCACATCCGTTTTATGGCGCAGGTCAATAAAGAGGCAGCGGCGGCAAAGAAAAAAGAGATTATGGCAGCGATGCGCTCTTTAAAGCAGATGCCGCAGCGTTTCCCCTACTTTGAGGAACTGTATATCACACCGAACAAATATCACAAGATGTTCATTGAGAAGCGGTATCTTGTCCTTTATCAAATCCAAGATGATACGGTCTATGTAGAATATATCCTTGACTGCCGCAAGGATTACAGTTGGCTTATTAAATAACAACAGAATATCAGAAGGGAAATCGTCACTTGCCTGCGGTGTGGCGGTGTACTGGAAACAATGGAAGAAAGTGCGGATGAGATGCTGAATCCTGTGCTTACCAAGACAATAATAGTGGTGTGGAAGGGGAGGGTCAAAACTCCCCTATCCAATTACTGAGTTTATTAAAGATTCGTCCAGCCCCCGTCGCATGTCAGGATCACACCATTTACAAATTTCGACTTGTCGCTGGCTGAAAACAGCGCCGCGTTGGCGATATCCTCTGATATAAGTTTCCATTACCTGGAGCAGTTCGATCTGTTCCGGGGAAATTTTGAAAATATTGCCGCTGAGCACGGCAAAATCTGCCCGGTATCCTTTCTTCAGCATGCCGGAGCCGGAAAATCCGGCTGCCTTTGCCGCTTCCCGCGTATACAGCTTCACCGCGGTTTCTGCGTCCACAGCCTGGTCCGTGCCGCAGTCCGTGCCGTCCGCGGCCCGTCTTGTGACGGCCAGCTTGAGGCCGGGGAAGGGATCGGAAGGTTTATCTGTCTCTGATCGGAAGCGCCTTTGTGCTGGTCATGATCGCCTGCGGCATCGGATACGGTCCTTTCTGAGAGGCGGCCTTCCGCTTTGAAATTTCGGAAAAGGAGCCGGAGGCAGTTTACCGGAGGCGGAATCTGTAGTATGATGGATTTTGGAAGACTGTCCTGAAGGGAACGGACAGTGAAGAAAGAAGAATAAAACGGAATGAAACAGAGTGAAAACAGGAGGTATGCGGAATGAGCAATCAGAAGCCAGTGCCGGGAACCGGCGGAGATCATTATGTTCCTTACGGAGAACGTACAGGGGAAGCGTCTGCGGTATATTTTACCCGGGATCTTTCGGCGGAAGGGCTTCAGAAAATTTTCCGCCGGGTGGGCGGAACGCTGACCGGAAAAGTGGGGATCAAGCTGCACACAGGCGAGCCTCACGGTCCCAACATCATTCCCAGGCCCTGGGCGGAAGCCCTGATCAGGGAGGAACTGCCGGAGGCTGTGATCGTGGAGACCAATTCTTATTATGACGGGGGACGCTATACCACAGAGGCGCACAGGGAGACGCTGAAGGTAAACGGATGGACCTTCTGTCCGGTGGATATCCTCGATGAAGACGGAGCGGAGCCGTTTCCTGTAAAGGGCGGAAAATGGTTCACGGAGATGTATATGGGAAAACATCTGTCCGGCTATGATTCTCTGTTGGTGCTGACCCATTTTAAGGGCCATTCCAAGGGCGGATTCGGCGGCTCTGACAAAAATATCGGAATCGGGTGCGCGGACGGCCGCATTGGAAAGGCGATGATCCATACCACTCCCGGCTCTGACGACCAGTGGGATATTTCCAACGAAGAATTTATGGAGCGCATGACAGAATCCGCCAAGGCGGTGGCTGATCATTTCGGCGAACAGATCTGCTATATCAACGTGATGCGCAATATGTCTGTTTCCTGTGACTGTGAAGGAACTGCCGCCGAGCCGGTGGTGACGCCCAATGTGGGCATTCTGGCTTCCGCGGATATCCTGGCGGTGGATCAGGCCTGCGTGGATCTGGTCTATGCCATGAAGGAAGACGACAGACATGCCCTGGTGGAGCGGATCGAATCCCGCCATGGCCTGCGGCAGCTGACGTATATGAAGGAGCTGGGAATGGGAAATGACCGGTACCGTCTGATCGACATTGACAACGGGAACCGGGAGATCACGCTGGAAGAAGCTGTGAAAGACGTAAAGCCTTTTACAGAATAAAGGGCAGGCCGGGAATGACTTATGATCAATCAGACAATGCTTCAGTATTTTGAATGGTATCTTCCGGCCAATCAGAGGCTGTGGAGACGCTGCGCGGCTCAGGCCGGACGGCTGCGGGAGCTGGGAATCACCATGGTATGGCTTCCGCCCGCCTATAAAGGCGCCGGGGGCGCGCAGGATGTGGGCTACGGAGCTTATGATCTTTATGATCTGGGGGAGTTTGACCAGAAAGGAACCGTCGGCACCAAATACGGAACCCGGGAGGAATACCTGGCGGCTGTGCGGGCCCTTCAGTCAGAGGGGATCGCCGTGCTGGCGGATATTGTGCTGAATCACCGGATGGGAGCGGACGGGACGGAGCAGGTCCCGGCCGTGGAGGATGCCGGAAACGACCGGCGCCGTCAGATTGGCCCGGAGACGGTGATCACGGCCTGGACCAGATTTGAGTTTCCGGGACGGCAGGGGAAGTATTCCGATTTTGTCTGGGACTGGACCTGCTTTGACGGAACGGACTGGGACCAGGGAAGAAAACGGAACGGAATTTATCTGTTTCGGGATAAAAGCTGGGACAGCCAGGTGGACAGCGAAAATGGAAATTATGATTATCTCATGGGCGCGGATCTGGATTTCTCCAATCCCCGGGTGGTCGAAGAAATGAAGCGCTGGGGAAAGTGGTACCTGGAAACAGTGGGAATGGACGGATTCCGCCTGGACGCGGTGAAGCATATCAACCGGGATTTTTATACAGACTGGCTGAACACCATGCGGGCGGAGAGCGGGAAAGAGCTGTTTACGGTAGGAGAATACTGGAGTCCGGAGCTTCCGCGGCTGCAGGATTATCTTCAGGGCGACGGAGGCGTCATGTCTTTGTTTGATGTGCCCCTTCATTTCCGCCTTCATGAGGCTTCCCGCAGCCACGGGAACTATCCCATGGACAAACTCCTGGAAGGGACCCTGTGGCAGGCGGATCCGGATCATGCGGTGCCCTTTGTGGACAACCATGACACACAGCCGGGGCAGGCTCTGGCATCCTGGGTGGACGGATGGTTTAAGCCGCTGGCTTATGGACTGATCCTTCTGCGGGGAGGCGGATGCCCCTGCGTGTTCTGGGGAGATCTTTACGGAATTCCCCACGATCAGATCGGACCGGTGCAGGAGCTTCCGCTTTTCCTGAAGGTTCGGGAGCTGTTTGCCTGGGGAGAGCTGGAGGATTATTTCGATAATGCCAACGTGGTTGGCTTTGTACGGCGGGGCGATGAAGCCCATCCGGATTCCGGACTCGTGGTCCTGATCTCGGACGGTACCGGAGGACAGAAGCAGATGACGGCGGGAAACAGGCTTGCGGGAAGGACGATGGTGGACTGCACCGGCCATGTTCCAGGGACTGTTCAGGTGGGAACAGACGGACGGGCGGTCTTCCGCGTTCAGGGCGGTTCCATTTCCGTATGGGTCACGAAGGAGGCCGCCGACCGGCTGTTTACAGAGGGGGTTTAGCGTTCCCGGTATTTCCTCAGCAGCTCATTAATCTGAAGATTCAGGACTCTTTTCTGTTCAAAGAGCGGAATAACAATATAATACAGATGGTCATCAGGAAAGGAGAGATACCCAAACTCCTTTCCTTTTTTGTTTTTTACGTAAAGCCGGTGGCTGCGGACGCCCGCGGGGATGAGAAGCTCTCCCGTTTGCGCCGCGGCGGAATGGCCGGATCACAACCTTTTT
>CAJFHG010000008.1:0-87661 GCA_904379015.1 Candidatus Paralachnospira caecorum | reverse complement strand
CGGATCACAACCTTTTTTTTGTTTTTAATTTTCTCCCTTCCTTTCAAGATGAAACGGTTGACACAGCGGCGTTCTGAGTGATAAAATGTGTAATGACATCATACAATATGACGTCGTTAAAGCGACAGCATAATGCTGCAAAATTATACAGAGAAATACAGCGGCGCCGGCGCCCGCCGGAGCAGACTCTGGCGGGCGCCGGAGGGGGAAAAGCCGCTGTGAAGGAGGAGGCTATGAACAGAAAACCGAAGATTCTGGTGGTGGGAAGTTTTGTGATGGATCAGATTGCCACGACCACGGTATTCCCGAGAGAAGGGCAGACGGTGCTCGGAGGGACTTTTTCCAAAGCGCCGGGGGGAAAGGGCGCGAATCAGGCCGTCCAGATGGCCAGGCTGGGCGCGGATGTGACCATGGTAGGGAAGCTGGGACATGACAGCAACGGGGAGGATATGCTGAGAGTATGCCGGAAGGCCGGTATTCATACGGAGCATGTTTTATACGACGACGAGCTGCCTTCCGGGTGCAGCGTGATCATTCTGGAGGAGAAGCCGGGCAGTCAGACGGTGAACCGCATCATCGTGCTTTCCGGCTCCAATATGAGCATTACGCCGGAGGATGTGGAGTTTCTGAAGGAGAAGATCGCGGATTATGATCTGGTGGTGCTGCAGCTGGAGATTCCCATGGAGATCAATGAGCTGGTGGCGTCCTACGCCTACGCGAAGGGGATTCCCGTGATGCTCAATTCCGCTCCCAGCGCGCCTCTGTCAGATGAGTTTCTGTCCCACCTGACGTACATTTCTCCCAATGAGCACGAGGCCTATGATCTGACCGGGATCCGGATTTCTCATTCGGGAAAAGAAGTCAATATGGAAGAAGCGAAGGCGGCGGCCGAGGCGCTGAAAGCAAAGGGCGTCCGGAATGTGCTGATTACCCTGGGAGAAGCGGGCGCGGTCCTGGATACAGAATGGGACGGATTTTTCTACAGTCCCTGCGCGGAAAACATTATGGCGGCGGATCCCACGGCGGCCGGAGATTCTTTCGTGGGAGCCCTCTGCGTGGGGCTGTGCTGCGGATGGGAATATGAGGAGACCCTGCGTTTCGCCAATCATACGGCGGCGCTGACGGTTTCCGCTATGGGCGCCATGCCCTCTCTGCCTGTGCTTTCTCAGGTGGAGGAATTTCTGAAGGAACGTGTGGGCGCGGTGCCGGATACATCGGTGCTGAAATAGGAAAAACAGGGAGGCGCAGAACAATATGGAGGGTAAGTGCAGAGAAGCATACGACAGTTTTCTGGGAAAAGTCAGGACGGATATGGAGGAATTCGTGACCGGGATGGATTACAGTGAGATCGAGGCGGCCGCCAATCTGATCGTGGAAGCGCAGAAAAACGGAGGAAGGGTCCATGTATCCGGCATCGGAAAGCCGGGCCACATTTCCGGTTATATTGCGTCCCTCATGTCCTCTACAGGGAATCCGACTTATTTCCTTCACGGGACAGAGGCCGTTCACGGTTCCTGCGGCCAGCTGGTACCCGGCGATGTGGTGATCTTTATTTCCAACAGCGGCGAGACAGGGGAAATGAGAGCCACGGTAACAGCCGTGAAAAACAACGGCTGCCGTCTGATCGGCGTGTCCGGAAATCCTGATTCCTGGCTGGCCGGAGAGAGCGATGTTCATATTTTCGCGGGAGTAAAGGAGGAAGGCGGTCCCCTGAACCGGGCGCCCCGTCTTTCAATTCTGGCGGAAACCCTGGTGCTCCAGGCCCTCAGCGTGGTGCTGCAGGAGCATGCCGGCGTGACGCCGAAGCAGTATGTGAAATGGCATCCGGGCGGAAAGCTGGGAGAACTGAGAAAAGGCGAGGAGGGCGTATGAAATCACTGAGAGAGCGTTTGAACAGCGGCGAATTTCTTCTCGGAACCCATATTCATACCGGAGAGCCGTCGCTCACGGAGCTTGCCGGCAGATGCGGATTTGATTATCTGTGGATCGATACAGAACATACGGCGGTGGATTACCGGACACTTCAGATGCATCTGATCGCCGCGGCGGCGGCCGGCTGCCCGGCCATCGTGCGGGTGCCCCAGAACGAGCCTTATCTGGCGAAACGGGTACTGGACGCGGGGCCGGACGGAATCATATTTCCCAATATCAATTCTCCGGAAGAAGCCAGGAAGGCCATGGATGCCTGTCTGTATCCGCCGGATGGAAAGCGGGGATACGGACCGGTCAGGGCAGCCGGGTACGGACTGGAGCGCACGGAGGAGTATCTCGCGTCAGCCCGCGGAAGAGTCTGCCGTTTTGTTCAGGCGGAACATGTCGAGGCGGTGCGCAGTCTGGAAGCAATCCTGGAGGTGGACGGAATTGACGGTGTGATCCTGGGCCCCTGTGATCTTTCCGGATCCATTGGCCGGCTGGGGGATATGGACTGTGACGAGGTGCAGGAGCTGATCGGCAGGACCATAGAGGTGTGCCGGAAACGGGGCGTGCCGGTCGGTGTTTCCCTGGGCGCCTGTGACGGAGAGACAGTCCTCGCGTGGAAAAAGCGGGGCGTCCAGTTTGCGTCAGCCGGTTCCGAGTACGGATTTGTGGCGGCCTGCGCGGGACAGCTGACCGCGGCGGTGAAGGGCCGCGGATCAGAAAGAAAATAGGAGGAGAAAGGTTATGCTTACAACAAAATGTATTCATCCGGGGATCATGAAGGCACTGTCTCTCTGCGGACACGGCAGCAAGGTGCTGATCGCGGACGGCAATTATCCCCTGGCGGAGAAAAGCGGAGATGCTGAGAAAGTCTATCTGGGGCTGATGGCCGGGCTTCCCACGGTTACGGATGTGCTTGAGGCCATTCATTCAGTGGCGGAGATCGAAAAGGCGGAGGTCATGCTGCCGGAAGACGGGACAGAGCCGGAAATCTTCGCGGATTTTAAAAAGGAGCTGGGGCTGGAGCTGTCCGGTATGGGCCGTTATGAATTTTATGACGCCTGCTGTGTGCCGGATGTGGTCCTGGCCATTTCGACAGGAGAAAAAAGAGTGTTTTCCAATATTCTGCTGACCATCGGATGCGCGTAGCCGCGCAGAGGCGATGGCGCGTGAACAAATATACCAAAGCTGTATTTCAGAAGGGGACAGCTGTTTTCCGGTTTTTCCGGAAAGCAGCTGTCCCCTTTTACAGGCCGGATGGATCCAGCTGAGTAAAGGCGGAATCCCGCCGGAATGGAATCTGTATTTCCTCTGGATTTGTCGGGAAAAAGACTTTTGACAGAATAAAGCGGTTTTTTTATATGAATGCTTGACAACAGAAAGGAAGAGTGAATATAATTACAGTAATGGCCCTGTGCTTTTGAAGACAGAGAATAAATAAAAGGTGGTTGATAAAATGTCGAGTGAATTTACGATTGCAGTACATGCCATGATTTGGCTCAACAGACAAGGCGGAACATTGGACAGTGAGACGCTGGCTGAGAAGGTTGGAACCAATCCGGTCAGGATCCGCAAGGTGATGGCCAAGATGAGGAAAAAAGGGCTGGTGGGCACCAAGGAGGGAACCAGCGGAGGATATTATATGATCTGGAGAGCGGAAGAGATCAATCTGAGACAGATCTGCGAAGCCCTCGGCGCTGATGTGGTGTCTGTGAGCAGCCATATAAGCGGAATGAAGAAGGATGACGAGATCGCCAGAGGTGTGGTCGGCGTCATCAATGGGCTTTATAAGGAGCTGAATGAACTGTGCTGGCAGAAGCTGGCCGGGATCACGGTGCAGGAAGTGGACGACTGCGTCAGAAGCGGTTCCTGTTTCTTCGGCCTGCTGTGACGAGCCGGGAAAGCCCGCAAAGCTTTGTATTTCAGCGAAAACTTGCAAAACAGAGCTGTGTGTAGTATGATAAGGGCAGTGCCGGGCTGCAGATCAGAATGCAGAACGGAGAAATGACATAATATAGTGAATAAAAAACGAGGAGTGTGTAAGATTATGGTAAGAAAGAAAGCGCTGGCGGCAAAGGAAGCCGTCAAAACAGAAGAGGTGAGCGCGGAGGCAGTGAAGGAAGCAGCGTCTGCGAAAAAGGAAGCAGAAGCTGCGGAATCTGAGAACAGGAAAGCTGCTGCCGCGGAAAAGGCAGAGCCTGCAAAGGCTACCAGAGGAAGAAAGGCCGCTGCGAAGAAGACCGCGAAGAAAGCAGAGATGAAAACCAGCCTTTCGGTACAGTACATGGGAAAGGATATTTCTGAGAAAGATATCATCGCGCTGGTGAAAAAAGACTGGACAGCCGGAAAGCACAAGATCGGCGATATCCAGACGATGGATCTGTATGTGAAGGTGGAAGAAAATACCGTATATTATGTCATCAACGGAGAAGAGACAGGAAGCGTAGCGATCTGACGGGAATGATACAAAAGCGAAAGGTGTTTTATGAAAAGAATCAGAAAAAGCAGCCGGGGGTGTGTCTGTCTGCTTTTGTCTGCGGCAATCGGCGCGGTGCAGATCCTGCCTGTGCAGGCAGCCGGGACTGGTCTGGAAGAGGCCAGTGAACGGGTGGAGAGCGCTGAAGCCCAGGCCACGACTCTGGAGGAGGCGCAGAGACAGCTGGAGGGGTATCTCAGTGATCTGAATACCCAGCTGGATGAACTTGGCGGTGATCTGGAAGACCTGGCCGGACAGCAGGCGGATCTGGACGCGCGTCTTTCTGAGACGCGTACAGAGCTTGCGGATGCCAGAGCGACAGAAGAAGAACAGTACGAGGCGATGAAAAAGCGGATCCAGTACATGTATGAAAACCGGGACGCAGGTTTTTTCAGCCTGATTTTTTCAGAAGACAGCCTGTCAGATATTTTAAATAAAGCGGAATATGCCATGGAAATGGCCAGCTATGACAGGAGAATGCTGACGGCTTATAAAGAGACAAAGGATCTGGTCTCCCAGAAGGAAAGCGACCTGTTGGCAGAGCAGGAGGAGCTGGACCGGATCGTAAGCGAGACTCAGACAAAGCAGAATGAGATCCTGGCGGCCATTGGAGAGACGGGACAGAAGATAGAGGAATCTGCCCGGGATCTGGAGGATGCCGAAAATCAGCTGGCGCAGTACAGGGCCGAGCTCCAGCAGAGGGAGCTTGAGGCGGAGGAGCGGATGGCCGCGCTGGAAAGCGAGACGCTGACAGCGGACAGCGGGGTTCCTGAGGCGGTTCCTGACCAGCCGGAAGAGACGGAACCTGTCCGCGAGCCGGAAGCGCCTGACCGGGAGCCTGCCCAGACAGAACCGGCAGAGCCGGAGGATCCGGGGAACACAGAAGATCCGGGGAATGGAAATGAAGATGTCTCCGGAGGATTTGATTATTCAGCCTACAGTGATCTGGAGCTTATGGCGGCCATGATCTACCGAGAGGCCAATACTGAGCCGTGGGAAGGAAAAGTGGCAGTGGGAAACGTGATCATGAACAGGCTTCAGAGCAGCCGTTATCCGGATACCATGATCGGCGTTCTGTCACAGCCCTATCAGTTCACGCCCTGGGGAAGCGCCGGTTATATCCGGGCTCTGCAGAACGGAGTCAACAGTACCTGCATGCAGGCGGCCCAGGCAGCGATGAACGGAACAGAAAACTATATTGGAAATCTCCTCCATTTCCGGATGGTGGCGCCGGGATATACAGGGATTATCATCGGAAACCATGTGTTTTACTGACCGCATCCAGTTAAGATCAACGAAAAAGCGCCGGCAAAAGCCGGCGCTTAATCTTTCATTTTGGGCTCAAAGATCAGGGCGCCGAGATAGCCGAAGATCAGGGCGCTGCTGATGCCGGCGGCGCTGGCTTTCAGCCCGCCCAGGAACAGCCCCAGCGCGCCCTGTTCCTGAATGCTCTCTTTCACGCCTTTGAAGAGGGTGTTGCCGAAGCCCAGCAGGGGCACGGAGGCGCCGGTGCCGGCCCAGGAAATGAAGGGCTCATAAACTCCGAGAAAACCCAGGGCAGCGCCGGTGCAGACCAGGAGGACCATGATCCGTCCCGGCATCAGTTTTGTTTTGTCCATGAGGATCTGAACAAGGGCGCAGATAACGCCGCCTGTCAAAAATGCTTTTACATAATCCATACGGCACAACCTTTCCGGTCTCTAAACGATTCCAGGAAAAGTATGTGCCGTATGGATTGTTTTTATTCAGATTGATTTTGTTTATTCCGACGGGTCAGAAGCAGGTTCGCTGTCATTGGAAAAGAGAGAGGACCAGAAGTCCATCAGTCTGTCAGTAAGACTGTTTCCTCCGGAGCCGTTTCCCGCTGAACCGGAGTCCGGGCCGGAGCCGGAACTGCCGTCGGAGCCGGAACCGGAGCTGCTCTCAGATTCATCCCGGTTGATAAAAGGGAAGGCGCTGCCTGTATGAATATAGCACTCGCTGTTCTGAAGGGCGCTGGGCAGAAGATACTGCGTGTCGTCGGTGATGCCGGCCGTGGAGTCGTCGGTCAGGACCCGGTAGATCCGTATCTCTTTTGCGGAGTCGGGACAGTATTCTGTGGCCAGAGAACCGCTGTAGGTGCATACCGTCACTCTGACATGGTGGTCGCAGACCTCCGTGGGCGCTGTGCCCTTGGCAAAATACTCGGTGTAGGTCATATCTCCTTCAGGATCACAGTCGCAGGTGCCGGGGACAGCCAGTTTGCCTGACTTCCGGCAGATTGTTGCAGACTCGATGTTGTTCGGCATTTCCGGGAATGATTTCTCCGGAAGATCCTCGCAGGCCCGGGTCATGATCCGGTTCCACATGGATTTGACATCCTCGCCTGTCGACATGGGAGAGTTTTCATCATAGCCCTGCCACAGCCCCATGGTATAGTAGGGGGTATAGCCCACAAACCACACATCATTGTTGTCCGTTGTGGTTCCGCTTTTTCCGGCGGTGGGCATTCCGTCTACTTTTGCCTGGGGGGCGCTGGAGCGGATATCGCTGTGTCCGTAAAGGTAAGAGGTTTCACAGACATCTTCCATGGCGTTGGTCAGGAGCCAGGCAGTGGACTCTTTGATGACTGTGCGGGTTTCCGGATTCCGTTCGTTGTCTACCAGGATCCGTCCGCTGCTGTCTACGATCTTTGTATAATAGACCGGCTTGGTATAAACGCCCCTGTTGGCAATGGCCGAATAGGCGGCGGTCAGTTCCAGATTGCTGACGCCGTAGGTAACGCCGCCCAGACAGAGGGTGGGGCCGATGTCCGTGTAAACCTGTCCGGTGTCTTCGTTGGTTTCACTTTCCACAAGAGACGTGATGCCGAAGTCCAGCGCGTACTGATATCCGAGCTCGGGCGTCACGGTATTCATCAGAGTTTTCAGGGCGACGATGTTCATGGAATAGGTGATGCCGTCCCGGATATTGGCATAGCCCACGTATTCGGAGCCCCACCAGTTGGAAAAGCTCTTGTCCTGGAGGGTATAGGGCGCGTCGTAATAAACGCTTCCCAGGGTGGCGCCGGAGCTGTCCAGGGCCGGCGCGAAAGCTGTCAGGACTTTGAAGGTGGAGCCGGGCTGCCGGAGACTGTCTGTGGCGCGGTTTAAGCTGAGGCTGGTCGTTTTTTCGCCCCGCCCGCCGCTGATGGCGCGGGTGTATCCGGTTTCCTGCTCCATGAGCACACAGGAAGCCTGGGGCTGCAGGGTGATGTCCAGCCATTCATTCTGCACCGTGTCGCCGGCGCCGATCACAGTGGCGCGGAATGCTTCCACATACTGTCGGATTTCCTCTTCCGTTTCAAAGATCATGGTCACATCTGTCCCGGTGGTACTCCGCAGATAAGATTCGACGTTGTCTTCTGTATAATTGTCGGAAGAGCCGTCCGCGTGGTCGATCGTCAGGCGGTAGGTGAAGCTGTACTGGATGACGCCGCTGTAATTGGAAGGATCGGAGATCTCTTCATCCACAATGGCCTGGAGATCCGAATCCTGGGTGGTATAAATCTTCAGGCCGCCGCTGTAAAGAAGATTGCGGGCCTCCGTCTCTGTGTAGCCGGCCTGATCCTGCAGATCCTGAATGGCCTGCACAATGGTCTCGTCCACAAAATAGCTGTACACGGAGGACTCGTTGGCTTTCGCTTCATTGACCTCCTGGATCAGCACATAAACATCGTCAGTCTGGGCTGCAGCCATCTCTTCTTCGCTGATATAGCCCTGCTCATACATGTTTTCCAGGACAATGTTCCGCCGTTTGGCATTTTCTTCCGGATTGGTGATGGGATTGTACCGGGTGGGATTCTGCGTGATGGCAGCGAGAACCGCGCACTCAGACAGGTTCAGCTCGCTGACTGTCTTGTTAAAATACCGTTCTGACGCCGCTTCTACGCCCAGAGTGTTGGCGCCCAGGTTGATGGTATTCAGATAATTCTGCAGAATGATCGTTTTGTCCATGGTCTTTTCCAGCTGAATAGCCAGATACTGTTCCTGGATTTTCCGCTTGAGCCGCTCGCCCAGCGTACGTTCCGCGCCGCCGTTGAAGGCGACATTCTTGATGAGCTGCTGGGTGATCGTGCTGGCGCCCTGGTCGAATTCGCCGGACGTGAGGCCGGAAAGGGCGGCTCTGGCGATTCCCTTCACATCTACGCCGTTGTGGGTCCAGAAACGGGAATCTTCAATGGCGACGAAGGCATTGATCAGGTTTTGGGGAAGGTCGGAATATTCCACCGGCTGCCGGTTGGAGCCGGCCATGACCAGAGTTTCGATCTCATTGCCGTCAGAATCATACAGGATCGTGGCCGACGCATCCGGAGACATATCCAGCGTGTTCAGATCCGGAGCGGAATTGAGGATGCCGCGGAACATGCCGACGGCAAGGCAAATTGCCAGGATCAGCAGGGCAAAGAAGCTGCCCAGGCAGACTTCAAAGGTGATGACAGCTGCCTTTGTTTTCCGGCGCACCGATCTGGACGATACGGAACGGATCTGTTCCTGCAGACCGTTTTTTCCATAATTCATAAAAAATCCTCCATAAATCTTTGTACATTATATCAAAAAAAACAGATGAAATAAAGGGGACATTTGTTACAGTAAGATTACGGATTTCCGGAAAGACGCAGCGGAGGGAGAAATGGCAGGCGCGGACAAGGCAGATCAGATTGCGGTTGCCGGAACGGAGCCGGTATATTACAATAGCAGATAACAGGAACAGACAGATCAAACAGGACAGAAAGCGTTCAGGGAGGCGGATATGAGAGAAAGTTATCTGGAAGTTTATGAAGGCGGAGAAGGAGAGATCACAGAAAAGAAATCACGGTTTATCGCGACGGTGAAGCCGGTGAAGGAAGAGGCGGAGGCCGCTGCTTTTATAGAGGAGATGAGAAAGAAGTACTGGAATGCCACCCATAACTGCACCGCTTTTTCCATCGGGATCAGGAACGAACTGACCAGATGCAGCGACGACGGGGAGCCGGGCGGCACGGCAGGCAGGCCCATGCTGGATGTGCTGCTGGGGGAGCAGGTTCACAATGTATGTGTGGTAGTCACAAGATATTTCGGCGGTACGCTGCTGGGAACCGGCGGTCTGGTGAGGGCCTATTCCAGGGCCGTTCAGGAAGGATTGAACAACAGCGTGATCATCAGAAAGGTTCCGGGCTGTGAGCTCCTGGTCACATGCGATTACAACGGGCTGGGAAAGATCCAGTATATCGCGGGTCAGATGCAGCTCCCTGTTCTGGATACAGAATACACGGATATTGTGGTGCTGCGGATCCTGGTGCCGGAGGAAGAAGAGGGGGCGTTTCTGAAGCGGGTGAAAGAGGCTACCGGCGCGAAAGCCCGGACAGAGGAAGTGGGAAGGCCTTATTTTGCCCGAAAGGACGGCGGGATCCTGCTGTTCTGATCAGATGCGGGTCTGGTCTGCCGGAACGGCGGCGTCACTGCCAGCCGCCGTCCAGGGTGATGATCTGGCCGGTCAGGTAAGACGGGGCGGTCAGGATCTGAAACGCCATTCCGGCGGCTTCTTCCGGTGTGCCCAGCCTTCCGGCGGGAATCTCTTCCGTCAGGGCGTCCCGTTCCTCCGGGGAAAGGAAGGCATTCATGGATGTGTCGATGGCGCCGCAGGCCAGAGCGTTGACCTGGATGCCGGAGGGCGCCAGTTCTTTTGCCAGCGCGCGGGTGAGGCTGTTGACTCCGCCTTTGGAAGCGCTGTAAGCGGCCTCGCAGGAAGCGCCGCAACTGCCCCAGACAGAGGAAATGTTGAGGATCCGCCCGTTCCGGGCCCGGACCATGGATGGAATGACCTGGCGGCAGCAGTAAAAAACGGAGGAAAGATTGGTGTTTATGATCGCGTTCCATTCTTCGTCCGTCATGTCCTGCAGCAGTCCGATATGAGAAATGCCGGCATTATTGATGAGAATGTCCGGCTCTTTTTTGAGAGAGGAGAAAAGCCGGCGGCACTGATCCGGATCTGAGACATCGGCCGCGAAGGCTTCACAGGAAGCGCCGAGAGAGCGGATTTCTTCCTGAACTGCCTCCAGCGGTTCCAGGTGTCTGGCGCAGAGAATGGTGGAAAAGCCTTCCCGGGCCATCCGGAGGGCGATCGCCTTTCCGATGCCTCTGGAAGCGCCGGTGATCAGGACGGTGCCGGAGGGAGATTGTGTGTGGTTCATGGGGGACTCCTTTCTGATTCCGCAGATTTCTATTTTCATTATAGACTGCCGGAGGCAGGGGTCAAGAAAAATCTGAATATAAAAAAGAATAAGCAAATATGACGGTCAGACCGGCCGGAAATCATGCAGCTTTATCATGATTTCCGGCCGGTTTTGATGTGCGCCCGGGAAATTGTTGTTATATTTGGACAAATTTGAGACGGGAAAAAGTAAAGAAATAGATAAATATTACAAAAAAACTATTGACACGGGGGGGTATTAAGGTATGATAAGAATACGATTTTAAATAAAAAATTTTTTATTTAAATTTTAAATGTAGATTTTATGATGTCGTATTGTTGGACAAAATGGAGGAATGTCTTATGGGAGCAAAAGATCAGTACACACGGTATCAATATGACAAATTGTTTGAACTGGCTGTGGAGGTATTCAGACGTTATGGATTTTCTGATGATGACAGCCATAAGATCGCGGACGTGATTCTCACATCCGACAGACTGGGAATCGAGTCCCACGGCGTAAACCGCCTGACTCTGTATCCCTTCGGTCTGGATATCGGCAGGATCAAGAAGGACGCGAAGATGGAGGTCGTAGAAGACAGTCTCTGCTGCGCAGTGATCGATGCCCACGATGGGATGGGACAGCTGGCGGGCATCATGGGCATGGAGCTTGCCATGAAAAAAGCGAAGCAGTATGGAGTCGGCATGGTGAGCGTGCGCAATTCCAATCATTACGGCATCGCGGGATACTATTCCAGGATGGCGGCCAAAGAAGGATTCATGGGCGTATCCATGACGAACGCGGAGGCGCTGGTGGTGCCTACATTCGCGAAGGAGCCCATGATCGGAACCAATCCGATCGCCATTACGATCCCCGCGGAGCCGCATCCGTTCCATATGGATTTCTCTACTTCCGTCATGACATGCGGGAAGATGGAGGTGTACGCGAAGATCGGCCATACCCTGAAGCCGGGCATGCTGGTGGATGAGAACGGCGTGTGCTCCACAGATCCCAATAAGTTCCTGGAGATCCGCGACAACAAATCCAATCCGGCGCATACGGAGAAGACCCTGGGCGGCATCATGCCCATGGGCGGCGAGGGCATGGACTTCGGCGGACACAAAGGCTACGGCATGGCCCTGCTGGTGGACATCATGTGCGCGGTCATGTCTCACGGCGCTGTTTCCAAGAAGGTGCGCGTGACCAAGGACAAAGAAAAATGCTGCCATTTCTTCATGGCGATCGATTACAGCAACTTCGGCGACAAGGCAGAGACAACCCGGCTTTTATCCGAGTATATGCAGAGCATGCGCGACGCGGAGCCTGCGGAAGGGCAGGAGCGCGTGTATGTGCACGGCGATAAGGAAGCGATGGCGGAACAGGATGTCCTCGCCCACGGCGTGGGAATCAATCCCGCGACTTATGCGGAGATTGAGAAATACTGCACCAAGCTTGGCATCAACATTCACGATTATCTGATTCCGGCGGAATAAAGGCGGGGCCGAAGGAGGAATAAAGTTGAGTATTTTTGATCAGCTTCTGGCAGACAACAGGATTCCCCGGTTTGTCCGCGTCCGCCATGAAATGGACCGCTCTCATATAGAGGACATCGGAGCGGCGGTGAAAGAGGCGCTGAAGCGGGAAGGCACCCTGGATCAGATCAGGCCGGGCAATACGGTGTGCATTACGGCGGGAAGCCGGGACGTGGCCAATATCGACAAGATCATCCGCGCCATCTGCGACGAAGTGAAAGCGGTGGGAGGCAGGCCCTTTATCATTCCTGCCATGGGGAGTCATGCGGGAGCGCAGGCCGAAGGACAGCGGGCCATCATCGAAGGCTACGGCGTGACGGAGGAGGCCATGGGGGCGCCCATCAGATCGAGTATGGAGACCGAGATCCTGGGCTATTCAAAGGACGGTCTGGAAATCCATATCGACAAATACGCGAACGCGGCGGACTATCTGATCCCTGTGGGGCGCGTCAAGGCGCATACTGATTTCCGGGGCCCTGTGGAGAGCGGAATCTGCAAGATGCTGGTGATCGGCATGGGCAAGCAGCACGGCGCCTACCAGTGCCACAAGCTGGGATTTCCCAATATGGCGAAGAACGTGATGGAATTCGCGGATGTCATTATCCGGAAAAAACCCAATATGTTTGCCGTGGGACTCGTGGAAAACGCTTACCACCAGACCTGCCGGATCGAGGCGGTCCCGGCGGAAAAGATCCTGGAAGAGGAGCCGCTCCTTCTGGAGTGCGCGAAAAAGCGCATGGCGAAAATTCCCTTTGAGAAAGCGGACATTCTGTTTGTGGACGAAATCGGGAAGGACATCAGCGGATCAGGAATGGATCCCAATATTACGGGACGATCCCCGTCTCTGGGAATCAGCGCGCCGTATTTTCAGAGGATCGCGGTGTTTGGTCTGACAGAGAAGTCTCATGGAAATTTTGCCGGCCTGGGAAATGCGGATGTATCGACTGAACGGGTATATCAGCAGCTTGATTTTGAACAGACCTATCCCAACGGCATTACATCGGCGGAGCCGGTCGCCCTTAAGATCCCGGTGATCATGCCGGACGACAGGACGGCCATGCAGTTCGCGCTGCGGACTGCGACGGACTGCGACTGGAAGAAGGGTCCCAGGATCGTCTGGCTGAAGAATACCCTCTCCCTCTCGGAATTTTATATCTCAGAAGCCCTCGCGCAGGACGCGGAGGCTCTGGACAATGTGGAGATTGTCAGCGGACCGCTGGAGGTGGTCTTTGATGAAAAGGGCGCGGTCAGGGGGCTGCGCTGACAGGCAAAGTCTTTTGCCGGCACACAGGAAGGTATGCAGGTTCTGCAATCACCTATAGATCATAATTTCAAAAAAAGGAGGAAAACAAGATGAAGAAATTGATTGCACTTCTTCTGGCGGGTGTTATGGCAATCAGCCTGACTGCCTGCGGAGGACAGGAAAGCAGCGGGACAACGGCAGCCGCAGACGGCGGCGGAACCACAGCGGAGGCAGACGGCGGAGATGACACGGCCGCGGCTGATGACGGCGGGAGCGCTGCGGCAGGCGACGCGGTTTACACCATCGGTCTGGCGGCCATGCTGACCGGCGACAACGCGCTGAACGGCGAGCGTATGCAGAAGTCCACAGAGATGGCCATCTCTCAGTATAATGAAGCGGCCGGATATGAAAAATTTGTCCTGAGAGTGGAAGACGACATGACCACCACTGAGGGCGCCCTGACAGCGGTGCAGCATCTGATCTCTGACGGATGCCTGGCGATTGTCGGACCTCACAGAAGCTCCAACGCGCTGGCAGTATCTGAGACGGCGCAGGAAAATGAAGTATCCATTCTGGTAGGCGGAACAGCGGTTTCCATCGATGGCAGCAATCCGTATATGTTCAGGGCCCGCGCTTCAGATTCCATCATGGCTGAGGTTGCCGCTTCCTTCGCGGGAGAGACCCTCGGGGCCAAGAAGATCGGCGTGATGCATGCTTCCGACGAGTATGGACAGGGCGGAGCTGATACGGTATTTGCTTACTGTGAAGAAAACGGGATTGAATATGTGGATGAGCCTCACAATGTAAACGACGTAGACTTTACCAACGCGATCCTGGACCTGCAGACACAGGGCGTTGACACGGTCGTGGTATGGACCCATGACGCGGAGCTGGCGATCATTGCCCAGCAGCTGAATACATATCTGCCGGATGTCCAGGTTGTTTCCTCACCCGGCGCGACGCTTGACAACGTACTGAATCTCTGCGAGGCAGACTGGGTAGACGGATGGTATTCTGTAACAGACTTCATCTCCGGCGCGGATGAGACCGTGGTTCAGGAATTTGTAGCGGCCTATGAAGAAATGTACGGAGAAACACCTGACCTTTACGCGGCAGCTTATTATGGGGCCGCGGTGACAATTCTGGAAGCGGTGCTGGCGGCTGAGGAGGCAGGAGAAGTGACTTCCCAGACAGTGCGTGACCAGATCGCTGCCACATCAGGTCTGGAACTGCCCACAGGAACCTTTACCTGCGACGATGTGAACGATCTGGTACACAGCTGCGTGATCGCGGAGCTGGATGGCCTGACACCTGTTTACTATGACAGCGTTTCCGTAGAATAAAAAGAATCCATCATAAAACGGGATTTTGACAAGCTGGTATGCCGCCGGTCTCCGGCCGGCGGCATTATTCCGGGAGAGAAGGAGAATTTATTATGACAACAATGGTAATTCAGCTCCTGATTACAGGCATCGCATACGGCCTGATCTACTCTCTGGTCGGGATCGAGTATACGCTGGTCTGGAATTCATCCGGTCTTCTGAATTTCAGCCATGACCGTCTGATCACGCTTGGGGCATATATTTTCGGTGGTTCGATGATCCTTTCACTGAACCTGAATTACCCGGTGGCGATCATAGTGACCCTGGCTATTATGGGCTGTGTGGGAGCACTGCTGGCCATGGGCGTCTTCAACCGCCTGCGCAGCATGCGTTCCAATATCTTTGCCATTATCGGCACAGTTGTTCTTTCAAAAATCATCGCAGAATTCATCAGACTGTTCTGGGGATCCGGAAACATGAGAGTGCCCGGATGGCTGAGCGGAACTGTGCGGATCGGCAATTTTGCCATTACGGTCGCCAATATCGTGATCACGGTGGTTGCCATCGTTCTGGTGATCGTTCTGCAGCTGTTTTTCAAATTTACAAAATCAGGGAAAGCGATCCGCTGCGTACAGCAGAATAAAAAGGCTTCTGCCCTGATGGGCATCAATGTTAACCGGAGTATCTGCATTACGACAGGCATCAGTACCATCATCTGCGCCGTAGTCGGCCTTCTGGTGATCCCGCTGGTCAATATCAGCGCGACCATGGCCATTACCATCGGACTGAAGGGCTTCTGCGCCGGCGTTATCGGCGGGTTCGGATATATTCCCGGCGCCATCGTGGGCGGCATCTTCATCGGCATCATCGAAAACCTGGCGACGCTGGTGATCCCGGCAGTTTATAAGGATGCAGTGTCCTTTATTTTCCTGATCGTATTTCTGGTAGTCAAGCCGACAGGCTTCCTTGGGAAGCGGGCATAAAGGAGTGTGGCAATGAAAATGAAGAATAATATGAAAAGACTGGTCATCAGCCTGGTCATTGCGATCGTCGTTGCCCTGCTGCCCATTGCGGTGAACAACGATTACTGGACAGTCGTTTTTGTCCGGGTGATGCTGAATATCATAGTGGCCCTGGGACTGAATTTCATTACGGGACTGATCGGACAGATGAATCTCGGAATGGCGGGTATCTATGCACTTGGCGCTTATTCATCTGCGCTGCTGGTGCAGTATACAGGCTGTTCCCCCTGGCTGGGCCTGGTGGGAGCACTGGTCATGGGACTGATCATCGGTCTTGTACTCGGATATCCCAGTCTGAGACTGAAAGGTGTATATCTTTCTCTGACAACTATTGGATTTACCCAGATCGTTACGCTGTTTCTGAATAATATGACGGGTTTTACCGGGGGCAGTCAGGGTGTGAAGGAAATTCCCAATTACAATCTGTTTGGTTTTCCGATCAATTCCTATCTCCGTTCTTATTATCTGTACGCAATATTTGCGGTGATCGCCTTTTTTATTGCCCAGCGGATCATCAAATCCAAATGGGGAAGGCTGTTCCGTTCCCTGCGGGATAATGTGGACGCTGTGGAAATGACGGGCGTCAACATTGCCAGCGCGAAGATCAAGGCGTTTACGATTTCCGCGATCTTCGGATGCATCGCCGGCGCTCTGTACGCTCATTTTTACGGATACATCAATCCGTCCAACTATACGCTGGATATGTCCATGAACTATGTACTGATGCTTCTGGTAGGCGGTCTCGGTTCCGCGCCCGGCGCGATCGTGGGAGCCTGCGTGGTGACGATCCTTCCGGAACCGCTGCGCGGACTGGGAGATTATTATCTGATCGTCTTCTACGGCATCATCTTTATCGGAATCCTTCTGTTCCCCAACGGATGGATCGACGCGTTCAGCCGGGGAGGACGGTTCCTGTATCAGAAGGTCACAGGAAAGAAGCTGGCTGCGCAGGAGACTGCGGACACAAATAAAACGGAAGGCGGAGGGCGTAAACCATGAGTGATAAGAATGAACTTCTGTTAAAGCTGACTGATGTGTCGAAGCATTTCGCCGGCCTGGTGGCAGTGGACAAGGTCAACATTGGTGTGCGGAAAAACACCATCCATTCGCTGATCGGACCCAACGGAGCCGGAAAGACCACCACGGTCAATCTGATCACCGGCGTGCTGCCCCTCACCAGCGGTACGGTGGAATTTATGGGGGAGAAGATCAACGGTCTGAAGACCTACCAGATCGCGAGAAAGGGAATCGGAAGGACCTTCCAGAATATCAAGGTGTTTGAGACCATGACGCTCCTGGAAAACGTTATGGTGGGGGGACACCAGCTCACGAAAATGGGGGTGCTCAACACAATTTTCAATTTCCGGGGAACGGCGAAGGAAGACAAGCTTCTGAAGGAAAAGGCAGAGTATCTCCTGGATAAGCTGGGCATGTACCATCTGCGCAATCATACTATGAAAAATCTGCCTTACGGCCGTCAGAAAATTTCTGAAATTGCCAGGGCTATGATGACGGATCCGAAGCTGATCCTTCTCGATGAGCCGGCGGCAGGGCTGAACCCGTCCGAGAGGGCGGAGCTGGTGGCCGTGATCCAGAAATCCCACGAGGAGGGCATGACCTTCCTGCTGATCGAGCACAATATGGACGTTGTCATGAACGTCAGCGACGATATTTCTGTTCTGAGCTTCGGCCGTCTGATCGCGAAGGGCGAGCCCAATGCGATCAAGAATAATGATGAAGTGATCACAGCATATCTGGGAAGCGCGTTTGTCAAGGATCAGTCGGAAGAAAAGAATCAGCCGTAAGGAGGACGTTGGAAATGCTGAAAGTAAAAAATATAGATACCTTTTACGGCAATGTTCAGGCGCTGAATCAGGTCAGCATCGAAGTCGGAGAGGGCGAGATCGTGGCAGTCATCGGTTCCAACGGAGCAGGCAAATCGACGCTGATGAATTCCATCGCGGGCCTGGTTCCGGTGAAGCACGGGACCATCGAGTTTATGGGAAAAGACATCACCAAGGCGAAGGATTACCAGATCAGCCGGAGCGGGCTGATCCAGATACCGGAGGGCCGGGAAATCTTTCCCAATATGACTGTTCTGGAAAATCTGGAGATGGGAGCCTACAGCCACAAGCTCAGCCGCGCGCAGATGAAGGAAAAACTGGAAACCATGTACGGTCTGTTCCCCCGTCTGCAGGAACGATCGGGGCAGAAGGCAGGATCTCTGTCCGGCGGCGAGCAGCAGATGCTGGCCATCGCCCGCGGCCTGATGGCGGATCCGAAGCTTCTGATGTGCGACGAACCGTCTCTGGGACTGGCGCCTGTCATTGTGGATGGCATGTTTGATATTTTTGTGCGGGTCAATAAGGAGATGAAGATTCCGCTGCTCATCGTGGAGCAGAACGCGTTCATGGCGCTGAATATTTCCCAGCGGTGTTACGTTATGGAGAATGGCAGCATCATTGCCACGGGAGAGAGCAGCGTGCTGGCAAAGGAAGACACCATCAAGAAGGCTTATCTGGGCGGTTAGGAAAAGACCGGGAAAGGAAAACGGAAAAGCGGAAAATAAGGTCATAAAAAGGAATATTACAGAGACGAAAGTATCATGACAGGAACCGGGAAGGACGCGGCGGCGACGGCAGGCAGGGCTTAAGTTGACGTTTCTGCAGAGCCTTGTTATAATTAGGCATAAATGATTTGTATAACAGGGCAGGAGAGTAAAATGAGGGTGAAACGCAACTTGGACGAGCTCATATATGATAAGATGGTGGACAGCATCATTGCCGCGCAGTGGAGCGCCGGGGAGGTGATCTCCGTGGAGGAGATCGCGGCGCGGTATGAGGTGAGCAGGACACCGGTGGTGCAGGCGATCAAGCGGATGTGTATTGAAGAGATCGTGGAGCTTCTCCCCAATGGAAGAGTCCGTTTTCCCTGTTCGACCATAGAGCAGATCCGGGATGTGTGCGCGACCCGCGTGATGATGGAGGAGAAGGCGGGGGAGATCCTCTGCGGAGGAGATGCCCGCCCGGATTGCGAGGCGCTCAGGCAGATGATCGAAGAGTGCGGGCAGTGCAGAAGGGACGGAAATTACCTGAGGGCCGGACAGCTTGACCGGGAGTTTCACCGCGCCATCGTGGGAGCGGCCGGAAACAGCTATCTGGAGACGCTCTATGGACTGGTCCAGAAGAAATTCCTGACCATCAATTATCTGAACCGCCCTGCCGAGACTGTGGTGACAGAGGCGGCGGCCAAAGAGCATTTTGCCATCCTGGATGCCCTGGAGAAGCGGGATTATCCGGAATACTGCAGGCAGGTGCGCAGGCATCTGGAGGCGATCCAGACCTCTCTCGCGGAGAAAAAGCCTTCTTCCAGGCGGCCGGAGAAAGACATTTATTCGGAAGATTCAGTGTTCGGCGGGATTTGACAGTCGATCTGTGTTCCCCGTACAGGATGCTGCCGGATTGTCAGTTGTGAGAAACGTTTCTGTATGAATTTGGAGCAGACACGTTTGGCTGAAAAGCATGCTGACGAAAGGTCCGGCAGTTTTTTTGCGCCTTTTTATCAGGGAAACAGGAAGGAATCGATATGTCTTATCAATATGTGGATGATCAGAAATTATATGAGTTGACAGTGGAGGTATTCAGACGCTACGGCTACAGCGAGGAGGACTGCGGCGCCATCGCGGACGTTCTTCTGGCCTCCGACAGGATGGGGATCGAGTCTCACGGAGTACAGAGACTGATCATGTATGTGACCGGCATCAAGATCGGCAGGATCAACAAGGATGCCGTTCCGGAGATCGTAAAGGAAACGCCGGTTTCGGCCGTGATCGACGCTCATGACGCTTTCGGGCAGCCCGTTTCGGTGAAGGCCATGCAGCTGGCCATCGACAAGGCGAAGAAGGCCGGTATGGGAATGGTGCTGGTGCGCAATTCCAACCATTACGGGATCGCCGGATACTATTCCAAAATGGCGGCGGACCAGGGGCTGCTCGGCATGTCCATGACCAATACGGAGGCGCTGGTGGTTCCCACCTTCGGACGGCAGCCCATGCTGGGCACCAATCCCATTGCCGTCTCCATGCCCGCGAAGCCCCACAATTTCCATCTCGACATGGCCACCAGCGTAGTCCCCGCGGGGAAAATGGAAGTGTACGCGAAGGCGGGCAAGACGCTGCCCTCCGGGTGGCTCATCGATGCCAACGGCGTGGAGAGCCATGATCCCAACGAATTCCTGAGGATCAGGGCAGCCAAATCCTACGGCGGGATCTTCCCGGTGGGCGGCAAGGGCGAGCTCAACGGCGGCCACAAGGGATACGGACTCTCCCTTCTGGTGGAAATCATGTGCGGCATTCTGTCCGGCGGCATCACCAGCAATTATGTCCGGCTGAAGCCGGAGGTGGACAAGGTATGCCACTGCTTTTTGGCCATCGATTACGGCATGTTCGGCGACAGGCAGGAAATCGAGGATCATCTGACCAGCTATCTGAACGAACTGCGGAACGCCGCGCTGGCGGACGGGGAGACCAGGATTTACACCCACGGCGACAAGGCCTATGCCCACATGGAGCATGTGAAGGAAAACGGGGTAAAGATGAACGACAAGACCTACAATGAGATCGTCAATATCTGCAGAGAGCTGGATATTGATCCTTCCCTTTATCTGATCGGGAAATAAACGGGGGAATGAGTATGAGTATATTTGAAGAATTGCTCAGAGCAGAGGAAATGCCCTTGTTTTATAAGGTGCATTATGAGATCCCCGCCATATCGGTCGGGGATGTGGAGGCGGCCGTCAGGGCGGCTGTGCACAGAAAGGAGTCGTTAAGCGCCATTCAGATGGGCGATACGGTGGCCATCACCGCCGGGAGCCGGGAGATCAGCAACATCGCGCTGATCATCAAAACCCTGGTGGAGGAGGTGAAGCAGGCCGGCGGCGTCCCCTTTATCGTGCCTGCCATGGGAAGCCACGGAGGGGCTGTGGCGGAAGGCCAGACGAAGATCCTGCATGATTACGGAATCACGGAGGAATATGTAGGCGCCCCCATCCGTTCTTCCATGGAGACCGTATGTCTGGGAAAGACGAAGGAGCACGGCTTTGAGGTGCATCTGGACAAAAACGCCTCAGAGGCGGACTGGATCATTCCGGTGGGCCGGATCAAGCCCCACACGGACATCAAGGGCCCCATCCAGAGCGGTCTGATGAAAATGCTGGTGATCGGACTCGGAAAGCAGGAGGGCGCGGCCATCTGCCATGCCAATGGGTTCTTAAAGATGTCGGAGAATATTGTGGAGATCGGAAAGGTGATTCTGGATAAAGCACCGATTCTCTTTGGACTCGGTATTCTGGAAAACGGACATCACGACACCTACAGGATCGAGGCAGTTGCTTCCTGTGAATTTCTGAAACGGGAGCAGGAGCTTCTAAAGGATGCCAAGCGCCAGCTTCCCTGTATTCCCTTTGAAAAGCTGGATATGCTGGTGGTGGATCAGATGGGAAAAGATATTTCCGGCGCAGGCATGGATCCGAACATCACAGGGCGGTCTTCCATTCACGGGATTTCCAAACCCAATATCGAGCGGATCGTGGTGCGGGACCTGACAGAAAATTCTCATCACAATGCGTCGGGAATCGGAAATGCGGACGTGATTCCTCAGCGAATGTATGATAAAATAAATCTCGAGGAAACTTATCCCAACTGCATCACCTCCTGTGACGTAGCAGGCTTCAAGCTGCCGGTGATCATGCCCGATGACCGTCTGGCTTTCAAGCTGGCGCTACATACCATTACAGAGGCCAGCGCTGAGACCGGATACCGGATCATGTGGATCCAGGATACCAATCATCTGCAGACCTTCTATATCACAGAGCGGCTTCTTGAGGAGGCGAAGAAGAACCCCGCCCTTACGGTGGAGGAGCAGCCTCTCGAGGTCGTCTATGATGCGGGCGGGTATGTGGAACAATTCAAGGCTGCCGGATCTGAATGAGGACGGATCGGATGAAGCGTCGGACCGGCTGCCGGAAAGAGGAGAGGGTCTGAACAATCATGCTTGAGGTACTGTCTGGATTTACGGTGATGGCGGAGTTTGTGTTTTTTGTGGCAGTGGGGTATATCGGGAAGAAGACCGGTTATCTGGGGAAGAACGCCCTGGACGGCTGTATGGAGCTGATCCTGAAGATCGGCGTGCCGGGATCGATCCTGTCGTCGGCGGCATCGGTCTCCCTGACGGCCGAGACCATGGCGAACGCGGGGTGGACCCTGTTGATCTATACCCTTTGTTTCTGCATCAGCGCGGTTGTCACGAAGCCGCTGGGGGCGGCTTTCCGCATCCCCGCTTCCAGGAGACGGTGCTTTGAGGGCGTGATTTCTTTTAAAAATATATCCTTTATGGGATTCCCTCTGTGTGTGGCGGTACTGGGCCGGGAGAGCCTGTTTTACGCCGCTCTGTGCACAGTGGTGTTTAATCTTACCAACTGGAGCTACGGCGTCTACCTGTATTCCGGCGTCCATAAGATCCAGTGGAAGAAAATTTTCTGCAATTCGGCCATGATCTCCAGCTTCCTGCTGGTCATCCTGATCATCGCGGGGATCCAGCCCTCGGGCATTGTCCAGGATACCCTGGAGGCGGCGGGCAATCTGTGTACGCCGCTGCCGCTGATCGTGGTGGGCATCATGCTGGCGGATGTGAAATTCAGCAGGCTGTTCACGGACTGGCAGATGTATCTGATCTCGGTCCTGTCCCTGGTGGTCTTCCCGGCCCTTACCTGCCTGGTGATCTGGCTGTTCGGGGTGCCGGCGGAGCCTGCCCGGGTGCTGATTCTCCTGTCGGCGACCCCGGCCGCCACCATGAACGCGGTCATGGCCAAGAATTATGGCGGCGACGAGGAGTTTGTATCGCTGGCCATTCTGCAGAACATGTTTTTATGTCTGTTTACAATACCTGTTGTTTATATTGTGGCGCAGCAGCTGTTTTTCTGAACGCGCGCCTGAAGAAGGAGGATACTGCGATATGGATTACGCAAAAGAAAGTTTGAGACTTCACGGAGAATGGAAGGGAAAAATCGAGGTAGTCGCCACCGTTCCCGTTGAAACAAAGGATGACCTGTCCCTGGCCTATACGCCGGGCGTTGCCCAGCCCTGTCTGGAGATCCAGAAAGACATCAGCAAATCCTATGAGCTGACGAGACGCCACAATCTGTGCGCGGTGATCACCGACGGCTCCGCTGTCCTGGGCCTGGGAGATATCGGGCCCGAGGCGGGCATGCCCGTTATGGAAGGAAAATGCGTGCTGTTCAAAGCCTTCGGAGATGTGGACGCGTTCCCGCTGTGCGTAAAGACAAAGGACGTGGATGAATTTGTGGAGACAGTCTACAACATTTCCGGCAGCTTCGGCGGCATCAACCTGGAGGATATTTCAGCGCCCAGATGCTTCGAGATCGAGCGGAAGCTGAAGGAAAAATGCGACATTCCCATTTTCCACGACGACCAGCACGGAACGGCCATCATCACGCTGGCCGGCCTCACCAATGCCCTCAAGGTGGTTGGAAAGAAGAAAGAGGATGTGAAGATCGTGACATCGGGCGCCGGCGCCGCGGCGATCTCCATCGTGAAGCTGCTTCTGTCTGCCGGATACCGGAACGTGACCATGTGCGACAGAAAGGGCGCGATCTATGAAGGACGCGAGGGTCTCAACTGGGTGAAGGAAGAGATGGCGAAGGTGACAAACCTGGAGAAAAAAGCGGGCTCTCTGGCTGATATGCTGAAGGGCGCCGATGTATTCATCGGTGTTTCCGCTCCGGGTACGGTGACTGCGGACATGGTGAAGACCATGAACGAAAAGGCGGTGGTGTTCGCCTGCGCCAATCCCACGCCGGAGATCTTCCCCGACGATGCCAAGGCCGGAGGAGCGGCTGTGGTTGCCACGGGAAGAAGCGATTTCCCCAACCAGATCAACAACGTGCTGGCATTCCCCGGCGTTTTCAGGGGCGCTTTTGACGTGAGAGCCAGCGATATCAACGAGGAAATGAAGATGGCGGCGGCAGAGGCGCTGGCAGGTCTGATTTCGCCGGAAGAGCTGAATGCCGACTACATCATTCCCAGGGCCTTTGACAAGAGAGTCGGGCCTGCGGTCGCGGCCGCGGTGGCGGAGGCTGCCAGAAAGTCCGGCGTGGCAAGGATCTGAGCCGGAGCAGCGAATACGGGAGAAGGATAATTGGGAGGAGACTATGAAAAACTTTGAATTCTGCGCGCCGACACGGATGATCTTCGGCAGGGATACGCATCTGCAGGTGGGAAAAATCATCAAAGAATACGGATTTCAGAAGGTGCTGGTGCATTTCGGGGGAAACAGCGCCAGGAAATCCGGTCTTCTGGATACAGTCGTCAGGGCGCTGGAAGAGGAACAGATCGATCATGTGCTTCTCGGCGGGGTACAGCCCAATCCGACCCTTTCCATGGCAAGGCGGGGGATCAGGCTGTGTCGGGAGGAACAGGTGGATTTCATTCTGGCTGTGGGCGGAGGAAGCGTCATCGATTCCGCCAAATGCATCGCGGACGGGGTGGCCAATCCGGATGTGGATGTCTGGAAATATTTCATGAAGGAGGCCGTGCCGGAAAAGGCGCTGCCGGTAGGCACGATCCTGACGCTTTCCGCCACAGGCAGCGAAATGAGCAATTCCTGCGTGATCACCAATGAGGAGACCGGGCTGAAGCGGGGCTGCGGCAGTCCTGCCCACCGTCCTCTTTTCTCCATCTGCAACCCGGAGCTGACCTATACGGTCAGCAAGTTCCAGACGGGCTGCGGTACCGTGGATATCATCATGCATACACTGGAACGGTATATGGGCGACAGCGAAGGCGTGTCTGTGACGGACCGGATCGCGGAAGGGATCATGAAAAGCGTGATCGAGGCGGGCCGGATCGCGGACGCCAGTCCCCGGGATTATGAGGCCAGGGCGTGCCTGATGTGGTCCGGAAGCCTGTCCCATAATGACCTGACCAGCGCGGGACGCACGTTCCTGATGCAGGTCCATCAGATGGAGCATGAGCTTTCCGGAAAATATCCGCAGATCGCCCACGGGGCGGGACTGTCCGCCCTGTGGCCCTCCTGGGCAAGATATGTGTGCGCCTGCCGGCCTTCCAGATTTGCCCAGTACGCGGTGCGGGTCTGGAACCTGGAGATGAATTTTGAAAATATTCTGGAAACAGCCATGGCCGGGATCCAGGCCACAGAAGATTACTTTGTCAGTCTGGGAATGCCCGTTACTCTGAGACAGCTGGGCGTTTCGGAGGACGCGCTGGAGGAAATGGCCGATAAATGTACCGGACATGGCAGCCGGACCCTGCCCGGGATCCGGGAACTCAGCCGGGATGACCTGGTGGCCATTTACCGGGCGGCCATGGGAGAAGCCTGAGAAGATAGGAACCGGAATCCGGGCGAAAAAGCGCGGGAAAACGGACAGGGAATCGGATGTGGGAAAGAAAATTCTCTGCGAAGTGAGAAGGCATGTTGACAACAAAAATTCTGTATATTATAGTTGTATTACAATATTTTTTATTTTTTATCCTTTGTTTAAAGAACGATAAAATGTATATGGGAGGTTCAATATGGAAATTCGCAGAGCGGCAATGATCGGTCTTGGTTCTATCGGTTCCTATCTCGCTCCGGGACTGGAGAAGGCTCTGGGCCATGAGAATTTTATGGTGATCGCGGGCGGCAGCAGGAAAAAGCGGCTGGAGACGGAGGGAACCACGATCAACGGGGTGACTTATCGTTTCCAGGTGGTGGATCCGGAGGAAGCGCATGAGCCGGTGGATCTGGTGATGATGATCGTCAAAGGTCCCCAGATGGAAGAAGCGGTCAGACAGCTGGGATGTGTGGTGGGGGAAAACACCATCCTGCTGTCTCTGATGAACGGAATCAGCAGCGAGGAGGCTCTGGCTGAGGTTTACGGCTGGGATCGGGTGATCTATGGTGTCACCCGGGTGTCGATCCGTATGGTGGATCATAAAGTGGAGTATGATCCCAGTTTGGGTCTGATCAGTTTCGGAGAAGCGCGCAATGAGGTGCCTTACACACCCAGGATCCAGGCGGTGGCAGATCTGTTTGAACGGGCAGGAATCCCGTACCGGGTACCGGAGGATATGAAACGGGATATGTGGCTGAAGTACTGCGCGAATCTTGCGGAGAATCTGCCGTCGGCCATCATCGGGAACTGCTACGGAGCCTGGAAGCTGAGCGGGCATGCCAGGGAGCTGTACAGGATGGTTTACGGAGAGGCGGCAAAGGTGGCCTGTGCCTGCGGCGTTGAGATCACAGAGAAGGATCTGGAGCGGCAGTGGAAGAGTGTATTCGGCGCGCCGTTTTATAATGTGCCTTCTACCAGACAGGATATCGAGCAGAAGCGGAAGACGGAGGTGGACCTGCTGGCGGGAAATCTGATCCGCCTGGGCGAAAAGCACGGCATTGAGACACCTTACTGCCGCTGGATGTATCATGCGATCTGTCTTCTGGAAGAAATGAACGAGGGAAAGATCTGTCCCCAGGAAGAACAGGACAAAGAGTAGAAAACAGCAGAGCAGAAGAGTTTCCGGAAGCGCCGCGGGAAAATCCTGCGGCGCTTTTCCACGTTTTTTTTTCGCCGCTGCCGATTCAGAAATTGACAGAAGGCATTCCGGTTTAGTATACTTTGAGCTGACGGCAGATGACGGTTGAAGAACGCACAGAAAAGAAAAGGGACAGAATGCTATGAATCAGAAGAAGAACAGTGAAAAACGCGGACAGAAAAAGGAAATGAGTACAGTTGTCTTTCTGATCTGTCTGGCGGCCGTGTGCCTGGTCGTATACGGCGCGGTCCGGCTGATCATGACCAGAAGTCTGACAGGCGGAAATCAGGGACAGGAACCGGCAGCGTCCGGGTCAGAGACGGATTCTGAGGCCGATCCGCAGAACGCTTCGGAGACGGTCGGGCAGGAGGCGCTGGATACCATGGAACAGTACCTGCAGGCCGGCAGTTATCAGGAGCTGTACGATTATTATGAATCTCAGGAGCAGCACAGCAGCGCCGACAGGAAATACTGGGAGGTGGCCAGTGTGTGGCGCTGGATGTCATTTATGAATGATACGAAGGACGCACTGGCGGCCGCGCAGGAGGAATCCGGCGCCGGCGGCTATTACGGCATTTCCTATGCGCTTTCCGGCGCTTCGGAGGCCTGCGGCATCATCGACGAGGCCCTCAATGACGGAGTTTCCAGAGGAAATGAAGAGATCCTGACAGGTTTCAGAGACGAGATCCTGACGTTTCTCAGGGATGATCTGCAGATGACGGAGGAGGAGATCGCTCAGGTGACAGAGCGGAGCGGGAGTACGCCGGACTGGGACGCGATGGAAACGGTGATCCGGGACCGCCTGGGAATCTGATATCAGGCAGGATGAAGAAGGATTTACAGAAGAGAGACATTCTATCGAGAAGAGATATTACATTCACGGGACAGAACAGAAAAGACAGGAGAACGACCATGACAACACTTGTGATCATGCTTTTGGGGATGGCAGCGGGCTGCTTTTTCCCCGCCGGACGAAAAAAAATGAACGAGCGGGTACAGCTGGCCTGTACTCTGGTATTGATTTTTTCCATGGGAGTCGGCCTGAGCCGCCGGGACAATTTTTTTTCTGAGCTGGGCGTGATCGGTATTCAGAGTTTTGTATTTTTCCTGATCCCGACGATATGCTCGATCGTCGTTGTTTATGTGCTGACCAGACGGTTTATGACGGGAAAAGAAGCGGGGGCCGGGAAACAGGCCGCAGGCGGCCGGCCGTCGGGACGGGATCCCATGGTGTTTCTGGCGCTCGGCTCGCTGATTCTCGGAATCGGCTGCGGGGCAGCTTTCCCGCGGTCCGCGTTCCTGACGGCGCTGACCGATCATTCACAGCAGCTGCTGTGGCTTCTCATGTTTTCAGTGGGCATCAGCGTAGGCATGCAGAAGGGGATACTGACCCGGCTCCGTCAGTATCATGTGAAGATCCTGGTCATTCCCTTCGGGATCATCGCAGGATCACTGATCGGAGGGGTGCTGTGCAGGCTGATCCTGAATTATCCTCTCAATGAAGCCGTCTCCATCGCCGGAGGAATGGGTTGGTACAGTCTGGCGGGCGTATCGATCAGCGGTCTGGCCGGGGCGGAGTCGGGAAGCATCGCCTTCCTGAGCAATCTGATGCGGGAGATCGGCTCCTTTTTTATGATCCCGTATCTTTCCCGGCATTTCAATTCCTTTACCTGCATTGCTCCGGCGGCGGCCACCAGTGAGGACACGACGCTGCCCATGCTGATGCGCTATACCAACGAGGAAACGGTGGTGTTTGCCGTGCTGAACGGGATGATCTGCTCCGCTTTTGTGCCGGTCGTCATTTCTCTCTGCTATTGACCGGCATCAGCGGCTTTCCCATCTCCCGGAGGCGCCGCAGGGCAGGATCAGACCGCTTTCTGAGACCGGGAGTCCTACTTCCTCGGCGGCGATCGTTCCGCCGTGCAGCCTCATGACAAGCCCCAGCATGTAGGAAAGAACGGAGGGAGCCAGTCCGGTGGTGTAGGAGTTGATCAGGAAAAAAAGAGGATCTTTGGACAGCAGCTTTCCGCACAGGACCACAAGGGGATAGATGGCATCCTCGATTTTCCAGATTTCGCCTTTGGGCCCCCGTCCGTAGGAAGGCGGATCCATGATGATCCCGTCATAGTGATTTCCGCGGCGGATTTCCCGTTCCACGAACTTGACGCAGTCGTCCACGATCCAGCGGATGGGCGCCTCGCCCAGACCGGAGGATCTGGCGTTTTCTCTGGCCCAGGTGACCATGCCTCTGGAGGCGTCCACATGGGTGACCTGGGCGCCGGCAGCTGCGGCTGCCAGGGTCGCGCCGCCTGTATAGGCAAATAGATTCAGAACCTTCACAGGCCGTCCGGCCTTTTTTATTTTCTCTGAAAACCAGTCCCAGTTCACGGCCTGTTCGGGAAAAAGACCGGTATGCTTGAAACTGAAGGGCTTCAGGTTAAATGTGAGCTTCAGAGGCTGATAGCAGATGCTCCACTGCTCAGGCAGGTTAAAAAATTCCCACTGGCCGCCGCCCCGGCTGCTCCGGTGGTAATGGCCGTTCTTTTTTTTCCATCCGACATGCCGGCGGGGCGTGTCCCAGATCACCTGGGGATCCGGGCGTACCAGGATGAATTCGCCCCAGCGTTCCAGCTTTTCCCCCTTTGAAGTGTCCAGTATTTCATAATCGTTCCATTTATCGGCAGACCACATGGCTTCAGTTCCTTTCTGTTTTCCGGTTTGTGTATCAGGCTCAATTATAGACCATTCCCTGCAGATGCGCAAGAACTGAAAAATTTTCCGGATGCCGTGGGTCTGAAGGAAACGGGGATTGAAATCAATCTGGAGCCATCCGTAAAGACAGACGTATAAAAGGGCGCCGTCAGGCGCCCAGGTAGGCTTTTCGTACTTCGTCGTTATGCAAAAGATCTCTGGCGCTGCCGGACAGCTTGATCCGGCCGGTCTCCAGGACATAGGCCCGGTCCGCGGCCTTCAGAGCCATCTTGGCGTTCTGCTCGACCAGAAGCACCATGATCCCCTGAGCGTTGATCTCTTTGATGATCTTAAAGATTTCCTGGACCAGCAGGGGAGAAAGTCCCATGGAAGGCTCATCCATCAGGATGATCCGGGGATTGGACATCAGGGCCCGGCCCACTGCCAACATCTGCTGTTCGCCCCCTGACAGGGTGCCGGCCAGCTGGATCTGGCGCTCTTTCAATCGGGGAAATTTCCGGAACACATCGTCCAGCCGCTCCGCGATCCTGTCTTTATCCTTTCTTTTATACATATAGGCGCCCATTTCCAGGTTTTCGCGCACGGTCATATTGACGAAAACATGGCGTCCCTCGGGAACATGGGCGATTCCATGGGCGACGATCCTGCTGGGTTCTTCCTTCAGCAGGTCCGTGCCGTCCCAGGTTACGGAACCGCTGGTCGCTTTTTTCAGGCCTGTGATGGTATGCAGGATCGTTGTTTTTCCCGCGCCGTTGGCCCCGATCAGGGTGACGATCTCGCCGTCGTTCACCTCGATGCTGACATCCTCGATGGCATGGATCACGCCGTAATGCACGTTGAGATTTTCCACTTTAAGCATCAGAATCATCCCCTTCCTCTTCTTCTCCAAGATAGGCCGCGATCACATCCGGATTCACAGCGATTTCGGAAGGAACCCCGGATGTCAGGACCTCACCGAAATTGAGCACGTAGATCCGCTCGCAGATGCTCATGACAAGACTCATGTCATGTTCGATCAGCAGGATCGGAATGCCGAATTTCTGCCGGAGCATTTTGATGGATTCCTTCAGCTCCGCGGTCTCCACAGGGTTCATGCCTGCGGCAGGCTCATCCAGGAGCAGAAGCTTCATGTCCGTGGCCAGTGCCCGGGCAATCTCCAGCAGACGCTGCTTCCCGTATGGAAGATTTTCCGCATACTGGTCCGCGAATGATTCAAGCTTAAAGAGCTTTAAAAGCTCCATAGCTTTTTCTTTCGTCTCCGCCTCTTCTTTCCAGAAATAGGGCGTGCGGAAAACAGACTGCAGCAGGCTGGCCTTCATATTTTTGTTGAAGGCGATGCGCACATTGTCAAGAACGGTCATTTTTTTGAACAGCCGGATGTTCTGGAAGGTTCTGGCGATCCCTTCCTTGACTACCTGGTGGGTTTTCAGGCCGTTCATTTTCTTTCCGCACAGCAGATAGCTGCCGGAAGTCGGTTTGTATATGCCTGTGATCAGGTTGAAAATGGTTGTTTTTCCCGCACCGTTGGGGCCGATCAGTCCCACCAGCTCGCCTTTGTAAACCTTGATGTTAACGTCATTGACTGCCTTGAGGCCGCCGAACTGGATGCCCAGGCTCTTTGTTTCCAGTACAGGTATTTTTTCCTCTGTCATACTGCCACCTCTCTTCGGATTACGATTGCGTTCTGTTTTTGTCGTTTGATTTCTGTCTCAGGCAGCCTGCTGTTTTCTCCTGGATGTCAGTTTCTCCAGGGTGCCTGCCATGGAGAATTCCCGTCTTCCGAACAGGCCGCCCGGACGAAAGATCATGACAACAACCAGGATGACCGCGTAGATCAGCATTCTGTAGCTGACGAAAGCCGGAACGACATAGGAGATCAGCTGAGGAAGCGCCGAAAGGATCAGGGCTGCCACTACAGATCCGGTCATAGAGCCGCTTCCGCCCAGGATCACGATGGCGAGGAACTCAGAAGACTTGGAAAAATTAAAATAAGTGGGCACCAGCGTGGTGATGTAATGCGCATAGACGGCGCCCGCGATTCCCGCGAAGGCTGCCGATATGGTGAAGGTCAGCACTTTGGTCCGGGTGACATTGATGCCCGACGCCGCCGCGGCGATCCGGTCTTCGCGGATCGCGATCAGGGCTCTTCCGTACCGGGAACGGATGTAGCAGTACATGACCGCGACGCAGATGACAGTTGTGATGTACACATAATGATAATCGGATACATGGGCGATGCCCGCAAAGGATTTCCCGAAAGTTGCGGAGCCTGTGATGGCCGGGATACCGACATTGCTCAGGATGACCCTTACGATCTCGGCTACGGCTACTGTAACGATGCAGAGATAGTCGCCGCTCAGTCTCAGAGCGGGGATCCCTACCAGTAAGCCAATGACAGCTGAGACCAGCGCGCCCACGATGACGGCGATCAGATACAGGACAATTGCGGGCAGAGATACCGCGTCGGAGATCAGTGTGGTGACGATTGCCGAGGAGTATGCACCGATGGCCATAAACCCTGCCTGCCCCAGGGAAAATTCTCCCATATAGCCGGTCAGCAGATTCAGTGAGCAGACTACGATGATGTAGAACATGCCGACGGTCAGCAGTCCGTTGAAGTAATCGGATCTTCTTCCCAGCAGTCCGGCGTCAAACAGAAGACAAAGGAGCAGAAAGAGGAGCACGACCGACGCAAATGTGATCAGATATCTTTTCTTCATAATTCCTGGCATATAGATCTCTCCCTTCTGTTATACTTTTTCGCTGACGGCTTTTCCGAACAGGCCGGTGGGACGCACCAAAAGGACGATGATCAGGATCATATAGGTCACTGCTTCATAAGCGCCGGGCAGCATGTATACCTTGACCAGATTTTCGATGATGCCCAGCAGGAGGCCGCCTGCCATGGCGCCGGTAACGCTTCCGATCCCGCCGAAGACCGCTGCCACAAAGGCTTTCAGGCCCAGCGTGATGCCCAGCTCATTTTTGATGCTCACGTAAGAGGTGGTGTACATCATGGACGCGACTGCGGCCAGGCCGGAACCGATGGCAAAGGTGATGGTGATGATCTTATTGACGTTGATCCCCACAAGCGTAGATGCCGTTTTGTCCTCGGGAACAGCCCGCATGGCTTTTCCGAGCTTGGTGTATTTGATAAACAGGGACAGGACAAGCATGACAATGATGCCGATTCCCAGTGTCAGCAGCGTCTGTCCGGATACGCTGGCGCCGAACAGGGTGATCGTAGGCAGGGAAAACATGGGAGGTACGTTTCTCGGAGAAGAGCCGAAGAGCACCAGGGCTCCGTTCTCCAGAACAAGGCTCATGCCCAGAGCTGTGATGAGGGCTGTGGTGGAGCTCTGTCCCCTCACCGGCTTGTAAGCGATCTGTTCTGTCAGAACGCCGACGAAAACGCACACAATGATAGCCGCGAATACGGCGAACCAGGGAGGAAGTCCCAGGCTGTTCATAACCGGGATGGTATAGAACAGAGTAAAACCGCCTACCATGATGAAATCGCCGTGGGCGAAATTGATCATCCGAATGATTCCATATACCATAGTATAGCCGAGGGCTGTCAGCGCGTATACGGAGCCCAGATTCAATCCGTACATCAGACTCTGTATCAATCTGGTCATAATTTTCACCGCTTTCTATAATAAAAAGGAGCGGCCGGGATATCCGGCGGGAAATCTCCGGCCGCCTGTACTGCGAGATTCAGAAGGAGCCATAATAGGTGAGGACTCCGTTCTCAAAGGTTTCAATGGTAAAGGGCTTGACGGCGTCTCCGTTTTCATCGTAGGTGATGGTGCCGCCCATACTTTCATAGGTAATATTGCTCAGAGCGTCTTTTACCACTGCCGGATCATAGCTGTTCGCTTCTTCCATGGCCTGCACCAGCATCATGACTGTGTCATAATACAGGGAGGATACCGCGCTCAGACCGCTGTCTCCGTATTCTGCCTCATAAGCGCTTACGTAATTCTGGACGGCTTCTGTGTCCGCGGACAGATCCAGGTGCGCCAGATAATAACAGTTGTCAAATTTATCTTCATAGCCGGTCACGTCCGTACCGTCCCAGGCATCGCCTCCGAGGATGGGGCCGTCATAGCCCGCGTCTCTTGCCTGCTGTACAAAGTTGGGGACGGTGTCATAGTTGTTGGGGTAGATCAGCGCGTCCGCGCCCTGGTTGATCGCTTCAAAAATCTGCGCTGTATAGTCTGTGTCGGTAGTGGCGCACCCATAATGCTCATAGGCAACGCCCATTTCGTCGAGAGCGGCTTCCATGGCCTCCGCGAGGCCGGCGCAGTAGTCAGAATCCTCTGCGGCGATGATGGCAATGTTGGTCGCGCCGAATTCCTCTGTGGCCAGCTGCGCCAGTGTGGGTCCCTGGTCGGCGTCCGAGAAGCAGGTCCTGAAAATATAGTCGCCGGTGCTGCAGATGGTGGCATTGGTGGAATACGGGGTGATCACCAGCATTCCATTTTCCTGGGCTGTTTCCACAAAGGAAAGGGTACAGCTGGAAGAACAGGAACCGATCACGGCGCTGATATCGTAGGAAACACAGTTGTTGTAGGCGCTGACCGCTTCTGTGGCATCGGATCTGTCATCGGCGAATACAGCGGATTCCAGCTGGTAGGACTGTCCGTCGATCTCCACGCCGCCGGCCTCATTGACCTGCTGGATCGCAAGATTGTAGCCGTTCTGCGCGCCCTCGCCCCAGCTGGCAAGGCTGCCGGTGAGGGGGGCGATGCCGGCGATCAGAATGGTTCCGTCAAAATCACCGGAGTCGGCCGACTGGGTGCCGCTGCCGGACGAAGCAGATGTGCTGTCGCCTGAGCCTGTGTCTCCGCCGCAGCCTGCCAGCATACCGGCGGTCAGTGCCAGTGTCATGAATAAAGCCGCTGTTTTTCTGAATTTTTTTTTCATAATCCATCCTCCTCTATCTATTTTGAATTTGGTGAAATGGCTAGAGACCAAATTTCACTTTGATATAGTTTTCCATGACGTCGACGCAGCGGTCTCTTCCGACGCGCGCGCTGTTCAGCGTCATGTCGTAATTGACGGGATTGGTCCAGTAATTCCCGTGGGTGTAGTATTTATAATAATCTGCCCTGTATTTGTCTGTCCGCGTGATCAGCCGGTGGGCTTCTTCCTCTGATACCCCCATCTTTTTGATGATCGAGGCCACACAGTCGGCCCGGGGCGCTTCGATGTAGAAGCTGACCACATTGCAGAAATCTTTCAGAACATAGTCGGCGCATTTCCCGATGATGATAAAGGACCGTTCTCCTGCCAGCTTTCGGATGATCTCGCTCTGGATGTTGAACAGGTTGTTATTGGAAACGAAGCGCTTGTCGGAGGGTTCCACCACATAGTTAAAGGGAAGTCCCTTCAGCTTGGTCAGTCTGTCGACCTTCTCATCCGCCAGATTGAACAGGTTTTCACTGATTCCGCTGGACTCGGAGGCCATTCTCAGGATCTGCTGTTCATAACAGGGAATACCCAGTCTCTGGCTCAGCTTTACGCCGATCTCCTTGCCGCCGCTGCCGAAGCCTCTGGCGATTGTCACCACATATGTCTGCATATTATCCACCTTCTTTTCCTGAATAAAAAAAGAGCCTTTACATGTTCTGTAAAAGCTCCTTTGCCTTTGAAACCGCAGGTTATGGATGCCTGGTTCCTGCTGTGGGAAACCGCGGCGCTTTTTCGTTTGCTGCTGTTGTTGATTGATGGTATCCATTCTATCAGTGTCAACTGGCAGATACAATGTTCTTATAAACATTAAATTATGTGCAAATGCACAATGCTGTCCTCTGAAATTGTGCGGAATTCCTGATGATTACCAGAGTTTTCTGTAAATCGACAGGATATCTTCTTTTGTCACTTCCCGGATCGTATTGGCCGGACTGCCGCTTTCCAGTGCGTCCGCGGCCATTTTATCCATAGCTGCCTCAAACTCCTTCCGGTCGATCCCGTATGTTTCCAGGGTCGGGATCTGAAGCGCTTCGCAAAGCGTTTCCAGCGCGTCCAGGAACCGGAGCGCGGCTGTCCGGTCCGGCGTCTGCTCATCCGCCGCGCCGGCTGCCCTTGCCAGAGCCGCGAATCGTTCCGGACATCCGTCTATGGCGAAGGCCAGACATTCCCGGATCAGCATCGCGTTGGAAATACCGTGGGGAACGTGAAAGAGGGCGCCGATGGGTCGGCTCATGCCGTGAACAAGGGTAACGGAGGCGTTGTTGATGCAGATTCCGGCTTCATAAGCGGCCAGGGCCATCTCTTCTCTGGCCTTTTTATCTGAACCGTCCTGGAAGGCCGCGGGAAGATACCGGAATATGCGTTTTACGGCAGAAACGGCAAACAGGTCGGTCACCGGGTTCGCCTTTCTGGAGGTATAGGATTCCACCGCGTGGGTAAGCGCGTCCATGCCTGTAGCCGCCGTGATGGACCGGGGAGCGGACAGAGTCAGCTCCGGGTCTATAATGGCGACTTCCGGAAGCAGACAGTCGCCCTTCAGCAGCATTTTCACATTCTTCCGGGTGTCGGTGATGATGGTGAATTTGGTTGTCTCAGATCCGGTTCCCGCCGTGGTGGGAATCAGGACTGTGGGCGGAAATTTTCCCTGGATTTCCTTTCCCATAAGCTCTGCGGGAGAACATTTCAGCACAGAAAAAGCGGCGATGGCCTTGGCGGAGTCCAGGGGACTTCCGCCTCCGATGCCGATGAGAAAGTCGCAGGAAGACGCTTCATAGGCGCGGATGCCTGCGCGGATCATTTCATCGGAAGGTTCTCCTGTGATGCCGCTGAAGATCTCGTACCGGATCTGCCAGTGATCCAGATGATCGGCAAGCGTTTTGACGATCCCGTTTTGGGAGACATGCCTGCCGGTCACGATCAGGGCCTTGGTTCCAAGCTCCCTGACCGCGTTTTCGGCCAGCGCCAGAGCGCCGGGGCCGATCAGAGTTTTTCCGGGCACAGTAAATTGATATGCCATAATACGCCTCCTTATGCCAGTTCCTCCAGTCTGCTGTCCACGATGGTCAGTACTTCCTCCACCTTTTCCAGCTCTTCTGTGAGCTGCTCTTCTGTGATGATCAGAGGCGGAGCGATCAGGATCATATTTTCATGGGAGTAGGTCATGAAACGGCGTTCTTTTAAGAGACCGATGATCATGCCCATGGTTCCTTTGGGATCTCTGCCGTAGGGTACCAGCGGTTCTTTGGTGGATTTATTTTTCACGAATTCGATGGCGGAGAACAGGCCGATGCAGCGCACATCTCCCACACAGGCATGGGCGGTTTTGAATGCTTCCAGCCTGGCGCTGAGTACTTTGCCCATTTCTTTCACATGGGGGATGATGTTGGCTTCTTCATAATAATTGACGCAGGCAACGCCCGCCGCGCAGGCCAGGGGATGACCGCTGTAGGTCAGGCCGCAGGACAGTACGTGATCGTCAAAATATTCCGCGATCTGGCTGCTCACTACTACGCCGCCCAGGGGTACATAACCGCAGGTCACGCCTTTGGCGAAGGTTACGATATCCGGTTTTACGTCAAAATTCATGAAGCAGAACATTTCCCCTGTCCTCCCCCATCCGGTCATAACTTCGTCGCAGATCATCAGGATTCCGTATTTGTCGCAGAGGGCCCGGACACCCGGCAGATAGCCCTTCGGCGGGATGATCACGCCGTTGGAACCGGTAACGGTTTCCATCACGATCGCGGCGATCTGATCAGGACCCTCATACTGGATCTGTTCTTCCAGCTTTGCCAGGTAATAGCGGGTGGCGGCTTCCTCCGATTCAAAGGGAATGGCCTCTCTGTACACATAGGGGTCAAAAAATTTCACAAATCCCGGAATGCCCGGTTCCAGCGCGTATCTCCGGGGTTCTCCGGTCAGATTGCCGGCGCCGAAGCTGGAGCCGTGATAACTTCTGTAGCGGCTGAAGATTTTATTCCTGCCGGTGAACATTCTGGCGATCTTCACCGCGTTTTCATTGGCGTCGGCGCCGGCATTGGTGAAGAATACTTTTCCCATGTTGTCCGGCATCAGACTGATGATTTTTTCTGCCAGTTCAGCTCTGGAAGCGGCGCCGTAGGAGGGACCTACAAAGCAGTACTGATCCACCTGGCGTTTGATCGCGTCGCCGATGGCCTTGTTGCCGAAGCCCAGATTCATGTTGACCAGCTGGGACGACATATCGGTATACCGGTTTCCTTCGTAATCCCAGAAATAAATGCCTTCCGCTTTCTCCACACAGATGGGATCCAGTCCTTTCTGCTTGCTCCAGGACTGCAGATTGTACGTCTTTAACGCTGTTTTGATGTTGTCTCCTGTCATGGCAATCTCCTCCCGTTTTTTCATTCATCAGAAAAGGAGCCGTTCCTCAGAACAGCTCCTTTGCCTGTAGTTCTTATGTCTGCATTATAGTGCGCCGGTTTCCGGTTTACAACGGACGGATGCCCAGATTTATTTGTACATCTGCATAAGACCAGCCGGTTACAGGATATCCGAAATATAATACGCGATAAAATATTTGACCTTGCCCTCCAGATCGTTCAGACTCAGTCCTACGATTTTTTCAATCTTCCGCAGCATGTTGTTCACGGTGTTCCGGTGAATGTACTGTTTTTCACTTACCAGCTGGGGGCTGGCGTTGTTTTCCAGATAGATCCGGAGAAATTCTGTCAGATTTGTGCCGTTTTCCTCGTCGTAAGCGTCCAGCTTTCCGAGGGTCCTGTCATAATATTCCTGCAGGATCCTTCTGTCCGGAACGGACATGATAAATTTATGAACGTCCAGATTGTCGTACTGCAGAAGCAGTTCATGACGCTTCTGCGCCAGCTCGCTGGTCATAAACGCGTTCTGAAAATTCTGGTCCTGAGAGGTGACGCCTGATATATTGGAGCTCAGGCCCATATGCACCCGGGTCTCCATCTGCCTGTGGGTGATGATCCGGATGAATTCGTCTGTAAACTGTCTGACTTCATCATCCGTGTATTCGACCAGAGTCAGGATCAGTTTGTTCTGGTATTCAAATGAGATGTACAGATCGCGGATCCCGCGGGCGATCCATTCGGCGTTCCGCTTCAGGTCCTGCATGTGAGATTCATATGGTTTGGTTCCCGGCTCTTCATCCAGAGAAATGCAGATAAACAGAAAACGGCTGTCCTTCCGGTAGCCGTAGCGCTCCATCTGCAGAATCTGGGTTTCCGGATCTCCTACCTTGAAAATAAGGTTTTGGATTGTGGTAACGATGCTGTCTTCGATGTTGGCCTCTGTCATGATCTTATAGCAGAAATCCCGCGTCATGTCTACCAGCCGGATTTCCCAGGGAACGGTAAAAAGCGGCATGCTGACCTGGTCGCAGAAGGAAATCACTTCCTCCGGGACCGTTTTGGTGTGAGGCCCGAGATTCACCACAAAGGCGCTGACACCCGTGGTGTACAGATTCCGGGCAAACTTCAGGAGCCAGCCTTCATCCCGGTTCATAATGCCTACAGTAAAGATGATCTCCTGGCCGCGCAGAAAGAAGCAGACGTCCGGATCTTCTACTATATGGGCCCACTGGACCAGCCGGTTCATACCGCTTTCTCCCGCGAGCAGTTTCATTTTGTATGATTTTTGCGCGTCTTTTACCAGTTTTTTGACGGTGATCGCCATGCTGAGCCCCCTTTTTGTCTGACTGTTTTGATTTTCTGAAGCCATATGTCAGGTGTATGTCTTTTGCTATTTTATCGTTTCTCTTCCGGGTGTGTCAAGCGTTTCCGGCAGGCGGCAGTCCCGGAAGAAGCATGTCTGCATGCGGCCTGACGGAAAAACAATATTGTTGTTGAACCGTGGGGAAAGTCATTTTATAATAAAAGCATATGGATATCAGAAAAGAAGGGGGAAAGGCGTATGGAATATTACAACGGAATGACGCCGGGGCAGAATGCTTTGAAGGAATGCGGAGGATCTGGCTGCTTTCTGGGAGCGGCCGTTGCCTACACGGTTTCGCTGGCAGCTTATGCCTGGCAGATCACAGTCGGGAGAATGGGAGCGGCCTCGCTGTGGCATGATGTGGCTGGTGAGCTGGCCGGAACCGTCGTGTCTGTTCTGTCTTTTTTTCTGCTGCTGCTGATCGGCGTTGGCCTCTGGCAGTTTTACGCGGGCTGCAGAAGGGAAGGAGCGCCGGCGGGCGGGGGATTGTCTCTGATCAGAGGGACTCTGATCGTGCTGCTGACGCTGGGATGCGCCGCAGGTGTTCTGATCGCGGCGCTTCTCATCATGGCAGGCGCGCGCTGGGGAATGAACGGTTATCTGAGCTACGCGTTCTGGATGTACGGATACAGGCTGGATGCTGAGACAGCCAGGATCCTGCTTCCGGTCTTTGCGGGAGTTGTGATCGTGGTCCTGGTTGTTCTGCTGGTTTATATGGCCGGGATGATCCGGAACGTCGGCGCCGCCATTCATATCTGCCGGACCGGCTGGCCTCATAAAAAACTGTCCGTTTTCGCGGCAGTGGTCAATTTTGCCGTGGCGGTATTCATGCTGTTTGAATGTTTCAGCGCCTCGGTGCAGCTGATCGGAGGCCTGGGGTCTTTCTGGAGCCTGGATCTGTTTATACAGAGTCTGGCAACAATGATTTTCAGCCTGCTGACGGGGATCCTGATCCTGCGGCTGAGGGGCCGGCTGATCGAGGGCCGCTAAAAGAGCCGGGTATGGAGCTTGGAAATCATGGGAATTCAGCTTTGAACAGGAAAACGAGGAGGTTTTATGAGCGGCTGCGGGGAAGCGGAATGGAAGGTATTTTACGGCAGGAATTTCTGGGAATCAGAAAAAGGCGGAGAGCCTTCCAGGGAAATCAGACTTGGAAAGAAATTTTTATGGGGCGGTCACGAATGGGAAGCGGCTGCCGTCTATGTCTGTGAGAAGGGGCTGACACTGGACCTGTGCAAAAGAGTGGAGCAAAAAGAAATGCGGCGGTTTCTGAACCGCTGGCTGGCGGGAGGAGAGAAAGAAACAGAACTGACTGACGCGGAGCTGGATCAGGCCGGGGAGGAACATCCGCTGAGGTGGGATATCAGGCTGTCGCTTCAGGTAGACGGCAGACCGGTCCGGATGGAGAGCTCATGCACTGCCTGCATCAATCCCTGCGCGCTGCTGTACGGAGCGGATGAGATCGGAGACCAGGAAGCGCTGCATGCCGCGGCGCATTACGGACTGGACGGGGACGCCTGCTGGATGATCGCGCGCTCGCATTTTGCCTGGGACAGGGAAACGGACGCGCTTCCGCTGGTATTGGAGCTGACTCTTTCGGAGGAGAAGAAAACGGTGAGGGCAGAGCGTTTCTGCGTATCGGAAAAGGGTGTCAGAAAACAGATCGTTCATCCGGGAACGGGGCGGACATATCTGCTGACGGTGGAAGACTTTTCTCAGGACAGTCTCGCGGAAGATCTGTTTTCCGGAATGGATATTCCGGAGGAACGATTTCCGCGCTGTTTTATACAGATGACATATCGTCTGGAACCGGAGCTCTCTGACGATGAATTCCGTCTGAGGGACTGCAGTTCCTCTGATGAACTGAAAACGGCCGGAGGAGGGACTTCCGCGGCGGGGATCGCTGTCATAGGAGGCGCGGATGGGCCTGTGAGCTTTTTCGTGGCAGGAAAGACCGGAGAAAAAACAGCCCTGGTTCACAGAGCGTTTTCCTCTCTGCATTTTGAACCGGTGCGGGAGGTATGCTGGCAGCCGGTATTCTGGGAACAGCGGACAGAGGACATGGTTCTGACGATAGAATGCGGATAAAGACCGGATTCTTACAAAAGTGTAAGAAGTGGCAGGAGGAATGTAAGGCCATTCGATGGCGGAGCATTCCTCTTTTCTGTTAGAATAGGGCAGCAGACAGAAAGTGAAGTTCTTCCTATTATATATGAAGATTATGGCACAGGAGAAAAACGGACATGGCGGAAAACAGAATCAGGAAGATAAAAGTGACCAGAAACAGAAGAAAGCAAAAATTGACGCGGGCAGCAGGAGATGTGATAACAGGCGCGGGATTTGCCGTGGCCGTCATGCTGTTGATTCCGGTGGGGGTCCTGGCTTTTTTGATCGGCATGATCAGATCTGTTTCAGGCAGAATGGCATCCTGGATCCGGGAACGCGGTATGGACCGGCGGGGACGGCGTTGAGCTTCTGCCTGGTCCGGGCTGCGGCAGGGTCAGGGAAGGGGCAGAGAGCAGAATTGTATGAGAAAAAGAACAATAAAAAAGTCCTTGCAATTTGCAGATGGTTCCTGTATAATACTAAATGCTGTGACATGATAGCGATGAAGCGTGAGGTTGCTGCCCTGATGTGGCAGGTTTTTCCGTGGAGCGAATGTCAAGTTAGGAAACTGGCGACAAGTCACTGTACAAAACGAATCATCTACAAAGTAAAGAGGTAGAAATGACGTGTGTGGTTATAGGATACACACGGGAGAGTGTACAGTCACCGCTTGTCGTACTTACATTGAAAAGTGCGAAAAGGAGGCGACTTTTTTTATGGCAAGTCAAGTAATGAGAATCACTCTGAAGGCTTATGATCATCAGCTGGTAGATCAGTCAGCCGGAAAAATCATCGAAACTGTAAAGAAAACCGGATCTCAGGTGAGCGGACCTGTGCCGCTGCCCACGAAGAAAGAGGTTGTGACCATTCTCCGTGCCGTACACAAGTACAAAGATTCCAGAGAGCAGTTCGAGCAGAGAACACACAAGAGACTCATTGACATCAAAGCGCCCACACAGAAGACTGTGGATGCTCTTTCCAAAGTGGAAATGCCTGCAGGTGTTCAGATTAACATCAGAATGAAGTCCAAATAAGAAAAAGAGAAAAATCCTGAATTGGTTTATGATATAGAAGCAACGGTAAGTTCCACTTATATCTGACTGTTCTAGGATGATTGCCCGGCGCGAGCGCCAGTGGTAATCCGCTGTAGATTAACAGGAGGTAAAAGAATGAAGAAAGCGATTTTAGCAACAAAAATCGGAATGACCCAGGTCTTCACAGATGAAGGCGCGCTCATTCCCGTAACTGTACTTCAGGCCGGCCCCTGCGTTGTGACTCAGGTGAAGACGGTTGAGAACGACGGTTATGCTGCAGTTCAGGTTGGCTTCGCCGACAAGAGGGAAAAGCTCGTAAGCAAGCCTGTCAAGGGTGTGTTTGACAAGGCGGGCGTATCCTGCAAGAGATATATCAGAGAGTTCAAGTTTGAGAACGCGGCAGATTATAAGGTGGCAGACGAGATCAAGGCTGACATTTTCGAGGCGGGCGACAAGGTAGACGCCACCGCGATCTCCAAAGGTAAGGGCTTCCAGGGCGCGATCAAGCGTCACGGACAGCACAGAGGACCTATGGCACACGGTTCCAAGTTCCACCGTCATGCAGGTTCCAACGGCGCTGCATCTGATCCCAGCAAGGTATTCAAGGGAAAGAAGATGCCCGGACAGATGGGCAACAAGAGAATCACCATTCAGAATCTTGAGGTTGTCCGCGTGGACGCAGAGAACAACATTCTGCTGGTGAAGGGTGCTGTACCCGGACCTAAGAAGTGCCTGGTAACGATCAAGGAAACTGTAAAAACGGTTTAATGTTTTTGCTTGGAAAGGAGGAACACACAGATGGCAAACGTATCTGTTTACAATATGGAAGGCAATACAGTTGGCACATTAGAGCTCAGCGATACCGTGTTCGGTGTTGAAGTGAATGAGCATCTGGTACACTTGGCTGTGGTAAGCCAGCTGGCAAACAAGCGTCAGGGAACACAGAGCGCCAGGACCCGTTCTGAAGTGAGCGGCGGCGGAAAGAAGCCCTGGAGACAGAAGGGGACCGGTCATGCGAGACAGGGATCAACAAGAGCTCCCCAGTGGACCGGCGGCGGAATGGTATTTGCCGTAAAGCCCAGAGATTATACGATCAGACTCAACAGAAAAGAGAGAAAGCTGGCTCTGAAGTCTGTTCTGACATCCAGAGTCGCTGAGAACAAATTCATCGTTCTGGATGAGCTGAAGCTCGATGAGTTCAAGACAAAGGCCATGAAGGCAGTTCTTGACAACCTGAAAGTGGAGAAGGCTCTCGTGGTTATGGACGAGAAGGATGAGAAGGTGATCAAATCCGCGGCCAACATCGCGGGCGTTAAGACCGCTCTGACCTCCACGATCAACGTATATGATATCCTGAAGTACAACACAGTGGTCACAACAAAGGCGGCTGTGAGAATGATTGAGGAGGTGTACGCATAATGGCTGATATTAAGTACTATGATGTAATCCTGAAGCCTGTCATCACAGAGAAGTCCATGAATCAGATGTCTGAGAAGAAGTACACATTCCTGGTGCATGTGGATGCGAACAAGACCATGATCAAGGAAGCGGTTGAGAAGATGTTCTCCGGCGTAAAGGTCGCCTCCGTGAACACGATGAACCGTGAAGGCAAAGAGCGCAGAAGAGGCCGTACAGTGGGCAAGACAGCCGCTACCAAGAAGGCAGTCGTAAAGCTGACAGCGGACAGCGCGGATATTGAGATTTTTGAGGGTCTGTAAAAACCGCCGGCCGGTGATGCCGGCGCGGGACAGACGTTAGAACCTATACGGCGAACCTTATGCCGTGATAAAAACACACTCGACAGAGTTGTACAGCAGAAAGGAGTAAGGAAATGGGAATTAAAACTTACAATCCCTATACACCTTCCAGAAGAAATATGACCGGCTCTGATTTCTCTGAAATTACCAAGACCACTCCTGAGAAGTCTCTGGTAGTTTCTCTGAAGAAAAATTCCGGCCGCAACAATCAGGGCAAGATTACAGTAAGACACCGCGGAGGCGGTTCCAGAAGAAAATACAGAATCATCGATTTCAAGAGAAGAAAAGACGGGATTCCCGCAACCGTGATCGGAATCGAGTACGATCCCAACAGAAGCGCAAACATCGCGCTGATCTGCTACGCAGACGGCGAGAAGGCATATATCCTGGCACCCGAGGGCCTGAAAGACGGCATGAAGGTTATGAGCGGAGAGCATGCTGAAGCAAGAATCGGCAACTGCCTGGAGCTCAAAGATATCCCGATCGGTGCTCAGGTACACAACGTTGAGCTGTATCCCGGCGCAGGCGGACAGATGGTCCGTTCCGCAGGCGTAAGCGCGCAGCTCATGGCGAAGGAAGGCAAATACGCAACTCTGAGACTTCCTTCCGGCGAAATGAGAATGGTTCCCATCATCTGCCGCGCCACCATCGGCGTTGTCGGAAACGGAGAACATTCCCTGATCAACATTGGTAAAGCAGGACGCAAGCGTCATATGGGCATCCGTCCCACAGTCCGCGGTTCCGTTATGAACCCCAACGACCATCCTCACGGCGGTGGTGAAGGCAAGGCTGGTATCGGACGTCCCGGTCCCTGCACTCCTTGGGGCAAACCCGCCCTTGGTCTGAAGACCAGAAAGAAGAATAAGCAGTCCAACAAGCTGATCGTAAGAAGACGCGACGGCAAGACCATTAAGTAATCGATTAAGAAGGAGGTAAACCAATGGCTCGCTCACTGAAAAAAGGACCATTTGCAGACGCTCATTTATTAAAGAAGGTAGATGAGATGAACGCTTCCGGGCAGAAACAGGTAATCAAGACCTGGTCCCGCCGTTCTACCATTTTCCCGCAGATGGTTGGACATACAATCGCAGTTCATGACGGCAGAAAACATGTTCCGGTATATGTTACCGAGGATATGGTAGGCCACAAGCTTGGAGAATTCGTTGCCACCAGAACCTACAGAGGCCATGGCAAGGACGAGAAGAAGACCAGGCGCTAAGGGGAAATGAAGAAAGGAGGTTTTATTCATGGCTAAGGGACATAGAAGCCAGATTAAGAGACAGAGAAATGAAAATAAAGATACCAGGCCTTCAGCAAAGTTATCTTACGCTAGAGTATCTGTTCAGAAGGCATGCTTCGTATTGGACGCCATCAGAGGCAAGGATCTGAATACCGCGCTCGGTATTGTAACCTACAATCCCAGATATGCTTCTACTTTGATAAAGAAATTGCTGGAATCAGCGAGAGCGAACGCTGAGAACAACAACGGTATGGACCCTGCGAGACTGTACGTGGAAGAGTGCTACGCGAACAAGGGACCGACAATGAAGAGAATCAAACCGAGGGCACAGGGCAGAGCTTACAGGATCGAAAAGAGAATGAGCCACATTACCGTTGTGCTGAATGAGAGATAAGGAGGAAAATATGGGACAGAAGGTAAATCCTCATGGCTTAAGAGTCGGCATTATCAAAGACTGGGATTCCAGATGGTATGCCGGAGCTGATTTCGCAGATAAGCTGGTAGAAGATCATAAGATCAGAACATTCCTGAAAAAGAAGCTTTACAGCGCGGGCATTTCCAGAATCGAGATCGAGAGAGCGTCCGACCGCGTAAAGGTGATTATCCATACAGCAAAGCCCGGCATTGTGATCGGCAAGGGCGGCGCAGAGATCGAGAAACTGAAGGCGCAGGTACAGAAGATGATCATGAAGGATCAGAAGCTCTTCATCGATATCAAGGAAGTAAAGAGACCTGACAAGGACGCGCAGCTGGTTGCGGAGAGCATCGCCCTTCAGCTTGAGAACCGTATTTCCTTCAGACGTGCCATGAAGTCCACCATGTCAAGAACCATGAAGGCCGGCGCGCTGGGAATCAAGACATGCGCATCCGGACGTCTGGGCGGCGCGGATATGGCGCGTACTGAGTTTTACAGCGACGGAACAATTCCGCTGCAGACCCTGAGAGCAGACATCGATTATGGTTTCGCCGAAGCAGATACTACCTACGGCAAGGTTGGCGTAAAGGTATGGATCTACAAAGGCGAAGTTCTTCCGGCGAAGAAGGAAGGGGGAGCTAAATAATGTTAATGCCTAAGAGAGTGAAACGTCGTAAACAGTTTCGTGGAACCATGGCAGGAAAAGCCATGAGAGGAAATAGAATCAGCAATGGTGAATTCGGTCTTGTGGCAGTGGAGCCCGCATGGATCAAATCCAATCAGATTGAGGCTGCCCGTATTGCCATGACCAGATATATCAAGCGTGGCGGAAAAGTCTGGATCAAAATTTTCCCCGATAAGCCCGTAACTACGAAACCGGCTGAAACCCGTATGGGTTCTGGTAAGGGCTCCCTGGAGTACTGGGTAGCTGTTGTCAAACCCGGCCGTGTGATGTTTGAGATCGCAGGGGTAGCAGAGGAAACAGCCAGAGAAGCTTTGCGTCTTGCTATGCACAAGCTGCCAGTAAAATGCAAGATCGTTTCTCGCGCAGACTTAGAAGGCGGTGATAACAGTGAAAATTAAAGATTATGTAAAAGATTTAAATACAAAATCCGTTGCAGAATTAAATAATGAATTAGTAGCTGCTAAAAAGGAACTTTTCAACCTGAGATTTCAGAATGCAACCAACCAGCTGGATAACACAAGCAGAATCAAAGAAGTTCGCAAGAACATCGCCAGAATTCAGACTGTGATTACCGCGAAGGCTGCCAAATAGTCATAAGCGCTATGAAAGGAGAACCATCCGTGGAGAGAAATTTGAGAAAAACGCGTACTGGCAAGGTTGTCAGCGACAAGATGGACAAGACAGTTGTCGTTGCAATCGAAGACCATGTAAAACATCCTTTATACGGCAAGATCGTGAAGAGAACTTATAAACTGAAGGCACATGACGAGAAGAACGAGTGTGCAATCGGCGATACAGTAAAAGTAATGGAAACAAGACCGCTGTCCAAGGATAAGAGATGGAGACTTGTCGAGATTATCGAAAAAGCGAAATAAGCTTTTAATCCGACTGAAAGGAGAGTTATCATGATTCAGCAAGAAACCAGACTGAAGGTGGCTGACAACACTGGTGCCAAAGAGCTCCTCTGCATCCGTGTAATGGGCGGCTCCACCAGAAGATATGCAAGTATTGGCGACGTGATCGTTGCTTCGGTCAAAGATGCAACACCTGGCGGTGTTGTAAAAAAGGGTGATGTGGTGAAGGCTGTTGTGGTCCGCACTGTGAACAGCACCCGCCGGAAAGACGGTTCCTATATCAGATTCGACGAAAATGCTGCCGTCATCATCAGAGATGACAAGACCCCCAGAGGTACCCGTATCTTTGGACCCGTTGCGAGAGAGCTGAGAGAGAAACAGTTCATGAAGATCGTTTCCCTTGCTCCCGAAGTATTATAAGGAGGTGCTTAAGGGTGGCTACAATGAAGATCAAAAGAGGCGACATGGTAAAGGTGATCGCCGGCAAAGATAAAGGAAAAGAAGGCAAGGTTATCCGCGTAGACCGCGAGAAGGGCCGTGTGATCGTGGAAGGCATCAATATGGTTTCCAAGCATACGAAGCCCAGCGCGCAGAATCAGCAGGGCGGCATTATCAATGTGGAAGCTCCCATCGACGCTTCCAACGTGATGCTCCTCGTTGACGGAAAGCCTGTCAGAGTCGGCTTCCAGGTAGAGTACAAGGAAGTAAACGGCAGACAGAAGAGAGTTGTCAAGAGAGTGGCCAAGAACGAGGCCAGAAAAGTAATAGATTAATCGGAGAGGAGGTCAGGAAATTGAGTAGATTAAAAGATTTATATCTGAATGAGATCAGAGATGCGATGCAGAAGAAATTCGGCTACAAGAATGTAATGGAGATTCCGAAGCTGGAGAAAGTCGTTGTCAACATGGGCGTCGGCGAAGCGAAGGAAAACGCGAAGATTCTTGATTCTGCCGTTAAAGATATGGAAACCATCACCGGACAGAAGGCTGTTCTTACAAAAGCGAAGAAGTCCATCGCCAACTTCAAGATCAGAGAAGGCATGGCCATCGGCTGCAAAGTAACCCTGCGCGGCGAGAAAATGTATGAATTTGTTGACCGTCTGGTAAACCTGGCACTGCCCCGTGTACGTGACTTCCGCGGCGTAAATCCCAATGCGTTCGACGGCAGAGGAAATTATGCTCTCGGTATCAAGGAACAGCTGATTTTCCCTGAGATTGAATATGATAAGGTTGACAAGGTAAGAGGCATGGACGTGATTTTCGTTACCACTGCCAAGACCGATGAAGAGGCACGTGAACTTTTGAGATTATTCAATATGCCTTTTGCGAAATAATTAGGAGGAAAATCAAATGGCAAAAACTTCAATGAAGATCAAACAGCAGAGACCGGCGAAATTCTCCACAAGAGAATACAGCCGCTGCAGAATCTGCGGCCGTCCGCACGCATACCTGAGAAAATACGGAATTTGCAGAATTTGCTTCCGTGAGCTGGCATATAAAGGACAGATCCCCGGAGTGAAAAAGGCAAGCTGGTAAGCGAAAATCCGCTTGGTGAATCCCGCCGCCAGGCGAGGGATTTCACCCCCGTTGATGCAAATATAAACAAGGAGGCAAATTAAGATGACTATGAGCGATCCCATTGCAGATATGCTTACAAGAATCCGTAACGCAAATACTGCAAAGCATGATACAGTAGATATTCCTGCATCAAAGATGAAACTGGCAATCGCCGATATTCTGGTTGACGAAGGATATCTTGCAAAGTACGACCTGGTCGAGGACGGCGCTTTCAAGACCATCCGCGCCACACTGAAATACGGCAAGGACAAGAACGAAAAGATCATTACCGGACTGAAGAGAATTTCCAAGCCCGGTCTGCGTGTATACGCTGGCAAGGATGAGCTTCCCAAGGTACTGGGCGGCTTAGGCATCGCGATCATTTCCACCAACAAGGGCGTGATGACCGACAAAGAAGCAAGACAGCAGAATGTAGGCGGCGAGGTACTGGCTTTCGTCTGGTAGGCGGAAGCGGCCTGACGCATATATTTACAGTTAATAGTGAAGAGTGAACGGCTGATCCGGGCTGTCTGCTCGCGCGATTAACGAACTACTATTAACCATTTTAAGGAGGTACGGGCATGTCACGTATAGGAAGAATGCCAATCGCGGTACCGGCTGGCGTAACAGTCGATATTGCAGAAAATAACAAGGTAACTGTCAAGGGCCCCAAGGGAACTCTGGAGAGAGTCCTTCCCTCGGAGATGGACATCAAGCTGGAGGATGGCCATGTGGTAGTTACAAGACCCAATGATTTAAAGAAAATGAAATCTTTACATGGTTTGACCAGAAGCCTGATCGCCAACATGGTACACGGCGTTACCGAGGGCTATGAGAAAGCGCTCGAGGTAAACGGTGTCGGCTACAGGGCACAGAAGCAGGGCAAGAAGCTGATTCTTTCCCTGGGTTACTCCCATCCGGTTGAAATGGAAGATCCCGAAGGTCTGGAATCCGTTGTGGACGGCCAGAACAAAATCATCGTAAAGGGTATCGATAAAGAGAAAGTCGGCCAGTATGCTGCTGAGATCAGAGACAAGAGACGTCCTGAGCCTTACAAGGGCAAGGGCATCAAGTATGCTGATGAAGTGATCAGACGCAAAGTCGGCAAGACCGGTAAAAAATAATAAATAGAAGGAGTGACTAAAATGATTAGCAAGGAATCAAGAACGGAAGTCCGTCGTAATAAACATAGAAAAATCCGCAATCGTTTCAGTGGAACTGCTGAAAGACCGCGTCTTTGTGTGTTTAGAAGCAATAATCATATGTACGCTCAGATTATTGACGATACGGTAGGAAATACTCTGGTATCCGCGTCCACTCTGCAGAAGGATGTGAAGGCTGAGCTCGAGAAGACAAACAACGTAGAGGCAGCCGCTCATCTGGGCACAGTTATTGCGAAGAAGGCACTGGAGAAGGGCATCACCACTGTCGTGTTCGACAGAGGCGGTTTCATCTATCAGGGCAAGATCAAGGCGTTGGCAGATGCAGCTCGTGAAGCTGGTCTGGAATTCTAATTTAGGAGGAGAACACATGAAACGTACCATTATTGATGCCAGCCAGCTGGAGCTGTCAGACAAAGTAGTTGCGATTAAGCGTGTATCCAAGACTGTCAAGGGCGGACGTACCATGCGTTTTACAGCGCTGGTGGTCGTAGGCGACGGCAATGGACATGTGGGAGCCGGTATGGGCAAGGCTGCTGAAATTCCCGAAGCGATCCGCAAGGGCAAAGAAGCGGCAATGAAGAACCTGGTTGAAATTCCCGTAGATGAGAACAGAAGCATCCCTCATGATTTTATCGGAAAATTCGGAAGCGCCTGCGTGCTGCTGAAGAGAGCTCCCGAAGGTACCGGTGTAATCGCCGGTGGTCCTGCCCGTAACGTGCTGGAAATGGCAGGAATCAAGAACATCAGGACAAAATCCCTTGGCTCCAACAACAAGCAGAACGTTGTCCTTGCCACCCTGCAGGGCCTTCAGAGCTTAAAGACTCCTGAAGAAGTTGCCAAGAACCGCGGGAAATCTGTGGAAGAGCTGATTGGCTAAAGGAGGAAACGAAAATGGCAGAGAAATTAAAAGTGACACTGGTGAAATCTCCCATCGGTGCGATCCCCAAACACAGAAAAACAGTGGAAGCTCTGGGCCTCAGAAAACTGAACAAGACAGTAGAGCTTCCGGATAACGATGCGGTCAGAGGAATGATCTGGCATGTCAAGCATTTGGTGAAAGTAGAAGAAATCTAATTCCAGAAGGAGGTGCACAAAATGGAGTTATCAAACTTAAGACCCGCTGAGGGCTCCAAGCACAGCGACGCGTTCAGAAGAGGCCGCGGACACGGTTCAGGAAACGGCAAGACAGCAGGAAAGGGACATAAAGGACAGAAAGCGCGTTCAGGCGCCCCTAGGCCTGGTTTTGAAGGTGGTCAGATGCCTTTGTACAGAAGACTTCCCAAGAGAGGCTTCACAAACAGAAATTCAAAACAGATCGTAGGTATTAACGTAGACGCTCTTGAAAAATTCGATAATGATTCCGTAGTGACAGTGAATTCGCTGATGGCTGCCGGAATCGTGAAGAATCCCAGAGACGGCGTCAAGATTCTCGGAAACGGTGAATTAACCAAAAAGCTTGCGGTCAAAGTAAACGCATTCAGTGAGGGTGCAAAAGCAAAGATTGAAGCTGCTGGTGGAAGTGCAGAGGTGATCTAATATGTGGAAGGCATTCCGGAATGCATTAAAAGTCAAAGAAGTCAGAAAGAGGATTCTGTATACCTTCCTCATTCTGATCGTGGTGAGAATCGGCGCGCTGCTGCCGATTCCGGGCGTCAACACGGATTATTTCGCTCAGTGGTTTGCCAGCCAGTCCGGTACGGCATTCAATTTCTTTGATGCCATGACGGGCGGTTCCTTCACCAGCATGTCCGTGTTCGCGCTGAGCATTACCCCCTACATTACATCCTCCATTATCATTCAGCTTCTGACCATCGCGATTCCGAAGCTGGAGGAAATGCAGAAGGAAGGGGAAGAGGGAAGAAAGGTCATTGCCAAGATCACAAGATATGTGACCGTGGCGCTGGCCCTGATCGAGTCAACTGCCATGACGATCGGCTTCGGCCGTTCCGGTCTGCTGATCGATTTCACATGGTATAACGCGATCGTCGTAATCGTCACCATGACGGCAGGAAGCGCGATGCTGATGTGGCTGGGAGAGCGGATCACGGAGAAGGGTGTCGGAAACGGTATTTCCATCATCCTGCTGGTGAACATCCTTTCCGGCCTTCCGGATGATTTCGCGACACTTTACAGCACCTTTATGTCAGGAAAATCCGTGGCGATGGCAGCTCTCGCGGCAGTCATCATCGTAGTGATCATCCTGGCGATCGTCGGATTTGTCGTGATGCTGCAGGGCGGCGAGAGAAGAATCCCCGTGCAGTACGCGAAGAAGATGCAGGGACGGAGATTTGTGGGCGGACAGTCCAGCAACATTCCGCTGAAGGTGAACACCGCCGGCGTGATCCCGGTGATCTTCGCGTCCTCCCTGATGTCCTTCCCGGTGGTCATCGCGCAGTTCTTCAGTGTGGACTATACTACAGTGGGAGGCCGGATCCTTCAGGGGCTTTCTTCCTCCAACTGGTGTAATCCGGATGATCCGATTCTGACACTGGGTCTGATCGTATATATTGTACTGATCATCGCGTTTGCTTATTTTTATACCTCGATCACCTTCAACCCGATTGAGATCGCTGACAACATGAAGAAACAGGGCGGTTTTATCCCCGGCATCCGTCCGGGCAGACCGACTTCTGATTATCTGAACAGGATCCTGAACTACATCGTATTCATCGGCGCGGTGGGACTGCTCATTGTGGCGGTGATTCCGATCATCTTCTCCGGTCTGTTCGGGATCGGCCAGCTGTCCTTCGGAGGCACATCCATCATCATTATCGTGGGTGTTATCCTTGAGACATTGAAGCAGATCGAGTCTCTGACACTGGTAAGGTATTACAAAGGCTTTTTAAATGATTAAACAATCCTGCGCGGCAAGCGCGGCGGATAGGGGAAGCGTTTCTCCCCCTATCCGATTTGCATGACAGGATTCTTTTTTGCTTTCCGGGAAAGATTCCGGAAGGCGGAAGGGAACCGGCGGAATGGAGGTAACGGTATGAGATTGATTATGCTGGGCGCGCCCGGAGCGGGGAAGGGAACACAGGCGAAGAAGATTGCCGACAAATATCAGATCCCGCACATTTCAACGGGCGATATTTTCCGGGCGAACATCAAGAACGGCACGGAGCTGGGGAAAAAGGCCAAGGCTTATATGGATCAGGGGGCGCTTGTCCCGGACGAACTGGTCGTGGACCTTGTGGCTGACCGGGTAAAACAGGATGACTGTGAAAAGGGCTATGTACTGGACGGATTTCCCAGGACCATACCGCAGGCTGAGAGCCTGGATGAAGTGCTTGCCTCCATGGGGCAGCGCATTGATTTCGCCATCGATGTAGAAGTGCCGGATGAGCACATTGTCCGCAGAATGTCGGGCAGACGTGCCTGTGTGGGATGCGGAGCCACCTATCATGTGGTGCACGCGCCGGCGAAAAAGGAAGGAATCTGCGACAGATGCGGGGAAGCGCTGATCCTCAGGGACGACGACAAACCGGAGACTGTGACAAAGCGTCTTTCCGTTTACCATGAGCAGACACAGCCGCTGATTGATTATTATAAGAAAAAAGGATGTCTGGCCGGAGTCGACGGCACAAAGGACATGGAAGAGGTTTTTGAAGATATCTGCAGGATAATAGGAGAATAACATGGCAGTTACCATTAAATCAGAAAGAGAAATCGAACTGATGAGGGAAGCCGGACGTCTTCTTGCCAAAACCCACGCAGAACTTGAAAAGGAAATTCACGCGGGAATGACAACGAAGGAAGTTGACCATATCTGTGAAGAGATCATCCGAAGCTACGGATGCGTCCCCTCCTTTCTCAATTACAACGGATTTCCCGCGTCAGTATGTGTATCGATCAATGATGAAGTCGTCCACGGGATCCCCACAAGGAGCCGGGTGATCCACGAGGGAGACATTGTGAGCCTCGATACGGGCCTGATCTACAAAGGATATCAGTCGGACGCTGCCAGGACCTACGGGATCGGAGCGATCAGCAGGGAAGCGGAAAAACTGATCGAGGTGACCAGACAGAGCTTTTTTGAAGGTATGAAATTCGCGAAAGCAGGCAATCATCTGAATGATATCGGAACCGCGATCCAGAAATACTGCGAGCAGTTCGGTTTCGGCGTGGTGCGTGATCTGGTCGGGCACGGCATCGGCACTGAGATGCACGAGTCCCCCGAGGTGCCCAATTTTGATACGGGGCGCAGAGGAATCCGCCTGAGGGCGGGCATGACGCTGGCGGTGGAGCCGATGATCAATCTGGGACGGCCGGAAGTGGTATGGACGGATGACGAATGGACCGTGGTGACAGAGGACGGATCCCTGTCGGCCCATTATGAGAATACGATCCTGATCACGGAAGGCGAGCCGGAGATCCTTTCTCTGTAGGCGGGATCCTGAATGAGAGCGGAAAAGGGCTGGTTTGCCGTTTCGGCGGCAGGCCATGACAAAGGAAAGCTGTATGTGATCGTCGGATGGCAGGATGGATATTATCTGCTGGCGGACGGAAAAAGAAAGACGCTTGAAAGACCCAAGCGGAAGAAGGAGAAGCATCTGCGCGTTGTTCATGCACAGGATGACGCGCTGGTTACAGGCTTCAAAGAGCAGAAGCCGGTCAGAAACGAAGATGTGAAACGGGCCATTAAGCTTTATCAGGCCAAGGTCCTCACCAAGTAGGAGGTAACGGGATGTCCAAAAGTGATGTGATCGAAATTGAAGGAACCGTAATCGAGAAGCTGCCCAATGCCATGTTTCAGGTAGAACTGGAGAACGGTCATAAAGTACTGGCGCATATCAGTGGAAAACTTCGTATGAATTTCATCAAGATTTTGCCGGGCGATAAGGTTACTTTGGAGCTGTCTCCTTATGATCTGTCCAAGGGCCGGATCATCTGGAGAGATAAATAAAAGCAAACGAAAATTCCCATAATAGTGCTTGATTTTATCTGAACCAAGTGCTATAATTGAATGCGGACTTTTTTGGGAAAGGAGAGAAAACCTGTGAAAGTTAGATCATCTGTAAAGCCGATCTGTGAGAAATGCAAGATCATTAAAAGAAAAGGCAGCATCAGGGTTATCTGTGAAAACCCCAAGCATAAACAGCGTCAGGGCTAATTGACAGGGATGGTACGCGTATACAGTCAGTGTGGCTGTATATTGAACACACCCGGAAGAGTTGTTAAAGAAGCGATGATGATTTGTATTTGAAGACAAACGGATCAGGCATCAAAAATCAAACATAAAATCAAGACAGAACAGAACAAAGACAAAGCAAAAAACAGAAACAGTAACTAAGAAAACAATGGAGGTGCAATACACACATGGCTCGTATTTCAGGTGTTGATTTACCCAGAGAAAAGCGCATTGAAATCGGACTGACCTATGTCTATGGAATCGGCAGGGCCAGCTCAAACCGTCTTCTGAAGGAAGCCAATGTCGATCCTGATACCCGCGTGCGTGATCTGACCGACGATGAGGTCAGAAGAATCGCTGCAGCCATCGAAGCGGACCATCAGCTGATCGAAGGTGATCTCCGCCGTGAGGTGGCAATGAACATCAAGAGACTTCAGGAGATCGGATGCTACAGAGGAATCCGTCACAGGAGAGGCCTTCCTGTCCGCGGTCAGAAGACAAAGACCAACGCAAGGACAAGAAAAGGTCCCAAGAAGACCGTAGCGAACAAGAAGAAATAATCAGACCGCAGGTGATGCGGACATCAATGCGTATTCATTATATGACAGATATAGGAAGCTGCATTGATTAAGTAACAGGTAAACAGTAAAAGAAAGTAGGTTAGTTTAAAATGGCTAAAAAAGTGTCCACTGCAAAGAAAGTGACAAAAAAGCGTGTTAAGAAAAACGTTGAACGCGGACAAGCGCACATCCAGTCATCTTTTAACAATACCATCGTAACGTTAACAGATACACAGGGCAATGCTCTGTCCTGGGCAAGTGCGGGCGGTCTTGGATTTAGAGGTTCAAGGAAATCTACTCCCTACGCGGCTCAGATGGCTGCGGAAACTGCTACTAAGGCAGCTCTGGTACATGGGTTGAAATCCGTTGATGTTATGGTAAAAGGCCCCGGCTCCGGCCGTGAGGCTGCGATCCGTGCACTGCAGGCATGCGGTCTGGAAGTGACGAGTATCAAAGATGTAACTCCGGTTCCCCATAACGGTTGCCGTCCACCCAAGCGCAGAAGAGTTTAATTAGGAGGTAAGAAAAGTGGCAGTAGATAGAGTTCCTGTTCTTAAAAGGTGCAGATCCCTTGGACTTGACCCGGTATATTTAGGAATAGATAAAAAATCAACAAGAGAATTAAAGAGAGCCAACAGAAAAGTAAGTGAATACGGCCTTCAGCTCCGCGAGAAGCAGAAAGCGAAATTTATTTACGGTGTATTGGAAAAGCCTTTTAGAAATTATTATGCGAAGGCCGAGAAAATGAATGGTATGGTTGGTGAGAACCTTCTCATCATGCTCGAGTCCAGACTGGACAACGTGCTGTTCAGAGCCGGCTTTGGAAGAACCAGAAAAGAGACGAGACAGATCGTTGACCACAAGCATGTGCTGGTGAACGGAAAATGTGTCAATATCCCTTCTTTCCTGGTAAAAGCGGGTGATGTGATCACCATCAAGGAAAAAGTAAAAGATTCCCAGAGATACAAGGATGTTCTGGAGGTAACGGCGGGCAGACTGGTACCGGAATGGCTGGATGTGGACGCGGAGAATCTGACCGCGACCGTGAAGCAGCTTCCTACAAGAGAGATGATCGACGTGCCGGTAAACGAGATGCTGATCGTCGAGTTGTACTCCAAATAATCCCTAAGAGATCAGGAGTGTCCGAATCTTTTTCGGCCCTCAGCTTAACACCCATAAGGAGGGCTTCATTATGTTCGATTTTGAAAAACCCAATATCGAAATAGCTGAGATTTCAGAAGATAAAAAATATGGAAGATTCGTCGTTGAACCCCTTGAGAGAGGGTATGGAACCACCCTGGGCAACAGCCTGAGGCGGATCATGTTGTCCTCTCTGCCCGGCTCGGCCATCAGCCAGGTGAAGATCGACGGCGTACTTCACGAGTTCAGTTCCATTCCCGGTGTTAAGGAGGATGTGACTGAGATCATCATGAACCTGAAGAATCTGGCCATCAAGAATACCAGCGAGACAAACGAACCGAAGGTGGCATACATCGAGTTCGAGGGTGAGGGTGTTGTAACAGGCGCGGATATTCAGGCAGATCAGGATATTGAGATCATCAATCCCGATCAGGTCATTGCCACCCTGAGCGGCGGCAGTGACTGCAAGCTTTATATGGAGCTGACCATTACCAAGGGACGCGGCTATGTGAGCGCGGACAAAAACAAGAGCGAGGATTTACCCATTGGGGTGATTGCCATTGATTCGATCTACACGCCGATTGAGCGTGTGAATCTTTCCGTGGAGAATACCCGTGTAGGCCAGATCACTGATTTTGACAAGCTGACTCTGGACGTATATACCAATGGAACCCTGGCTCCCGACGAGGCGGTAAGCCTGGCGGCGAAGGTACTCAGCGAGCACCTGAACCTTTTCATCGATCTGTCTGAGAATGCCAAGACCGCGGAGGTTATGGTAGAAAAGGAAGACAACGAGAAAGAAAAAGTGCTTGAGATGAACATTGACGAACTGGAGCTTTCCGTTCGTTCCTACAACTGTCTGAAGCGTGCGGGAATCAACACCGTTGAGGAGCTGACCAACCGTACTTCCGAAGACATGATGAAGGTCAGGAACCTGGGCCGCAAATCCCTGGAAGAGGTTCTCGCCAAGCTCAAGGAGCTGGGTCTGGAACTGAATCCCAGTGATGAATAATCAGACACATTATGGAATCAAAAGCAGACGGTCAGTAAGCCCGAAGATGCATGGCCGCCTGTTCCACAAATGGAGGAAGCAGGAATCATGGCAGGTTATAGAAAACTTGGAAAAACTTCAAGCCAGAGAAAGGCTTTATTACGCAATCAGGTGACAAATCTTCTTTATAACGGAAAGATCGTCACAACAGAGGCAAGAGCAAAGGAGGTCCGCAAGATTGCGGAAGGCCTGATTGCCATGGCTGTAAAAGAGAAAGATAATTTTGAAGAAGTAACCGTTACCGCGAAGGTAGCAAGAAAAGACAAAGACGGCAAGAGAGTGAAGGAAGTCGTAGACGGAAAGAAAGTAACCGTTTATGATGAGGTTCAGAAGACCATCAAAAAGGATCAGCCCAGCAGACTTCACGCGCGCCGTCAGATGCTGAAAGTCCTTTACCCCGTGAAAGAGGTTCCGAAGGAAGTTGCCGGACGCAAGAAAAATACAAAGGCAGTCGATATGCCCAAAAAGCTTTTCGAGGAGATCGCACCCAAGTATGTTGACCGCAAGGGCGGCTACACCAGAATCGTCAAGATCGGACAGAGAAAAGGCGACGCTGCGATGGAAGTTCTTCTTGAGCTTGTATAATCCGCAGAGAACTATCGTTTGATTCCCCGTGGGAGTTCATGAAACATGGATTCCCACGGGTTTTTTCGTTCTGAGGTTTGGATCCGATTTTGAACAAATGTGCATTTCATGAAAAAAAGATGCAACTGAAACCGGAATGTGCTAGGATAGACTCAGAGAGAAAACAGATCGGAAGTGCCGGATTGCTTCTGGGAAGAAAAGAGGGAGAAGGCTGACAATGAATATTCTGGTAATTGATGCGGGAACGTCAAGCATGCGGGGCGTGCTTTTTACCCGGGAAGGAAAGGAACTGGTTCAGAGACAGCAGCTGTACCGCGTTTCTTATATGGAAAACGGGTGGGCGGAGCAGGATCCTTCTGACTGGAAAGCGGCTTTGTATGGAATTGTAAAGGAAATATCCGCTGAGGCCGGCCAAAAGGGATGGACGGTCGACGCAGTGGCCGTGACTTCGCAGCGTTCCTCTGTGATCCCCATGGACCGGGCCATGTGCCCTCTGGGCCATGCGGTCATGTGGCAGGACAAGAGAACAAATGAACTCTGCAGACAGATGAAAGCGCAGAATGACCGGGTGTTTGATCTGTGCGGCTCCAGGATCAATCCGGTATTTTCGGCAACCAAGATGACCTGGATCAGGGAAAACCGCCCGGAGCTGTATGAGAAAACCTGCAAATTTATGGTGCTTCCCGATTATCTGATCTATCTGATGACCGGCGAGGTCTGCACAGATTATACCTATGGAAGCAGATCTCTGCTGATGAATATCCGCACCTGCGAATGGGATCCGGAGCTTCTGGAGCTTTTCCATGTGGAGAAGGAAAAGCTGTGCTCCCTGGTTGAGCCGGGCTGCATCTGCGGAGGTGTCACAGAAAAATTCGCGGAGGATACCGGATGTCCGGCGGGGATCCCGGTGATCACGGCCGGAGGCGACCAGCAGTGCGGCGCCATCGGACAGGGGGTTGTGAAGCAGGGCATTCTGTCGGTTACCGCGGGGACCGGCGGATTCCTGATCACGGCCGCGGAACAGGTTCCGGATGATCTCGGGCAGGATGTGATCTGCAACTGCTCTTCGATCAGGGGCCAGTATATCCTGGAATCCAGCGTTCTGACCTGCTGTTCCGCCTACGACTGGTTCAGAAAGGAATTCTGCCGGGGAGAGAGCTATGAGGAGCTGAACCGGGCAGTGGCGCAGACTCCGGTGGGATCCAACGGCTGCATCTGTCTGCCTTATTTCCAGGGACGGTCCACGCCGGACTGGAACAATGCGGCAAAGGGAATCTTTGCCGGCGTTACTCTGGGCACGACCAGGAACGATATGCTCCGCAGCCTGCTGGAAGGCATCTGCTGCGAAATCGGGAACGGCATCGATTCCATGAGATCATATGTGGATATTTCGGAAATTTATGTGAACGGCGGGCTGACGAAAAGCGTCCCTTTCAATGAAATCCAGTGCAGCGTGTACGGCTGCCGGATCGTGCACAGAGAGGTGGCGGACGCGACGGCGCTGGGGGCGTTTATGGTGGCGGCGGCTTCCCTGGGAATCTTTGATTCCGTGCAGGAAGCCTATGGCGCTGTCGGGGAACAGTGCGGCGCGCAGGTTTATCTTCCCAGAGAGGAAGAGGTTCAGAAATACAGGGAATACAGAGCACGGATGAACCGGCTCTATCAGGTGATCCGGGACTCCGACGCTTCATGGGCGGAGGAATCGGGCACCGAAACAAGATAGGAGGCAAGATCATGGAAAAGAAAGTATTGGCAAATCTGGAAAAATGTTACTCAATCGCCCCCCTTCAGTATCAGGGCGCGCCTCACATTCTCGTGGCGGCGGAAAAGAAGAACAGATGTATTCTGTTCGATGCCGACGGCAATGAGAAGGCGACTGTCTGGGAAGGCCCGGGCGGCGTTATGACCATGGTGCAGGTTCCCGGATCGGACGGGCAGTTCCTGGCGACTCACAAGTTTTATTCGCCCAATGACTCCAAGGAGGCCAGGATCGTGAGCGCGACGCCGGACGGACAGGGCGGCTGGACGATCCGCACGCTGGTGGATCTGCCCTTCGTACATCGGTTTGACATTCTGGAAAGCGGCGGCCATTACTATCTCATCGCCTGCGCGCTGAAATCCGGTCACGAATATAAGGACGACTGGTCCAGTCCGGGAAAGGTGTTCGCCGCGGAGCTTCCGGCGGATGTCACCGCCTACGATGAGGATCATCAGCTGAAACTGGAAGTGATCAGGGATGGAATGCTCAAAAACCACGGATACTATAAGGTAACGGAAAACGGAACAGAATCTTCCCTGATCTGCTGTGACAACGGCGTGTTCCGCTTCTACCCGCCGGCGCAGCCGGGAGAGGACTGGAGGGTCGAGGAGCTTCTGGATACGCCGGCCAGCGACGCGACCATGGTGGATCTCAACGGGGACGGAGAGCTGGAGCTTCTGGTGCTGTCTCCCTTCCACGGGGATGAGATCCGGATCTATGAGAAAAAGGAGAACGGTTATGAGGCCGTTTATGAATATCCGGAAAAGGCGGAATTCCTGCATGCCATCTGGAGCGGGACCATCAACGGGCAGCCTGTCGCGGTGATCGGCCACAGAAAAGGCGCAAGAAGGCTGATGATCTTCAGCTGGGATGCCAAAAAGGGCGGCTACGCCTTCAAAACCATCGACGACGACTGCGGCCCCGCCAACGCCTATGGTTATTCCCATAACGGGAAAGACATTCTGATCGCGACCAACCGTGAAATTGATGAAATTGCCATGTATCTATTTTAAAAAAGAAAACAGGAGGAATGAGAGATGAGCAAAATTGATTCTATTACAAGAGAGAGCTGGATCATGAGCACCTTCCCGGAATGGGGAACCTGGCTGGTGGAGGACATTGAGAATGAAGTAGTCGCGCCCGGCAATGTGGCCATGTGGTGGCTGGGCTGCACCGGCATCTGGATGAAGACGCCGGGAGACGCCAATATCACCATCGACCTGTGGTGCGGAAACGGCAAGCGCACCCACGGCGACGGCAAGATGAAGCCGGGGCATCAGATGGCCAATATGTGCGGCGGAAGAGCCATGCAGCCCAACCTGAGAAACATTCCCTTTGTGATCGATCCCTTTGCCTTCAAGAAGGTGGACGCGGTGCTGGCAACCCATTATCATCAGGACCATATGTCCGCGGAATGGGCGGCCCATGTGATCCAGTCCGGAATGACCACTACAGATGAGAATGGAAAGGAGATCCCGGTTCCCTTCATCGGTCCGAAGAAATCCGTGGAGACCTGGGTAAAATGGGGTGTGCCGGAGGACCGCTGCATCACAGTAAAGCCCGGCGATGTGATCAAGGTCAAGGACATCGAGATCGTATGCCTGGACAGCTTTGACAGAACCTGCATCGTGACCACGGACAGAACGGACGAGAGCAGGGAGGAGCTGACAGGAATCTGCCCCACCGACATGGATGAGAAAGCGGTGAACTATCTGCTCAGGACGCCCGGCGGAAATATTTATCACAGCGGAGATTCTCATTTTTCCATTTATTTCGCGAAGCATGGAAAGGATTATCCCATTGATGTGGCATTCGCGTCCTTTGGCGAGAATCCCATCGGCATGCAGGATAAGATGACCTCCATCGATGTGCTGCGCATGGCAGAAAACCTGCAGTGCAAGGTGGTGATCCCGATCCACTGGGATGTGTGGACCAACTTCCAGCCTGACTGCAACGAGATCGAGCTTCTCTATAATTTCAAGAAGGACCGCAATGAATACAAATTCAAGCCCTTCTTCTGGCAGGTAGGCGGAAAATATACGTATCCGGCGGATAAGGACAAGAAATTCTATCATCACAGACGCGGATTTGAGGACTGCTTTGAACATCCTCAGAACATTCCGTTCCGTTCCTGCCTGTAAGATGCAGGAAAAGGCGGCGCGGATATGGACAGTATCAGACATTATGAATCGATGAGCGTTCAGGAAAAGTGGAATGTCCTGGCAGCGGTTGCCAATCTGTATTACAATTCGGAGATGACCCAGAGTGAGATCGCGCAGCGGCTTTACACCTCCCGCTCAAAGGTATCCAGGATGCTCAAGGAAGCCAGGGAGCTGGGCATTGTCCGGATCACGATCCAGGAACCCTGGGAGCGGAACCTGGCGTTCGAGAAGGCGCTGCAGGAGACCTTTTCCCTGAATAATATCCGGGTGATCGCGGCCAGGGACGATGAAGAAAATACCGGTCTTCAGAGAGTGGCCGAGGCGGCGGCCTACTACCTGGATTCTGTCATGAAGCCGGGAATGGTGGTGGGGATTTCCTGGGGGAACACCCTCTACCGCATTGTCAAATACATCAGCACCAACAACAGGAAAAACATTCCCATCACGGTGGTGCCGATCATGGGCGCTGCCACCGTAAAAAGCCCGGAAAAGGATGCCATGGATCTGGCCAAGGATCTGGCTTCCGCCTACGGTGGAAAATACAGCTATATTTATGCCCCGCTGTTTGTAAAAAGCCGGGAGCTGAAGGAAAGTCTGATCCAGGAAGAAAATATCAGAAATGTACTGGAGATGTCCAGAAAAGCGGATGCCATACTTACGAGTGTGGGTTCCATCGCCGACAAATCCTGGAGCAGCTATCTGAGCGGGAAAACACTGGGCTCTCTGGAGGATAAAGGCGCGGTGGGCCATATCGGCGGGCATTTCTTCGACATCCGGGGGAAAGAAGTGAACACGCCGCTGGCGGAGCGGATCATCGGCATCGGCCTCGGCGATCTGAAAAACTGCCGCGAGGTCGTCTGCGTGGCCTTTGGAACAGCCAAGGCGGAGGCGGTGCTGGGGGCTCTGCGGGGAGGCTTCCTCAATACGCTGATCATTGACGAGGCCTGCGCGGCGCGGATCCTGAGCGCCATGGAAGCGCCGGTGTGAAACGGGAGAGGAGGGGCCGGATCTGTTCAGGTCCGGTCCCCGTCCCGGCGCGCTCCTGTGATCCTGCGGGGAAGCGGGGCAGTATAGCCCATACGGCGGGACAGCCGGGAGGCGGCCTCGTACATTTTTTCATAAATATCCTGCTCGGAATACCGTTCAAAAAGGCCGACTCTGGAAATGCTCAGAGCAGCCGCGACATTTCCGGTATAGTCGTAAACGGGCATGGCCAGACAGCTGCTTCCAAGGGTATGTTCTTCTCTGTCGACGGCATAGCCGTGTTCTCTTGCAAACAGGATTTCTTTTTTCAATTCTTCAAAGCCGGATGCGGAATTCGGCGTATAAGGCGTATAATCCAGTTGTTCTGCAATATGGTCGCATTCCTTTTCAGGAAGAGCGGCCATTAATATTTTCCCCAGAGCCGTGCAGTAGAGGGGCTCCCGCTTGCCGATCTGGGTATAAAGGCGCAGACTGCTGTAGGGTTCAGCGCGTTCCAGATACATGACCTCATTGTTTTCCAGGACGCCCAGAATCGAGCAGGCCATTGGGCTGGGACTGGATCTGGTCAAATTCTTTCCGGCAGAGGCGCTGGGCGGCGCGGCAGCCATCCGGGCGCTGGGCGGCCCTTATAAAAACGTCCGGTTTATTCCGACCGGCGGCGTGAACGCGGATAATATGGGCGCTTATTTCGCCTGTCCCCAGGTCGCGGCCTGCGGCGGCTCTTTTATGCTCGGAACATTTGCGGACAGAAAAGAATAGAATGAGATCGCGGCCCGGTGCCGCAGAGCGGTCATGGGAATGCTGGGGCTCAGGCTGGAACATGTGGGAATCAACGCCGGGAATGAACAGGAAGCAGGGAAAACAGCGGAGGCATTCCAGAGGCTGCTGGGGCTGGAAACGGGAAGGAGCGGAGACAGTTCAGTTTTCGCGGGAAACTGTGTTGAAGTGATGAAGCAGAAGAAGCGGGGCCGCTGCGGCCATCTGGGCTTTTCGACACCCTGTCTGGAAAGAACTGTCCGTTATCTGAAAGAAATGGGGGCAGTTTTCTGCGAGGATCCTGCCGCGGACAGGTCAGACGGCAGCCTGCCGGTCCTGTATTTTGAAGAGGAGATCGGAGGCTTCGCGATTCATCTGGCGCAAGCGTCTTCGTAACATATCCCGCAGCTTCTGATAAGAGAAAAACAGAGGAGAAACAGATCAAGGAGGAAAGATGGCTGAGATTATTACGTTTGGAGAGATCATGCTGCGTCTGATGCCGGAGGACGGGCATCGGTTTATGCAGAATGACAGACTGGAGGCAACTTTCGGCGGCGGTGAGGCAAATGTGGCGGTGTCGCTGGCAAATTTTGGAGAGGACGTGGCGTTTGTAACGGCGCTTCCGAAGCATGCTGTCGGCCAGGCGGCGGTCAACGCGCTGCGGTATTTCGGCGTGGATACGTCGAAGATCCTCCGCCAGGGAAAACGGATCGGCATTTACTTCGCGGAAAAAGGACAGTCCCAGAGACCGTCCAGGATCATATATGACAGAGAGCATTCTGCCATAGCTGAGGCGGCGCGGGAAGACTTTGACTGGGACAGGATTCTGGAAGGAACCCGGTGGTTTCATTTTACGGGAATCACGCCGGCCATCGCGCCGGCGCTGCGGGAAATCTGTCTGGACGCCTGCCGGGCGGCAAAGGAGAGAGGGATCACCGTAAGCTGCGATCTCAATTACAGAAAAAAGCTGTGGACTGCGCAGGAGGCCCGGGAGACGATGACGGGGCTGATGCCCTATATTGATGTTTGCATTGCCAATGAGGAAGATGCCGGACAGGTCCTGGGAATCACAGCCAGGGATACGGATGTGGAACATGGGACGCTTTCTCTGGAGGGATATCAGGAGGTGGCGGAGGAAATCAGCCGGAGATACGGCTGCGAAAGAGTGGCTGTCACTCTGCGTTCCTCTGTTTCCGCCAATGACAACAGATGGGCGGCCATGATGTACAGCGGCGGAAACCATTACTGTTCCAGATCATACGATGTCAGAATCTGGGACAGGATCGGCGGAGGAGATTCCTTTGGCGCCGGGCTGATTTACGCGCTGCGGTCAGGAAAAGATGATCAGGCGGCCATTGAATTCGCTGCTGCGGCCTCCTGCCTGAAGCATTCGATCCAGGGAGATTTTAACCGGGTGAGTGTAGAGGAAGTGGAAAGTCTGGCCGGAGGAGACGGAAGCGGCCGGGTGCAGCGCTGATCGGTCAGTCTGTGCCCGGGAGAAGGATCGGCGCATGGATGCGCAGGACAGAAGATGAGGATTGACGAAAGCCGGAATCTCATAGTACGATAAAGCTGCAGAATCTGACATTGGAAAGAAGGCATCGCTTATGATCGATCAAATTAAGATCCGGGGCGCGAAGGTCCACAATCTGAAAAACATCGATGTGGATGTCCCGCTGAACCGGATCGTAGGCATCGCGGGTGTTTCCGGCTCCGGAAAATCTTCTCTGGCACTGGGGGTCCTGTACGCGGAGGGGTCCCGGCGGTATCTGGAATCTCTTTCTACTTATACAAGGCGCAGAATGACCCAGGCGGCCAAAGCGCAGGTAGATGAAGTCCTGTATGTGCCCGCGGCGCTGGCGCTGCATCAGCGCCCGGCCATTCCCGGTATCCGCAGCACCTTTGGAACCGGAACAGAGCTGCTGAACAGCCTGCGCCTGATGTTTTCCCGGCTTGCCAGCCACAGGTGTCCGAAGGGCCATTATCTGGAGCCGACTCTGGCGGTGGCCGCAGAACAGGAGCTGGTCTGTCCCGAATGCGGCGCCCGCTTTTATGCGCCGTCGGCGGAGGAACTCGCCTTCAACAGCCAGGGAGCCTGCCGCACCTGCGACGGGACCGGAACTGTGCGGACGGTTGACAGAACCACTCTGGTGCCGGACGAATCGCTCTCCATAGATGAAGGCGCCGTAGCGCCCTGGAATTCTCTGATGTGGTCTTTGATGGTTGATGTTTGCCGCGCCATGGGGGTCCGCACAGACGTGCCCTTCCGGGAGCTGACGGAGGAGGAGAAGCGGATCGTATATGACGGGCCGGCGGAAAAAAAGCATATTCTGTATCATTCCAAGAAGACCAATCAGGCAAGCGAGCTGGATTTTACTTATTTCAACGCGGTCTATACCGTGGAAAACGCCCTTTCCAAGGTAAAGGACGAAAAGGGAATGAAGCGGGTGGAGAAATTCCTGAAGCAGGATATCTGTCCGGACTGCGGCGGATCCCGTCTCTCAGAGGCGGCGCGGGCGCCGAAGCTGCGGGGGATTTCACTGGATGAAGCCTGCAGAATGACCCTTTCGGAGGCAGTGTCCTGGGTGGAAGGCGTGCCGGATTCCCTGCCTGAGGAGATGCGCCCCATGGCGCGCAGCATCTGTGAATCGTTTCGGACAGCGGCGGTGAGGCTTCTGGATCTGGGACTGGGGTATCTGTCTCTGGACCGGACTTCCTCCACTCTGTCCACCGGAGAGCGCCAGCGGATGCAGCTTGCCCGCGCCGTCAGGAACCGCACGACAGGCGTTCTGTATGTGCTGGACGAGCCGTCGATCGGTCTTCATCCGTCCAATATCGAAGGTCTGACGGGAGTGATGCGGGATCTGGTTGCCGACGGGAATTCGGTGGTGCTGGTAGATCATGACACTCAGATCCTGGCGGAATCAGACTGGATCATCGAGATGGGGCCGGGGGCCGGGGCTTCCGGCGGCCGCGTGATCGCGGAGGGAACGACAGAAGATATCAGAAAGAATCAGGATTCCAGGATCGGACCATTTCTCGCGGTGCCTCAGGCAGACAGCCCGCGGGCTGCCGGAAAGGGCAAGAAGGAAGAATTGTTTGGAGCCGGAAAGATCCATCTGTCCACCGGACAGATCCATACGGTGAGGCCGCTGGAGGCGGACATTCCCAGGGAAAAGCTGACGGTGGTGACCGGCGTATCTGGTTCGGGGAAAACAACGCTGATCCTTGAGAGTCTGGTCCCGGCACTGGAGGCGGCGGTTCACCGGCAGAAGCTGCCGGAGCATGTGCTTGCCGTGGATGCTCCCGGCATTGAACAGGTGAAGCTGATCGATGCCGCGCCCATCGGCATCAATGTCCGTTCGACCGTTGCCACTTACGCGAATGTTCATGATGAGCTGCGCAAGATATTTGCCAGGACGCCGGACGCGAAAAGACTGGGTCTGAAGGCCGGAGATTTTTCTTATAATACGGGAAAGCTGCGGTGCCCGGTATGCGATGGAACCGGAGTGATCAGTCTGGATGTGCAGTTCCTGCCGGATGTGGAGATCCCCTGCCCTCAGTGCCGCGGGGCCCGCTACGGGAAGGAGGCCGGCGCCGTCAAATATCAGTGCCGGGACGGAAGGACATTTTCGCTGCCGGAGCTGATGGCTATGGACATCGCGGCGGCTCTCGAGGCCTGCGGGGAGATGAAGCTGGTCCATCAGAGACTGGAGGTGCTGGATCAGCTGGGGCTGGGATATCTCACACTGGGAGAAGAGACGCCGAAGCTTTCCGGGGGCGAGGCGCAGCGGCTGAAGCTGGCCAGTGAAATGGGAAAAATTCAGACTTCATCGGTCTTTGTATTTGATGAACCGACAATTGGCCTGCATCCGCTGGATGTCCGGACTCTGCTGGGGATTTTCCGGACCCTGATTGAGAACGGCGCAACGGTGATCGTGATTGAGCATGATCTGGACGTGATCCGAAATGCCGATTATATCATTGATATGGGCCCCGGAGGCGGCGCGGCCGGAGGAAGGATCGTTGCCGCGGGAACCCCGGAGGAGGTCAGACGGACTCCGGAAAGCGTAACCGGAAGATATATAATGACAGAAAAAAGATATCCCTTCAGCCATGATAGGGCTTTGGGGATATCTTTTTATTGAAATAAAAATGCTCCGCAGGATCGTATCGCGGCGGAAAACAATAGCCAGTCCGGCCGCCGGAAGAGAGCGGAAAATTATGACAATGTGTTTTTGCGCCTGACTGAACGGCAGATCAGGATGATCCCGGCAACAGCAAAGATCAGGACAGCCAGCGCGGCTGACAGGGCAATCATAATATCCCGGAATCCCCATTTATAGGCAAGAAATACGGAGGAGCTTCCGTTTGCGCCGCCTACTACGACCGATGGGGTGATCCGGGGGTAGATCAATACGGCGCCGCAGTACAGGATAGTGCCCAGCATGCAGACCGTGATGACTGACAGGATGATGAGGATCAGGATCCTGGAAATATTTTGATATGCCGATTGATATATCTGGCTTTGTATTTGCTGTAGACAATGGTCTGATCCTTATAAAGGCCGTAATAGCCGGATGCGGTGTAGCTGACCGCGGCGGCGATAAAATAATACGGAGCGCCCCCGAACCCGAACAGTTCAAAGGCAATCAGCAGCGAAGTCAGAGGACAGTTGGTGACGCCGCAGAACAGGGCTGTCATGCCGGCCGCCGCCGCGGCGGACGGAGAAATTCCGATCAGCTGGCCCAGGACACAGCCCAGAGCCGCTCCGATGGAGAAGGAAGGCACGATTTCTCCTCCGCGGAAGCCTGCGCGCATGGTCAGTGCTGTGAGCAGCATTTTCAGCAGAAATGTATACCATCGGGCCTGACCGTGTTCCACTGCCTGCACGATCAGATTGCTGCCGGAGCCCATATAGTCGTCTGTTCTGAGAATAAATGTAATGATTATGATCAGGCAGCCGGCAGCCGCGACGCGCAGATAAGGATTTTTGAAAAAACGTCCGTAAAAATTGGCCGCGGCGCTCAGAAGCAGACAGAACAGAATGCTGACGGCAGCGCATATCAGTGCGACCAGGGCAATTTTCAGAGCGTTTTCCAGGGTCAGCGGGGGGATGGCGCCCGTCCGGTAGCGCTCTGCTTCAATGCCGAAGACAGAGGCGAGGGCAGAGGCTGTAAGAGACGCGGTCATGCAGGGAAAGAGCGCGGCGTAATACATGACACCTACGCTGACTGCTTCCATGGAAAATACGGCTGCGGCCAGAGGCGTGCCGAAAACAGCGGAAAAGGCGGCGCTCATGCCGCACATGATGATGACATGGCGGTCCTCTTCATCCAGGCGGACCAGATGGCCGAGCCGGTCTCCAATGCTGCCGCCGATCTGGATGGCAGCCCCCTCACGGCCTGCGCTTCCACCCGTCAGATGAGTCAGTACAGTGGAAATGAAAACAAGGGGGGCAGAGTAAACGGGAATATCGTCCCGTTCCCGGATGGTAGAGAAAACCTGATTGGTTCCGCCGTCATTCCGGTCAAACTTTTCATACAGAAATACAATGGCCAGTCCGGCCGCCGGAAGGAGGAGAAAAATCCATTCTCTGGCTTCCCGGAGTCCGGTCGCCTTGGTCAGAATATAAGAAAAAAGACAGCTGACGCCGCCGGCACCGACGCCGGTGATCACAGCAAGCAGAAACCATTTGACAAGATTCCGCAGATTCCGCCCCTGTTCTTCAAAAAACTGCCGGATCCATGATGCCGGATCTGGAGCGGGCGTATCTTTCTTCGGAGAAGCGGGGGAGTCAGTGGAAACAGTCCGGGAGGACTGATATGCGAGTTTCATATTTAAGACCAGCTTTCTTCTGTGATTTTTGCAATGATCATTGCCGCGGTTATTATAGCACCAATCCATTAAAAAGACAAATAAGGTGAACAAAGTCTTTTTTGCTTGCGGATCTGTCCATGGGATTGTAAAATAGGAGTAGTTTATACAGGAGGGATCGACATGGACAACAGGAAAAAAGAATTTGATGTGATTTGTATCGGACAGATCGTCCAGGATATACTGGTGACCAATATACCGGAGAACGCGCTGACTTCGGAGAAAGATACGTTTCTGGCGGATGAGATCCTGATGTCTTCCGGCGGGGACGCGGTCAACGAGGCGGCGATGCTGGCCAAATTCGGCAACCGGTGCGCTCTTTTGACCAGACTGGACAAAAAGGAGGTCGGCGATATGATCTATGCCGATCTGACCAGGCAGGGCGTGGATACTTCTTTGCTGGTGCGGCCTGACGACTGTAGGACCTTTACGGCGATCGTGGTGATCAAGCCCAACGGGGACCATATCTTTTTTGACGGACCGGGGCATAATTATACGCTGCGGATGTCGGACATTGACATGTCGGTTTTTGAGCGGACCAGGGCAGTGACGGCGGGCAGCCTTTTTGCGCTGGGAGAGCTGGACACCTGCGGGATCGAGCAGATTTTCCGGAAGGCCCAGGAGAGCGGCGCCCTGACCATCGCGGATATGAACAATGACAGCGACAAAAAGGGTCCCAGGGCAGTGGAGAAGGTGTATCCTTACACGGATTATCTGATGCCCAGCTATGATGAGGCCATTTATGTGACGGGAGAAAAGGATCCGGACAAAATCGCCGATTATTTTCTTGACGCGGGCGTGAAAAACGTGGTGCTCAAGCTGGGCGGAGAGGGATGCTTTTTCAAAAACAGGGAAAAACGGTTCTTTACGGATCCGTTCCGGGTCAGTCCGGTGGATACCACAGGCTGCGGGGATAATTTTGTGGCGGCATTTGTCCACTGCCTGCTGAAGGGCATGGAACCGGAAGAATGCGCGGAGTTTGCCTGCGCCGCCGGAGCGCTCAATTCCCAGGGGCTGGGAGCTCATCTTCACATCCAGTCCGAGGCGCAGGTGGAAGCGTTTATGAAAACGGCACAGAAGGTGCGGATCGACCGCTGACCGGATCGATATCAATGATCAATCAGTATTCAGGGAAAGACTGTACGTCTGCAATCGAATGACTGCGGATGTCCAGTCTTTTTTGCGTGATACGCCCGGAGGCAACCTTCGTCTCCTGTTCTGCATAAGATAAATCAGGCAGTATCTGCCTGATAAAGAGGAGGAAAATGATCATGGGTTTAAATAATTCAAATAAAACTGTCAGTACCAGTCAGATTGACTGTACCGGCACGCTGAAGGTGACGCTGGCCCTGTCCGCTTCACCGGACATCAGCAGCAGTCCCACGGATATCGTGCTGATCCTGGACCGGTCGGGCAGCATGGCGGGCAGCCCCCTGGCCAATATGAAAAGCGGGGCGAAAAAATTCATTGACATCATCGATGAAGCCACCGACAGCTCTCAGGACGGAAACATCGGTTCCGGGAGCCGGATCGGGATCGTCAGCTTTGCGGACACGGCCGTTCAGAATACACAGCTGATCACTTCTGTGGCGGATCTGAAGGCCGCGGTGGACAGCCTGACGGCGGGAGGCTCCACCAACCACGCGGATGCCTTTGAAAAAGCGGCGGCGCTGTTTGATCCGGCTTCATCCAACGCGAAAGTCATGGTGATGTTCACGGACGGAAAAACAACATCGGGTCCGGATCCCAGTCCGGTCGCGGCGGCGGCCAGGGCCAGCGGCATTATTATTTACTGTATCGGCCTGATCGGCTCAGACGGAATCGATCCGGAGGTGCTGAATGACTGGGCGACCGGCATTGTCATCGATGAGGTGCTGAATCCGGATTTTGTCATCAGCGGGATCCTGATGCCCACAAAAGGAACGGCCAGCATGATCAGCGACACGGCCCTGAAATGGACCATTGACAGTCTGGGAACGACTGCCAATGAGGGCGCGTCCCTGGAGTTTTTCGCGAAGCATACGGCGGGGACTTCGGGGATCAAGCAGATCAATCAGTCCATTACCTACACGGACAATGAGAACAATCAGGCGGTCTTTCCCAATCCCTCCGTGCAGGTGGAGTGCGAGGTGGTCGTCATTCCGGAACCCTGCCCTGTCCCGGTTGACTTTTCGATCGGCAGCTGCCAGGATTCCATTGTTTACAATGTGGGAGATATCAGCCTGGAATCGCAGGGACGCATCCTGCAGCTGAATTTCAATCTGAAAAATGTGTGTCCCGGAAAACGGACAGTACTGGGAATTATCCTGAACGAACTGGATCCCCAGGGGAATGAGTATCAGCGGGGAATGAAGACCGTTACAGTGCCGGCCCACAGCGGCCCCTCCTGCCGGGATGTGCTGGTGAAGTGCGTGAAGTTTGTCCTGCCGGAAGCCCTCTCAGATGCCCTGAGAGGGCTTCCGGACTGCGTTGTCATAAAAACGGAAATAATCGGGACGGTGGCGGGACTGGGTGAATTCAAACATGATCCCGTCGCTGTTGTAGGTATGGCTGCTGATCACGGCCATGCAGTTGTAGTCCTGCACGTTCAGATGCAGGTATTTTTCATCGATTTCCGTGATTTTTTCCACGGTAATGACCCGTTTGCTGTTTACGATGGTCATATGCAGGGTATTCTCTATATAGTCATAAATGGAAGCTTCGGCAATGTCAGGCGTCAGGCCGGGCACCGTGCTTTTCAGAAAATAGTTGTGGTTGATGATCAGAGGCAGATTGTCCAGAAGATGGACGCGCTGGATATAGACAAGCTCAGAGCCCGGCGCGAAGCCGGTCCGGTCTGAGATTTTCTGATCCGCGGTGAGTTCCATGAACTGCAGGACCCGGGTGGAGCCGGTCTGATGGTTCCGGATGGAGGATTCCTTAAAGGATTCGATGCTGCCTATGGTGTAGGAAGTCTGCTCTACCGGACGGAAAATGCAGCGCACGCCCTTTCCCTGGAGGGTCTGCACGTATCCGTCGGAGACCAGATTGGCCAGCGCCCTGCGGACCGTATTGCGGGAGCAGTCATAGACCCGTATCAGCTCATGCTCCGAGGGCAGGAGCTTCTGATATTCGTAAGTGCCGTCTTCGATTTTCAGCTTCAGGTCTTTGTAAATGGATTCATATTTTGATCTGGGCATGAGGTCACATCCTTTGTTGTTTAAACATTTTGCGTCGATTATAGATTCCATTATACGGATAAACCATAAAAAGTCAAGAAAATATGATTGACATGTTTAAACAAGTATGATATTCTGAAGATAACTTGTTCAAACATGTTGAAGAGGAGAGAGGATCATGGGAAAATATGCAGAAGATGTAAAGCTGCTTCTGAACGCGGTGGGCGGGAAAGAAAATATCCAGGCCGTGTCCCACTGCATGACCAGGATGCGGTTTGTCCTGGTGGACCCCAAAAAGGCAGATGAGAAGGCCATTGAGGAGATCAGGAGCGTCAAGGGGACGTTTACCCAGGCGGGTCAGTTCCAGGTTATCATCGGAAACGATGTCGGGGTGTTTTACAATGAATTTACGGCTTTTTCCGGGATTGAAGGCGTCAGCAAGGACGCGGTGAAGGCGGCGGCCAAGACCAATCAGAAGCCGCTGCAGAAAATCATGGGAGCTCTGGGCGAAATTTTCGCGCCGCTGATCCCGGCTCTGATCTGCGGCGGTCTGATCCTGGGCTTCCGGAATGTCATCGGCGAGATCAATTTCTTCGCGGGCGGGACCAAAAGCCTGGCGGACGTATCCCAGTTCTGGGCAGGCATGTACAGTTTCCTGTGGCTGATCGGAGAAGCCGTCTTCCATATGCTGCCGGTCGGCATCTGCTGGTCCATTACCAAAAAGATGGGAACCACACAGATTCTGGGTATTATCCTTGGTCTGACTCTGGTATCTCCCCAGCTGCTCAACGGCTTTGATGTGGCGACCACGGCCGCGGCGGATATTCCGGTGTGGGATTTTGGCTTTGCCCAGGTACAGATGATCGGCTACCAGGGACAGGTGATCGCCGCCATGATGGCCGGATTTATTCTGGTATTCCTGGAGAAATTCTTTAAAAAGCACTGTCCTGAAGTGATCAGCATGATCGTTGTTCCGGTCTGCTCTCTGCTGCCGGCCGTGATCCTGGCCCATACCATTGTGGGCCCCATCGGCTGGAGGATCGGAGACGCCATCGCGACCGTGGTGAGAGGCGGCCTTCTGTCCAGGTACGGATGGCTGTTCGCGGGTGTGTTCGGCCTTCTGTACGCGCCGGTGGTCATGACGGGTCTGCACCATATGACCAATGCCATTGACAGCCAGCTGCTGAGCGTGGATCCGAAGACCACCATCCTGTGGCCCATGATCGCGCTGTCCAATATCGCGCAGGGTTCGTCGGTTCTGGCCATGTCCCTGCTTCAGAAAAAGAATGAGCGTGCCCAGCAGGTGAACGTGCCTGCCTGCATTTCCTGTTATCTGGGCGTGACAGAGCCGGCCCTGTTCGGCGTCAATCTGAAATTCGGATTTCCGCTGATCTGCGGCATGATCGGTTCCGCCATCGCGGCTATGATCTCCGTGGGATTCGGCGTGCAGGCCCTGAGCATCGGCGTCGGCGGACTGCCGGGCATTCTGTCCATCGTGCCCCGGTATTACGGATATTTTCTTCTCGCCATGCTGGTGGCGATCGTGATCCCCTTTGTGCTCACATTCCTGGTGGGACTGAAAAAGCTTTCCAGAGAGGAACGGGGACTGACTGCTCCTTCCGGCTCTTCGGAAGGCGGAGCGGACGCGGTTTCCGGGACGGAGATTTCCGCGGACGGGGAGAAAACGGACGCGGCAGAGGCGGCGGAAACGGCTGACGCGGGCGCGGCTGATACAGACGCGGAGGAGGCAGGCCCCGGGGAAATGAAAGCCTTCCTCAGCGGCAGGGCGATCCCCCTTGAGGAGGTGCCGGACGATGTGTTCTCCCAGCATGTGATGGGGGACGGACTGGCCATCGAACCCACGGACAATGTGGTGAAGGCTCCGGCTGACGGCACAGTCAGCGCAGTCATGGAGGAATCCCGTCATGCCTGCGGACTGGCCTTCGGAAATGGAATGGAGATCCTGATCCATGTGGGGATCGATACGGTGGATATGAACGGAGACGGCTTTGAGCTCTTTGTAAAGGAAGGCGACAGGGTCAGAGCGGGAGATCCGCTGATCCGGTTTGATTTTGACAAGATCAGAGCGGCGGGCCATCCGGCCACCACAGTGTTCGTGGTGACAGAGGAAGGAAAGGCGGAGAATCTTTCCTACAGGACCGGCATGGACTGCGAGGCGGGCAGGACCGTCATTGTGACTTTTGAGTAAAAGATCCCGCGGCAGGCTGTCACGGGCAGAGCAGAGAAACAGAGTATGCGGCAGGGAACACCTGCGGACAGGAGGATAAGATGGCAGATTTCAGAAAGAGCACGGTGTATCAGGTTTATCCGAAATCCTTTTATGACAGCAACGGGGACGGATTGGGAGACCTGAGGGGAATTACGGAAAAGCTGGATTATATCCGGGATCTGGGCGCAGACTATATCTGGATCACTCCGTTTTTTGTGTCTCCGCAGAATGACAATGGTTATGATGTGGAGGATTATTATAAAATCGATCCCAGGTACGGCACCATGGAGGATTTTGAGGAGCTGGCGAGGGAGGCCGGCAAACGGGGGATCCGCCTGATGCTGGACATGGTCTTCAATCACACTTCTACCCGCCATGAATGGTTCCGGAAGGCCATGGAGGGAGATGAAGCATACAAGGATTTCTATATTTTCCGGAAGGGGAAGGCGCCGGGGGTGCCGCCCACCAACTGGGAGAGCAAATTCGGCGGGAGCGCCTGGGAGTATGTGGAGCAGTTTGACGAATATTATCTGCATTTGTTTGATGTGACCCAGGCGGACCTGAACTGGGACAATCCCCGGGTGCGCGAAGAGCTGCAGAAGATCGTCCGGTTCTGGATGGGAAAGGGCGTGAAGGGCTTCCGGTTCGACGTGGTGAACCTGATCAGCAAAGGCGCCTTTGAGGACGATGATCAGGGAGACGGAAGGCGGTTCTACACGGACGGCCCTCATGTCCATGAATACCTGAAGGAGCTGAATGAGGCGACCTTCGGGACCGACGCGGAATTCATCACCGTGGGAGAAATGTCCAGCACCACTCTGGAAAACTGCTACCGGTACGCGGGCGAGGATTCCCATGAGCTTTCTATGGTATTCAGCTTCCATCATCTGAAGGTGGATTTCATGGGCAATGAAAAATGGGTGATCGTTCCCTTTGATTTCCAGAAGCTGAAGGACATTCTCTATGAATGGCAGACCAAAATGGCGGAGCACAGAGCCTGGAACGCGGTATTCTGGTGCAATCATGACCAGCCCAGAGTTGTGTCCCGGTTCGGAAACGTAAAAAAATATTGGAAAGAGTCTGCAAAAATGCTGGGGACTGTGGTACACTGTATGCGGGGAACGCCATATATTTACCAGGGCGAGGAACTGGGCATGACCAACTGCGGATTTACGGATATCAGCCAGTACCGGGATGTGGAAAGCCTGAATCATTTCCGGATCCTGCAGGACAAGGGCCTTTCCGAGGAAAACGCGTATCAGATCCTAGCCATTCACTCCAGAGACAACAGCCGGACACCCATGCAGTGGACCGGCGGCAGGCAGGCGGGCTTTACGGAGGGAGAGCCGTGGATCCAGGTCAGCGAAAATCACAGCTTCATCAACGCGGAGGATGAGGAACGGGACGAGGATTCCATTCTCAGCTATTACAGGAAGCTGGTGCAGCTGCGGAAGGATTACGACGTGATCGCCTATGGCGATTTTGAGCCGCTGGATGTGAGGAATCCTTCTGTCATGGCCTATAAAAGGACCTGGGAAGGTCAGGAGCTTCTGGTGATCTGCAATTTCTACGGAAAAGAGACGGTATGGAGCAGCGGACAGGATCTGGACGCGTTTTGCTGTATTCTGGGAAATTATGAAGACCAGCGGACAGAAAAGGACAGAGCGGCGCTGCGGCCCTATGAATGTATGGTGCTTTACAGGAAAAAATAAAAGGACGGAGAGACTCCGGAGGTCTCAGGTGAGAAAGGAGAAAAGGCAGTATGAAATCATTTCAGTACACAATCCAGGATGAACTGGGAATCCATGCAAGGCCCGCGGGCGTGATGGTAAAAGAGGTAAAGAAATTTGAATCCAAGATCACCATCGAAGGAAATGGCAAGAAAGCAGACGCCGGAAAGCTTCTGGCGGTTATGGGCATGGGCATCAAAAAGGGAATGGAAGTGACCGTTACGGCGGAAGGCCCTGACGAGGACGCGGCAGCGGCGGCACTGGAAGAATTCTTCAAGGCGAACTTCTAAGCCGGCAGAGGGTCAGGAGGATCAGACAATGGAAAAATACGCAGGGAAATCAATTTTAAAGCGGATTGCCATTGGAAAAATGCTGTTCTATTCCAAAGGAGAGCAGATCGTACAGAGGAAAAGCGTCACGGATGTGGACGCGGAAATTGAACGGTATGAAAAAGCCAAGGAGACTGCCATCGACCAGCTTCATGGTCTTTATGAAAAAGCGCTGAAGGAAGTGGGAGAGACAGGAGCGGCGATTTTTGATGTGCATTCCATGATGCTGGAGGACGATGATCTCAACGATTCGATCCGGAATATGATCGAATCCCAGAAGGTCAATGCCGAGTACGCGGTGGCTGCTTCCGGGGATAATTTTTCTAAAATGTTCGCGGAGATGGACGACGAGTACATGCAGGCGAGGGCTGCCGACGTGAAGGATGTGGCCGAGCGCGTGGTGCGGATCCTTTACGGCAGGCATGATGCCAGCAATCTGGGAGACGAGCCGGTGATCCTGATCGCCAAAGATCTGGCGCCCAGCGAGACGGTGCAGATGGACAAATCCAAGCTGCTGGCCTTTGTCACAGAGCTTGGTTCGGCCAATTCCCATACGGCGATCCTGGCCAGGACCATGAATATCCCGGCGCTGATCGGGGTTCCGGTGGGAGAGGAGATGGACGGCCGGATCGGCATTGTGGACGGCAATACAGGAACGCTGATCGTGGATCCCGACGAGGATGTGCTGAAGCGCTATGAAGCGAAGCGGGAGGAAGAGGAGAGGCAGAGAGAGCTTCTGCAGACGCTGAAGAATAAGGAAGATGTGACGCTGGACGGAAAGCATATCAGGCTGTACGCCAATATCGGAAGCGTGGGGGACACCGCGAAGGTGCTTTCCAACGACGCGGCCGGGATCGGCCTGTTCAGAAGCGAGTTCCTGTACCTGGAGAAGAACGATTATCCTACCGAGGAAGAGCAGTTCCAGGCATATAAGACCGTGGCGGAGACCATGGCCGGACGCAAGGTGATCATCCGGACGCTGGATATCGGCGCGGACAAGCAGGTGGATTATTTCAATCTGGACCGGGAGGACAATCCGGCCATGGGCTACCGGGCGATCCGGATCTGCCTGGACCGCAGGGATATATTCAGAACCCAGCTGAGAGCTATTTACAGAGCCAGTGCCTTTGGAAACATTGCCATCATGTATCCCATGATCATTTCTGTAAAAGAGGTGCAGGAGGCAAAGGCCATGGCGGAGCAAGTACGCGCGGAGCTGCGGGCCCAGGGGATCCCCTACGGCGACGTGGAGCAGGGCATCATGATCGAGACGCCCGCTTCCGTGATCATCAGCGACCTGCTGGCTGAAGAAGTGGATTTCTTCAGCATCGGGACCAATGATCTGACCCAGTATACACTTGCCATCGACCGGCAGAACGCCAAGCTGGACGCGATCTACGATTCTCATCATCCGGCGGTGCTGCGGATGATCCAGATGGTGATCGACAACGGACATAAGGGCGGATGCTGGGTAGGCATCTGCGGAGAGCTGGGGGCCGATCAGACGCTGACGGAGACCTTCCTGCGGATGGGCATTGACGAGCTGTCCGTTACGCCGGCTTCCGTGCTTCCGATCCGGAAGATCATCCGGGAGACAGATCTTGGCAGATCAAAATAAAAAGGAAATATGGACAAGGCCCTGTTTTGCTTGATTTTTTGCTTTGAATCAAGTAAAATAGGGCCTTGTAGAATGTAAACAGTTTCGGTACGGAAGTTGACGGTGACGGCATGGGCATTATCAAGGCGAAAAATCTCATCTACAATTATATCAGGCAGGATGAAGAGGACAATACGGAGGAGATCAGCGAGGCGGTCAGGGATGTCAGCCTGGACATCCGGGAGGGCGAGTTCGTGGCGATCCTGGGACACAACGGTTCCGGGAAGTCGACTCTGGCCAAGCATATGAACGCGCTGCTTCTGCCTACGGAAGGGACCATCTGGATCGGCGGGATGGATTCCAGGGATGAGGACCATCTCTGGGATATCCGTCAGACGGCGGGCATGGTCTTCCAGAATCCGGACAATCAGATCATTGCCAGTGTGGTGGAGGAGGATGTGGGGTTCGGCCCGGAAAACATCGGAGTGCCCACGGAGGAGATCTGGAAGCGGGTGGATGAGTGCCTGAAGGCGGTGGGGATGACCGCCTACCGGAAGAAGTCGCCCAACCGCCTGTCGGGGGGCCAGAAGCAGCGGGTGGCCATTGCGGGCGTCATGGCCATGGAGCCCAAATGCATTGTTCTGGACGAACCTACGGCCATGCTGGATCCCAACGGGCGCCGGGAAGTGATCCGGACGGTCCGGGAGCTGAACCGGCAGAAGGGGATCACGGTCATCCTGATCACCCATTACATGGAAGAGGTCATAAACGCCGACCGGATCATTGTCATGGATGAAGGCGAGATCGTAATGGAAGGGACGCCGGAGGAAATTTTTTCCCGGGTGGAGGAGCTGGTCAGGTACCGTCTGGATGTGCCCCAGGTGACGGAGCTGGCCTACCGGCTGCGGAAAAAGGGCGTGCCCCTTTCCCCCTGCGTTCTGACAGTGGATGAGTTTGTGAAGGAACTGACTGAGGTATACAGGGCAGGGAAAGAGGGTTGACATGGCGATCGTACTGGAGCATGTGGAATATAAATACAGCGAAGGGACACCCATGGAGACGGAAGCGCTCCATGATGTGAACCTGGAAATCAAAGACGGCGAATTCATCGGCCTGATCGGCCATACCGGGTCGGGGAAATCGACCCTGATCCAGCATTTGAACGGGCTGGTGCGGGCCACGTCGGGAGATATCCGATATAACGGAACCAGTATTTATTCGGAGGGCTTTTCCATGAAGGATCTGCGCAGCCGGGTGGGGCTGGTTTTTCAGTATCCGGAGCATCAGCTTTTTGAAACCGATGTCTTTACGGATGTCTGCTTCGGCCCCAAAAACCAGGGCCTTTCAGAAGAGGAGAGAACAGTCAGAGCGGAAGAAGCCCTCACGATGGTGGGGATTTCCTCCGATTATTATAAAAAATCTCCCTTTGATCTGTCCGGCGGAGAAAAACGGCGCGTAGCCATAGCCGGTGTGCTGGCCATGAAGCCGGAGGTGCTGATCCTGGACGAGCCCACGGCGGGACTGGATCCCAAAGGGCGGGACGAGATCCTGGGCGTGCTGTCCCGACTTCACAGGGAACAGGGACTGACGGTGGTCCTGGTATCCCACAGTATGGAGGATGTGGCCAGGTATGTGGACCGGATCATTGTCATGAATCACGGCAGGCTGGTATTCAACGACACCCCCAAAAGGGTGTTTGCCCATTACAAAGAGCTGGAAGAAATGGGGCTGGCGGCTCCCCAGGTCACATACATTGCCCACGCCCTGCGGGACGCGGGATTTCCCATGAAAACGGACGTGATTACGGTGGAGGAGGCAGAAGAAAAGATTCTCTGCACTCTGGGATGGAACCGGGAAAGCGAGAATTAAACAGTCATGATAAGAGAAATTACACTGGGCCAGTATTATCCGGTACAGTCTCCTGTACATAAACTGGACCCGAGAACAAAGCTGTTCGGCACACTGATTCTGATCATCGCCCTGTTTGCGGCGAATAATCTTTTCTGTTATATCCTGTCGGCAGGGTTCCTGTTTGGTGTGATCGGCGTCTCCAGGGTGCCGGTGAAGCACATCATGAAGGGCCTGAAGCCGGTCATTTTCCTTCTTTTGTTCAGCGTGGTATTCAATCTGTTTCTGACCGGAGGAGAGGTGCTGGTGAGATTCTGGATCTTCCGGATCACCAGAGAGGGCCTGATCCGTTCTGTCATGATGGCGGTGCGGCTGATCTTTCTGGTAATGGGAACCTCTCTTCTGACCTTTACAACGACGCCCAATCAGCTGACTGACGGCCTGGAGAAAAGCCTGAGGTTTCTGCGGGTGGTCCGCGTGCCGGTCCATGAGATCGCCATGATGATGTCGATCGCCCTGCGGTTCATCCCGATCCTGGTGGAGGAGACGGATAAGATCATGAAGGCGCAGATGGCCAGGGGAGCAGATTTTGAGACGGGCGGCATCATCAAAAAGGCAAAGGCCATGATCCCCCTGCTGGTGCCTTTGTTTATATCGGCGTTCCGCCGGGCTTCTGATCTGGCGATGGCCATGGAGGCCAGATGCTATCACGGCGGAGAGGGGCGGACCAAAATGAAGCCTCTCCATTACGGAGCGGCGGACCGGGTCGGGTATCTGATCCTGTTTGCCTTTCTGGCAGGCATCATCCTGCTGAGGATACTGTTCTGACAGAGGGGCTTTTGGCAGAAACGGATGATTGTGACAAGGAGGCAGTATGAAGCGGATCAAACTTGTGGTGGCCTATGACGGCACCCGCTACTGCGGGTGGCAGATCCAGGACAACGGAGTGACCATAGAGGAAATGCTGAACCGGGCGCTTACGAAGCTGACCGGAGAAGAGATCAGAGTGACCGGGGCGAGCCGTACCGATTCGGGCGTCCACGCGAAGGGCAATATCGCGGTCTTTGACACGGAGACCCGGATTCCGCCGGAAAAGATCTGCTACGCGGTCAATCAGTATCTGCCGGAGGATATTGTGGTGCAGTCGTCGGAGGAGGCGCCGCCTTTTTACCATCCCAGAAAATGCAATTCTCTGAAAACCTATGAATACAGGATTCTCAACAGACGGTTTCCCGATCCTGTCGGGCGGTTTTATTCTTATTATGTTCACTGGCCCCTCGACGCGGACAAAATGGCGGAGGCCGTTTCTTATTTGAAAGGCGAGCATGATTTCGCCGCCTTCTGTTCGGCCGGCAGCCAGGCAGAGGATACCGTGCGGAAAATTTATGAGGCATCCGTAAAACGGGACGGCGATCTGATCATGATCCGGCTCACGGGAGACGGGTTTCTCTACAATATGGTGCGGATCATTGTGGGAACGCTCATGGAAGCGGGAAGAGGGCTCTGGGAGCCGGCCCATATGAAAGAAATCTTAAATGGCAGGGACAGGACCCGCGCGGGGACGAAGGCTCCCGCGAAGGGACTGACGCTGGTCTCGATCCGGCATCTGGACCAGATGCCCCGGGAGGAGAGAAATACAAACGACTGGATCGATTATACCCTCCTGCGCGATGAGACGGAGACAGGCGCCCGGGTGCGGATGATCCTTCATGCCTGCCGGGAATCCGAGCGGGAACGGATGATCCGGCGGTCCATGGCCCGCGCGTTCCGGGACGGCGCGGAAGAATTTCTGTTCCGTGAGGAAGGAGATCCGGAGTGGAAGGTTTTCCGCAGACAGACGCGGAATCCTTCTGATTCCCAAAAAATATAAGAATTGCCTGCACACCGTTGCCTTTTCTGATTTCCTGATGATACAATGAAAACAAAATATCTGAAAACGGGAAAATCAGAATATGGGAGGTGCGGGAATGAGAGAAAAAATCGGGCTTGGGAGAAAGCCGCTCTTTCTGGCGGTTTTGTTCATATTGTCTGTGTTCTGTGTGGGGCGGCAGCCCGGTGTCCTGACGGCAGAAGCCGCGGATACCTATACGTCGGGGGTCTGGGAGTATACCATTCTGGATGACGGGACTGCCGAGATCACAGGCTATGATTATCTGGAGGATCTGGGAGGCGGCAGTCTGACTGTGCCGTCCACGCTGGGCGGACGGCGGGTCACCAGCATCGGCGCCAACGCGCTGAAGTACTGCATGAAGACTTCGGTCACGGTTCCGGAAGGCGTGACGCGCATCGGCAGCTACGCGTTTTCCTATACGGGGATTGAACGGATTTCCCTTCCGTCTACCCTTCAGGAACTGGGGATCGGCGTGTTTCAGAGAAGCACAGAGCTGCAGGAAATTGCCGCGGCGTCAGGGAACCGGTATTTTTCTTCAGAAGACGGCGTGCTGTTCAACAAGGCGAAGACGGTCCTCTATGCCTGCCCGGGCGGCAAGACCGGCGTGTATCAGGCTCCGGCGGGGGTTGTCGCCGTAGAGCCGCGGGCCTTTTGCGGCTGTGAATCTCTGACGGAGATCATTCTGCCCGATTCGGTCAACAGCATCGGGGAATGGGCCTTCGCCTACTGCGGGAATATGGAAGAATTCTTTATTCCGGCCGGCGTGCTGGAGATCGGGTCCAATGCCTTTATAGACTGTGATTCCCTGCAGACGATCTCGATTCCCGCGGGCGTGACCAGCATCGACAATATGGCTTTCCGTCAGTGCGCGAATCTGGAAGAGATCCTGGTGGACGAGGCCAGCATCAGCTTTTCCTCTGCAGACGGCGTCCTGTTCAGCAAAGATCAGGACATCCTGTACGCTTATCCCACAGGAAAAAACGACGCTTCCTATGAAGTGCCTGTGACGGTACAGTATATTGTTTCTTCCGCGTTCCAGAACTGCACGGCGCTGACAGAGGTGACGCTGCCGGACGGGCTTCTGGACATCGGCCTGTTTGCCTTTGACGGATGCACAGGGCTTCAGGAAATCGAGATCCCGGAGAACGCGGTGCTGAACACCAGCGCCTTTGAAAACTGTGATTCTCTGACCAGCGTGACCCTGTACACCTCGCCGGACTCCTTTGCCTTTGCTTACTGCGATTCGCTGAAGGAGGTCAATCTCAGGGACGGCATTGAAGAAATCGGCGCTTACGCCTTCTCCGGATGCGCGGCTCTGGAAACCATCAATATTCCGGCCACGGTGCAGGAAATCGGACGGCAGGCATTCGCCAACTGCACTTCGCTCTCTGAGATGGTGATCCCGTCCAGTGTGACGGAGATCGGCACGAATGTGTTTTCAGGATGCGGCGATCTGACGATTTACGGATTCTCCGGCTCCGCGGCCCAGAGCTACGCTTCGGCAAACGGAATTGACTTTGAAGCGGTCAGCCGGGCTTCTTACCGCGTGACCTTCAATGCGGCCGGCGGGACGGTGGAGACTTCCTCCAAGACGGTGGATTATTACGGCACTTATGGGGAGTTGCCTGTGCCGGTCCGCGGCGGATATGTGTTTGAAGGCTGGTATACGGCGGCCTCCGGCGGAAATCTGGTGACAAAGGATACGACTGTGACATCCGCGGGCAGCCATACGCTGTATGCCCGCTGGGCCGAGGCGGCAGAGTACACGGTCACATTCGATCCCGCCGGCGGGACGGCGGCAGTGCCGTCCAAGACCGTGACTTACGGCAGCATTTACGGACTCCTTCCGACGCCGGTCCGGGACGGCTATGAGTTTGACGGGTGGTACACGGCCGGGGGAGAGCGGATCAGGAGCTCCACGATCGTGAGGACAGCGGCGGATCAGACATTGTATGCCCGCTGGGAGCTTTCTGTCTTCCGTCTGATCTTCTATCCCGAGGGAGGCAGCGTATATCCTTCCAGCAAGGAAGTGGCTTACGGAAGCAGAGTCGGGACACTGCCAACGCCGGTCCGGACAGGTTATGAATTCGGCGGCTGGTATACGGCGGGTTCCGGCGGAGAGCAGGTGACGGCCGATACCATGGTGACCGGCAGCAGCGTAAGATATCTGTACGCCCGCTGGACGGGAGAACCGGGGACGGTGTATTTTGACGCCAACGGAGGCAGCGTGGGGACATCCTCCAGGGTTGTCGCCTATTCCCATACATACGGAAGTCTTCCGGTACCGGTCCGGAGCGGCTACAATTTTGTCGGCTGGTATACAGAGCGGTCCGGCGGCACACTGATCACGCAGGATACAGAGGTCAGCATTCTGGGAGACCATACGCTGTACGCCCGCTGGGAGGAAGCGCAGAAATATCTGGTGACCTTCAACGCCGGCGGAGGCAGCGTTTCCACATCGGGAAAGACTGTTACTTACGGGGCAGCCTACGGAAGCCTGCCGACGCCGGTCCGGAGCGGCTACAGCTTCTCAGGATGGTATACATCGTCGTCCGGCGGCAGCCGGGTCACGGAGAGCAGCACGGTTTCCATTCAGGGGAATCATACCCTGTACGCCCGCTGGGCGGCAGGCACCTATACGGTGTATTTCAATGCCAACGGAGGCAGCGTTTCCACGGGCAGCAAGCAGGTTTCCACGGGATCGGCTTACGGAAGCCTGCCGACGCCGGTCCGTTCAGGATATGTGTTCGGCGGCTGGTATACGGCGGCCTCCGGAGGCAGCCTGATCACATCCGGAACCACCTTTACGAACGGCGCCAATCAGACGCTGTATGCGCACTGGCAGACGGGAACGGCAGTGACACCCACGCTGCAGGCCCTGAGCTACAGCTTTTCCAATTCTGCCTCCTCCTTCGGCTACGGAAGCGGATACAGGATCCCTTATGAGCGCTACAGCCTGATTTTCGGCGATACCAGCCAGGCCTACAACTATTACAGAAATGCCGGAAGCTGGGGCGGAAACTGCTTCGGGATCACTACGACCTCGGGCATGATGTTCCAGAGCGGCAGCGGCATCACCATGAAGAATTTCAACAGCGGAGCCACCGCGCTTTCTCAGCTGGCGGTGAGCGATTACAGCAGTCTTCTGAATCTGACGCTGCGGCAGTGGATCGAGTCCATGCAGGTCAGCCAGAGCAGCAGCGTGATCCAGGCCTGCTACAGCGGCTACAGGAATGATCTGAACGGCCTCTGCGCCCAGGTGGAGAATTTCGCCGCCACAGGAAGCAATCCGGCGATCATCGCGGTGTTTGGAAATGAAGGCGGCCATGCCCTGGTAGGATACAGGATCGAGAGTGTGAGCAGTACGGAAAGCAGGATGTATGTTTATGACTGCAACTACCCCCTGACAACCCGCTATATCACGCTTTACAAAAATTCTTCCGGCTCCTATACAGGATGGTATTATCATCTCAATAACCGGTATCACTGGGGATCCAGTTATTCCGGCAGCCGGATTTCCTATGTTCCATATGACAGATTTATGCAGGTATGGACGAACCGGAAAGGAACGGTCAATATAAGCGCGGATATGGAAAAAGAAAAAGACTTGCTGACTCTGAATACAGGGAACGCGGAAATTTATGATTTTAACGGGAATCTGGTGGCTTCGATCCAGAATGGAGCGGTTGTCACGGACCGGGAAGACGTGTATCCTTATGTGAATATCGGGCTGACAGCAGATGAGACGGAGACAGACGGAGGAAGGACGGCTGTATGGCTCCCGGCGGATCTTTATACCGTCAGAAATACAGATCCCGGTGTCGGCGAGCTTCAGGCCAGTATGACCAATGTGGAGCAGTCCGCTTCAGTCATTACCTCGGCGGGGCAGGTGACCTTCGCGGTGGACGACGCGGAAGCGCTCAATTATGTCCAGATCGAGGAGGGCAATGCCGATTATGAGATCACCCTTTCTTCCTCTCTGGAGGGAACCTATTCTGACGTGACGATGACGGGAACAACGATGGAAAAGGCCGTTACCTTCTCCCAGATGGCAGGCAATCTGGTGGCAGACGGCGTGGATCTGGCCCGGAACGGCGCCATTTACATCAACGGCGTCCAGATGACCGTGAACGGAGATGTGGCGACCGGAGGCAATCTGGGTACGACGATTTCCAGCACCATTTCTCCTACAGAGGTTTATCTGGATGCGGTGAGCCTGACCATGACGCGGGGACAGAGCCGGACACTGGCCGCGACTGTTCTGCCGCAGACGGCCACGGACCGGACCGTGACCTGGGAAAGCTCCAATCCTTCTGTCGCGCTGGTGTCAGATACCGGCGCTGTGACAGCTGTGGGAGCCGGACGGGCAGTGATCACTGCCACTGCCGGCGACGTGCATACGGTGTGTCAGGTAGAGGTGCTCTCGCCTTTTGCGGATGTGAGCACAGACAGCTGGTTCTGCACAGATGTGGATTATGTCAACAGCAGGGGGATCATGACCGGAATCGGGGAGGATAAGGTCAACTTCGAGCCTTATTCCAATCTGCCCAGAGCCCAGTTCGCGGTGATCATCCACCGGCTGGAGGGAGAACCGGCGGCTGACGCCGGGAAAGATTTCCCCGATGTGCCTGACAGCGGCTGGTATACTTCTGCTGTCAGATGGGCAAGTCAGGATGATGTGGGGATCATTACCGGCTACAGTTCCAATGGAATGTTTGGTCCCGCTGATTTTATCATAAGAGAACAGCTGGCCGTGATGATGTTCCGGTACGCGTCGTATAAGGGGCTGGATAACAGCGCGAGAGCTGATTTCAGCGGATATCAGGACGCGGCCATGGTCGATGACTTTGCCGTGGATGCGCTTCAGTGGGCTGTAGCGGAGGGCATCATTACCGGAAAATATGATCAGACACAGCTGGATCCTTACGGATATGCCAGCAGAGCGGAGTGCGCGATCATAATCAGAAGATTTATGGAGCGGTACGATTTGTAGACAGAGAAATGAGAAGAGAAATGAGACAGGGGCGCTTCGGCGGAAGCCGGAGCGTCCAGTGCTGTGACGGGAGGTGTGCATGAAAAGAGGATCAATTCATGCACACCTTTCTTTATGCCTGTATGTTATACTGACAGCATAACGGAATCCCATAAAAACAGACAGGCAGGGCGGATCGGGAGACGCCGGGTCCGGCTGAGCGGGGAAAGAGGAAGGAGAGTTGAAAAAGTGAAAAAGAAAAGAAGCAGGGGACAGCGCGTGCTGAGTCTGCTCCTGACGGCTGTGATGTTCTGCGGCCTGTGGAGTTTTAGCGGCGCTTCCGTGTCAGAAGTTTACGGGGCGGAGAGCCTG
>CAJFHG010000007.1 GCA_904379015.1 Candidatus Paralachnospira caecorum | reverse complement strand
GTATAATTACCTTGTTATTCGAGATACACCGTTGTGTATCTTGTAATGTAGGATACATCTTCATCCGTTACTGTTTGTCTGCGAAAACTTTCCAGTAACTGTTATCCAGCAAATTACCTTCAACATCTTTTCAACTTTTCTGTCAAAATAAAAATACCCCTGGCACAAAGAAATTTGATGTATTTTCTATCACATTGTTTGCTGCCTGGGGTTTTTGTGGTATCATATCTTTTTGTAACATGAAAACAGGCAGGAACCCCACCGACCAAAGCTTCGTTCCTGCCCATAACCACCAGCGGCTTTCGCCGCACGGACATCTATTATGATAACCATTGGACACGAACTTGACAACCCCTTTTCTCAAGATTTTTATGATAAAGTAATCGAATCCATCCAATTCCACCAGCTTTCCTGTCCCTGCGGCCATTCCTCCTGTCTGGTCCGGCATGGGGCCTATTTGCGTACCGTCAAAGTCGGTAACACCCAGTTCCGGCTGCGCGTATGTAGGGTCAAATGCTCCCATTGTGGATCTACCCATGCCATCCTCCTTTCCTGCATCGTCCCCTATTCCCAGATCCTTCTCCCCGATGCCGTTGCCATCCTGGCCTGCCAGGAACGGCATACCGGTTTTTCTGCTTTCCTGGATCGCCATCTTTCCATTGATGAGAACAACATCAAGGCCATCCTGTCCCGCTACCGCAAACACTGGCAGCAGCGTCTCCTTGCACACGGGATCTGCCTGCTTCCCCTTGCCGGGTTGGTACACCGTTGTTTCCGGAGCTTTTCCCGCCAGTTCCTGCAGATTAAAACCACCCCGAACCTTCTTTTTGGCCTGCCCACATAACCTTACCTGACAACCATTCCGCCTGCTGTTAGACTGTAAAAAAAACATGCAGGAGGTCTTAGATGAAACAGGAACAACAACAGGCGATTGCTTTGATGCGCTACGGCGCGATCGCCCCGCTGGTCACCGGCCTGGATGACCGTTACCCTTCCATGCAGGCTTATTATGAAGAAGTCTCTGCCAAGGGGCTTACCGGGCCGGACGGACGAAACCACCATTTCGCTCCGTCTACCATTGAACGCTGGTACCTGGATTATAAAAAGCACGGCTTTGATTCCCTGATTCCTGCCGCAAGGGCGGATGCCGGCAAAAGCCGTAAGCTGGACCATGATATCCAGGAACAGATCCGTTATCTCAAATCCAACTATCCGCGTATGTCCGCCGCCGCAATCCACAGGCAGCTGAGCCTGGATGGGGCCATTGCACATGGACAGGTATCCGAATCAACCGTCTGCCGCTTTCTAAAGCAGCTGGCCCTGGAAAACAGGCAGTCCCAAAACAGGGACATGCGCCGCTATGAGCGTCCCCATATCAACGAAGTATGGTGCGGGGATTCCTGCTTCGGCCCTAAGTTTACGGACGCAGACGGCGGAATCAACATCTTTTACCAGGATAACTTCGTTAACCTTATGGCGGTCATGAAAGCGGCTGTCTCAAAGTATGGACGTCCTAAGGTACTTAACTTTGATAATGGGAAATCTTACCGGAACAGGCAGATGGAACTGCTTGCCGCAAGGATTGGGACCACCTTGAACTACTGCCAGCCCTATACTCCCACCAGTAAAGCGAAGATCGAGCGCTGGTTCCGTACCATGAAGGACCAGTGGATGGCCAGCCTTGACATGCGGGATTTCCATTCCCTTGAGGAGATCCGCGGCTGTCTCTTTTCTTATGTGCAGCGCTATAACCAGTCCCCCCACTCATCCCTCCATGGAAAGTCCCCGCAGGACCGTTTCTTTTCCGAACCGGAACAGATCCGGCGTCTGCCCGGAGAAGAATTGGAAAGGTCTTTCCTCCTGGAAGTGGAGCGCAGGGTTTCCGCCGATTCGGTTATCGTCATCGACCAGGTGGAATACGAGGTGGACTGCCGCTTCGCCAGGCAGCGCGTCCGGCTGCGTTATTCCCCCAACCTGCAGGAAATCTACGTTGTGGAACCGGACGGGACGCTTACCCCGGTACGTTTGCTCAACAAACAGGAAAACGCCCTCGTAAAGCGGGATAAAGTACGTTTATGGAAAGGAGATGAGTAATCATGGATTATACCGCAAGATACGGCCTTGCCTTCAACCCCTTCCTCAAAAACGCGAAGGAGGTCATTGTTGAGACAGGCGAATATCAGGAGGCCCGGTTCCGCCTGGATTACCTTCTTTCCACCAAGGGCTTCGGCCTATGAACCGGTTCTCCGGGCAGGGGGAAGACAACCGTGATCCGCAACTGGGCCCGCGGGCTGAACCCTTCTCTCTATAAGGTCATCTATTCCAGCCTCTCCACCCTCACCGTAATGGAGTTTTACCGGAACCTGGCAGCACAGCTGGGGATGGAGCCTTCTTACCGGAAAAATGATAACTTTCGAATCATCCAGGAAGCAATCAATCGCCTGGCACTGGAAAAGCGCCAAACGCCCGTCATCATTATGGATGAAGCCAACTACATCAGCCCCAAAATCCTCAACGACCTGAAAATCCTGTTCAACTTTGAGATGGATTCCCGTGACCGGGCAGTGGTTCTCCTTTCCGGTCTGCCGCAGTTAAACAATACCCTGCGCCTTGCCGCTCACGAACCGCTGCGGCAGCGGATCGTCATGAATTATGATCTGGATGGGATGAGCAAAGAAGAGGGACGCCGTTATATCCAGGAAAAACTGCGCGGAGCGGATTGTACCCAGACCGTTTTTGAGGAAAACGCGCTGGAGGCGGTACTCAATGCAGCCAATGGCACACCTCGCCTCATCAACAAACTTTGCAATGCCAGCCTTCTGGTTGGCAACAGCAGAAATCTGAACTTCATCACAGCTGACGCAGTCATGCAGGCGATCAGCGAATGCGAACTCGCCTAACTCAAAGGCCACCATGTAATCTGCATGGTGGCCTTTGCCCCTTAAATAATCTGCCGCAGCAGCATCCGCTAATGTGAATGTTCTTTCTTTCAACCGGATTAAAAGTTTCATCTAATCTGACGGATGGAGCCTCAGCTAATTTGCCGGACAACACGTAATTTGCCATCTGTAAATTTCCTCCCAAGCTGCTTTCCATTTTTGCATAAAACTCCATCGACTTTTTTACCAGTTCTTCATCTAGCAATTCGATATTTTTCTTTACAATTTCATCTGTTTGATACCCCATATAATCACGAATTGCCTGAATCGAAGTGCCGCTTCTATAAAATGCTTTACACACTTCTTTTTGGTAGCCATTACCTTTAAACACATACACATCCGTCAAAATACCGGACTTTCTGCATTGTTTCATAATCGCATTTTGAAATCCTTCAGCAGTAAACCTTTTGCCGTTATTCAGGAAAAGCAGATTTTCCACAGGTATATGGTTTCTATCCGAAAATCTCAGAACAAGCCAATGCAAAATATCCGGAATTGGTATACTTCTGGTGGTATCCGGTACCTTCATCCAACTGTTCTCATCTTTATAGTAAAAATCTGCATTTCTCAAAAGAAATAGTTGGCCCTTTTTTATACCTGTAGTAAGCAGGATGAGGCTCATAATCCGCAGATTCTCCGGAAATTCTCCAAGATGTGCTATCAGCAGATCCAGTTTTTGATCCAGGTTATCGATTTCATTTACACCCGGATAACTCTTCTTATAATACAGTGGAATCGGATTTGAAAACTCTCCAATATAATCTGTCACTTGCAGATACTGCAAAAATGTTGAAATGACCTGCAGCTTATTATTATAACTTTGCGCAGTAATGCGCCTCATGGACAGGCTTTTTAAATATTTTCCATGGAATTACGATCAATATCTGTTATGACCTTTCCACAGTCTTCTAGAAATCTTAAAAATTCTTTGATATAGGTATGATGAATACGGATGGTTCCTAAATTTAAAGATGTAACTGTCAAAAGATATTTCAGGTATCTTTGCAAGCCCTGACGATTCTCATGAGAATGAATGTCTAAAAAGGAAAAACTCTCAACAGCATTACTACGGCTATATCTCTCTGATGAAATATTCAGTCTTTCCGTAAACCAGACATTAGCTTCCCAGTTTATATTCTTAGATTCCAGAAACAACAACTTGCGGCAAAATAGGATGAATTTTTTCGGACTTGAACAAGGATTGCCATATTCCCGCTTAAGCATGAGAGAGTATGCCTGTTCCTGAGCTTTCTCCATTTTCATAATATCTTTCAATCCACTTTTTTCAGCATAGCAAAACAGGCACTTGAGTGGAAGCAAGTACCTGTTTCGTCTCTCTTTTCGATTTTTTATTGATTTTACAATCTCGTTCAGAAGTAATTCTATCTGCATCTTAATCTTTTCATCAAGAGCTTTGCTGAAATCCCAGTACAGTATTCTCTGGTCTACTTCTTTCTCAAAAGATCTAGAAGCAGTACCGCTGAGATATTCCGGCAGATAGATTTCCTGTTCAAGCGGAAGTTTTTTCTTCATATCTTTTCTCTTAGTAAAATCCTATTTTACAATCCATTGTCCTGATTTGCGGCTGTCGATAATCCCTTTTTCTCTCAGTTCTTTTAAAACTCTTCTTATTTGTCTGTCAGAGCGATTCAGTTTTGTGGAAAGCTGCGCCTGTGTTATATGAGAGTTTTCTTCTATTGCTGATAATACTTCTTTCTCTAATGGATCATTTATTAGGACATTTAACGGGACATTTATTAGGACATTTTGATCTTTTAAAATGTCCTGATGTCCTAAAGGCGTAAATTTCACCATAATATCCTCTAAATGAAGCGTATATTCCGGCATTGGAACACCGTGTTTTTTACAGGCTTCACATATTTTTTCTATCCCACGTCCCCATGTTTCTACATATCCAGCCCGAAAAAATCCATTAGCAATATTGGGATTATAGGGCTGTGACCGATGACGCTCCATCAATGTTTCCACAGTCCATCCAACCGGGAAAACGCAGTCATTACTAATATATACCGCATCCTCATGTATCCGGATTTGTATTGGAACTAGCGCTGCATAATTGGAATGGATAATCGCATTATATACCGCCTCCCTGACAGCTGCTTTAGGAAGAGGATAAGTCTCAATTCTGGTAACATTATCGTAAGATATCATTGCTTTCATGTATTTCAGATATATTAGTTCTATAACTCTATCCGCCTGAATAAACAGAGAGCCATGAATCTCATCCTGATAACGCAGATCAGATCCCTCGCCAAAATATCCGATTTTGATATATGCACCCGTAACCCACTTTTCCGGATTTCTATGAAACAAGAGAATTGCTGCTCGTTTCAGCTTACCATGTTCAAGAAGGCCGAGGTTATCCAAAAGTTGCTCGTTACTCATATTCAGATCTTCTTCTGTCATACGACCGCTTCGCAGAGCCTCTCGCCGAAAAATGTCGAAACTCTCTTTGTCTAGATCGTCAACTGTAACGCCATCCACCGGAACTGCATCCCATTTATATCCAGTTTTAGACAATAAAAACTCTGTCAAAGCAGCTCCTCTGAGAAGCTGCTTTGTACTGCCACTGCGATAATGGTATTCACCCTTATAATTCACAGGATAACTGCTCGGATTCACACATATCTCAATGTAATCTTTACCATCTTGGGTCAGAAGATTGACATCCACGATAATGCCAAGAATATCCCGCACTTTATTTGGGATATCTTCCAACAGCTTTTTACTATCCTGTACACCGATGACATTGCCATTGTCATCGGTTCCAATATATATCTTGCCGCCTTGAGCATTTGCAAAACCACAGATCCATTTCAAATACTCATCACGCCAGGATTCTTTCCATTCTGTGTTTTGGTTTTCTTTCATGCATTTTCCTTTCCAACCTGATCCAGAAACTTTACCGCAAACTGAATATTGAATATATTATAGAAATTTCATTTTTAATTTATCAAATTCCTTTTTATTAGCAGGCTATAGATAAATTTATATCTATTGGGATAGGACATCTATGATGTATTTAATATTACAACTTTTTACTTACTCTCAGAAAACTCTTTGTATAACTTTAACATTCCTTCATTATCATCTTGGGTAAAACCAACCCAACTTAATCTATATTCAGTCAAACGATCAACATTCAACTTATATAAATAAGATTGCTTGCTATCAACATAAATAATTCCTTTATTTATTAAAAAATCCATAGCCTTTTGTTTAAATTGATTTTTACTTATAATTTCATTGTCAATAAATTCTTTATCCTTAGCAGGCGCATCCTTTCTATGCTTTCGTAAACAATTCATTATCTTTTTAACAAACACACAGAACCTTAAATAATCATTTCCGTCTAATGTTTCAAAATCATATTTGTATGGTCGTAATTTATAGTAATTGTTTATATTGGGAATACTTACTTTAATTAAATTTTCTTCATCTGACTGTATTTCAAATTTAGGAATATCAGCATATTTATTTATAACATCCTTTTCACTTACTAATAAGCACTCCCCCGGTTTTCTGGCCTCTATATATATATGAACGGTATTAAGGTATAGTTGTCGAGCCATAATTACGGAATTATATATTCTACACGTATTTTTTGAATCTCCAATATACACATCTCCGTCTAAATCAATATTTCCATTTGAAAGTCTAGAAATATACAAAGCATCTTCGCCAGCAACACATAATTCTGAATCTTCTACTTTTTTTGAAGCACTCAAATCATCCAATCTAAACACTGCATATTTTTCACTCCCAACACTAGAAATGTCAATAGATGCAATCTTGACAGCTGTTTCTTTTGCTTTGTATGAATCATACAGCAACGGGAAAATTTTTCCTGTCATCTCTTCGTTTGAGAAAACGACATAAAAATCAAATAAAAGTTGCGATGGAAAATGTGAAGTCACAGATTTGTCAGAAAAATATTCTAATCCCAAATCTTCATATTCACTATTAGACAACATAAATGCAAGAACATAGTCTCTAAATGCCGGGCCAGTAAATTCAACAGATTTATTATTAGCTAAATTTTGCAAAAAAGGATGCTGTGGCAAAAATACTTTTAATGACTCCATATAATCACTATATAATTCTACAGGCAACTTTTCCAATGAATAAAAACTACATTCATCTATAGTTCCTAAAATAATATACTCTACGATGCGAACCATCTGTTCTTCCACACTATAGACTATATCCCAATTATTAAATTCGGGATATTCTTTTCCCCATTTTTCTTTAAGTCCATTACAAACTTTTCCGTGTTCACGCTCTAACAAATATTTTAAAATATTAAAAACAATACCGGTAGTTGTTGTGTCATTGCCTTTTAGTTTTTCTAACAACTTTACAGTATTTCTTTCTTCATCAAAAGATTGAACAAGTGCTTCTAAAACCGGGGCATAGCCCAAAAAAGATTTAGCCACATCCGCATTCCCAAGAAGTCTATTTATAACAACAAACTGCTCATCAATACAACTATTTACAGTTTGCGTTATACTCTTATTCATTGTTTCAAGCTTTTTTCTTATAAATTCTTTAGCATTATATTCTTCAAAAAAACCAATTTCATATTGAGCATACTCTATGGAATTTTTTTTACAAAACTCAGCAATAAAGGTTGCACTTTCCGTTCTTGCAAACAATAATACTGTAGGATACATACTGGATTCCGTAGCTTCAGATAAATCTTTTAAAAAGAATTCAATACCGGTTCTTCCCGAAATCATCTCAGCCTCATCAAAAGCATCCAAAATCAATGTGCTTTTACCAGTCTTTAAGTCGTTAAAATACTGATATAATTTATCCTGTTGCATAGCTCGCCATAATGTACCATGAAAGCTGTTTTCACCTAATGCTATTTTGGCCAAATCCCAATATAAACCTTTATATTTATATGCAAGGTACTTTGCTAGTGCACTTTTTCCACAGGCGCCTGGCGCAGAAAATATAATAAATCTTGCCTGTCGTTTACTACAATATATTTCTTCATAGTTGGGTTGAACATAGAAAGATTCTTCAGTTATTTTTGTAATAGAAGGATGCGCCCCTCCCAATATTTGCGCTTCATTACAATCTCCCAATTTTGACAAAATACATTCTAATGTCATCTTTTTTCTTTCTCCTATAATGTACTTTTTGATTATATTGTAATGCAACTCTCCTAGCATGTCAAAAACCTTTCCTATAATGATACCATAATTTCAAGTATATTCATTAATGTTATATATTATGATAACAGAATTACATAAACAGCCAAAATACCTATGCTTCCATCATACATTCTACTCAAAAAAATGGGCAGATGGAGTGTCCCTTTCCCAGCCAGACATTACCTATCTCCCATACTGTATACATATTTTTCGATGCTTTGTGTATCTAGAGAATAACACCTAATTTATTTGCCAATTTAAATATTGCAAAATCATAAATGGCATGACCCGTTCCCGAATCATGCCTTATTTTCAAAATCAACTGTTCAATCACAACCCTAAACTATCAACCCAAGCTACTACATCCTCTTCTGAAGCACTTGACTGGAATCGCTCTCCTTCTAACCATTCACCCGTTCCTGCCATTTCCTCCAACAGTTGTCCGCTATCTCCTATTCCAGAAGACGCCGATGTACAGAATGGAATTACAGTTTTTCCAGTAAAATCATTATTCTCAATAAACTGATTTACCGGCCATGCAGCTACTTGCCACCAGATAGGATAACCCACAAAAATATTTTCGTACTCATCAAATCCCTCTACCGTCGCAGAAACCAGTTCCACATCTCTCAGGCTTTCATCTGCATATTCCTGAGATACACGACTGTTCTCATCATTATAATTCAGATCCTCATCTGTATAAGGTTCTATCGGCTCCAGTTCAAATAAATCTCCTCCTGTGGCATCTGCAATGTAATTTGCCACTGCTTCGGTATTTCCTGTTGCGGAATAGTAAACCACCAGCGTTTTCCCATCTGATGCAACGCCGTCTGACGTATTCTCCGTATTCGCTTCTGTATCTGAACTTGTTTCATCTGCAGACTGATCGGACTGTGCCGTACTGTCACTCTGATCCTGAGTATCTTCTGAAGCACCACATCCACTCAGCAAACCTGCTGTCATAACACCTGCAATAAGTAATGATAATAATCTCGTTTTCATGCTTAGAGTCTCCTTTCACTCTTTCTTGATCTATATCATCGCTATACACAGTATGTCTTTCTATTTGTGTATAGCGTAGTTTTCTACCTCATTTTTCAAACGCTATACACTCTATACACGGGCAAAACCCTGCTCCAGATTAGGATAGCCCAGGATAATGGTGTCGTACTGATCCAGGTTTTCAATATGGGTGGACAGCTCCGGGCGCGCGTCCGCGTCCTGTTCCTCCGCTGCCTGATCGACCAGCGTTTCATGATCCAGCGGGTACTGCTGCACCGTTTCGATCTGGAACAGATCTCCCCCTACCGTATCCTGAATGATCCCGGCCATATATTCCACATTGCCCATGATCTCGCCGTTATCGACCACAATGCTGGCGCCCGCGACCGCGTCGGCGCCCTCGGGATCCACATCCTCCGGCATGGAAAAATAAGCGATCAGGATGTGGGAGCCTCCTTCCGCGGCGGACTGAGTCCCCGCTGTGCCTTCTTCCGCCGAAGAAGCCTGCGTTTCCTCCGTCTCCTCATCCGCTGAGGAAGCCTGTGTCTCCTCCGTCTCCTCATTCACTGAAGAAGCCTGTGTTTCCTGCGTTTCCCCGGCAGAGGTATTCTCTGCCGTTTCCGCCGCTTCATCTGTCCCGCCGCCGCAGGCAGCAAGTCCCAGTGTCAGTATCAGGGCCAGAAATACAGACAGTATCCGTTTGATCTTCATTTCACGCATCTCCTTTCCGTTGTGCCGTTTCTGTTTTTGCATCCAATTTCTCAAAGGTCACTCCATGCCAGAAAAAAGAACCGCTCCGCCTTTTGCTCCATCTTTCAGCGGACTGCATCCTTCTCCAGGCTCTGCCTGTATTATAGCCCCAGGATCTGCAAACCAGAAGACTCGATCAGTTATGCAGTATAAACCTGTAATTTTATACTGAGTCAGTCAGATTTCCCTTCCCGGCGGCAGGCCGGCAGGGTAAAAAAAAGGGATCCTTCCAGCCACCATTCCGGCTTTCAGGATCCCTTTTTGCAAATACATATATAGATTTTCTTTTATTCCATCAGTGAAAAAATCACCGTCGCATCTCCGTCTCCAAGCGCGGCTTCCCAGCCGGTCAGATCCTCGATTCTTCCCAGCCTGGTATAACTCCAGGAATTGGAACCATAGAACATAACAATCTGATTTCCCTGGTAGAGGACAATATCTCCCGGCCGGGCCGTTATCTGACGGTCGCTCGCCGGAAGATCAGATCCCAGCGCTCCCACTTTTTCAAATCCGGCATAATCACGCATCTGAATCGTGACCAGATTCTCTTTCATCATCTCTGTCAGAGCATCCGCAGCTTCGTTATTTTCCAGTACAGCGGTAAAACGGCTGCCGCCAATCTCCACGATCATTTTCCTGACCATATTCTCTTCCTCCCCGGCCTCATCAGGACCGATATCTCCTTCCTCCTCTGTTTCTTTACAGGAATGCGCCGTTGCAGACCTGAATCACCTGGCCTTTCACAGCCTTTCCCATTTTACTCGCCAGGAAGAGGCAAGCGTAAGCCTGATCCATGGGATCGCATTCCGGACCGGGGAAATACACGAAATGCCCGCTGTACTCAAGCATTTTCGCTCCGCCAGGCTGTTCTCCCGCTTTATTCGCCAGATGCGCCGGCGTCACGGTCGCTCCCGGCGCGACCGCATTGCAGCGGATATTGGTATCGATCAGACGCATGGCTACATTTTTTGTCAGAGTATTCAGCGCGCCTTTGGTCGATGTGTAAGTCGCGCCGCAGAACGGCCTCGTTCCATTCACAGAGGAAATATTGATGATCACGCCGTCGTTTTTTGGCAGAAAAATTTTCAGCGCTTCCCGGATGTATCGCATGGGGCCTCCCAGATTTGTGTCCATGACATATTTCATCCACTCATCGTCTGTCTCATCAATCATTTTCTGCTCGCCGATTCCGGCATTATTAATCAGAATATCCACATCTCCGAACGCATCCAGCGCAGTCGCAAATACTTTTTTTGTATCCTCAGTGGAGCAGACATCGGCCACCACTCCCACAGCCCTGCCGCCCTGGGACCGGACAGCCTCCACAACTTCGTCCAGCTTTTCCCGGTGCCTGGCTGTGATCACTACATTCGCTCCCTCCTGAGCAAAAAGCTCCGCCATCGAGTGTCCCATTCCATAACTGGCTCCTGTAATAATTGCGGTTTTTCCATCTAACATTTTCGCGTCCATTTCCGGCACTCCTTCCAGATTTCATTATTTCTAATGTGATTGTATAATGGATCTGGTATCATTTCCAATACTTATATTTAATCAGCTTCTATAGTTTTTTTATATTCATTCTCTTGACTCTGCCGCCGGAAACTTTATATAATAATTCCATACAAAGCTGCCGTCAGGAGGGAAAACACGATGGAACTGCGCGTTCTGAATTACTTTCTTGCGATCGCAAGGGAACAGAGCATTGTACATGCCGCGGAATCGCTTCATCTCTCCCAGCCCACACTTTCCATACAAATCAAGGGACTGGAAGAAGAACTGGGGAAACAGCTCCTCATTCGCGGAACAAAAGGTTCCCGCAAAGTCACGCTCACAGAAGAGGGCATGATTCTCAGAAAGCGGGCGGAAGAAATCCTGGATCTGGTCAGAAGGACAGAACTTGAAATTACAGCGAGCGATGATATTATCATGGGTGACGTCTATATCGGGACAGGAGAAACAGACGGGGTCCGTGTGATCGCCAGAGCGGCCCAGGCACTGCAAAGTCAGCATCCCGGCATTCATTACCACATTTCCAGCGGGAACGCCGCTTATGTATCCGAATATCTGGACAGCGGACTGATCGACTTCGGCATCGTATTCGGCAATGTCGATCTGACAAAGTACAATGCGTTGGAAACAGCGCATTCCGAGATCTGGGGCGTTTTAATGCGCAAAGATTCCGTTCTCGCGGATAAAGAAACGATTTCACCGGATGATCTGAAAGATGTCCCCCTGATCCTTTCCCAGCAGGAATCCCAGGGCGGCAGCCTGACTCAGTGGATCGGACAGGAAATTTCTGACCTGAATATCATCGCCACCTACAACCTGCTTTATAACGCCTCTCTTCTTGTAGACGAAGGTCTCGGCTATGCCATAGGCTATGACAAGATCATCAATACAAGCGGAAACAGCAGGCTTTGTTTTCGTCCCCTGGAACCGAAGCTGGAAAATAAAATGAGCATTATCTGGAAAAAGCATCAGCATTTCTCAAAGCCTGCTGAAAAATTTCTCGAGGTGCTGCGTGAATTATTATCGCCGTCCATTTGATTTCTCCGGATTTCTATTTTGTCCGGCCGCTTGATGACCTCTGCCCGTCAAATATCTGTTCATGCAGGCATGACGGCTTCCTGACGGGCTTATCACGCAAATAAAAAAAGCAGAAAGTCTTCTTCCACTCTCTATCTTTTTCAACAACTTTCTGTTTGACCTGCAGCCTGTTCATAAGCGGGCAGTTGAAGTTTTTCCCATCTTGCCTGAATATAGGTCTGGTAAAATGTACGCTGCAGATCAGAGAGATAGGGAATATCCTTCAAAAAATCATGAATCATATCCATCCGGATTCCTGGCACAATTTGCAATAATGCCTTATTGCAGTCCTCATACTGTCCTTCCATAAGGAAATCATAGAAGTGGTTTAGATAATTCCAAAGAACATCAAGCGTTGGGACTTCTAAGGTATCTGATAGTAAAATAACTCGTTGTGGCATATCTTTGGTAAAAATGCCGTTTGAATTTTTGCGTATTGCCAATTTTCTTTCATAGTTCGCTCTTGCCAACTGAATTTTGGATTTACTGTATTGCAGGGCGGCAATTTTTTCATCAGCTTTTTTCTCTGCTTGTACTAAAAACTCCACAATTTTTTCAAGGTCGTCATATTCCAAAAGTTTTTTTATTTCCTGCAACGGCAAATCCATCTGTTGCAGAACGTGAACGGTGTTTAGACGGGTGATGTCCTCCACAGTGTAGTACCGATAGTTTGTGTATTGATCAACCTTGCTGGGCTTAACCAGCCCTATGTGATCATAATGGCGAAGGGTTGCAGTCGTCATGTGCGCCTGTTTTGCCGCATCCCCGATTGAAAAATAGCTTTTTTTCATACTGATTTTTCCCTCTTGACTTTAATGTTACATTAAGGTTTACACTATTATAACATCGGGGAAAGCGGATATGGGAGGGCCTACACGACCCTGATCCGGAACGCCGGGCGCAACGGGAACGGATACCATGCACCGGGGATGTACCTACCCCGGAGGAATAGCTGCGCTATTCTGTGGAACGGCTGAAAGAAGATGGCCGGGAGGATTTACTGCGGCACTACCTCATAGATTAGGGGTGTGCATTTCAAAGGCAAAGAAATACAAGATATAGATACGCGGGCAGAAAAATAGCGGGAATGAACACCTCATGTTGTGTTTTCCCGCTTTTTATTTCCGCCGTACTGTATGAAATGTTGTCCCTTTAGACATCAATATAGTTTATCTTTGATGTTTGAATTTACCACTATCACTAATTTTTCCAGAATTAGTGGTACAAAGTTTTTCCTGTTCAAAGTGCCATTTAAAAATACCTTTTGGCACTTTAAATGGCACTAAAAAACATATAACTTATATCAAGAATAATTTTCCTTCCCTGACTCTTCTTGCCCTTCTGCATCTTCCGAATTTCTCTTTTCTGTCTGTAGCAGTGTCAACAGCCAATCCAATCATACAGTTCCTGAGTCTCTTCCAGAGCTTTCTTTACATGATATTCCTCAATAAACAATTCCTGCGGATACCGAATCTTTACTCTGTATGGCGTCAGATCATCACACATTTCAAGATACTTTTCGTCCACTTCTGCATATTCCTGCAGTATTTCTGCTAATAAACCTAGATCATGTGTCTTCTTAATCGTAACACCTCTGGAAATCAAAACACCTTTCAAAAGCTTTTCTATTGCCTGCTGGCAATGATAACAAATAATCTCCAGTGGTTTCGGATACATGTGCTCATACAGATGTTTCGCCGTAAGGAAATCCATCTCAGCAAACTCCATCCATTCTTTCAAGATCTTTTCATTTTTCATATAACAGCACGCCCTCCTGTTTTACGACCTTTTCAAGGGTATTTTCCTTCGCCCGTTCATCAAAAGATGATTCATAACCCACAACAATGTCTACCGGACGTTTACGAACTCCGCGGAGGGATTTATACGCTTTCTGGGACAGTTCTATTTTGTTCCCGGCATCATCGGGAACAACAACATAAAAGTCATAATCGCTATCCTCATTATAGGTATCTTTTGCAAAGGAACCAAACAGATAGATTCGTTTCGGCATGATAGTCATACAGATTCTGTCTTTAATTGCATTGATCTCATTGTTAATCATCCAGTTCACATCCTTTCAAAAAACTCACCTGAGATTCCACTTTCTGTCATTCATAGTATATCACACAACCGCCTGCTTATCTATCGAAAAGAATATTCAGATAGGTTGCTTTCCTCAAAACTGTCTTTTATGATTGAAAAATGAGCAGGATATCTTGTATCCTGCCCACATTTCCAAATATTCTGTTCCCAGCAATTACAATCCCAGTCCGCTCACCCAGTCCTGAATCTCCGCATCGTCAGCGCCTGACCGGAATCTCATACCCTCCTGCCAGTCGCCTGTGCCTGCCATCTCTGCCAGAAGCTGTCCGCTCTCTCCCAGGCCGGAAGAAGACGAAGTACAGAACGGTATCACCGTCTTGCCCGTGAAATCATTGTTCTGCACGAAGGAATTCACCGGCCATGCCGCGATGCCCCACCAGATCGGATAATAAAATATAGCCCGTCCCCGACAGCCCTTGAAAACACTGGGCTTAACGAAAAACACAAATGTGTTTTGTGTACCTGTTTTCCGGTTTTGTTGCGACCATATGGCGAGATTCCTTTCCTTCAGCGTGTGATCAGTATCTGCACAAATAGGTGACTGGACTTCTTGGTCTACCTGTATTATAAGCCTTGCTCGTAAAATGCAGAAGTCTCAATAAGTTTTACGGTGTATACTCATAGGTTACAACTACAAAAGCCACCTGTTATTTTGTCGCTGGCTCTATGTATTATTTTTTAAGTTTACAGCCTGCGAAAATCGCTCCGGCTTTTCTTATTAAGTGCTTTCTGCAGCCTTTCATTTTCATCTCTTAGTTCTTGATTTTCTTGCCGCAGTCGGAAGATCTCATCCTGGAGCAGATCGATCCGGCCTTCCATCTCAGCTCAATGAATACAGAACAATGGAGAAGTGTCTCCTTGCTTCTCCGAAGATTGGCCAGAAGCTCCACCACATCCGGTTCTCTCTTTCTGATCTTTAAGGAAAAAGGCTGTGACAGTATCACAGCCTGAGTTATTACAGATCCATTTTGGGAGCATAATCTGCGGCAATATTTTCTTCCACATCATCCTCCGTAGAATGTTCCTGCACCGGTGTCTGGCTTATGGCAAGCTGGGAAAGATACTCAATTCGCCGTTTGACTGATCCTGTGATAGCACGGATACGGATTTCATCCATATATTCCTCCGTTCCTTCTGCGGTCAGAACATGCTCGATCAGTCCATCCACATCTTCCAGCCGGGCAAAATCAATCCAGCTAAAATCAGACACCAGCTTTAACTGCTCCACATGGTGGTTTTTAAAGGGCTTGCAGACCACATCTTTCTCCGAGCGTATCTGCATAGGCGTCTTATCATAGCCCAGGGAGGAACCGCTGTCATAGACCGGTGCGAAACCAAGCCATTTAAGGGTTTCCGCCTCCCGCAGTACACCGAAATTGTTAAAATGCCGGTCTTCATTGGCAATGATATAATCCAGCACAATCATACGGTCAAGAAAGGGAACGGCGCCCTGGATGCCAAGCCCATCACAGCAGTTGACAAAATGCTGATACACCGAGACGCTGTTGCTTTTTTTCTGCGTCTTGAGGATACGCCATGCCGGAACCAGCTCCATATCCCTTGTAACAAAGTCTTCACACACGCTATAGGGCGCGCCTTTATTCCATGTGACCTGATAAGGAACATGGGGGATTCCAAGGCGTTCCATGATCCCGACGGCAATGACCTCATTAAAGGGCTGCTGACGGAACGGATTGCTGCCGCCTTTTACCAGGCAACATTTCCTGTCCATGATCTTCCATCGCTTTTTCAGGTTACCGTCCGAAGTATTGTCCGGGGAGGAAAAATCCAAAGCATCCGCTTTCTTATCCGCCCCGAACAGGACATCGCCAATATCGTCTGAAAAATCGTTGTCAAAAAAGTTAATTGCATCCCAGGTCAGGCTGGAACCTTCCGGACAGATCCAATATTGATCCGACAGGCTCAGACCATAACAGCGCACCAGGAGCATTTTTGTACTGGTAATCTCCAATGTTTCCAGCGCCTCCCGGACACCGGAGCGGTTGGCCGGGATGGATCGGTCAGTCCACCATTCGTTTAATGCCGCCCGGTCAGCGACACCTTTTTTCACCGCAATTCCCACGGGGAGATGCTCCGGCGCGTAGACCATGCCAATCTTTTGTATGAAGCCGGTGGCGTCATCCAATTCCATCTCCGCCACAGCGATCCGTTTATGCATCAGGGTACACTTCAAGCTGTTCACCTCATTTCGTTTTCTGGCCATTGATGATCTATCTTTATGAAGATACATACTCTACCTCTGTTTCATATATTGCTTTATATATTTTAATTGGATAATTAGTAATGAACCTTTCAATCTTTTTCTTTGTAATATCATACTTTGTTGCTGTTTATCTCCTGTGTAAATGGAACCTGCGTAGATAATCCCATGCGGTTTGCCAACGTATAGCCTGAGTATTTTCATTTTTCATACAAAAGCACGCCCTCCTGCTTTACAACCTTTTCAAGGGTATTTTCCTTCGCCCTTTCATCAAAAGACGATTCATAACCCACAACAATGTCTACCGGGCGTTTACGAACCCCGCGGAGAGATTTATATGCTTTCTGGGACAGTTCTATTTTGTTCCCGGCATCATCAGGAACAACAACATAAAAGTCATAATCGCTGTCCTCATTATAGGTATCTTTGTTCATTCATAGTATATCACACAACCGACTGCTTATCTATGGAAAAGAATATTCAGATAGGTCAGGCAGGTCACTTTCCTCAAAACTGTCTTTTGTAACTGAAAAAAGAGCAGGATACCTTGTACCCTGCCCACATTTCTGCATATTCTGTTTCTGACAATCACAGTCCCAGTCCATTCACCCATTCCTGAACATCTGCCTCATCAGCTCCTGACCGGAATCTCATACCTTCCTGCCAGTCCTTGAAAACACTGGGCTTAACGAAAAGCACAAATGTGTTTTGTGTACCTGTATCTCGTATTAATCCACGGAAAGCTATCTTTCAACAACTTTCTGTGTGACCTTCTGCCCGATTATAAGCAGGCAGTAGAAGTTTTTCCCATCTTGCCTGGATATAGGTCTGATAAAATGTGCGCTGCAGATCAGAAAGATAGGGAACATCCTCCAAAAAATCATGGATCATATCCATCCGAATTCTTGGCACGATCCGCAATAATGCCTTATTGCAGTCCTCATACCTTCCTTCCATAAGGAAATCATAGTAATGGATTTTTCTTCCCTGCTCCTTGACGGCGGAAGTAGGAAATTGGAAAATCCGTGCATTCATCTCATTCTCATCCCGCAGGACTCGTTCCATAACAGCCTCATCTGCCTGGGGCAGTAAACAGCTCCCACAGTCAAAGACCGGCGCAATCTCTGCGTTTTGGGAAACCGGATCATATAAAAATCCCCAGTTTCCATTATGCCTGTCAAAATTGCCTAGAAAAGCATCCACCACAAACACATTCCAAAAATGTTCTTTCAGCATGACAGGATTGACAAACTGCTGTTTTTCTATGCTCTCCATAATATCGGACAATTCCGTGCCTGTGCCTCCATGATCCGAATCCAAAATTGTGTTTTTAATGGAGCAGAAATCATACAGGATTTTCCCGTCTGCTGTAAAATCTTTGCAGGCACAGACTACCTTGGTTTTTCCTGCCACCTGAAACGTACCGAGCAGTGTTTCCTGAGCCCGGATACCGAGCATACGGAAAATACTGCTTGCGATATGCTCGCTGAAACAACTGTTTGTATAAGACAAATCTGTTGGCTTATTTTCCGCAGAGGGTGGGAATTTAAGCATATAAACTATGCCTTCATATTCTACAGCAATCTTTTTTCCATTGGCTCCATTATAGGCTTTACCCATAATACGCCTGCACTTTGTAAAGTCAATGCGCTCCATCTGTATTTCCACCTCCCCATAAATATTTTTGTCTGAGATAATCAGCGTGTTCCGGCGTGATTGCGCCATCACTGATTTCCGCCATGTTGATACTGCCATACAGTTCTCCCCACAGACAATCTATCAGAGAAGAACCGTTTTTTAAACCTTCTTTAAAAGCGTCCAGATCACTCTGGAGGTATTCCGGCAGTCCATATTCATAAGATTTCTCTCGAAGTTCCTCTATGGAAGGTTGCGGCTTAAATGCGTCCTCCACCAATGTTTCCATGGATACGCCAAGTGCTTTGGCCAGTTTATAAATGGTTTCCACAGAACATTTCCCTATATTGGTTTTCCCATTGCATAATTCACTGAGTGTAGCGTGGGGAACGCCGCTTAAGACGGAAAGCCGATATTTCGTCAGTCCTTTCTCCTGTAGTAACTTATTGATTTCCATTATCATCACCCACCCTCATTATATCGGTATAGCGAAATAAAATCAAGGTCTGCCTCATCTGCTCCTGAACGGAATCTCATGCCTTCCTGCCAGTCGCCGGTTCCGGCCAGATCTGCCAGCAGCTGACCGCTGTCGCCCAGGCCGGAGCTTACTGATGTGCAGAAGGGAATGACCGTCTTTCCTGTGAAATCGTTGGCTTCCACAAAGGTATTGACCGGCCATGCCGCGATCCCCCACCACACGGGATAACCGATATAGACGGTTTCCACATCCTGCCAGTCATTTACCGTGTCCGCTACCAGCTCCACATTCCGCAGGCTTTCATCGGCGTGCTCCTGGGATACCCGGCTGTTCTCATCGTTGTAGTTCAAGTCTTCATCGGTATAGGGATCAACCGGCTCCAGCTCGAACAGTTCTCCGCCGGTCGCTGCGGCAATTGCTTCTGCTACACGCTCTGTATTGCCGGTGGCTGAAAAATACACAACAAGGGTTTTTCCATGGGTTCCGCCGCCATCTGTTTCCGTCCCGCTGGCTGCCGCTGTTTCGTCTGCCTGAGACCCGTTTTCCGCGTCCTGGGAAGCCTGTGTCTCTTCTGTCTGCGCCTGAGTGGTCTCTTCCGCCATTGTCTCTGTCTCTTCCTCCGTCGTTTCCGCCGCCGTCGTTCCGGCCCTTCCGGAACTGCCGCAGGCGGCAAGGCCCGCCGTCATCACAATTCCCATCAGTACTGCTATTACTTTTTTCATAAATCGGCTCTCCTTTCTGCCTGGTCTCTGCACAGTTTCTGCACGCTTGATTCTTTATTCAAAGCATTCATTAAAAATTTCCAGTATCTCTTCATGGGTCATCTTTTTATAAGCGCCCGCTGAGATGCCGCAGGAATCGGCGATTTCCTTCAGCTGGCTCTTGTCTGTCACTCCCGCCTCCTTCAGCGTTGTGGGCAGGCCGATTTCCCTGATGAAATCCGCCAGAGCGTCGATTCCCGCCAGGGCAAGCTCCTCATCGCTCTTCCCGCCGCGGGCGATTCCCCACACATTCTCGGCGAAACGGACAAATTTGGGCAGCCCTTCCCTGTAAATGTGCCGGTAGTAAACAGGATGGAGAACAGCCAGACCGCATCCATGATTGCAGTTGGTGTAAGCGCCCAGCTGATGTTCCATGTTGTGGCATTCAAAATCGCACTTCTTGCCCATTTTGATGACACGGTTCTCCGCCATGGTCGAATCCCACATCAGATTGCTGCGGGCGGTATAATCCTCCGGATTCTGGATGGAAGCCCTCAGATTGCGGATCACGCTCCTCATCAGCGCTTCCATGATGTCGTCGGAAACGTTGTCCTCATTCGGCTCGCTGAAATAGGTCTCCATAATATGGCTCAGAATATCGAATCCTCCGGACACCATCTGCTTAACAGGCACGCTGTAGGTGTAGGTGGGATCCATCAGGGCGAATCCGGGATTCAGTCTGGGATAATCCCGTCCCGTCTTCACCTTCTTTTCTTCATTGGTGATCACCGCGCCGCCGTTGCATTCGCTTCCGGTTCCTGCCACAGTCACGATCACGCCCAGAGGCACCGGTTCTGTCCCGATCACACCGGGCTTTGCCCAGAAGTCATCCCAGATGTTGCCGTCATAGCGGGCGGCCAGCGATACCGCTTTGCAGCAGTCCATTACAGAACCGCCTCCGATCCCGAGGATCATATCGGCGTCATACTCGCGGACCAGCTTTGCGCCCTCCTGCACCTTTGCGTAAGTAGGATTCGCCATAATGCCGGAAAACTCCACGATCTTCTTGCCGTTTGCCTTCAGAATTCCCGTAACCTCATCATAAATGCCGTTGCGTTTGGCAGAACCGCCGCCGTAAGCCAGCAGCACCGTGCTGTAAGGCTCTGTCAGGCTGCCAAGATATTCCTTTACACAGTCCTTACCGAAGTAAACCTTTGTCGCGTTCTGGAAAATAAAGTTGTTCATAATTCCGCTTCCTTTCTCTGTACTCACTGTCCATAACGGGCAGATGAAACCCCATTGATATCTGATATCCGCGTCCGCCGGATCTGCGCGGCCGCTACATCTGTGCTTCCCAGAAAGCCACCGCGCCGTCGATCCACCCCTCGGCCACAGTGCCTGTTCCAAGCCCGAAGCCGTGCCTCAGTCCGGGATAATGATGGAATTCCGTGGGAATGCCCAGCGCCTTCAGCGCTTCGATCCGCTGTTCCATGGTCCTCCAGCTGGCAATGCCGTCGCTTTCCCCCACACAGGCGTATGTGGGAGGATCATATTCTGTATATTCAGAATGACCGGTATACTGCATGATCACCGCGCCCGGACGGGGCAGGTCATCGCCGCCGAATGCCGCCGGCCCGTAAGAGCCCAGCCAGGCAGCCATTCTGCCTCCGGCCGAACCGCCCCAGAGCGAATAACAGTCTGTATCCACTCCCAGTTCGCCGGCATGTTCAAAAATGAAGCTGATGGCCCGGGCCAGATCTTCACAGGCTGTCTGAGCCCCCGGCCGATAAATCAGGGCAAACGCGTTGTACCCCCGCTTCGACAGCTCCAGCGCATGGGGAAAGCTGTCCTGCATGGCGCCCACGTAGGCAAATCCTCCGCCCGCGTTGCATACCGCAAAGGGCGCACCGGGATTTCCTCTGAAAAAGAACAGGCCCGTGTCTTCTTTTTCGGGATCCGCTTCCTTTTCCTCTTCCGTGTAAATATCATAAAAAACCGTTTCTCCCGCAGCCGCGCGATCCCTCAGATCATTGGCGATCTCCACGGTTTTGTCGGGATCGATATTGTGATACCAGGTAAGCTGAAGCTCTCCCAGTGTATTTCCGCTGTAATAGCCGCTGTCCACCGGAAAGATCAGCCTTCCGTAATCTCCGAAGACCGGATCGCTGATCACATCAGAAATTGCCGTATCAACGGTATATGCCTCTCCGGCCGGACCTGATGCTTCTGTCATCGTTTCCACCTCGCCAGACTCTTCCGCGCTCTGCCCCTGCTGTCCGGAGTTTTCCCCTTCCGGTTCCGTTCCGGGCGTTTCAGACACTGCTGTGTTTTCATCTGTCCCGGCGTTTCTTCCGGTGCCGCACGCGGCCAGACAGGCCAACAGGCAGAGAAGCAAAATGAGCAGAACCGTCAGAACTGTTTTTCTCATTCCTTCCCATCCTCCTTTCCTTCCTGCTGACCCTATTATAAAAAAACCGAGACCTCAAAAGAAGTCTCGATTCGTTATACTGTTTATACCCGCAGGTTTACAGTTTTTTCTGTGTATGTTTGTCCTGCACCGCCTGCTTGACCGCCTGCAGGAACCGCTCCACCACCGGCGAAGGAGCTGGAGCATGGAGAAGGCCGAAGGGGATCGTATAATCCCAGTCCACCCGAAGGATCTTCAAAAGCGGATGGACATATCTCCAGTTTTCCACCGCCATGAGAACGCAGTTGTTGTTCTCGCACTGATTGAACGCCGCAACGTCATAGAAATCAAAATCCACAATATGGATCTGGGGATGGTTCTTCCAGATGTCGTCTCTCAGAAGATCCACATAATGGCTCCATTCCCTGCGCATCAGCATCAGATTTTCCCCGTACAGATCCTCGACCGTCAGTCTCTCTTTCTGAGCCAGCCGGTGATGGATCGAAACAGCGCAGCAGATCGGTTCCCTGGACAGCTCCAGCCCCGCGCATCTGCGCAGATTCAGCATCGTCTCATCAAAAATACCAGCCACAACGTCAATATTCTGCCCCAGATTGCCCAGGATCTCCCTGGCATTTTCCGGCGTATTGTCAAAGGGGATCAGCTGAAATTTCGTATTGGGACAATATTCCTGCAGCTTAGGCCAGAGATCCACCAGCACCTGCGCCGGCGTCATGGGGGAGGTTCCGATCCGGATCACATCCACGCTCTCCTGCATGGCGTTTCTGGCCCGGGTCACTGAATCCTTGCAGTACTGGATGATATATTTGGCGTCCTGTTCCAGGGATTTTCCCGCTTCTGTAAGGATCAGACCTCTGTGGGTGCGGATAAACAGCTGCAGATCCAGATTTTCTTCCAGCAGATTGATCTGCTTGATGACGGCCGGCGGAGAAATATACAGCCTTTCAGCTGCTTTATTGAAGCTGCCCGCTTCCACAACACACAAAAAGGTTTCAAGCTGAGGGTTATACATGCAAATCTCAATCCTTTCTATTGTCTCAATCCTTTCCTCTTTTATCTTCTCTTACAGAATTCATTTTATTTGTTTCCCCGTATCCTGTCAACAAAAATGCTCCCTGCGGATCCTCCGCAGGGAGCGTCAAAGCACATTTCCGGCTTACATTATTTAAGAGTAACCTTAGCGCCTTCAGCCTCAAGTTTTGTCTTGATCTCCTCAGCCTCTTCCTTGCTGGCCTGAGCCTTTACAACCTTGGGAGCGCTGTCAACTACTTCCTTCGCCTCTTTCAGGCCAAGTCCGGTTGCTTCACGTACAACCTTGATAACCTTAACCTTGTTGGGGCCAACTTCTGTCAGCTCAACATCGAACTCGGTCTTCTCTTCCTCAGCTGCTGCGCCGCCGCCTGCTGCCGCTACCACAACACCTGCTGCCGCGGATACGCCGAACTCTTCTTCACAAGCTTTTACCAGTTCATTTAACTCTAATACGCTTAACTCTTTGATCGCATCAATAAATTCTGCAGTCGTTAACTTTGCCATTTGATTTTACCTCCGTTAAATTTTTCTTTTATGCACGCTTCCCGTGCGTTTCCATTCTGTCATCATAAACACAAAAAACAAACTTCCCGGCCATACCGGACCTGTACAGATTACTCTGCCTTTGCTTCCGCGATCTGATTGAGAACACGGGCCAGGTTCGCGATGGGAGACTGGATGCTTCCAAGCAGTTTGCCCAGCAGCTCTTCTCTTCCGGGGATCGTCGCAATCACTTTGATGCCGTCCGCGTCATAGTAGGTTCCCTCTACAACGCCGGCCTTCAGCTCAAGCTGGTCTGCCTTTTTCGCGAATTCATTGAGAATGCGGGCAGGCGCGGTCTCATCCGTAGCGGATGTGGCAAGAGCCGTGGGGCCTTCCAGATGAGCCTTGAGCGGTTCATAATCGGTTCCCTGGATCGCAAAACTGATCATGGTGTTCTTATAAACCTTATAATGTACACCGGCTTCTCTCAGCTGTTTGCGCAGCTCTGTATCCTGCTCAACAGTCAGTCCGCGGTAATCTGCGATCACGGCGGATTTGGCTTCCTTCAGCAGATTGGAAATCTCTTCCACAATCGGCTGCTTCAGTTCCACTTTTGCCATTCTTTTTTCCTCCTTATTTTATTTTCGTTCGCCAGAGGAATGTATTCCGTATGAAATAAACCCCCGCGCGAAGAACGCACGAGGGTCATAAGGATTCCATGTCAATCTCTTCTTCCTCGGCAGGCGCTGTGCTTACACCCCTTCGGGTACCTGCTGTCTTCGGCGAATATACGGCAAATGCCGTACTCATATAAACTAACACACATTGCCGTGTGTGTCAACCTTTTTTTCTGCGGCGCCGCCTTTCAGGCGGCTGCACGCCGCCGCACCTTCGGCGCGGCAGCGGCCGCGTCCCGGATACGCTGGATCCTGCGCTCCCCTTAAGCCATGAACTTCATGGGGTTCACCTTGATGCCGGGGCCCATGGTAGAAGTCAGGGTGATGCTTCTCAGGTACTGGCCCTTCAGCGCACTGGGTTTCGCTTTTATAATCGCGCTCATTAACGTCTGGAAGTTATCGGACAGCTGCTCCTCTGTGAAAGAAGCCTTGCCCAGCGGTACGTGAACAATATTGGTCTTATCCAGTCTGTATTCGATCTTACCGGCTTTGATATCAGCGATGGCCTTTGCCACATCCATGGTAACGGTTCCCGCCTTGGGGTTGGGCATCAGGCCCTTCGGTCCGAGCACGCGGCCCAGACGGCCGACTACGCCCATCATATCGGGAGTCGCCACAACCACGTCGAAGTCCAGCCAGCCTTCATTCTGGATCTTCGGGATCAGCTCCTCAGCGCCTACATAATCTGCGCCTGCGGCCTGCGCCTCGTCAGCCTTCGCGTTCTTCGCGAATACCAGAACCCGGACAGTCTTTCCTGTTCCGTGGGGCAGCACAACCGCGCCGCGGATCTGCTGATCGGCATGACGGCCGTCGCAGCCTGTTCTGATATGCGCTTCAATGGTCTCATCGAATTTGGCAACTGCGGTCTTCTTAACCAGGGCAACCGCGTCTGCCGGATCATACTGGATTGTACGGTCAACTAATTTAGCAGCTTCTGCGTATTTCTTTCCTCTTTTCATGAAATAAACCTCCTAGTGGTAATTGCGGGAATATCCCTCCCACATCTAATCTAACGGCAATTAGTCCTCTACTGTGATTCCCATGCTGCGCGCGGTGCCCGCGATCATGCTCATGGCCGCCTCGAGAGAAGCAGCGTTCAGGTCGGGCATCTTCATCTCCGCGATTTCCTGAAGCTTTGCCTTGGAAATGCTTGCAACCTTGTTTTTATTGGGAACACCGGAACCGGATTTGATGTTGCATGCCTTCTTCAGAAGAACGGCAGCCGGCGGAGTTTTAGTGATAAAGCTGAAGCTTCTGTCAGCGTAAACAGTGATGACAACGGGAATGATCAGATCTCCCTTGTCAGCTGTCCTCGCGTTGAATTCCTTTGTGAACTGGACGATATTCACGCCGTGCTGACCCAGCGCAGGGCCTACCGGCGGTGCGGGTGTTGCCTTGCCAGCAGGAATCTGTAATTTAATATAACCTGTTACTTTCTTTGCCATTTTAGGCACCTCCTAAATCATTGTGGTAATGGACGGAATTCCGCCCTGACTAACGGCTTTACGCCTCCCACGCGCTGCCGGCCCGCGAAAGACTGTCCGGCAGACGTACAGTTACATCTTCTTCACTTCTGTAAAATTCAGCTCCACCGGGGTCTCCCGGCCAAACATATCTACATTGATCGTGACACTCTGCTTGCTCTGGTTGATGGCGGAAATGTTGCCCACCGTACCTTCCCAGGCGCCGGAGATCACAGTCACCGCGTCTCCCACTTCATAATCAAGGGCAATCTCGCTGCTCCTGATGCCGAGGGGACGCATCTCCTCCTCCGACAGGGGAACCGGCTTGGAACCCGGACCCACAAAGCCTGTCACACCTCTGGTGTTCCTCACGACATACCAGGTCTCATCGTTCATGACCATATTGATCAGGACATAGCCCGGAAACATCTTCTTCTGAACCTGCTTCCTGACGCCGTTCTTGACTTCCACAACATCCTGCATCGGCACGGTCACTTCCAGGATCTGGTCATGAAGGTTCCGGTTTTCAATTGTTTTCTCAATGTCCACCTTTACCTTATTTTCGTAACCCGAATAAGTATGAACTACATACCAGTTCGCCTCTGACATATCATCACCCTATCCTTATACCAAGAAGCTGAGGCAGACTCTGATCACCAGATCCAGCAGTGCAACCACTGCGCCCAGGCACACAGATGTGATCAAGACCGCGATGGTCTGTCTTACGAAAGATTTCCTGTCCGGCCAGATGATCTTTTTGAACTCTGCCTTCAGGTTTTTAAATAAGCTTTTTTTCTTCTTTGCGCTTTCTTCCATGCCATTCTCACTTTCTGCCGGGGAACCGGTTATTTGGTTTCCTTATGCAATGTGTGGGTCTTGCAGAATCTGCAATACTTCTTCGTTTCCATTCTTTCAGGATGGGTCTTCTTGTCCTTTGTCATGTTGTAATTCCGCTGCTTGCATTCCGTACATGCCAATGTAATCCTTACACGCACAACTTCCACCTCCGTTATCATTTTTGTAATTAGGGCCAAAAAAAAAAGCCCTTTTGCTTCCATACGCTTTTTTACTATATCACAGACGACGCTTTCCGTCAAGGCTTTTCACTGCCGCGGCCGCGCCGTCTGTTCTGTCCTGATTTCTGATTTATGAGCTGATCCGCGCCCCGCTGCTCCGCGGCGCGCCGTTTCGCGTCCCGCTGTTCCGGCCCCCGCTGTCCTGAACCGCGCCGACCCGCGCCCCGGTGTCCCCGGCGGCCTGTCCGGTGACGCCCTTCCCGCTGTTGGGATGGACAGAAGACCAGGCAAGGTCCACAAGGAATACACTCATCAGCCCGGCGCACAGAATCGCCGTGATCTTCCCCGGAATTCTCCGGAACAGATTATCCAGCATGGGCGCCAGCACATAAACGATCGCCATGCCTCCGATCCCGAACACCAGAAGCCCTTCCGCGCAGATCCTCCCGTGAAGGTTCAGGAAGTAGCCGCTGTAATCCCACCACTTCATGCCGTGTACCGTTTCAAGATAATAAGCGGTAAAATATTCCACGATGCCGCACAGGGTCACGGCACTGATAAATTCCAGCACCGGCTTTCTGCGCAGCCTGTACAGCAGAAGCAGGATCAGGACTCCGCCACTCCCGTAGATGGGCAGCCACGGCCCGTGCAGAACACCTCTGTTCACGAATTTTCCCGCCATGATAAAATGAAGGCTGACCTCCCAGATCCAGCCGATCAGGGAAAAACAGAAAAACATGAGGATCAGGGACCAGACGGTATAATGGCGCACATACTGCAGCGTCTCGATCTTTTTTCTCTTCTCCTCCTCCGGGACCGGATGCAGCCTGCCGGGATAGGCATATCCTTCCGCCGCGTCCTTCAGGATATCCGCCCGGATCCACCTTGCCTGCTGCCGCTCGTATTCCCGTTCTGTCTCTGACCGGGAAAAAATAATTCCGAACCAGTTGGCAAAAAAGCCGCGGACACCGTGAAGCTCCATAACCTCCGGCTCCTCTTCCGCCTCGTATACGTCCGCGTATACGGCCCTCAGAGTCTGCGGCTCCGCCCGCACAAACAAATATCTGTCATTGAGCGCTTCCGCGCCGGGCAGATTGTCTTCCTTCGCCAGCCGTCTCAGTTCGCTGTAAAATTCACTGAAGGCCGCCACCTTATAAGGGTTGGAATAGAAAAGCTCCGACAGCCTGAACGTCACCATCCCCAGAAGATACCAGCCCAGGAACGAAAGCTCAAACACGAAGCACTGCCATTTGTGCCCCTTCATCATCCGCCTGGAAAGGGAAATGGCCTCCAGCGCGCCCATGCCCGGATTTTCCGCCAGGATATAGGGCACCAGAAAATAAGAATAGTGCTTGATGAATCCGCCGATCACCGTCAGGCCCCACAGGGTCTGAAACAGCGTCTTGACCAGCATGACCCAGGAAACATGAAGCCATTTTTTCACCCGGAGCAGATAGACAAACCGCTGGATCGACACCTTCTCATACATCCGTCCCTCCAGGAAAAACCGCCGCGACACCACGGTGAACATATTTTCCAGAAAGCACCAGAAACAGAAGGAAAGCGCGAAGCTGGCCCCGACGAAAAACAGGATCATCAGGTTTTCCGAGCCCACCGCAGACTGAACCGCTTCCGCGATGGTCACCAGAAAGGATCCTGAAGTAATGCCGTTGACCACTTTGGAAAGAACGCCTCTGGTGCGCCCCAGCATGGGATTCCCTGTTTCCGACCTGGAAATAGCTTCCTGTTCCAGCTGTTCTGAAAGCGCCCGCCCTTCCTCCGTGCGTCCTTCCAGGATCTCTGTCATTACGTCCGCCATGCCGCGGCTGTCAGTAATGGGCGCGAAAAAGGCTCCCTGTTCCTCCGCCGCGTCCCTGGAATAATACGTGACTGAATCCAGGGAGCCGGCAAATTCGGTTCCGATAAAACCCGCAATCAGACATACAGCCGCGTAAATGAAATAATGACCGTAAAATGCCCTTCTTGCCCGCCTTTTCATCTCTTTTCTCTTTAATGTTTTTCCGGTCTTCATAATTCCCCCGTTTATCATTCCGCGCGGCAGCGCCTGGGCCGCCGGCCGGGCCGGAGCTCAGAACCGGCCCTCTGCCCCTGCCCGGCGGCACTGCTTTTACAGGCTGAACAGATGGGTCGCTATGGCAAAATAGATCAGGATCGCGGCCGCGTCCACGCAGGTGGTGATCAGCGGCGCCGCCATGATCGCCGGGTCCATACGGCATTTCTTCGCCAGCATGGGCAGCGAGCAGCCGATCAGCTCCGCCAGAGTGACCGTGCAGACCAGAGTCAGGCCGATCAGGACCGCCAGCTTCGCGTCCCCATACATGATCAGGATCCGCAGCCCGTTGACCGCGGCCAGGGTGCAGCTGACCACCGCGGCAACCCGGATCTCCTTCCAGACCACCTTCAGCACATCCCGCAAATGGATCTCATCCACCGCCATGCCGCGGATGATCAGAGTTGAGCTCTGGGATCCGCAGTTTCCGCTGGTATCCATCAGCATGGGAATAAACGATACCAGAATGGGGATCGCTTCAAAGGCCCTCTCATATTTGGTAATGATCATCCCCGTAAAGGTCGCGGAGAGCATCAGCACCAGAAGCCACGGGATCCGGTTTCTCGCGTGGCGCAGCACACTGGTTCCGAAATAGGAATCCTCACTGGGCTGCATGGCTGCCATCAGCGTCATATCCTCGGTGGTCTCATCTTCCATGACCTCCATGGCGTCATCTACCGTGACAATTCCCACCATACAGCCCTCTCTGTCCACCACAGGAAGGGCCAGAAGGCCGTACTTGCGGATCATATTGGCCACTGTTTCCTGGTCGTCATGGGTCTGCACCTTGATGATATTGGTCTCCATGATCTCCTCGATGGTCTTCCTCTCATCGCTGATCAGCAGATCCTTGGCCGTTACGATGCCCAGGAGCTTTTTATTCCTGATAACATAACAGGTATAGATCGTCTCACTGTCGATTCCCACCCGGCGGATCTTCTCCAGCGCGTCCTTCACGGTCATCTGCGGCTTCAGATCCACATATTCCACCGTCATGATGCTGCCGGCGCTGTCCTCCGGGTAGCTGAGCAGCTGGTTCAGCTGTCTTCTGGTATCCGCGTCCGTATTGGACAGGATCCGCTCCACCACATTGGCCGGCATTTCCTCCAGAAGGTCCGCCGTGTCGTCCAGGAACATTTCATCCAGGACTTCCTTCAGCTCCCGCTCTGTCATGGCTTCCACCAGGATCTGCTGCTCCCGGGGCTCCATGTGGCTGAAGATCTCCGCTCCCTCTTCCTTTCCGGTCAGACGGAACGCCATGATCATCTGCTTCTCCGGCAGCTCTCCCAGAAGCTCCGCCAGATCCACCTCATTCATGTCCGCAAAGGACTCCTTCAGTATTCTGTACTGCTTTTTTTCAAGCAGTTCACAGACTTCTTTTCCATTCATAATCATCCTGCCTCCTTTTGCGTATTTTTATCCGCTTTTTTCATTTTCCAATACGCAAAACATGAGACAAGAAGCCCTTTTTGATCACATTCACATTACCAGGCAGAAAACATGGTGAACCTGTGGGCTTCTTCCATCATGCTTTGCCTGCAACTGCCGTCAGAATCCATAGATCCACCACCTTCCCCCGGAATTTTGTCTGCTGCCACGGAAAACAAAGGAATGTCCCCATGACATGAAAAAGCACGTCCTTGGACCTGTGACGTGCCTTTCTTCGTTTAATTCATTTATACTATATTTGTCTTCATTTTGTCAACAAAATTACGGAATTTTACTGTAGCTGTTCTTCACCTTCAGACGGTTGATGGCTCTCGCCAGACGCGTCTGGGCAGAATGATATTCCTGAATGCTCTTTTTCTGCAGGATCGCCTCCCGGGCCGCCGCCGCTTCCGCCTTTGCCCGGTTCTCGTCGATCTCCTCCGGCCGTTCCGCGGCGTCCACCAGGACCAGCACCTCATTGTTCTCGATCTTCATCAGCCCGGAAGAGACAGCCGCGACGCTGTCCTCCTGCCCCGGCTCCCTGTAAGTCAGCGTTCCGGGGACCACCGCGCTGATCATATTGCTGTGATGCGCCAGGATCCCGTACTGTCCCTTGGGCGTGGGAATCATCAGAGACTCGCAGGGTCCTTTATAAAGGACATGGTCCGCAGCCAGGATCGATACCTGAAACGTACTCATGCGCTCTCCTCCTCACGCATTTTTTCAGCCTTCTCCACCACGTCGTCAATGGTGCCCACGTTGTAGAAGGCAGCCTCCGGGTACTCATCCATCTCTCCGTCCACAATGGCCTGGAAGCTTCGGATCGTCTCCCGAAGGGGCACATAAATGCCCGGAATCCCGGTAAACTTCTCCGCCACATGGGTCGGCTGGGCGAGAAAACGCTGGATCTTTCTGGCCCGGGCCACAATCCGCTTATCCTCGTCTCCCAGCTCATCCATCCCCAGGATGGCAATGATATCCTGCAGCTCATTGTATTTCTGCAGGATCTCCTGGACACTTCTGGCAATGCGGTAATGCTCCTCGCCCACGATATCCGCCTCCAGAATCCTGGAGGTGGATTCCAGCGGGTCTACCGCCGGATAGATGCCCTGCTCGGAAATCTTACGGCTGAGCACTGTCGTCGCGTCCAGATGCGTGAAGGTGGTGGCCGGGGCCGGGTCTGTCAGGTCATCGGCAGGTACATAGACCGCCTGCACGGAGGTGACGGATCCGTTCTTGGTGGAGGTGATCCGCTCCTGCAGGGCTCCCATCTCGCTGGCCAGGGTCGGCTGATATCCCACGGCCGACGGCATGCGGCCCAGAAGGGTGGATACCTCGCTGCCGGCCTGTACGAAACGGAATATATTGTCGATAAAGAGCAGAACGTCCTTGTTTTCCTCATCCCGGAAATATTCCGCCATCGTAAGCCCGGAGAGGGCCACTCTCATACGGACGCCGGGGGATTCATTCATCTGTCCGAACACCAGCGCCGTCTTGTCGGAAACGCCGCTTTCCCGCATCTCCGTCCACAGATCGTTTCCTTCCCGGCTTCTCTCGCCGACGCCGGTGAAAATCGAATAGCCGCCGTGCTCCATGGCCACATTATGGATCAGCTCCTGGATCAGGACCGTCTTTCCCACGCCTGCGCCGCCGAAAAGACCGATCTTTCCGCCCTTCGGATAAGGCTCCAGAAGATCAATGACCTTGATGCCGGTCTCCAGAATCTCCACTGCCGGCCTCTGGTCCTCGAAGGAAGGCGCCTTCCTGTGGATCTCCCACCGGGGCTCCTCTTCCGGCACCGGATCTCCGCCGTCAATGGGCTCTCCCAGCACATTGAACATCCGTCCCAGGGTGCTCTTTCCCACCGGCACCTGGATCTGTCTGCCGCTGGCTTCCACCGTCATGCCCCTTGACAACCCTTCACTGGCTGCCAGCATGATGCAGCGCACCGTATTGCCTTCCGCGTGCTGGGCCACTTCCATGGTGCGCTTCTGGTTCCCGACCGTGACCGTGAGGGCTTCCCTGATCCTGGGGAGATGCCCGGCTTCAAATTCAACATCCACGACCGGTCCTGAAATTTCTACTATCTTTCCAATATTCATGGCTTTTCCACTTTCTTTCTGCGCTTCATTTTCTGTGCCTTCGCTCCGGCGGAAATTTCCGTGATCTCCCGCGTGATGGCAGCCTGCCGCACCAGATTATACTGTACCGACAGCTCTGACAGGAGCTTGTCCGCATTTCTGTTGGCCGCGCTCATAGCCGTCATTCTCGCATTCTGTTCACTGCAGAAGCTGTCCACCAGGGCACTGAATATAAAACCGGACATATAACTCTGCATGACGTTGTCCAGCACCTCGCCGATGGAGGGAAAAAACTCAAAGGGCGACAGTACCGCCTTTTCCCCCGAAACGGTTCCCGCCGTTCCCTGGGCCGGAGATGTAAACTGGGCCCGGTGGAAGGGCAGGATCCGGGTCGACACCGCATCGGCTGCCAGACCGTTCTTAAAATCTGTATAAACCACAAAAATCTTGCTCAGTTCGCCCGCGTCGAACATCTCAAGAAGAATGTCGCAGATCTCCCTGGCTCTCTGCATCGTCGGATTCTGAGCCGTGTACAGGAAACTGCGCTCTATAGGAATATGATGCTTGGAAAAAAACTGTCTACCATATTCCCCCACAACAAAGAGCTTGGTATCCTCATGCTCCTTTAAAAGCCGCTGGGCCTCTTTGATCACATTCTGATTATAGGCGCCGGCCAGACCCTTGTCCGCGGTGATCACCAGACATCCGTAAGTATTTCCCGGAACAGGACTCCCGTCAGCCGGATAGAAATATTTGCTGTCCACATCCCCGGCCGTGCGGAAGATCCGCTTGATCTCCCCCCGCAGGGCGTCAAAATAAGGCATAGTGGAATCCAGCTCATTTTTAGCCTTTCTCATCTTTGTGGAAGCAATCAGGTACATGGCGTTGGTGATCTTTTTCATTTCCTTTACGCTGTTGATCCTGGTTTTGATCTCCTTTGTACTGGGCATCCGATCACCGTCCCTCCTGGGCTTTTTCCTTTTCCGCCTTCAGAAATTCTCTGGACAGACGGAGAATCTCCTGTCTGGTCTCGTCAGTCAGACCCCCTGTCTGATCGATCTCCTGGCAGAGCGCCAGCCCCTCTTCTTTTATATAATGAAGCAGTCTCTTCCTGAATTCTCCGATCTTAGCGGGAGGTACCTCCTGCATCACATGATTGAGAGCCGCCACCAGCAGAATGACCTGCTCATGCTGCTTCATGGGATGATTCTGCTCCTGCTTCAGCAGCTGCATCAGCCCCTGCCCGTAAGCCAGCTGATATTTCGTGGAATCATCCAGATCACTGGAAAACTGAGTAAATATTTCCATCTCCCGGTACTGGGCCAGATCAAGACGAAGCGCTCCTGCCGCCGACTTCATGGCCTTAGTCTGGGCGTCGCCGCCCACACGGGAAACAGAAAGGCCTACATTGACAGCCGGCCGCTGACCCGCGAAAAACAGATCGCTCTCCAGAAAAATCTGCCCGTCGGTGATAGAAATAATATTGGTCGGGATATAAGCAGACACATCGCCTGCCTGGGTTTCCACAATGGGAAGCGCCGTCATACTGCCGCCGCCCAGCGCGTCAGAAAGATGGGCAGACCGTTCCAGCAGACGGGAATGAAGGTAAAACACATCGCCCGGATAAGCTTCACGGCCCGGAGAACGTTCCAGGAGCAGACTCAGGGCCCGGTACGCGATGGCATGCTTGGAAAGGTCGTCATATACGATCAGGACATCCTTTCCCATATCCATAAAATACTCGCCCAGGGTACAGCCCGAATAAGGCGCAATATACTGGAGAGGCGCCGGATCACTGGCGGAAGCGCTCAGCACAATGGTATAATCCATGGCATGGTTCTTCCGCAGCGTTTCCGTAAGCTGCGCCACTGAGGAAGCCTTCTGTCCGATGGCCACATAGATGCAGATCACATCCTTTCCTCTCTGGTTCAGGATGGTATCCAGGGCAATGGCCGTTTTTCCGGTCTGCCGGTCTCCGATGATCAGCTCTCTCTGTCCCCGTCCGATGGGAAACATGGAATCAATGGCAAGAAGCCCCGTCTCCATGGGTTTGTTGACAGGCTGCCTGTCGATGATCCCCGGCGCCGGATGCTCCACCGGCCTGTACTCCCTGGCATGGATGGAGCCCTTTCCGTCGATGGGCATGCCCAGAGCGTCCACGACCCGTCCGATGTAGCTTTCTCCCACAGGAATGCCGGCCACCTTTCCGGTCCGCTTCACGCTGCTGCCTTCCATGATCCCCTCGTCATCGCCGAACAGGATGCAGCCCACATGATCCCGCTTCAGATCCTGGACCATGCCCCGGATCCCGCCGGAAAACAGAAGGATCTCGCCGTAAACGGCATTTTCCATGCCGTCGACGGTGGCGATTCCGTCTCCCACTGTCAGCACGGTCCCGATTTCCTCGGCAAGGGCCGAGGGCGTCCAGCTGTCCATCGCGTCCTGAAGCAGCGGAATGACTTCGCCGTGGGCGCGGGCCGCCAGCCGTTTCCACTCGTTTTCCAGCTGTTTCAGCCTTCCCTCCGCGCTCCAGTCATAGATATCGGCTCCGACCTCCAGCCGGAAGCCGTTTTTCACTGTCAGATCCTCTTCCCACTGCAGCCTGACATCCGCGCCGTATTTTTTGCGCAGGAACGCCTTAAACCGTTCCTTTCTGGAAGTGTCCGGCCGCACAGCGCTGTAGAGGACTGCCTGCAGATCTGTTCCGTCAGGATTTTCATGCTTCATGAGCGTCACCTCTTTCAGCAGAATCGAGGAACTGGTCATACACTTCCTCCGCCGGCGTGCTGAGAAGCTTCTCAACCGCCTCCGAAGCCAGTCCCGCTATCTTTGTCTGCGTCTCGAAAAGAATCTTTTCCTGTTCTTTTCTTGCGCTTTCCTTCGCGTCGGCAAGCACCTTCTCCGCCTGTTCCCTGGCCGCCTTCAGATGAGCGTCCGCAGACTCCTCGGCATCCTTCGCCGCCTGGGTCTTTTTCCTCAGGATCTCGGCGTCAGCCTCTTTCATTTTCTCCTCGTAAGATGCTTCCAGTTCCCTGGCCGAGGCAAGCTTCTGCTCGGCTTCATCCTGCATCTGCTGATAATCAGCAGTTCTCTGATCCATAAATTTTTTGACTGGTTTGTAAAGCAGCAGATAAAGTCCGCCCGCGAGGATCATAAAATTAAACAGATGCAGAAGGATCTGCTGCCAGTCAATATTCAGAGGAATATTCATGCTGCGCGCCTCCTTACAGTACAAAGATGATCAGGATCGCAATGATCAGTGCGTAGATAATGGCCGTCTCCACAAATACCAGACCCAGCATCAGAGAAGTACGGATCTTGCCCGCGGCTTCCGGCTGCCTGGAAATTCCTTCCACAGATTTCGCGATGGCGATTCCCATGCCGATGGCACCTGCCGCCGCAGCCAGTCCGACGGCAATGGCCGCCGCGTAGGCCTTCTGTCCTGTGCTGTCCGCCTCAGTCGTCTGCGCCTCCTGCGTCACGGCTGTCTCCGGCTCAGACGCGGATGCCGCGAAGGCAGGAACGGAAGCCGCAGACAGCGCTATTACCATCATCATCATAACAATTATCTTTTTCATCGCTTTTTTCATGGTTTTATCCTCCAGATTTCTCAGGCAATCGCCTGTTTATGATGTTTTTTTGCTTTTTTTGCTTTTTTGGGTTTCTTCTGATAGGGCTCCGACACCTCTCCGTAGAAAAGCGCCGTCAGCATGGTCAGTACGTAAGTCTGAATCAGCGCGTGGAGCAGTGTGAACAGAACGCCCACAATGACCGGCAGCACAAAACTCAGATTGATATAATAATACACCAGCTCCGTGACCAGAAGTCCGGACAGCAGCGCGCCGAACAGACGGAAGCTCATGGATATAGGAAGGGAAAAATCCTTTAGCGTCCTTCCGACTCCCCTCACGCCGTTCACAGAAATTCCTCCCGACAGGATCACCAGATAGGACAGGCATCCCAGGGCAATGGCCGCGTTGATATCAGACAGCGGCGCCGGCAGCGCAATGGACATGCCCCTGGTCGTCACCCCCTGAAAGCCGAACAGCTCAAACAGAGTTCCGATAAAAATATAGCTTCCCGCGCCGAACAGATAGGCGCCCAAAAATCCATTCTTATGAGGGCTGTTGGACTTGGCAAGTCCGTCAAACATCCCCACCGCCTGCTCCAGCAGAAGCTGGAACTTTCCCGGCACATTTTTGAATTTCGGAATCACAAAAATTCTGATCAGCGCCGCCGCCGCGAGCAGCACCACCGTCAGCGTGACCGCTGAAATCAGGGCCGGATTCACATCCTTCATGCCAAAAAAACTGATCTTATTGTCTCCGTGAAGAACGGCGTCTCTCATCGTTTCCTGGATGGTCTCCTGTTTTCCGCCCGGGCTTCCCAGCACCAGGCTTCCCACAAGCAAGGCCACTGTAATACACAGCCAGATGATAAACCGGACTGCTTTCCTGTTGTTCTTCATTCCGTCTATGACCTCCTTATCCTCATGTCTACCCCAGTATTATAGCACTTTCGATTTAAAATGGTGATCGATTTATCCTCAGGATTTGTTTTTCGTTCATTTGTCTAAACGCAAATGTAAATACTTCATTACCATTGTGCATAATTCAGACTATTTTGTTCTCTTCCTGCACAAGGATGTGCGCACACAGCGGACGCTCCGCCAAATATCTGCTCCTGCAGGCATACCTGGCCTCCTCCGGACGTATCGCGCAATAAAAAAAGGAATACCTGGGCTTTTCTCAATATGCCACAGGTATTCCCGGTTTATTCTTCCGGAATCAGTTCCGGCTGTATTCTGTGCCGCATTCCGCGCGGCTCCGTATTTAAGCTTCGTCCATATCCACTGTCACCTGATCCAGATGCCAGATCTCATCCACATACTGCTGGATCGTCCTGTCGGATGTAAATTTGCCGGAGCAGGCCACATTCAGAATGGCGGCCTTTGCCCACCACTTTTCATCCCGGTACGCGGCGTCCACCCGCTTCTGAGCGTCCGCGTAGGAACGGAAATCCTTCAGGTTGAAATACGTATCAGCCTTGCTGGTGCTCAGGGTGTTCAGCAGAGAATTGTAAATGTCACGGAACAGCTCCGTATTATTGGGCGCGTAATAGCCGTTGATCAGCTGCATCAGCACCCGGCGGATATCCTGGTCGTTGTTGAAAATATCCATGGGATTGTAACCGCCGTTGGTCTCATAATTGATGACTTCATCGGCGGACATGCCGAAGATAAAGGCATAATCCTTTCCGACCTCTTCCACGATCTCCACATTGGCGCCGTCCATGGTTCCCAGGGTCAGGGCGCCGTTGAGCATAAACTTCATATTACCCGTGCCGGAAGCCTCCTTGCTGGCCGTGGAGATCTGTTCGCTCACATCGGCCGCCGCGAAGATGATCTCCGCGTTGGATACCCGGTAATCCTCGATGAAGACCACCTTGATCTTGCCCTTGATGGACTTGTCATTATTGATCACATCCGCGACGGAATTGATCAGCTTGATGGTCAGCTTGGCGATCTTGTAGCCCGCCGCCGCCTTGGCGCCGAAGATGAAGGTCCTGGGCACCATGTCCATATCCGGATTGTCCTTCAGCTGATTGTACAGATACATCACATGAAGGATATTCAGGAGCTGTCTCTTATACTCATGAAGACGCTTTACCTGAACGTCGAAGATCGAGCGGGGATCCACGTCGATGCCGTTGTGTTCCTTAATATATTTCGCGAGACGGATCTTGTTCTGGTATTTGATGTTCATGAATTCCTGCTGACATTTTTCATCGTCCGCGTAAATGGCCAGCTTTTTGATGTGGGGCAGATTCGTGATCCACTCGTCCCCGATCTTATCCGTCACCCAGTTGGCCAGCAGCTCGTTGCCGTGCAGAAGGAATCTTCTCTGGGTAATGCCGTTTGTCTTGTTGTTGAATTTCCAGGGATCCAGCTCGCAGAAATCCTTCAGCACCTTTGTCTTCAGGATCTCCGTATGGAGTTTTGCCACGCCGTTGACGGAAAAGCTTCCCACAATGGCCAGATGGGCCATCTTCACCTGTCCGTCATAGATGATCGCCATGCTCTTCACCTTGTTCTCATCGCCGGGATAGGTCTGGCGGATCCGCTCCACAAAACGTCTGTTGATCTCCTCCACGATCTGGTAAATACGGGGCAGCAGTCTGGAGAACAGCTCCAGAGGCCATTTTTCCAGCGCCTCCGCCATGATCGTATGGTTCGTGTAAGCGCACACCTTTGTGGTAATGTTCCAGGCGTCGTCCCATTCCAGGCCCTCTTCATCCACCAGGATCCGCATCAGCTCGGGCACGGCAACGGTCGGATGGGTGTCGTTCAGCTGGAACACCACCTTCTCCGGCAGCTGATGAATGTCGTCATGGTTCGCCTTGAACTTCCGGATTGCCCTCTGCACGCTGGCGGAAATGAAGAAATACTGCTGTTTCAGGCGCAGCTCCTTGCCCGCGTAATGATTGTCGTTGGGATAGAGCACCTCTACGATATTTTTGGCCAGGTTCTCCTGCTCCACGGCAGTCCTGTAATCACCCTTGTCGAAGGACTCCAGATTAAAGGTATTGATCGGTTCCGCGTCCCAGATCATCAGGGTATTGACCACGTTGTTGCCGTATCCCACGATCGGCAGGTCATAGGGAACAGCGCGGACAGACTGATATCCATCCTGGATAAAATGAGTCCTTCCGTCTGAGCCGTGCTCGGTCCGCACATATCCTCCGAATTTTACTTCGCACGCGTATTCATCACGGCGCACCTCGAAGGGATTGCCGTCCCTGAGCCAGTCGTCAGGCGCTTCGATCTGATAGCCGTCCTTGATCTCCTGCTTGAACATCCCGTATTTATAGCGGATCCCGCAGCCGTAGGCCGGATATCCCAGCGTCGCCAGGGAATCCAGGAAACAGGCCGCCAGACGGCCGAGGCCGCCGTTGCCCAGAGCGGGATCCCGCTCCTGGTCCTCGATCACGTTCAGATCAAATCCCAGTTCGTCCAGCGCCTCTCTGATGCCGTCCCTTGCCCTGATGTTGATGATATTGTTGCCCAGGGCGCGGCCCATGAGAAATTCCATGGACATATAGTAAAGCGTCTTCGCGTCCTGCTTTTCGTATTCCTTATGAGTGGCGATCCACTCGTCGATGATCACGTCCTTCACGGCATAGGCCACGGCCTGGAACACCTGCTTCGGAGTCGCTTCTTCGATGGTTCTGCGGTACAGGTTTTTCACATTGCTGATTACTTCCTGCTTGAACTCTTCCTTATTAAATTGATAAATGGACATAGCTTCCCTCCTAATTGGAAATATCCCGCTTCACCCCAATGTCAGCCCCCACTGACAAAAAACGGATTAAACTGTTGCTTTCTCCACTCCAAGCATAACATGTTCGCCGTTAATATTCCAGTCTTTTTCGTATCCGGCCACCTTTCCGATGGAAATCTGCTCCGCGAGGACCTCGCTTTTGATCTCATCTGTGTACTTTTTCAGGATCTCGGAGATCTTTTCATTCTCATCCTGATACAGATTGATATGATCCGTCACCTCAAATCCGGCTTCCTTGCGCATGGTCTGCACTTTGCTGATGATCTCGCGGACAAAACCTTCCTCCAGGAGCTCCGGCGTCAGGTTGGTATCCAGCACCACCGTCAGATCCTTGTCTTCCTCTGATACATAGCCGTCCTTCTGCGCCGTATCGATGAGCAGATCATCCCTGGTCAGATCCACCTCCGTGCCTCCCACCAGGAGCGCCAGCACGCCCTTTTCATTCAGTTCATCCATGGCCCTGTTTCCGTCCAGGGAAGCCAGCGCCTGCTTGATCTGGCCCAGAAGCTTTCCGTATTTCGGTCCCACAGTCCTCATCTGCGGCTTGAAGGTATAGGAGGTAAATTCGCGGACATCGTCGGTGAAGACCGCTTCCTTCACATTCAGCTCGTCCTCCACGATCTCCTTATAATATTCCTTCATATCAAAGGGCGCCTTGACAAACATCTTTCCGATGGGCTGGCGGTTCTTGATATTGGCCGTATTGCGGCAGGCCCGGCCCAGCACCACCACCTTCAGCACATGATCCATGTTCTCTTCCAGCTCTTTGTCGATGTGGGACTCATCGGCCACAGGGAAATCACACAGATGCACGCTCTCCGGCGCGTTCTTGTCGATGCTGCATACCAGGTTCCGGTAAATATCCTCTGTCATGAACGGGATCATGGGCGCGGCCGCCTTGCTCACGGTCACCAGGGCCGTATAAAGGGTCATGTAGGCATTGATCTTGTCCTGAGGCATTCCCTTCGCCCAGAACCGCTCGCGGCTCCTTCTCACATACCAGTTGGAGAGATCGTCCACAAACTCCTGCAGCGCCTTGGCCGCCTCGGGGATCCGATAATGGTCCAGATGATCATCCACGTTCTTTACCATGGTATTCATCTTGGACAGGATCCATTTGTCCATAACAGACAGTTTTTCATAATCCAGTGTATATTTTGCAGCGTCAAACTCGTCAATATTCGCGTACAGAACAAAGAACGCATAGGTATTCCACAGAGTTCCCATGAATTTTCTCTGTCCTTCCGTCACCGCTTTTCCGTGGAAGCGGTTGGGCAGCCAGGGCGCGCTGTTGATATAGAAATACCAGCGGATGGCGTCGGCGCCGTAAGTCTCCAGAGCCTCCATGGGATCCACCGCGTTGCCCTTGGACTTGCTCATCTTCTGGCCGTTCTCATCCTGCACATGGCCCAGCACGATGACATTTTCATAAGGACTCTGGTTGAAGATCAGGGTTGAGATCGCCATCAGAGAATAGAACCAGCCCCTTGTCTGGTCCACCGCCTCGGAAATGAACTGAGCCGGGAACTGCTGCTTGAACAGGTCTTCATTCTCAAAAGGATAATGATGCTGAGCGAAAGGCATGGCTCCGGAATCAAACCAGCAGTCGATCACCTCGGGAACTCTGTGCATCTGCTTTCCGCATTTGGGGCAGGTGATGGTCACTTCATCGATGAAGGGACGGTGCAGTTCAATGTCGTCGGGACAGTTGGAAGACATGCTCTTCAGCTCCTCGATGCTTCCGATGGAATGCTGATGGCCGCACTCACACTCCCAGATGTTGAGGGGCGTGCCCCAGTAGCGGTTCCTGCTGATGCCCCAGTCCTGGATGTTCTCCAGCCAGTCTCCGAACCGGCCTTTTCCGATGCTTTCAGGAATCCAGTTAACCGTGTTGTTGTTGCGGATCAGATCATCCCTCACCTCGGTCATCTTGATGAACCAGGATTCACGGGCATAGTAGATCAGAGGCGTTCCGCATCTCCAGCAGTGAGGATAGCTGTGCTCGAACCTGGGAGCCGCGAAGAGCAGTCCCCTCTCATCCAGCCACTCCAGCACCTTCGGGTCCGCGTCCTTCACGAACATACCCGCGAAGGGTGTATCCTCCGTCATGTCGCCCTTGCTGTCCACCAGCTGTACAAAGGGCATATCGTAGCGGCGTCCCACTCTGGCATCGTCTTCACCGAAGGCAGGCGCCTGATGTACCACACCGGTACCGTCTGTCAGGGTAACATAGGAATCACACAATACGTAAAACGCCTTTTTATGCTGCTTTTCAGCCACTTTCGCCGCGCACTCAAAAAGAGGCTCGTATTCTTTATATTCCAGATCCTTTCCTTTATATGTCTCCAGCACCTCATAGGCCGGCTCTCCGTCCTTCGCCAGGCTGCCGAGCACCGTGTCCAGAAGCGCCGCAGCCATATAATAGGTATAGCCGTCGGCGGCCTTCACCTTCGCGTACTCTTCATCCGGATTTACGCAGAGCGCCACATTGGAGGGCAGAGTCCAGGGGGTCGTCGTCCAGGCCAGGATATAGGCATCCTCGTCCTTCACTTTAAACCGCACCACCGCGGAGCGTTCCTTCACGTCCTTGTAGCCCTGGGCCACCTCATGGCTGGACAGAGGCGTGCCGCAGCGGGGACAGTAGGGCACGATCTTGAAGCCCTTGTAGAGCAGTCCCCGGTCCCAGATCTTCTTGAGCGCCCACCATTCAGACTCGATAAAATCATTATAATAGGTGACATAGGGATTTTCCATATCTGCCCAGAAACCGACCTTGGCAGAGAACTTCTCCCACATGCCCTTGTATTTCCAGACGCTTTCCTTGCACTTCCCGATAAAAGGCTCCAGACCGTATTTCTCGATCTGATCCTTTCCGTCCAGTCCCAGCTCCTTCTCCACTTCCAGCTCCACAGGGAGTCCGTGGGTATCCCAGCCTGCCTTTCTGGGCACCATATAGCCCTTCATGGTACGGTAGCGGGGGATCATATCCTTGATCACCCGGGTCAGCACATGGCCGATATGGGGCTTTCCATTGGCCGTGGGCGGTCCGTCATAGAATGTATAAGTCGGTGCGCCCTTCCGGTTTTCAATACTCTTTTCAAAAATATGGTTCTCCTCCCAGAACTTTTCGGTCTTCTCTTCTCTTTCCACAAAGTTCAGGTTCGTCGACACTTTGTCATACATGATTTTTCCCTCCAGTTCAGTACAAATTGCAGTTTCCTGTGAAATAAAAAATGCTCCGTCCAGAAAAGGACGAAGCTCCGTGTCTTCGCAGTACCACCCATTCTGCATACGCCGCCAAAAGCGGTTATATACGCTCCCTTTAACGGTGGATACCGGCATAGCCTACCAGAAGCCGTCATAAACTCCCTTCAGCCTGCAGCTCCGGAGTGATCTTCACACAGCCTTACTTGTCCCGGCCTCTCACCGCCGCCGGGTCGCTGGTCCGTTCCGACTGTCCTACTGTCTCCATCACAGCCTGTTTCTTGTTTCATATGGCAATAATTATAAAATCCCGCCCGGAAATTGTCAAGCCCGGAAGTTTCGGATTTTTTGGTCCTTTTTACAGACTGAAGGGCAGAAACGCGGCGGCCACGGCAAATACCAGCGCCGGCAGCAGATTGGCCACCCGTATTTTCCTGCCCCAGACCAGATTCAGGCCCACGCAGAAAATCAGGATCGAGCCGACCAGAGAAAGGTTGGCCAGGGCCGCCTCTGTCATCACCGGCTTCAGCAGGCTGGCCAGGGCCGTCATGACGCCCTCAAACACCGCCACAGGCACCGCCGAAAACACACAGCCCGCTCCGGCCGAACAGGTCATGACCAGAATGATGATCAGATCCAGCACTGCTTTTGTGGCCAGCACGGAATAATCCCCGTAAATTCCGTCCTGAATGGAGCCGACTACGGCCATGGCGCCGATACAGACGGTCAGCGAGGCATTCACAAAGTCCTCCACAAATTTTTTATCCCTGGCGTTTCCCGTCCTGTTCTTCAGCCATTCCCCGAACCGCTCAAATAAATGCTCAAGGTTGATGATCTCGCCGACCAGCGCGCCGATCACCAGACTCAGGACCACCAGCATGGACCGTCCGCTTCCCAGACCCTCCGGTCCGATGTTCAGCATTCCCTCCATGGCCCCCGCGATCCCGATAAAAAGGACACTGATCCCGCAGGCGTAATTCAGCGTCGTCTGGATCCGCCCCGAAAAATACTTCCCCTGTCCGCCGCAGTGCGATCCTTCGGCGCATTTTTGTTTCATAGGGAACGCAGTTTCCTATGAAACAACAGAAAAGCAGGCATGCCCGCCGCAATCATGTTTCCCATGATTTTGGCAGCATGCCTGCTGTCACAGCAAAAACGGAAAAAACAATGGTTACTGCTTCTTATAAAGGATCCTGACAGAATTCAGCACGCAGATCATCGCCACGCCCGTATCGGCGAACACCGCTGCCCACATGGAAGCGAAGCCGCACAGGCCGAGTGTCATGACCGCCACTTTAACTGCCAGGGCAAAGATCACATTCTGCCAGGAAATCCGTTTTGTGCTCCTCGCGATCCTGAGAGACTGGGGAATGGCTTCCACTGCCGAAGTCATAAATACCACATCGGCCGCCTCAATGGCCGCATCGGCTCCGCTTCCCATGGCTGCGCCCACATCGGCTCCGGCCAGCACCGGCGCGTCATTGATGCCGTCTCCCACAAACATCACCGCACCGTATTTCTCCCGGAGCTTCTGAAGCTCCGTAAGCTTCTCCTCCGGAAGAAGCTTCGCCCGCACTTCGTCCAGCCCGATCTCGCGGGCCACGGCCCGGGCGCTTTCTTCCCGGTCGCCGGTCAGCATGGCGGTGGCCACATTCATCTTTTTCAGACTGCTGAGCGCGCGCCCGGCGTCCTTTTTGATGGTATCCGCAACTGTAACGCTTCCCGCGTAAAGGCCGTCGACAGCCACATACACCTCGGATCCTGCCGTTTCTTTTTCAGGTTCTTCCAGGAAGACCCCGAACCGCTCCATCAGCTTTCTGTTGCCGCACAGAATCTGCTGTTCCCGGAACACTGCCCGGATGCCGTGACCGGCAATCTCTTCCAGACTTTCCGGTTCCTCCAGGCTGCCGCCCTGTTTTCTGGCAGCGGCAACGATGCTCGCGGCAATCGGGTGGGTAGAATTCTGCTCGCACACGGCGCACAGATAAAGCAGTTCGTCCGCTGTCATCCGACTCTCCTTTGCCGGTATGATCTGCTGCACCTCGAAATTTCCCTCGGTGATGGTTCCCGTTTTATCCATGACCACCGCCTTAACCGCGCTCATGGCTTCGATGGAGCTTCCTCCTTTAAAAAGGATTCCTTTCTTGGAGCCGGCTCCGATCCCGGAAAAGAAAGAGAGCGGCACGCTGAGCACTAACGCGCAGGGACAGCTCATGACCAGAAAGGAGAGGGCCGTGTAGACCCAGTAATCCCAGTCTCCGGTGACCAGAGAAGGAATCACGGCTGTGGCCAGAGCCAGGAATACCACCACCGGCGTATAAATTCTGGCGAACCGGGTGATGAACCGGTCGATCTTCGGCTTGCTTGCGGCCGCGTTCTCCACAGAATCCAGGATTCTTGTGACCATGGATTCCTCCAGCGCCTTTTCCGCCCGGATCTTCAGCTGCCCCGCCGTATTGACGCAGCCGGAGGTCACCGGATCTCCCGGCTTTACATGGACCGGAACCGGCTCCCCGGTAATAGGAGAGGTATCGATCCTGCTTTCTCCCTCCAGGATCACGCCGTCCAGGGGGATCCGGTCGCCGGGCCGGACAAGCAGAACATCTCCCTTCCCGGCCTCCTCCGCGCGGATCACCCGGATCTCATGTCCTGACACCAGATTGACCACCTCCGGCCGCATATCCACCGCGTCCATGATCTGGCTCCTGCTCTTTGCCACCGCCCTGTCTTCAAAGAATTCTCCGATCCTGTAAAACAGCATGACTCCCACTGCCTCCGGATATTCCTGAATGGCAAAAGCCCCCAGAGTGGCAACGCTCATAAGAAAGTTTTCATCGAATACATGACCCCTTGTGAGATTCCGGAGCGCGGTCCAGACAATCCGGATGCCCAGGATCACATAAGCCGCTACATAGATCGGAATGGTGATCCATACACCGGCGCCTGTATGTTCCAGGATCTCGCCTGCCGCGAACAGCACCGCTCCCGCCAGGATCGCCAGCAGCGCTTTTCCTTCACCGGACAGCTTTTTCCGGCCCCGCGCGCCCGCCTGCTGTCTTTTTTCAGGGGCAGCGGACTCCGCGTCATCCCCTCGGCCGGCCTGTTCTCTTTTTCCGGATTCGGAACGGCTGCCGCTTTCCTTTTCATGCACCTCCACATCCGGTTCAATGGATCTGCAGATCTCTCTGATCTGCTCCAGATAAGACTCCGGATGAGCCGCGGTCAGACGGAGCTGTTTCGTCGCGTAAGTCAGAACTGCCTCTTCCACGCCGGGCAGACTGGAAATCTTTTCCTCCATCTTTGCCGCGCAGTGAGCGCAGCCCAGATTTTCCAGAATAAACACGCTTTTTCCGGAGCCGGCATTTCCGCCATGGTAATGCTCATGCACTTCATGATCTCCATGATCATGGCCGCAGCCGCATCCTGCCTCATGGTGATGGTGATGCTCCTCATGCTCCTCATGATCATGACCGCAGCCGCATCCTGCCTCATGGTGATGGTGATGATGCTCGTGCTCCTCATGACTTTCATGGTCATGGCCGCAGCCGCATGCCTCCGGCCGGGATTCCGCTCTTTCTATCGTTTCTGTAGGCCGCTTCATACAAATTCCCTCCAAAAGTTTCGTCATAAGAACATATGAATAATTGTTCATATATTTATATAACCACTTTCAGAGGGAAATGTCAATCCTTATTTGACAGATTTTATATTTCTTCCGTACTTTTTTCTTCCGCTTCCTTTTCCTGTTTCGCCATTCCGGCTTTTTTTCTGCGGGCGATCAATTTCTTCAGTCCCTGCCTGCGCATGTCCTCCTTCAGGAGCCGGTACAGAGCCGCTGTGATCGGCACGCTGATCAGCATTCCCGCGATCCCCATGAGACTGCCGCCCACCGTGATTGCGGCCAGGACCCAGATCGCCGGCAGGCCAATGGATTTGCCCACTACCTTCGGGTAGATCAGATTTCCCTCCAGCTGTTGGAGCACCACGATAAACACCAGGAACAGCAATGCCTTCAGCGGGGACACCGTCAGGATCATAATGGCCCCGACTGCCGCTCCGATATAAGCTCCCGCCACCGGGATCAGCGCCGTAAATCCGATCAGCGCGCCGATCATGGGCGCATAGGGAAACCGGAAAATCAGCATGCCGACGGTACAGAGAACTCCCAGAATGACCGCCTCCGTGCACTGTCCCACTATATACCGGTGAAAGCAGTCGTCCAGGACGGAAGCCACATAACTGACCTGTCTCTGTCCCTTCGGAATATATGTGTCCAGCAGTCTGCGGCACTGCTTCTGAAGCTTCTCCTTACTGTAAAGAAGATAGATTGAGAAAATAATGCTGATGAATGTAGTCGCGACCACTGAGACCACTGAGGATATGGCAGTGACCAGGGCCCGCGCCGTATTGCCGATTCCGGATACCACAAACTGGACCACTCTGGAAACCAGCTGCTCCCAGTTAACATCCGCCAGTGCCTTGTAGATCTCCGACGGCAGATGGTCTGATACGAATTCGCTTTCCAGCAGCTTTTCCAGGGCCGGCGCCACCGCTGCGATCAAAAACTGCACACAGGAAATCAGCTCCGGGATCACGCACATAATGATCAGAGCACCAAAACCACACAGAGTCAGGACCGCCGCGATCAGACACACGGTCCTCCTGGTTTTCCTGACGATCCGGCTGCCGCTGTGCCTGCGGAAATAATGCCGTTCATAAAAGCTCATGAGAATATTGACGATATAGGCTATGGCAAATCCTGTGATGAGAGGAAGCAAAGCGCTCAGGAAAGCCCCCAGAAAGCCGGATACGGCTCCCCAGTAATGAATGCAGAGATACAGCAAAAAAGCGCTGACTCCGACACGAAAACAGTTTTTCCACTCAATCTTCATATTTTTGTCACCTCGCAGGCGCCCTCCGGGTTTATCGCGCAAAAGGGTGTCCTGAAAGTTTCTCCCGGACCCAAACTGTCCTCCTGCTTTCAAGACACCCTTGTATCTTTTCCTTACTCGTCGTCTCCGGTATCGATGACCTCTTCTGCCTGCAGATCCTCATCCGCTTCCGCATCTTCCGGCTCATCCGCGAGGCTCAGCTCCTCGCCCAGATGATCCTCCGCTTCCGCCGCTTCGTGATCCGCCGCTTCGTGATCCGCCGCGCTGTGATCCGCGATCTCATTGTCCTCCTCATCGAAGCCGAAATCCTCAGACAGAACGATCTCGTCATCCGCTCTCACATCTGTGTTCAGCTTCACAGAGCGGTAACGCTTCATACCTGTTCCGGCAGGAATCAGTTTTCCGATCAGAACATTTTCCTTCAGACCGATCAGAGGGTCAACCTTTCCGTTGATGGCCGCTTCCGTCAGGACCTTGGTCGTTTCCTGGAAGGAAGCTGCCGACAGGAAGGAATTGGTCGCCAGTGACGCCTTGGTGATACCCAGCAGGATCTGCTTGCCCTCAGCCGGTTTTTTGCCCTCGGCAATCAGCTTTTCATTCATCTCATCGAAGTCCAGGACCTCCATGGAAGTGCCGGGCAGGACCTCACTGTCTCCGCTGTTTTCAATGCGGATCTTCTTCAGCATCTGACGCACGATCACCTCGACGTGCTTGTCGTTGATCTCCACGCCCTGGAGACGGTATACCCGCTGTACTTCCTGGATCATATAGTCCTGTACAGCGCGCACGCCCTTGATCTTCAGGATATCATGGGGATTGATGCTTCCTTCGGTCAGCTCATCACCGGCTTCCAGCACCTGGCCTTCCTGCACCTTGATTCTGGATCCGTAAGGGATCAGATAAGTCTTGGAATTGCCAGTCTCGTGGTCCGTAATGACGACCTCGCGTTTCTTCTTTGTATCTTTAATGGCAACAACGCCGCCGAACTCCGCGATGATCGCAAGTCCCTTGGGCTTTCTCGCCTCAAAAAGCTCCTCTACACGGGGAAGACCCTGTGTGATGTCGTTTCCGGCCACACCGCCCGTATGGAAGGTTCTCATGGTCAGCTGCGTACCGGGCTCACCGATGGACTGAGCAGCGATGATGCCGACAGCCTCGCCCACCTGCACCGGCTGTCCCGTAGCCATATTTGCTCCGTAGCATTTGGCGCAGATTCCCAGATGGGATTTGCAGGTAAGGATCGTACGGATCTTCACAGAATCCCGTCCCTGCTTCTCCAGGGCCTTCACCACCGCGGCGGCGCGTTTCGCCGTGCACATCTGGTTTGCCTTGATGATCACGTCTCCCGTATCGGGATCGGTGATGGTCTCCGCGATATAACGGCCCGTGAGGCGCTCCTCCAGAGTCTCGATCACCTCGCGGCCGTCTGTGAAGGCGCGGATTTCCATGAACGGAATCTCTTTTCCCTCGCAGCAGTCCGTCTCGCGGACGATCAGATCCTGGGACACGTCTACCAGACGTCTTGTCAGATAACCGGAGTCCGCTGTACGCAGAGCCGTATCGGACAGACCCTTTCTGGCGCCATGGGCGGAAATGAAGTACTCCAGTACGTCCAGACCCTCACGGAAATTGGACTTGATAGGCAGCTCGATGGTACGGCCGGTGGTATCAGCCATCAGTCCGCGCATGCCGGCAAGCTGCTTGATCTGCTTGTCGGAACCACGGGCTCCGGAGTCCGCCATCATGTAAATGTTGTTGTATTTGTCAAGACCGGACAGCAGATCGTGGGTCAGGATATCGTCTGTCTTCTTCCAGGTCTCAATCACTTCCTTATAGCGCTCTTCCTCGGTGATCAGACCGCGGCGGTAATTCTTCGCGATCTGGTCTACTGTCGCCTGCGCGTCGGCGATCAGCTGCTTCTTCGTGGCCGGCACGGTCATATCCGAAATGGAAACGGTCATGGCCGCCCTGGTGGAATACTTGTATCCCATGGCCTTGATGGCATCCAGGGTCTCCGCTGTCTTAATGGATCCATGGACATCGATGACCTTTTCCAGGATCTGCTTCAGGCCCTTTTTGCCCACATGGAAATCGATCTCCAGGAGGAATTCATTGCCGGGAATGCTCCTGTCCACAAAGCCCAGGTCCTGGGGAATGATCTCGTTGAACAGGAAACGGCCCACCGTGGATTCCACGATTCCGGATTTCACTGTCCCGTCTTCCATCGTCCTGGTCATACGGACCTTTACCCGGGAATGAAGGGTCACGGCCTTATTCTCATAGGCGAGGATTGCCTCGTTGACGCTCTTGAAGATCATACCTTCGCCTTCGGCGCCGGGACGCTCCTGGGTCAGATAATAAATACCAAGCACCATATCCTGAGAAGGCACTGCCACGGGACCGCCGTCGGAGGGCTTCAGCAGGTTGTTCGGTGAAAGCAGCATGAACCGGCATTCTGCCTGAGCTTCCACGGAAAGAGGCAGATGGACTGCCATCTGGTCGCCGTCGAAGTCCGCGTTGAATGCGGTACAAACCAGGGGATGCAGCTTGATGGCCTTGCCCTCTACCAGAATCGGCTCAAATGCCTGGATTCCCAGTCTGTGCAGGGTAGGGGCACGGTTCAGCATGACAGGATGCTCTTTGATCACGTCCTCCAGAACGTCCCATACCTCGGGCTGCAGCCTCTCCACCATTTTCTTCGCGCTCTTGATGTTGTGGGTCGTACCGTTTGCCACCAGCTCCTTCATCACGAAGGGCTTGAACAGCTCGATGGCCATTTCCTTGGGCAGACCGCACTGGTAGATCTTGAGTTCCGGACCTACCACGATAACAGAACGTCCGGAATAATCCACACGTTTTCCCAGAAGATTCTGACGGAACCGTCCCTGTTTTCCCTTCAGCATGTCTGACAGGGATTTGAGCGGACGGTTGCCGGGGCCGGTCACAGGACGGCCGCGTCTTCCGTTGTCGATCAGCGCGTCCACTGCTTCCTGCAGCATACGCTTCTCATTGCGGACAATGATGTCCGGCGCGCCCAGCTCCAGAAGTCTCGCGAGACGGTTGTTCCGGTTGATGATCCGTCTGTACAGATCGTTCAGGTCAGAGGTGGCGAAACGGCCGCCGTCCAGCTGGACCATAGGGCGCAGATCCGGCGGAATGACCGGGATCACATCCATGATCATCCATTCCGGCTTGTTTCCGGAAGACCGGAAGGCTTCCACAACCTCCAGCCGCTTGATGATCCGGGCGCGCTTCTGGCCGCTGGACTCCTTCAGCGCCTTTCTCAGCTCCGCGGAATCCTTCTCCAGATCGATCGCCTTCAAAAGCTCCTGGATCGCCTCGGCGCCCATGCCGGCGCGGAACGTGTTCCCCCATTTATCATATGCCTCTCTGTATTCTTTTTCAGAAAGCACCTGTTTGTACTGCAGGTCTGTGGTTCCCTTGTCGAGCACGATGTAGGAGGCGAAATACAGCACCTTCTCCAGGGTCCTCGGGGACAGATCCAGAATGAGTCCCATCCGGCTGGGAATTCCCTTGAAATACCAGATATGGGATACGGGAGCCGCCAGGGCGATATGCCCCATGCGCTCTCTTCTTACGCTGGACTTAGTCACCTCTACGCCGCACCGGTCGCAGATGACGCCCTTGTATCTGATTTTCTTATATTTACCGCAGTGGCACTCCCAGTCCTTGCTGGGCCCGAAAATACGCTCGCAGAACAGACCGTCCTTTTCCGGTTTCAGGGTCCTGTAGTTGATGGTCTCCGGCTTTTTCACTTCGCCCCTTGACCATTCCAGGATCTTCTCCGGAGACGCCAGGCCGATTTTGATTGCGTCAAAAACCAACGGCTGATAAGTTTCATTCGTTGTTTCAGGCATGAGTGGTTCTCCCTTCTATATCATTCATCCAGGTCTTCAGAATCTTCTTCATAATCTGCGGCGTAGTCATCCTCTGCTCCGCCTTCATCCTCCGATTCCACATTTACCAGCTCTCCGTTATTGAATTCCTGCTTCTGATATCCCATTGAACCGTAGGATTCTTCATATCCGTTGAATACCCTGTCGCTGTTGAGCAGGGCGTTGATGTCCGTATTGCCGTAGTCCGTGCTCTCGGTGATCTCCACCTCCGTGTTGTCGTCACGCAGCAGGCGCACATCCAGTCCCAGGGACTGAAGCTCCTTCAGAAGCACCTTGAAGGATTCGGGGATGCCGGGCTCCGGAATATTTTCGCCCTTGATAATGGCCTCGTAGGTCTTTACACGGCCCACCACATCGTCGGATTTTACCGTCAGGATCTCCTGCAGAGTGTAAGCGGCGCCGTAGGCCTCCAGGGCCCATACCTCCATCTCTCCGAAACGCTGGCCGCCGAACTGAGCCTTGCCGCCCAGGGGCTGCTGGGTTACCAGGGAGTAAGGGCCTGTGGAACGGGCATGGATCTTGTCGTCTACCAGATGATGCAGCTTCAGGTAGTGCATGTGTCCCACTGTGACAGGACTGTCGAAATATTCGCCGGTCCGGCCGTCGCGGAGCCGCACTTTGCCGTCCCGCCGGATGGGAACGCCCTTCCACAGCTCTCTGTGATCCTTGTTCTCCTCCAGGAATTCCATAACGCCCGGTTTCAGAGAATCTTTATATTTATCCTTGAATTCGTCCCACTCCATGTTCACATAGTCGTTGGCCAGATCCAGGGTATCCATAATATCGTCTTCATCCGCCCCGTCAAATACAGGAGTGGATACGTTGAAGCCCAGGGCTTTCGCAGCCAGAGACAGATGGATCTCCAGCACCTGCCCGATGTTCATACGGGAAGGCACGCCCAGAGGGTTCAGCACGATGTCCAGAGGACGTCCGTTGGGCAGGAACGGCATATCCTCCACGGGAAGCACACGGGAAACAACACCCTTGTTTCCGTGGCGGCCTGCCATCTTGTCGCCCACGGAGATCTTTCTCTTCTGGGCAATGTAAATGCGGACTGTCTGGTTCACGCCCGGAGACAGCTCATCGCCATTTTCCCTGGTGAAGACCTTCGCGTCCACCACAATGCCGTAAGCGCCGTGGGGCACCTTCAGGGAAGTATCGCGGACTTCTCTCGCCTTCTCGCCGAAGATGGCGCGCAGCAGTCTCTCCTCCGCGGTCAGCTCGGTCTCGCCCTTGGGCGTCACCTTGCCCACCAGGATATCCCCCGCGCGGACCTCCGCGCCGATGCGGATGATTCCCCGCTCATCCAGATCCTTGAGGGCATCCTCGCCTACGCCGGGCACATCTCTCGTGATCTCCTCCGGCCCCAGCTTGGTGTCTCTCGCTTCCGCCTCATATTCCTCAATATGGACAGAGGTATATACATCATCCTGGACAAGGCGCTCGCTCAGCAGGACCGCGTCCTCGTAGTTGTAGCCTTCCCAGGTCATAAACCCGATCAGGGGGTTCTTGCCCAGCGCGATCTCGCCGTTGTCGGTGGAAGGACCGTCGGCGATGACCTCGCCCGCTTCCACATGATCGCCCTTGTACACGATGGGCTTCTGGTTGTAGCAGTTGCTCTGGTTGCTTCTGACGAACTTGGTCAGATGGTACACATCCCGGCCGCCATTCTCATTGCGGATGATGATCTCATTGGACGCGGAGCGCTCCACCACACCCGCGTTTCTCGCGACCACGCAGACGCCGGAGTCCACTGCCGCCTTGCCCTCCATGCCGGTTCCCACCACGGGAGCCTCTGTGGTCAGGAGCGGCACTGCCTGCCTCTGCATGTTGGATCCCATCAGGGCGCGGTTCGCGTCGTCGTTCTCCAGGAACGGGATCATGGCTGTCGCCACGGAGAATACCATCCGGGGAGAAACGTCCATCAGGTCGACTTTTCTCTTCTCAAACTCGGAAGTCTCCTCACGGAAACGTCCGGAAACATTGTTTCTGACGAAATGACCTTCTTCGTCGAGGGCTTCATTCGCCTGGGCGACAATGTAATTGTCCTCCTCATCCGCCGTCAGATAGATCACCTCATCTGTAACCACCGGATTTTTCGGATCCACAGATTTGTCCACTACCCGGTAGGGCGCCTCCACAAAGCCGTACTGGTTCACCCTCGCGTAGGTTGCCAGGGAGTTGATCAGACCGATATTGGGACCTTCGGGGGTCTCAATGGGGCACATTCTTCCATAATGGGAATAATGTACGTCACGCACCTCGAAACCGGCGCGGTCTCTGGACAGACCGCCGGGGCCCAGAGCGGAAAGACGGCGTTTATGGGTCAGCTCCGCCAGCGGATTGTTCTGATCCATGAACTGGGACAGCTGGGAGCTTCCGAAGAACTCCTTCACCGCCGCCGTCACAGGCTTGATATTGATCAGGGACTGAGGGGTGATGCCCTCAATATCCTGGGTTGTCATTCGCTCTCTTACCACACGCTCCATTCTGGAAAGACCGATGCGGTACTGGTTCTGAAGCAGCTCGCCCACGGCGCGGATCCTTCTGTTGCCCAGATGGTCGATGTCGTCATCATTGCCGATGCCGTCTTCCAGATGCATATTATAATTGATGGAAGCGATGATGTCTTCTTTTGTGATATGCTTGGGAATCAGGTCATGCACATGCTTGTGGATGGCCTCCTTCAGTTCCTCCTCCGGGGCCTCTCCATATTCTTCCAGGATAGATTTGAGCACCGGGTAGAATACTGATTCTGTAACCCCTGCTTCCTTCGGATCAAAGGAAACATATTTGGAAAGGTCTACCATCATATTGGAAAGGACCTTTTCCTTCCTGGATTCTGTCTCGATATAAACATAGGGAACCGCCGCGTCCTGGATCTCCGCCGCCAGAGCCTTGGATACCTTTGTCCCCGCCTCCGCGATGATCTCTCCGGTCTCCTGATTCACCACATCCTCTGCCAGGATATGTCCGGCGATCCTGTTTTTGAAGTGAAGCTTCTTATTAAATTTATAACGTCCCACCTTCGCCAGATCGTATCTTCTGGGATCGAAGAACATGCTGTTCAGAAGGCTCTCGGCACTGTCCACGCTGAGGGGCTCGCCGGGACGGATCTTCTTGTACAGCTCCAGAAGGCCATCCTCATAATTGTCGGACGTATCCTTCAGGATACTTGCCTCGATCTTCGGCTCGTCGCCGAACAGCTCACGGATCTCCGCGTTGGTCCCGATGCCCAGGGCGCGGATCAGCACCGTAACCGGCACCTTTCTTGTCCTGTCCACACGCACAAAGAACACATCGTTGGAATCCGTCTCATATTCCAGCCATGCGCCTCTGTTGGGAATCACTGTACAGGAAAACAGCCGTTTTCCTACTTTGTCGTGAGCAATACCGTAATAAATACCAGGGGAACGTACCAGCTGACTGACGATGACCCGCTCCGCGCCGTTGATCACGAAGGAACCTGTATCCGTCATGAGAGGCAGGTCACCCATAAAGATCTCATGTTCACTGATTTCATCAGTTTCCTTGTTGATTAATCTGACACGTACCTTCAGCGGAGCCGCGTATGTGGCGTCTCTTTCCTTACACTCTTCGATGGTATATTTAACGTCGTCTTTACATAAGGTAAAATCGACAAACTCCAAACTCAAGTGTCCGCCGAAGTCTGCGATGGGAGAAATATCCTCAAAGACCTCCCGCAGTCCCTCATCAAGGAACCACTGGTAGGAATCCTTCTGGATTTCGATCAGATTAGGCATTCCGAGCACTTCTTTTTGTCTCGCATAGCTCATTCTCATGCCTTTACCGGCTTTCACCGGCCGTATTCTGCAATTTGCCATTGACGTTTCACCCCTGTTTTCTTTATAATAAACTACAAGTATCATCTATTCGTTCTCGCGGCCTCAGGGCACATGAGACCACAATAGTGCACATTCCATCTTAACATCTCGATGTCAAGCTGTCAATTGATTTTTTCTTAATAATTTCCAGTTTTTACATATTTTATGCGTTTTTCCGCTCTGTTTGGCTTGCAAGGCATCTGAAATAATGTTATAATGCAAGGTGCGCGAAAAAATTTCAGGAGGTATCCCCTATGGCTCTGTGGTTAAAAATCGTGATCATCGTCCTGGTGGTGATCATTGCCGTACTGGCCGTCCTTTACATCCTGGGAACCAAAATGCAGAAGAGACAGGCCCAGCAGCAGTCAGTCATGGAAGCCATGGCCCAGACTGTATCCATGCTTGTCATTGACAAAAAACGTCTCAGGTTTAAGGATGCCGGTTTCCCGAAAGTCGTATACGATCAGTCGCCGAAATATCTGAGGCGGGCAAAGGTTCCCGTCGTAAAAGCAAAGATCGGTCCCAGGATCATGACGCTGATGTGTGATGAAAAAGCCTTTGAAGTCCTTCCTGTCAAGCAGGAAGCGAGAGTCGTTGTCAGCGGCATTTACATCACCAGCGTGAAAAGTGTCCGCGGCTCCATTGTCGCGCCGCCCCCGAAGAAGAAAAAAAGACTTCTGGGCCGTTTAAAAAAGGACAAGGCAGCCGACACAAAAGAAAGCAGGACCAAAAAAAGTAAATAAACAGAACATTCATTCCATATTTTGCTCACGAGGCTATATATTTTCTTTGTTTTCTGATTCAAAACAAAGGGATATATAGCCTTTTTTGTGCGGCGCAGAAAGAAAGGAACATCTGTTATGAAACCATCCGCAGTCAGAAAACACAAAACCCCGCCCGCCCTGGGCACCGGAAACATGTTTCCCCTGATCATCAAAATGGCGGTGCCGCCCATGATCTCCATGCTGATCCAGTCCCTCTACAACATTGTGGACAGCATATTCGTGGCCCGTTTAAGCAGCGACGCCCTCTCGGCCGTTTCTATTATTTTTCCGATCCAGAACCTTTCCCTGGCCCTGGCCGTAGGCGCGGGCGTGGGACTGAACTCCTACATCGCCCGGAATATGGGAGCCGGAAACACGGAGGCCGCCCATGACGCCCCTGCCGTCGGCATGATCCTGACCCTCTTCCACTACATCATCCTGGCGGGACTCTCCTGTCTGTTCATCCCCGCCTTCGTCAGCATGTACACGGAGGATCCGGCCGTCCGCTCCATGTGCTACTCCTACGGCTACATTGTCATGATCTTTTCCTTCGGCCAGCTGTTCCATATCACCGCCGAAAAGATCCTTCAGGCCACCGGCCATATGGCGGCGCCCCTGGTGATGGTAGGAATCGGCTGCGTGATCAATGTGATCCTGGATCCCATCATGATCTTCGGCCTTTTCGGCTGCCCTGCCATGGGCGTCGCCGGGGCCGCCGCCGCCACCGTGATCGGCCAGATCGTCTCCGGCTCCCTCGGCGTTCTCCTGGTGGCCCGGGGCAAAGCCGGCCTTCCCCTCAGGCGCCTGCGGCGGGGCCGGCTGACCGGATCTGTCCTGAAGCAGATCTACAGCGTGGCCATCCCCTCCAGCATGATCATGGCGCTCCCTTCCGTGCTGGTTGCCGGCATGAACTGGATCCTTTCCGGCTTCGCCCGGATGGCAGTCACGGTCTTCGGCGTCTATTACAAGCTCCAGACCTTCGTCTATATGCCGGTCAACGGTCTCGTACAGGGGATCCGTCCGGTCATCGCCTTCAACTACGGCGCGGGAGACCGGAAACGGGAATCGGAAGCCGTCCGGCTTTCCCTCCTGATCTCCGCAGTCATTATGGCGGCGGGGCTTCTCCTGTCCCAGCTCATTCCGGTCCCGGTCCTGAAGATTTTCAATTCCGACCCGGAAATGCTGTCTATGGGAGAAACAGCCCTGCGCATCATCAGCGTCGGCTTTGTCCCCTCCGCCCTGAGCCTGATCACCTCAGCCGTATTTGAATCCGTGGGCAAGGGACTTCTCAGCCTCAGCGTCACCCTGTTGCGGCAGCTTGTAATTGTTCTGCCTCTGGCCTTTCTGTTTTCCCGCATTGCGGGACTTCCGGGCGCCTGGGCATCTCTGCCGGCCGCGGAAATCCTGACCGCCGTATATTCTGCCGTCATCTTGTTGAGGGAACTCAGGCCGTCTTCCGGGCATCATTCTTCCTTCTCCTCAAAAGACGCCTCAGGATTCCGGCATTGCTGATTCTCCTCCGATCGGATAAGGAAAAACACCCCGGCAGCAGCTTGACCAGCCCTGACCGGGATGTTTTCTTTTCTGTTTCCGCTGTATGAGATTCCGGCGTCATGATCTGACCTTTTACAAAAGCTTACTCAACTCCAAGCTCCATATACCGGACAATGATAACTGCGCAGTGCGCGCGCCGGGTCATGCCCTGAGGATCAAGGCTTCCATCCGTCCCCATTCCGCTGATGATATCATTACCCACGCACCAGGAAAGAGCCTCCCGCGCGAAATCGCTGACCTGCTCCCCATCCGGGAAGGAATCAAGAGCCGCTGTGACGGACATATCAATGCCCGCGGCCTTCGCCATCCGCCACATCATGGTCGCCATCTGCTCTCTTGTGCAGTAGTCGTCAGGACCGAACAATCCACTGCTGTAGCCGGTGATAATTCCGCTTTGGTTCGCCCAGATCACCGCGTCCGTGTACCATGTGCCTTCTGGCACATCAGGAAACGCTCCGGCATACTCCACCTCCGGGCTTCCAGCCATACGGTACAGAATCGTCGCCAGCTCACAGCGCTTCAGCGGATCCGCCGGCCCGAACGCGTCGTCACTGTAGCCGGTCATGATCTGCTCCTGATACAAAAGGGACGCCGCGTCATAAAACCATGCGTCTTTCACGGGATCCACATCCAGATAAGGCAGCCGGAAGGGCTCCGGCTCTTTCTCCAGCGCCGCGGCGGCTTCCCGGATCTCCTCCGCCATGGCATTGACAAGATCCTGTTCCGCTTCTGCCTTTGTATAATCTACAGCCAGTACCGCGTCGGCCAGCCTTTTCAGAGATTCTGCCGTATAGGTGTCCAGATCCTCCGGAATCTCTTCCGCCGCCGCCTTCACAACTGAATAATCCGCATGAGATACCGAAACAGTCTGATACAGCGACACCTCCGCCAGCTGCAGACGGCTGTCTGTTCCCAGCGCCTCAAACTCCAGCTTGTAATACTGATACTCAGCCGGATTGGCGATTTCAAACACAAATTCCTGACTGTTCACATCCGCGACCGTGTATTCCCGGTCGTCGATCACGGTCCAGGGACCGTCAGCGGAATCCGCTCCGGACAGGGTCCACAGACTCGGTGAACGGCCCGGGAATCTCGCGCTGTCGTTGGCCGTCGTAAAGGAATAACTGCTGACTGTCACTCCTTCCGCTGTCATGAAAATAATGGCGTCCGGCGCAGCCTGATCCGTTTCATCTTTATAATACCATTTTGTATCAATATCGCCGTCAAAGAGATTCTCATACTCTTCACCGCTGTCATTGACCGGTTCCGGCCCGCTGACAGCCGTCATGTCGGAGGGATCCACCTTTTTCGTCTGTTCCTCTCCGTCTGTTTCCGTTCCGTCATCCGCCGTATACAGGTCAAATTCGCTGAACTGAATCCGATTGTCTGTGCCCAGGCCGTCAAACTGAAGCATGTAATACTGGTACGCGGCAGGCTCTGCGATATCAACTACATACTCCATATAATCCATTCCGTCCGGAATGTCGCTGTCTGTCTGCTGATCGATCACGATCCAGCTGCCGTCCGCGCCTGTTTCTGAGCCAAAAAGTGTCCACTGACCGGGCACCCTGCCGGAATAGGCTGAATGATCATTTCCCGTTGTCAGGGAATACTTCAGAGCCGTAACTGCCTCCTCTGTACGGAACACAATCGCGGAAGGCACCTCGTCCCCGCTGTAATACCACTTCGTTGAAAGGTTGTCATCAAACAGATTTTCATACGTTTCGCCGCTGTCATTCACAGCTGCCGGCCCGCTGATCTCTGTATACTGATCCGCCGCGACAGCCTCCAGCTTCTTCTGCCCTTCTGTACCGGAATAAACAGACAGATTCGCGACCTCGGTTCCTGACGGCGTATCCGGGATCACCATCCTGACATATCTTCCGTAAACCGCCTCATCCAGAAGGATATAGGACACAGAACCCGCCTCCGCTTCGCGGAACATGGTCCCGCCTGCCTTTTCCCAGGTACTGTTATTCGCCGAGATCAGAAATTCCACATTTTGGGGCACTGCCTCCTGATCATCTCCCGCGGTATACGTGATCGCGCCGATCTCACTGAGCGCGCCCAGATCGACCGTGATCTCCCAGTAAACGTTCCCGGAGCTGCTGACCACCTGCGCGGTCCCCTCCGTTCCAAGAACACTGGATACCGAATGTCCCTCCGCGCATTCCATATTCGATGACGCGGACGCCCCGCTCATCAGACTGTCCCGCTCCGATAAACCGATCAGATCAAGCAGTTCCTCCTTGGAGGGATCGCTGCTTCCCGTCACAGTCTTTCCGGGAAGATCGATGATATTGCTCTCATCCGCGGATTCCTCCTCCGGATCATCCACCCGCTCTGTCTCGCAGTACACGCCGTAATGATCGGATACCGGATGATTGTGCCAGGTTTGTCCGTCATATTCAAACGTAAACATATCATCTACAATTGTGTATGTCTTAACATCAAAATCTCCCTTTGAAAGGAAAATATAGTCGATCGGATAATTATCCGTATCAACGGCAGGCCTGTCAGACGAGGAAGACTGGCCGTTTTCCCAGGCTTCCGGATCCTGATATCCTGACCAGGAAGATCCGTCTGTTATGATGCTTTCCGCCAGCTCTCTTGAGTCGTCCAGGCGGGAGGTCATATAATTATAAACAACCGGATCATAATCCGGATCCTCCGCGTCTGCCCGCGCGCTGTTGAAATCGCCGGTCACGACGCAGGCCATATCCGGATATTTTTCAGAAACAGTATCAATACGGTTCAGGATGATGCGCACGCCATTTGCCTGGGTATCAAGCGCCACATGATCAAGATGGGTATTAAAATGGCCGTAAATTTCCCCTGTTTCTTTATCCTGCAGGACTACATAGGTACAGATCCGCCGGCATGCTTCTCCCCAGTCCCGTCCTGACACCACATCCGGCGTCTCGGAAAGCCAGAACGTGCCGGATTCGAGCAGATCATATTTTTCCGCATTATAAAACACAGGCGTATGTTCATTGGCATCACCGGTATATTGGGCTCCGTCCTGACCGTCGTCCCTGCCGACACCGGCGTAAGCATAGCCGAGCTCCCCCATCGCGTCTCTCAGATAATTCATCCAGTCATTGGTCGCTTCCTGGAAGCCGATGGAATCCGGAGCGTATTTCTCCACAATTTCCATGAGATGCTCGCCTCTCACATCGGTTCCCATCAATGGATGGCTTGTCAGGTCATGGCGCAGATTGAACGACATAAACTTCTGCGTGTCGGCACTCCCGTCGGCCGCGAACACAGACGGCACGGCGCTGAACATCAAAAGTGCCGCAAGCAGAAACGCAAGCGCCCGTTTCATGTGCTTCTTGAACATAAAAACCTCCCTCCTGCAGAACAAGTTTCTGCATTTTGCATAATTATACTGTTACTTTTTATTCTATACGTGTGATTTTTCATAAACAACAGGGGATTTTTTGTTTTTTCGGGGGGATTTTTACGTTTTTCCTTCGCTGGCCCGCTCCATGTCCCGGACCGGCTGCATCACAAGACAGGTTTCCCTGTGGCTGCACCGTTCATAGGCGCAGTCCGCATGGGAAAGCCGCAGCCCTCCGTCCGTTTTTTCAAATTCGCAGATCACAGTCCTCGTTTCATTGAAAGTCTTGCAGAATCCGCTGAACATTTCCTCCGTTATTTCATCATCGATTTCCATGATTTTCTGATCCTCCCTTCCGCTCAGCACCGATCGCTTCTGATTATATCACATCTGGCCGCCCCAAAACAAATTGAGTTTTTTGCCGATATCTGCTATGATGAACATAATTTATGTCCCTGTTCTGCAGGGCGCGGAAAGGATGATGAAAAAATGGAATATGGTCTGATCGGAGAGAAGCTGGGACACAGTTACTCCAAGCTGATACACGAAAAGCTGGCGGATTACACCTACGATCTCTGCCCGCTTTCCCGGGAAGAGTTTCCGGGGTTCATGGAACGCCGGGACTTCAAAGCCATCAACGTCACGATCCCCTATAAAAAAGATGTGATCCCTTATCTGGATGAGATGGATGAAAACGCGGCGGCCATCGGCGCCGTCAATACCATTGTCAACAAAAACGGCCGTCTCATCGGCCACAATACGGATTTCTCCGGATTTGAATATATGGTGGTCTCCAACGGGATTTCGCTCTCCGGCAAAAAGGCGCTGGTACTGGGAACCGGCGGCGCTTCCAACGCTGTCGCCGCTGTCTTCCGGAAGCTGGGCGCCGCTTCCGTCATCCTTGTGAGCAGAAGCGGAAAGGGAGAAGCTGTCACCTACGAACAGTGCCTGTCCGCTCACACCGACGCGCAGATCATCGCGAACACCACTCCTGTGGGCATGTTTCCAAATGTGGATGCCTCTCCTCTGGATCTGACTCCTTTTACATCCTGCGAAGCCGTTCTGGACGTGATCTACAATCCGGCGAAAACCCGGCTCACCATCCAGGCGGAGGCCCTGGGCATGAAAGGTGTCACCGGCCTTTCCATGCTGATCGCCCAGGCAAAATACGCCTGCGAATTTTTCCTGGAACGTCCCATAGACGACGCCGTGATCCCGGAGATCACTAAAGCAGTGGAAAAGGAGTGCGGATTATGAAAACTCTGACCGTAAAAGGAACGGTCTTCGGCGAAGGCATGCCGAAGATCTGTCTTCCCATCATGGGAAAAACCGAAAGCGAGATCATGGAAACGGCAGGCAGGATCTCCGGCCTGCCCCATGACGTGGTGGAATGGCGCGCCGACGCCTTTCAGCATTTTTCCAGCCACAGACAGGTGCTCCATATCCTGGCGGCGCTGAGGCAGGTTCTGCCGGATTCACTTCTCCTGTTCACCTTCCGCACTTTAAGAGAAGGCGGAAAGCATGACATTTCCGACGAGGCCTATCTGGCCCTCAACGAGGCTGTGATCAGAAGCAGCCTGGCCGATTTCGTGGATCTGGAGCTGTTCACGGGGACAGAAGCCGTCGCCGCGGCGGAGCTTCCCGCTCCGGAGGACTCCCTTCTCGCTCCCCTTATTTCGCTGGCCCGGCAGACTCAGGTACAGACGATCCTGTCCAGCCACGATTTCGCGAAAACCCCTCCCATGGGAGAGCTGCTTGAGCGGCTGTCTGCCATGGAAGCCCTCGGCTGCAGCATTGCCAAGCTGGCCGTGATGCCCCACAAAAAAAAGGATGTGCTGACGCTCCTGTCAGCCACCCTCGAAGCTTCCGAGTGTCTGGACTGTCCCGTGATCACCATGTCCATGGGCGCCCTCGGCGTGATCAGCCGCATCTGCGGGGAATTTTTCGGCTCCTGCCTCACCTTCGGAAATCCGGGAGAAGCCTCCGCGCCCGGACAGCCGGACGCGGAAACCCTTTCAGCCAACCTCAGGGAGCTGCACGGAATATGGGGAACCGCCGCCCCGGACCGCTCTCCGTCATAGAGCTCCGGCGGCCGCCGGTTCAGGCATTTTTAACAGCCCGGAACACGGCTCCCGGCTTCGGCGGCGTTCCGTACAGCAGCACGCCGACCCGGTAGATCTTGGCCGATAACAACCCGATCCCGAAGACGGAGCAGACCAGTATGGCGATCGAGATCACAATTTCATAGACCGGCACCGAACTCATGGCAATCCTCGTGAACATTGCCATGGGGGATGTGAAGGGTATATAGGAGCAGACCCTCAGCAGAAGACTGTCTGTCGTCCCCCCGGACACGCAGAAGACCGCGACCATAAAGGCCAGCAGAGACAGAAGGGTAAGAGGCATGGTGGACGTATTGATATCCTCCACCTTGGAAGCCGTCGACCCGATCGCGCCGTACAGGAACGCGTAGATCAGGAACCCCAGCACAAAAAACACCAGCATGTAAATGAGCAGATCAACCGGCATGTCAAAGATGGAGGCCACCATGGCATTGTCCTTCCAGTATTCTCCGTTGACAAAATAAAAGAGAATCGCGGATCCGAACACCGCCGTCATCTGGAACAGTCCCGCCAGGCACGCGGCTATGACCTTTCCGAACATCATGCTGGCAGGCTTCGCGCTGGTGATCAGAAGCTCCATGGCCCGGGACCCCTTTTCCGTCGCCACGCTTGTCGCCACCATCTGTCCGTAGAACAGGATGACCATATACAGCGCGATCGTCATGATATAGGTATAAAAAAACGTGTTGTTCTGATCCGTTCCCAGCGCGGTGACCTGATGGGTGACAGGCACAGACAGCAGCGCGCCCGCTGCGTTCTGATCCATCCCGTTTTCCATCAGCGCCCCTGTCAGATACAGCTGCTTCAGAAGCTCATCGGCCGTCGCGGTATTGGTATCATACATGGACAGATTATTGACATAATACGTATAGTCTGTGGGAGAATTCAGGATAAAGGCACACTCCGCACCGCCGGATGTCACCTGATCCCGGACAGCCTCCGCCGGCTCATCGGTGACCCGCACCTGATATCCGCTGAAGGCCGCGGAAAAATACTGTCCCAGCATTTCCTGGTCGATTCCCGAAACCGCCGGCGCCCCCACCAGCATGACCGGCGCTTCCGCCGCGTTCTCCTCCGTTCCGCCGCCCAGCATTTCCGACAGCGCCGGAAAGAACATCACGCCGGCCGACACGATCACCAGCAAAATGGTCACACCGATAAAAATCTTATTTTTGAAATAGGATTTCAGTTCAAATCCGAGGATCGTAATAAACTGTTTCATTCTGTCCTCCTTCAGATCCTTTCCTTTGTATATTCCACAAATATATCATTGAGAGACGGTTCCAGAACACGGATCTCGTCAATATCAAACCGGCCTGTGAGCCGCTCCATCACCTCCTGCTTGCAGGAGGGAACCGGCAGATGAAACAAAAGGCCCCTCTCCGCCTGTTCGCAGGCGGACGGAAACGCCGCGGCGATATCTGATTCCTCGGACGACCGGATCAGCAGCCGGTCCCTGGGATATGCTTTCTTGATTGCCTCCAGACGCCCCTGCAGGACAATTTCCCCGCCGTTCAGGACGGCGATCTGATCGCAGAATTCTTCAATGTATCCCATCTGATGGCTGGAAAACAGCACGATCTTTCCCCGTTCCACCTCTTCCTTCACCACATCCTTCAAAAGCGCGGCGTTCACCGGATCCAGGCCGGAGAAGGGTTCATCCAGCATGATGATCTGGGGATCGTGGATCACCGCGGTGATCAGCTGGATCTTCTGCTGATTGCCCTTGGAAAGCGTATCCAGACGCTTGCCCCTGTAAGCGCCCATATCCAGCCGGTCCAGCCATCTGTCCGCCTCCTGCACGGCCTTCTGCCGGGTCATCCCCTTCAGCCTGGCAAAATACACCAGCTGCTCGATCACCGTCTTTTTGGGATACAGGCCCCGTTCCTCCGGAAGATAGCCGATCCTGACCTGGCTGTAATCGATTTTTCCCCCTTCCAGGAGGACTTCTCCGCTGTCCGCCGGAAAAACGTCCATCAGGATCCGCAGCGTCGTCGTCTTCCCCGCTCCGTTCCGTCCCAGGATCCCCAGGGCGGCTCCGCTCTCGGCGCACATGGAAATTCCCTTCAGCACCTGTTTTTCACCGAATGTTTTTGTGATGTCTCTGATTTCCAGTCTCATAATTCCCTCCAGAAGCTAAAATTTTCTGCTGTAATACCATTTCAGTCCGAAATAAAGAAGGATCACCAGCAGATCGGCTCCCAGCAGGGTCAGGGACACGGTCCTGTCCACATATCCGGCGGCCAGCGCTGCCAGCGTCAGCACCGCCGCGGAAATGGAAACTGCTGTTCCCGCGGCTTTTTCCCGGATCCGCGCCGGACGTTCGTCCTGTTCCCGGATATAAAGCTTTTTCAGGGAGTCCTCCTTTTTCAGCGTCGCAGCCAGCATGGCCATCCTGCCGAGGACCGCCGCCTCCGAAACAAGCAGGATCACCAGCAGCAGACCCGCATACCGGTTCTCCGGAACGGCCTCCGCCAGCAGGACAAAAACAAAGACCATGATACAGCAGTACAGAGCGCCGCCGTAAATCCGATGCTGCAGTGTGTTTTTAAAAGCTTCCATTTACAAATCCTCCTCAATCTCCAAAAATCAAATCCGTTCTCTGCAACTTTCTATCTTCTGTCTTACATTTCTGTGACATCCGGACAGGGCGTCATGCTTCCGGAAACAGTTCCAGAACAGACTTTCTGATGGCCGCCGCGCATCTGCGGATCTGCTGCCGGTCCGCCGTGTAGGGCGGAAACAGAAGCACGCAGGAGAGAACGCCGTCAATATGAGAATCTCCGGACAAAACGCCGTTTTTTCCGATCACGCCGATGAGTTCCATGAGCCGGTCAAGGGGCAGCGGATCGCCCTGTTCATCTGCCAGATCAATGGCGATCATCAGTCCGCAGATCCGGATATCCCGCACGCAGGAAAACCCCTTCAGCGGCTCCAGGCACAGTTCCCAGAAGCGGCTGGATTCCCTGATCCGTTCCAGTATTTCTTCCGTATACTGCTCCAGGGCCGCGAGAGACGCCGCCATGGCCACCGGATTCAGGTTCTGAGTGGACAGATGGAACAGAATCTCCTTCTTCTCCCGGAAGGGCCTTACCGTCTCCCGGTTCACGCAGACGGCTCCCACCGGCATAAATCCATTGTTCATCCCCTTGGAAAGCGTTACAAGATCCGGTCTGAGACCAAAACGCTGAAATCCGAACATGGTTCCCGTTCTCCCGAATCCGCAGGCGATCTCGTCGCAGATGATCAGGATCCTGTGGGCTTCACAGTAATCTCTCAGGATTTCCATATATTTTGCCGGAGGAACGATCACCCCGCCTGATCCTATAACCGGTTCGATCAGCAGAGCGCTCATCTTCTCCCCATGAACCCGCAGCCATTCCACAAGCTCCTCCGCCAGCAGCCGTTCTGCCTCCTCCCGGTCCGCGCCCGCTCTGTATGGCGTTCCCAGAGAAATAAAGCCTTCCAGCAGCGGGCCGTAACCCTGCCTGTAATGGCCTTCGAAATTAGAGGCCGACATGGATCCATAGTAAGAACCATGGTATGAGTTTTCAAACACGGCGATATTCCTGAACTCCCGCCCCTCCAGATGAAAATATTTCCGCGCGATCTTAATGGCCGCTTCCACGGCTTCCGAACCGGTGCAGGTAAACACAACCTTTTCCATATCCGGCGACACCATCCGGCACAGCTTCTCCGCCGCCTGCTCCGCATGGGTCTCGCTGAAAAACAGCGGATTGACAAAGGGCAGCCGGTCGATCTGCTCATGCATGGCACGCCGGACCGTTTCATTTCCATATCCCAGATTCACATTCCAGAGCCCGCTGTAGCCGTCAAAATACTGTCTGCCCAGCGCGTCATAAACAAAAACCCCTTCCGCCCGATCCGCCGCGGCCACATCACAGTCACACTCACTGAGGGGACGCCACAACTTTGTCCGTTTCATATCCCATCCTCTTCTGTCTGACATTTCTGCTTCCCCAGACAGTAATACACCACGCTGCTGTCCCAGATCCTGGCCCGTGTTTTGTCAAGGATCTGAAGCCCCGACTGGCCGATCCGCCGTTCCATCTCCTGTTCCGGCACGATTTTTTTTCTGGTGGCCGCGGCCCACTGTTCCATCCGGCCGGCGCCGTCGGTTTTCTGCAGATAGAAATTGCCCACGGCATATCCGGACCGGTAATCCAACTGTTCCTGAAGGATCACCATGGCCTTTTCTCCATCCAGCGTCATGGTATCTACCTGCACAGGAGAAAATTCCGTTCCTGTTCCATCCGGATAAACCCGCATGTCAAACATGAATCTGCCCTCCGGCTTCAGAAGCCTGGATACCTTCTCCAGCAGACGGACCGTCTGGTTCTCGTCGTCAGAAAAAAGGCAGATGGTCGTCGCCGGCAGCAGGATAAAATCATAGGTTTTTGTCTCGTCCAGATCCAATACGTTTTCCTGCTTTATCCGGATCCTTCTCGCCGCCGAGGGGGAGAGACGGCTTTTCCGCTTCTCCAGCCGCGCCAGCATATCCGCCGACAGATCCACTCCGTCCACATAAAACCCGCGGGCAGCAAACTCCGCTGTCAGCCGTCCGTTTCCGCAGCAAAGCTCCAGCACATCCCTGCCGCAGGAAAACGCTTCCTTCGTATAGGCCTCGATCTCATCCTCCGACGCCGGAAGGGTGTCATAATAGGCGGCAAAGGCTCCGCTGTAGATGTCCGAACATCTGACCGGCGCTCCGTAAAAGCTGACAATCTTTCCCACAGTTCCGAAAAACAGTCCGCCGCTCATATGATCACCGCGTCCTTTATCATTTCGTAAGCCTCCATCACATGGGCGCCCGCGTCCTCCCGGGTCAGCCTGTAGCGCTTTCCATAAAGTTTCATGATGTCGTCCACAGGCACATCCGAATCAAACATTTCGGACAGATAAACGAACCGTTCGTCCGTCTGATACAGCTTGGAGGCTTTATAACCCAGCACATAATACAGCTTTCCGGTCTTCACTGCCACCAGAATGGAGCGCTTTCTCTTTTCCGGCACATTCTGCAGCTCCTTCCCGGTCACGACCAGACGCCTGTAGGGAGAGCTGATCTCGATCATCCGGTAATCCTCCCCGTGCAGCCGCCGGCTCCCGCCGAATATCCCGCCCACGATCACGCTCTTAAACAGAAAATCGAAGGTGCCGGGATACCGGAACGCTTCACAGTATTCCTCTGCCGAAAGGCCGTCGGGCAGCATGGCGCATTTTGAACACATCTGCGCCATCGCGCAGCCTTCACATCCTCTGCTGAGCTTTTCCTGCCGCATGATGACTGCCGCCTGGCGGGCCAGAGCGAAGCTGTCGTCCTCCACGCTCCCGACAGACCTGCTGCATCCCGGACACGGCCGCAGGGCGCGGGTGCGGTCCGTTCTTCCCCTGAGCAGACTGGACAGGATACAGGGGGAAACGCCCCAGGCGCATTCATTGACCAGGCGGATTCCCATTTTCGATGTGGTTCCCGTTTTTTTGAAAGCGTCCACATCCTGAAGAAGGGCCCTGATGTCGTCTCTGTCTTCAATTTTCAGAAAAACAGGCAGCTGTCCGCTGTATTCGGAATACTTCATGACGGAAACCGGTTCCCCGGCGCTGTCATTGTCCAGAAACAGTGTTTCCCCGTCCATCTGATGAATATGCATGTATATCCCGTTCTCTGTCTGCTTCAGCCCGCGGAACCTGTCCTGGTCATAATCCGGATAGATCAGCGCGGAATTCACATCAAACAGTTCGTCGGAAAACTCCGGAAGCTGTCCGGGCGCCTCCTCAAAATACAGGTGCTTCAGATTCATCAGCCGTCCCGGATCGGGATAAGATCCTGTCACATACGCCTCCACGCCGTTTTTCAGGATCTGCGCCGCGCCGGGTCCATAGGCGATCTCCGGGCTGAACACCTCTTCCGGCGCGTATTCCTTTTCGGACCTTCTGCTGAGGGGCAGGGCCGCCGGCCACGAGACTACGGAGCACTTCTGCCCGCCGATACAGACAACGCCGTCCTCCTCTGCTTTCCCGGAGATGATCCACAGATTTCCTGTCCCTTCCTGCGCCAGCCGCCTGACTACCGCGTAATCCAGCTGTCCGCAGTTGTCCGCCGTCCGGATCAGGACCAGATCCGGCTCCTCATCCAGGATGCCGACCACCATATCGTCAAGGCTCCCCATATGTTCCACAGAGGGAAGAATCACCTCATAATATTCCCGGAGACGGGCCGCGGTCTCTTCATCCCTTCCATAGGAAAAAAGCCCGTTCTCCTCGCGCACATCAAATAAATAAAGCCGCTCCATGTTCTGTTTTTATCCTTTCCCTTTCTCTGGCTCCGCGTTCTTCAGGCCAGTATTCTGTTAAAGAACGCTGTCAGTTCTTCTTTTCCGGAATACCGTTCTCCGGACACATGGATCACATAACTGCACAGTTCCAGGGGGATCCGCACCATGATCCCGCTTTTTTCGCTCTGCTTCAGGACCACCCCGTTTTCATCGGCCTTCTGCAGCGCGCCCGCGAAGCAGTGTCCTCCCGCATTGACCAGTATATGGCTGTCCATTTTACACTCCTTCCGCCTGGATCACTTCCAGAAATCTCTCCCAGATGCACCGTTCACCGTTTCGGATGATTTCCCGGATTTCCTTAAGAGGGATCAGAAAACGGATCCCGGTCCGTCTGTCCGCCTCCAGTTCCACATATTCTTCCGTCCAGTTTTTCACTGTTCCGGCATAGCTCAGATTCTGAATGGTTCTGATGATCACCATGCTGCCGCCTCCGTTCTGTGTTTGATTTCCGCCGCCGCGGCCCGTTCCTGTCTGCCGCAGACCTCCGCCCGCAGCATCCCTGATTCCTGATACAGCCGCCGCAGCATCGATTCATCAAAATGCTCTGTCCGGATCACCGGCGTGATCAGGTCATAATGAGAATAATCATGATCTGTGATCTCCAGCCCGATCTCTTCCGCGTGCTCATACTGCCAGGTGCCGGGAAACGGGGTGTTGATCGATACAGAATAATTGATATTTCCATTGAGCTTCAGCATTTTTCTGATAAAGTCCAGCGTTTTTCTCATGGTCTCTTCCGTATCCGGATAATGCCCCAGCATAAAGCCAAGCTGAATCCTGAGTTCATATTTCGCCGCGTGGGAAATCATATGCTCCAGATGGTCCAGCCGGATATGCTTTCCGATCGTGTCCAGGATCTCCTGATCCCCGCTCTCCACTCCAAACTGGATCGCGCAGCATTTACTTTCTGCCAGCATATCGATGGTCTCCTCACAGATCACATCGATCCTGGATTCGCAGCTCCAGTACATGGGGAAATCATACTGCCGGACCAGCCCGCAGAATTCCTTTGTCCTCGTCTTCTGTGCCGTAAACGTATCATCTATGAAAAACAGTCCTCTGGCTGACTGTCCGCACTGATAAAAGATCAGCCAGCATTCCAGAAAAATACTGTATACATCCCGTATCCGATATCTGGCTCCGGAAATAAAGGTCGCTGCGCAGTAAATGCATCTGCCGGGGCAGCCTTTGCTGGAATAAATCGTGACAAGATTCCGATAACGGCTGATCTCTGCGCGCTCCCGGTTGATGATCGGCAGCAGGCTCAGATCTGTCACATTTTCTCTGTCCCGGTTCCGGCAGCGCCTGGAGATCACACCCTCCAGATCCTCTTCCTTTATGCAGGCCTCCCCGAACTCCAGATACATTAACAGCTCCAGAAGAGAAGCTTCCCCGTCCTTCGCCGTCACAAAGTCCACATACCGGCTTTTGATGATGTCGTCCGGCTTCAGCGTAGCGTGGGGACCGCCCGCCATGATCCGGACCCGGGGATCGATCTTCTTGAGCTTCTTTACAAATCTCAGCACCAGATCCAGGTTTTCCGTATATACCGTAACGCCGACCACACTGAAGCCCTCCTGGCAGATCGCCTCCTCCAGAACCGCGTAATCGATTTCTTCAAAATTATAATCGATCACCCTTGCCTCAAATCCGAACAAAGACACATACTCAGAAAGCGCAAGAAGCCCGAGCGACGGATTATAATTGAAATCATTGTCCACAAATTCCTTCATCGTCAGATAGCAGGGCAGATTGATCAGCAGTATTTTTGTATTCATTATCAATACCTTCCTATTTAATATGTCGCGGACAGAGCCTTCTTTCTTACCGGATCGTCCATCCTCCGTCCAGCAGAATGCTCTGGCCCGTCATCATCCGGCTCTTGCCGGAAAGCAGAAAATCGACGGCACAGGCCACGTCCTCCGGCGCGCAGTAACGTTTCAGGGGAATGCCTCGCAGATTTTTCCTCTGAAAACCCGGATCCATCAAAAGCGCCTCATTGCACGGATACAGAATCCAGGTGGGCGCGACCGAATTAACCCGAATCCCAAAAGGCGCCCATTCCAGCGCCAGGACCCGGTTCAGGCCGACCATCGCCGCCTTGCTCGCGCAGTACGCAGCCCGCTCAGTATTTCCCACAAACGCGTGCTGGGACACGATATTGACCATCCTTCCCGCAGTGCCGTGACGGATCATGTTTTTCGCAGCCTCCTGCATTACAAAAAAACACCCTTTCAGATTGGTATCCAGAACTTTGTCCCAGAGCGCCTCCGTCACGTCCAGCGCTTCCGCGAGGCAGTTGATCCCCGCCAGGTATACCAGTTCCTCCACCCTGTATTCCGCCGCTGAAGCGAACACATCCTTTACCGCCCCCGGATCTGTCACATCCAGCGGGAAAAAAACAGCCCGGCAGTCCGAACTTTCCATTTCCTGCTTCAGCAGCCCGATCTTCTCCGGAAGATCCATCAGAATATATTCTTTTTCAGGAGCCAGCTTTCTGTACGCGCCGAAGATTCCGCTCCCGGCCCCCACAACCACTGTGTAACCCATTTTTCCCTCCGGATCAGCGTGATTTGAATCCATTTTGAATCAGCCTGCGGAATCCGGCAAATCCGCCGTTTCCCGCAGGCCCTTTATTTCTGCTAGGTAATAGCAGCACCAATGCCCACTGCGATAATCGCAACAACTGCGCCGGTGCCAACGCCTGCGATCGCGCAGGAAGCATGAGAAGGCATCTCAATTGTCTCAATTTCCACAAATTTGAAATTCTGCATCGTGTTCACACCTCCTTTCTTTCCATAGCCGTCTATCATACAGACACGATGGATCCGCATGTCTGCCGTGAACAGGCGCGTTTCTTTTTATTACGTGGCTACCGCCACCGCAAGACCTACGCCTGCAACCACCAGAGCCGCTCCGCCCCAGAAACAGGTCGCGCAGGGGATTCTGCACTCCTCTACTTCCTCGAATTTAAAATTCACCATCATAAACCTCTCCTTTAACATCCAGTTCACAGTCTGCGCCGCACAGCCGCTGTCACGGCTGTCCCATTACGTGGCTACCGCCACCGCAAGGCCTACACCGGCGACCACCAGAGCCGCTCCGCCCCAGAAGCATTTCGCGCAGGGAAGCTCACACACTTCCACTTCTTTGAACTCAAAATTCTTCATCTGCCTTTTCTCCTTTCTTCAGAATTTAGATGCATCTATCGACTCGGCCTCAGGCCGGAATCTTTTTCTTCTCCGCCCGGCGGTATGCTTTTCCCCAGCCGAGCATTTCTCTGATGATCAGGAAAACGACGATCCCCACCGGCACAGCGCAGTAGAGCCGGAGCACCGGATACAAAAACTCACAGATTCCGATGATGACTGCCGTCCACATGACGATGTAAAATCCGATCAGGCAGACCCCGTATACAAACAGCCTCCGGCAGATCTGCCGCTCCTCCTTTTTCGCGTTCACGGCCCGCAGGACTTCACTGACGGATTTTTCATAAAGATAGCTGATATCCCATGCCACAGACAGCAGCCAGTATCCATCATATTTAAAGAGCGGATTCAGGTTCATGAAAATATACAGGAAATTGATGATATTCAGCATCAGGAACAGCAGACCCGCCTCACTTCCCGCCATCGCGGCAGCCACCGTAAGAACCGAAAGGAATCCCGCCGCCGCCAGCTGCATGGAAACACCGGCCATAATGATTTCCAGTCTCTGTTTCCGTCCGGCAAAGGCCGCCACTGTCGTATTGGTATAGAAAGCCGGCATGAAGAAAAACAGCATGACTCCGCATCTTCCCACATACCCGCAGTAGTGTCTGCACAGGAGCACATGTCCCAGCTCATGGCAGCAGGTGATCAGAAAGCTCAGCAGATACACTGCCGGAAGCATCCGGAGCAGCCTGTCCGCTGTGGCATTCTCCCGCATGTAAGAGCTGCCGAACATCAGATAAATCAGGCTTGCCGCCGTCAGCACCGCGCCAATGACGCTGCATACCCGGATGATCCGTGGAAGCGCCGGCGACTCCACTGCCCGTTTCAGGATTCCTTTCCGGAAGCATCCGCTGATCCGGAAGCTGAACAGTTTGATCTTGGTAATCTCTCTGAATCCCTTCCGGCGCTTCTGCTTCCCTGCCTGTTCCCCGTCCTCCAGGATGATCCCTCTGTCTTTCAGGAAAAGAAGGCGTTCCTGATCCTTCTCCCGGGCATCCTGCAGATGTCCGGTCAGATGAAATGTATCTTGATCAATCTCAAAATATTCATCGGTTTTTGTGTTGACCAGAAGATAATGGCCGTTCACCTCTGTCGTTTCGTATGCCGGGTTCAATTTCATAGCCTGTGATCTCTCTTTCTGAAAACCGGTATCTGTTTGACTGTTAATACCATTCTACACATTAACGGATTAACGCACTATCATAAATACAATAATTCCGCGATATATATCTGTAAAATCCATTTGTACTTTTTTGATTATTCTAAATTTACCGTAAGATTTCATAATTATTTTAAAACATTTTGTATATCAAATTAATCTGCAAAACTCATGTTCTGTATCAGATAAATTCAATGAAAGCAGGATTTTTGCCATTGAAAACAGATATTTTTTGATCCTCAGAAGGATTGATCTTGATATTACACCGCAAAAAAATCCCTTTGGAAGATCAAACTGCAGAAGTCTGATCCCAAAGGGATATATCCGATTCTAACTCCGCTCCGCCACTGCCGCCACGATCTCATCCGCGATCTCCTCCACGGTCTTTCCGTCGGTGGCCACAGTAATGTCCGCGGCCGCCTCGTAGGCGGGACGGCGCTTCTCCATCAGCTGCGCGATGTAAGGCACATTCATATTTCCATTGAGCACCGGCCGGCTCTCTCCATGACGCACCCGCTCAAAAACGGTCTCGGGCCGGGCCGTCAGGAGCACGACCACGCCCCCCGCCTTCAGCGCCTCCACATTGCGGGCCCGCATGGCGACTCCGCCGCCGCAGGAAATGATCCTTCCGTCGCCGGAAGCCAGCTTTTCCACCGCCTCCGTCTCGATATCGCGGAAGGCCGCCTCGCCCTCCGCCTCAAAGATCTCCGCAATGGACCGCCCTTCCTGCTCCACGATCCACTGGTCCGTATCGATCTCCTCCGCCTGGAGTCTTGTGCTGAGTGCCCGGGAAACCGTTGTTTTCCCCGCCCCCATAAATCCGATCAGCGCAATATTCATGACTTAGCCATCTCCCTGTATTCCTTCTTCCACTCTGTCAGGAGCTTCTGGATCCCTTCCTTCCGTCTGATGGAATCCTTTTCCCAGAGCGCCTCTACTTTTCTGCCCTTGCCCGAATACTGCAGATGCTTGTACAGAGTCTCATATTCTTCCTGCCATTTGAACTGCTCTTCGGCTGATACCGCCAGCTTCATGGCCTCAGGAAGCTTCACCTCGCCGCACATCCGGCACAGAAAATAGATCTCCTTGAGGATGCTTTCCTTCTCCAGCAGCTCATAGGCCTTCTCCAGACAGTCCAGGGCCTTCTCTCCCTCGAACAGCCCTGCCCAGGCAATGCCTTTATTATGGCAGAGAGCCCCCATAAATTCCTTTGTCATCCCTTTATCCTGTTCGCCCTGGGCAATATTGTCATAAAGCTGGATCGCGGCGGCATATTTTCTGTTCTGGAGCAGATAATCCGCCTTTTTCTTGGTCCGCTCCGAAGGATTCGCCCGGCGCATCCATTCCAGCTGAGCCTTGAAGGCGGCAAGCTCCGCGTCACTGTAATAATGAATATCCTGCAGGATCATATAAAGGATCTGAGCCATATCCGACTGGTCCGCCGCCCACTTGCGGATCTTTTCCTCCAGTCTGGGCATGGCAAGCTCCGTTCCGATAAAGTACAGAAGGGGCTCGCTGATGAAATCCGCCTCCAGCAGAAACACGTAATTATAAATGTAATAGGCAAGCTCCTCCGCGGAATACAGGGAAATGCCCAGCTCCGCGACAGGAAAAGGATTTTTCACCTTCGTATCATTACATAAAATCAGTCCGCTCATAACGACCTCTTTTCCGTAGAATTCTCACAAAAAACGATGCCGGGACCAGCCCCTCTATATCTGGAAATCCTGCCGGATCACCTGGCCCGAGGACGGGAAAAACTCCCCGAATCCCCTGTCGATCACCCGGATGCTGATCTTCGAGTCACTTAAAAAGGCGGCGATGATCTCCACCTTCGTGGTCTTATTCGGCCTGGCCGGAAACTCATCCAGCTGGATCTGCAGCCGGGTCTGTCTCCCGCTTCCCACCGGGGTCACAAGAAATTCCAGCACATTCGTATGATCCAGGATCACGGAAGCGGCCGCTTTCGCTTCATACCAGTCGCTTCCCGCCGACGCCAGGATCATCTGGCGTTCCCGTCCTTCGTGATAAACCTGCATGCTGATGGTGGATCTGAGCCGCCCCTCACACAGGCATACATAGGGATAGGAAGTCTCCTCATGGGTAAAATCGTAAGCCATATAGGCTCCGCCCCTGGCAAACAGACCGGTCCCGGAAAACACTCTGCGCTTCGTACAGACAAACCGCAGGAATCCGGCAGCCCACTGACAGTCCTCAAATCCCTTTCCGGTGAGAAATACCGATGTCATCACCTTCTTCTGAAGCAGCCGTTCCGCGCAGGAGCTCAAAATGGTGTCCCCCAGCTTCTTTCCGGCGGAGGTCTCCAGGATCTCCAGGCTGAATCCCTCCTCCAGCTCTTCGTGCTGCACCTCGACCACCTGGGGCCGGCGTCCGCGGATCACATTCAGTTCATAATAATGAAGCCCCGATTCGGAAAGGTCAAACAGACAGGACTGGTTGATCCACAGCTCCTTCTTCTGGCTGATCACATAAAACAGATACGCCTCCGCGTGATTGGCCATATGGACCCGTTCCCTGGGAATCCCCAGCTCATCTGTCACCCGGATGATGGTATCCATCATCCCGCTGTTCTTGTCCTGGAAAACAAACACCAGCGATGAAAAACAATCCGTCCCCAGACGGGATACGGGGATCGCCAGCATCTGCCTCACAAAAATCCGCAGCAGATCGTCCGCCGTGTACTTGACCCCCTCGATGGTGGCCGTTCCCTTTTTTCCCGCCAGCTTCACCAGCTTGTCCACCATGGTGCCCTTTCCGTAAAGGGCGCAGCGGTACGCCTCCTCGCCGATGAACCAGGAATCCGTCCCCTTTTCCTTACAGATGACTGTGGGAACCATGCAGGAGCTCTCTTCCTCCGTGAGCCCGAGATTTTCCGCGCTCAGCGTCTGCGCGTCAAAATAGCTGATCTGACTGTAATCATCGCATATGTCGATTCCCAATAATAATTCCTGCATTTTCCCACCTCAAAATCCTCTTACGTGTTACAAATATTCAAACAGCTTTTCCGTCATTTCGTCCCGGACGGCATAATCTGTCATTTTCTCCCGGAATCCCTCCGGCTCTGTCTCCCGCATCCGGAGAAGCTCATCCAGCTGTCCGGCCCTGTTTCCGGCAGTTCCCTCCTGCCTGCTGTAGGAAACAGTCCCTTTCATGACCGGTTTTTCACTGTTGGAATCATCATAGATTTCATACTCCAGAGTCTCTCCATAAAAGAGAGACACCAGCTTCACAAAATAACCGTCGAACATGTGGGGAATGTTTTCCACCACCGTCTCCCCGCCGTCGGGCAAAAGCCGCTGATGGATCCAGACACTCTGACGCCGTTTTCCGTGATACTCGATCACCGTCTTTCCCTGAAGCTCCCGGGGCAGGGTGATCACGCCGGCCAGTTTCTGGTAAAACCCGAAAATGATCCGTTTCTGGTAAAGTCCGTCCACCATCTCCTGGCAGAGACGGACCTGACTGTCCGTCAGACGGTCCAGACAGCTGTAATATTTCACAAGGGCAAGCATGCAGATCTCCGGCAGGCCTCCGGCACTGTCCTTCATCTGAGCCTCTATGTAACTGAAAATATCCTCATCCGGCCGCTCGTCCTCTTCAAAATACCGGCTGCTCTTGACCACCAGATAGGCCTTCACCAGGCTCTCGTCCACCGTCTTTCCCTCGATATAGAGCCGGAAGACCTCGTCCAGATGACAGTAGACTCCGTCAAACAGCATCTGGCCCAGCAGGCGCTCGGGCATGTCGTAGACCGCCGTACGGGCCGTCACCGCCGCCTCGAGAACCCGGTACATATTCTGGCCAAGACCATTGTAGTGGCTGCACAGATATTCTACGATCACATCATTTCCCCGTCCCCTGGAAAAGCAGTACCATGCCATTTCCAGAAGAAGGCTGTCCCTCTCAAACAGGACCTTCAGGATCATCTTCGTGGCCAGCTTCATGATCCGGCCCAGCCCAAGTCCTCTGTATCCGTACCTGGCCGCCATTCTATAGGCTTCTTCATAATAGTCCTTGGTGACAAGGGCGTCCATGACCTTCTGACGGTCGTCCGGGCTCAGAAGTTTCTTGTCAATGCTGAGGAAATATTCGTCGCACTCCGCGGTCTCTTCCATTTTGTAATAATAGGCCACGATCTCTGAGACCAGCTTTTTCCGGAACAGCTCATGAATATTTTCCTCCTGGGAAATATCCTTCAGGATCTCAATATCCTCCGCCGAATAAGAATGCTGTTCCAGGATCTCCCGGCATCTGATCAGACGCATCATTTCATGGGAAGCATTGATCTTCGCCGTCTGCTCCTTCAGCGTCCGGCAGTCCATCATGGGCTCCATGGTATAGGGGATGCTGCTGTAGCGGTTCCCGAAATCATCCTGGAACAGCACATGAACATGATCCAGATAGACCGGGACATAAGCGCGCCCTCCCCGCAGGGTTGCCGTTGTTTCCCCCTTCATTTCCTCATAGCAGAACACTGCCTGGCGCATGTCAGGTACACTGCACCGGATCTCCCTGGCATACAGAAGCTTTGGAAGAACCCGGGCGATCTTCTCATCCACCATCTCCGGAAAGATCATCTGGCTGTAAATGTCCGCCAGCGCCCGGTTCATGTGACTCTCGAACACCTGCTCCACGGCAAAATCCTCGATCTGGGATTCATAGGCCCTGTAGACCTCCGCGTCATCCTTCATATAAGTGAGCACATTCAGATAAAGGGCTGCCCTGGCATGATAATCCAGCGTATGATTATAAGAAAAATACAGCAGCAGCACTCTGGGCAGAGGCCCTTCATAATCCGCCGGAAGCGCGTACAGATAATATTCGTAAAGCCGGGTCAGATGGATATCCTCCTCCACGCCCCTGACGTACCAGGAAAAAGCCTCCGGCCCCCGTCTGTTCTCCCGGATCAGCAGGGCGCAGATGCCCGTCAGGATCTCTCTGCAGGGGTAATCCTCATAAAGCTTCATGAGGAAGCGCAGGCACAGCCCCCGGCATTTTTTTGCCTGGATCGCCAGGATCGACGCCGCCTTCGCCAGCTTTTCCGTCACCATATGGTGCTTCGCGCCGAACCACAGGCTGTGGATCTCGAACTCCTCCAGAACCCTCAGAAGCTCCGGGCTGTCATTCAGCAGCCGGCAGGCCCCAAGATACAGATAGGGGCTCCTGCAGCCGGTCCGGAAATGAGCTTTCAGTCTGGAAAGGGCCAGGCTGTCATTTTCCAGCAGCTCCGGGTCGGTCTGCATGAGAATATAAAAGGCCATATCCTGGGCGACGCCTTCCTCATAATATTTCCGGAGCAGCTTGACCATGCTCTGGACCTTGGCGGTCTCCCCGCTTTTCCTGGCCTTCAGGAACATATAGTAACAGTAGGAAGACACGTCCCGGTCCCGGTTGTCCAGGATGGTCAGCTTTGCTTCCTCCAGCATCTGGTCGGCCTGCTCTCTTTTTCCCTGGAGAAGATACACATCCGCCTGATACAGGCGGATCACCGCGGGGTACCGCGCCGCGGCATGGGCGCGGGAAAGGGCCGTCTGCATGCTGTTCAGCAGAAGATTCTTTTCATATTCCCCCGCCTCCTGCCTGAGATACAGGGAAACAAAATTGAGAAAATCCTTTTTGAAGGCCGGGCCGTCCGCCCAGGTCCTGTTCGTGGGAAGCGTGACCTGGATATGGACCTGTTCCTCTCCGTAAAGGCCCCTGATCCGGATCACGCCGTCATTCACCCCCGCATGCAGCCTGCCGGGATAAATGGTATATGGCACAGTACATGTATCTCCTGTAAAATCCTGGCTGTTCACCGCCGCCGATTCCAGTTTGATAAAATCAGCGTCACAGGACAGCGTCAGATACAGATATCCGGCAGTACTCCGTCTGATGATCAGTTCTCCGGACACCGGTTCCGTGACAGACTGGTAAATGCGCTCTTTGTCCTTCACAGTAAAGCGGACCGGCTTTTTCGCGCCGGCGCCTACCAGAAACTCCTCCATGGAATTCTGCCTGTTTCCCCTGCCCCAGAGTCCGTCATACAACACTCTCAGCCCGGAATCCTGCATAAACGGATTTTTCACGAAGTCCGGCGACTCAAAATATTTCAGCGCCTCATCAGGCGCCTGTCCGGCAAACTCCGCGAATTCCCGCAGCGTATTGACCTGGAATCCGCCCGGATTTGCCGCGCATATGTGAAAGCAGTAGGGAATCCTGAATTCTCCGCCGCTTGACACGATCTGGAACTCTCCTTTGATGTTCCCCTCTGCATAGGAAGCATCTACCTCGTAGAGAATCCTGCAGTCCCGCCCCATAAAATTGTCTGTCAGAAGACTCACCCTCTGATTGGTCGAATAAACCAATCCTTTGACAGTCTTCCCATTCTCGCAGACAATGCGAAACTCATTTCTCACTCTGTCATCAAACGCGATCGGTTCTTCTATCCTGGTGACAGAAAACGCGACCTGTATATCATCATAATCAACTATTCCCTTCGCAAGACGGTTGATCCGTTCTCTCATAATGCCAGTACCACCTGCCTTTGCCGTATATCTGTGGCTTCAGATACCCCCAGCCGGCGGACAGTCCCCGTCAGGCTGAGGGCATTCATCTGTATTTTAGCATAAAAAGACATCCTTGGCACTAAAAAACCTTCTTTTTGTCAAAAAAACTTGTTATAATCTCTGTAACATACAATCCTGCTTCAGGAAAGGAGTACCAGCATGGACAGACATACCCAATTCACCTGCATCATGAACGAAATGATCCACTACTACAGCAGCAGTGTGCGCCGTGTCAATCATTTTCTGAAGGTCTGGGCCTTCACACGGCAGATCGCACTCTGCGAGCATGTATCGGAAGACACCCGCTTCATTCTGGAGATCACTGCCCTCATGCACGACATCGGCATCAAGCCAAGCGAAGAAAAATATCAGTCTTCGGCAGGCCGGTATCAGGAACTGGAAGGACCCGCGGCTGCCCGTCCCATCCTGGAAAAATACGGGTTTTCCATTGCCCAGACGGAGCGGATCTGTTATCTGATCGCCCATCACCATACTTACACGGACATTGAAGGAATCGATTACCAGATTCTGGTCGAAGCTGACTTTCTGGTAAACCTGTATGAAGAAGGCCTGTCCCGGAAAACCGCTGAACATGTCCGCAGACAGGTTTTCCGCACAGCGGAGGGCATCCGCTGCCTCGAAACGCTCTATCTGAATTCCGATAAAAGCGAAGACCCGACAGCGTAACAGGCGCCTTATACTCCGGCCAGTTTCCGGATGACATATCCGGCCATGAGAAGCCCCGCCGCCGGCGGCACAAAGGAAACACTGCCCGGCGCGGGTCTTCCCTGGCTTCCTTTTGTCTCTTTCTCCCGGTCCCCGTTTCCATCCAGAGCGCGGCCTTCTACTGTTTCGTGTTTTTCGTGGGGTCTCAGAGGTTCTTCCCTGGAATACACCACCGTCAGTCCCTTCACCCCTCTTTTTTTCAGTTCCCGCCTCATGACTCTGCACAGCGGACAGACAGAGGTTTCATAAATATCCGCGATCTCAAAAGCCGACGGGTCCAGCTTGTTGCCGGTTCCCATGCTGCTGATGACGGGAATTCCTCTCTGACCGGCGCTTACGGCCAGGGCGATCTTGGCTGAGACCGTATCGATGGCGTCCACAATAAAATCCGGCCTGTCCGCGAGAAGCGCCTCCACATCGCCGGCCAGCACAAACCGTTCCTTTATTTCCACCCGGATCCCCGGATTGATATCCAGAAGCCGTTCTTTCATGACCTGGGTCTTATACCGGCCCAGGGTACTGTGAAGGGCAATGCTCTGCCGGTTGATATTGGTCAGGCTGACTTTGTCATTGTCCACCAGGGTCATCCGGCCCACCCCGCCTCTTGCCAGCGCTTCAATGCAGTGAGATCCTACCCCGCCGATCCCCAGCACCAGCACATGGCTTTCTCTCAGCCGTTTCATGGCTTCATCTCCCAGAAGAAGCTCTGCCCTCGAAAATTCATGGAGCATAATCTGATTCTTCCTTTCTCTGCGGCCTGGTTCCGGAAATGCATCCTGTATCCGCAGTGTCTGCGCACATCTTATCACGTTTGTCTTCTTTTTTCCACTGCAAAAGAAGAAACCGCTCTGCCGCTTTTCTGATAATCCGCTTGTCACCGGCGGTTTCATGGAGTATAATATAGGAACATACGTTTGATTTGTTTGGAGGATATGGAAGATATCATGAATTTATTTGATTATATGAGAGAAAACACCCAGGAAAAGGAAGCGCCCCTGGCAGCCAGGATGCGTCCGGCGACGCTGGAAGAAATTGTGGGGCAGAAGCACATCATCGGCAAAGGAACCCTGCTGTACCGGGCGATCGCCGCGGATAAGCTGAGCTCCATCATCCTTTACGGCCCTCCGGGAACCGGAAAGACCACCATCGCCAAGGTGATCGCCAACACCACCAGATCCCGTTTCACCCAGATCAACGCTACATCGGCCGGCAAAAAAGACATGGAGGAGGTTGTCTCCTCCGCGAAGGATGCCCTGGGCATGTACGGACGGAAAACTATTCTGTTTATTGACGAGATCCACCGCTTCAACAAGGGACAGCAGGACTACCTGCTCCCCTTCGTGGAAGACGGCACCATCATTCTCATCGGCGCGACCACTGAGAATCCCTATTTTGAGGTGAACAGCGCTCTGATCTCCCGGTCCATTATTTTTCAGCTGGAATCTCTGACCGCGGAGGACATCCGGGAGCTCCTGCTGCGGGCGCTGAGCGACAAAGAACGGGGGCTGGGCGCACTGAATATCACTGCCGATGACAATGCCCTGGATTTTCTGTCGGATATCTGCGGCGGTGATGCCCGTTCCGCCCTGAACGCCCTGGAACTGGGCGCCCTTTCCACGCCGAAAGATTCAGACGGCCGGATCCATATCACTCTGGAAGTGGCTCAGGAGTGCATCCAGAAGCGGGCAGTCCAGTATGACAAGACGGGAGATAACCATTATGACACCATCTCCGCCTTTATCAAAAGCATGCGGGGATCGGATCCGGACGCCGCAGTCTATTATCTGGCGCGGATGCTCTACGCAGGAGAAGATATCAAATTCATTGCCCGCCGCATCATGATCTGCGCCGCCGAAGATGTGGGCAACGCGGATCCTCACGCCCTCCAGGTGGCGGTCGCCGCCGCCCAGGCTGTGGAGCGGCTCGGTATGCCCGAAGCCCGGATTCCCCTTTCCCAGGCTGCCATTTATGTAGCCTGCGCGCCCAAGAGCAACGCCTGCTGCGTCGCCATCGACCAGGCCATGAAGCGGGTCGGCAGTGAGAAAATGAAAACGGTCCCGCCCCATCTGCAGGACGCCCACTACAGGGGCGCCGCAAAGCTGGGCCATGGACTGGACTACAAATACGCCCACGATTTCCCCAACCACTATGTCAGACAGCAATACCTGCCCGACGAAGTCATGGGAACTGTCTTTTATGAACCGACGGAGATGGGATATGAGAAAAAGATCAGGGACTGGCTCACATGGCTGAAGCGGGACGACCGGTCATGACATGATCCGGCTGTCTCATGCCGTTTCAGTCCGGTCTCAATCCGGCCTCAGCCCAATATCAGTCCGGCATCAGTCCAGCATCACGCCGTCTACTGTGACAAACCTGTAGCCTTCTGCCTGCAGCGCGTCAATGATCTGGAAGGCCGCTTCTACTGAAGTGTCATATACGTCGTGAAGGAGAATGATGCTTCCGTCCTCCGTCTTCTCAAGGACCCGTTCCACCACCGTATCCGTATCCTTCACCTTCCAGTCCTCAGGATCTACTGTCCACCCCACCTCTTTCATATCAACCGCGCATTCCAGCCGTGTATTCCAGGAACCAAAGGGCGGCCGGATATATTCCGGTTCCTGCCCCGTCACTTCACGGATCGCTTCATTGGTCATACTGATCTCCCTGCACGCCTCCTCCACCGAAAGTGCCGTCAGCTGCACATGATCAAAGGTATGGCTTCCGATCAGATGTCCGTCCTCCGCCATTTGCTTTACAATCTCTTCTTTTCCCTCTATGCTTTTTCCGATCAGAAAAAAGGTGGCTTTGACGCCCCGTTCCCGCAGCCCCTCCAGAAGCTTTTCCGTATAAACGGCATGGGGACCGTCGTCAAAGGTCAGCGCCACCAGCTTTTCCTCTTCTGAAACTTCCATTCCCGCCTCCACAGTCTCTTTTCTGTCCTTCACCTGTTCCATTCCCAACAGGCACACTGCCAGGAGCACCGTCAGAAGCACCGTCACGCCGCGTTTTCCCAAGCCCCTTTGTCCCCTTCACCGCTGCATTTGATCTATTATATGCGCCGGACGGAAAATGTTGCGCCGTCTTCTGTTTTAACATCTCTCCACGTCACTCTTCACATTTAAACCAGCGTTACATGATGAATTTCATATATTTGGAAGGCGATTGAAATCTGCGCATCAAATCGTGTGTCTCCATCCGCACCGATCAGCTCACGTACGCGGTTCATTCGATACCGGATCGTATTTTTATGCAAATGCAGCATGTTTCCCACCTGCTCTACATCCCCGTTCAATTTCACATAGAGCCGCGCAGTTTCAAACAATTCTCCGTCATACTGCCGGTCAAAATTCCGAATCGGATCCAAAATACTTTTGCAGTACTGCAGCATCCATGGACTCTTATTATAAGGGAATAAAATCCGGTAAATCCCCATTTTATCAAAGCATTCCGCACCTGTCTTCCTCATCCTGGCATACTGACTGGCATACAACGCTTCCTGCATAGCCAGGCTGATCTCATCCATATTTTTATGAACGGTTCCAATTCCAACAAAATAATCCTCTTCTTCCGGAATACGGAAACACTCTCCAGAGTACACGAATAATCTCGCTGAATCCCAGAGTAATGATTGCCAGATAATCTCCTCGCAGTCGCAGAGAAGGAATTCCGATCAAAAAACCGATCAGGGCAGCTGCCGAAGCTCCAATCACCAGTGCCGCGAAAAAAAGCAAATAAGAGGCAGCCGGATTTTCCATAGCGGCCGCGAAAACCAGTTTGGTCAGCATAGCAGAGGTATAAGCGCCTACTGACATGAATCCTGCCTGCCCAAGAGAAAACTGCCCCGTTATGCCATTCACCAGATTCAGACTCATGGCTACAATACCATTGATGCAGGCCAGCTGAATAATTTGATACCAATAAGAATTTAAAAGTCCGATATGATAAAACATCTGAACCAGTACAAAGATGATCGGCACCGCCGCGTAACTTATGTAAGACTTATTTTTCTTTCCGTTATATAACATTCCTGTTTTTTTCATTTCCGGCACCTACACTTTCTCAGTGGTCAGCCTGCCGAACAGACCGGCGGGCCGTACCAGAAGGATGATAATCAGAACTGCATAAGCTGCGCCGAATCCGATATCCGCATTAAGGTTGGTGGCAAAGATCTCTATGATTCCCATAATAATGCCGCCGAACATTGCGCCCCTGATGCTTCCGATACCGCCCACTACCGCAGCAATAAAAGCTTTGTTTCCCAAAAAGGAACCAATGCTCACTTCCAGAGTCGGATACATGATCCCGTAAAAAACACCGCCGGCTCCAGCCAGCGCCGCACCGATAAAAAATGTGACGGCGATCACTCCGTTAATATTAATCCCCATCAGAGCGGCCGCATCTCGGTCCATAGAAACAGCCCGCATTCCGCGTCCCACTTTTGTCTTATCCACAATAAAGCTCAAAGCCAGCATCAGAATAATTGCCAGCACAATCAAAAGAATCTGTGTGGTCGTAAAGGTAACGCCGAATATTTCAATATTTCTGCTGGGCAGCAGAGTGGGAAATGCTTTGGGAATCGGCCCAATAAAAGGAAGTGCCCTGCAAAGATTCTGAATAAACGTGGAAACTCCCAGTGCTGTAATCAATGCGGAAAGCTTTGGCTGATTCCGCATGGGTTTATAAGCGATCCGGTCCGTAATAATGCCGATCAGCCCTGCACACAGCATTGCCATGATCAGGCAGACTACAAAATTTTCTCCGGCAAACAGTGCCGTAAAAAATGCCGCATATGCGCCCAGCATCAGAAAATCCCCGTGAGCGAAATTAATCAGATTAACAATTCCGTATACCATGGTATACCCCAGAGCCACCAGCGCGTATATGGTGCCGAGCTGAAGCCCATAGACAAAAAGCTGGAAAAACTGTGACATTGTTCACCTCTCCTTTTTTCCTGAAAACCAGCATGGGAGGATGTCCCGTCAGTGACATCCTCCCATGCACATTATGACACAAACTGACCTGAATAATGCTTACGGGTCAATAGTGGATACATAGGTCGGTACGCCGTCTTTATAAACCATAACGTTAGCAGATTTCTGAGGATTCCGGTTTTCATCAAACACAAGATGCCCGCTGGGCAGATCCATATCCGTCGCCTGGATCGCATCTCTCAGCGCCTCACTGTCATCTACAGTTCCTGCCCGTTTAAATGCGTCAACCAAAATCTGAACACTGTCATAGGACATCGTCGATTGTGTGTTGGGATCAAAACCATATTTTTCACGAAATGCCTCTGTAAACGCCTGGGAAACCGGGTCAGTACTGTCAGCCGCAAACAGAGAAATAAAATAGCAGCCTTCTACGTTTTCATTTCCGGCCAATTCCGGTACATTCGGATTATCCCAGGACATTTCCCCCATAATTTCAGCATCAATTCCCATTTCCCGTATCTGCTGGATCTGAAGAGGAAGCTCTCCCGCCTGATTAGGAAGGAAAATCACTTCCGCGCCTGAATTCTGGATATTGGTCAGCTGCGCCTTAAAATCCTTTGTATCTGCGCCGGCATATGCCTCAAATGCAACAATTTCACCGCCTAATGCTTCAAATTCTTTCTGAAAATTGGTAGCAAGACCAGAAGAATAATCATCCGCATTGCTGTAGAGAACCGCAACTTTAGTCGCTCCCAGAATCTCAGAAGCCATTCTTGCGCACACCACTGCCTGGAAGCTGTCGATCCAGCAGGCGCGGAACACATATTCGCCGCCCACGGTTGTACAGTCAGGATTGCTGGCAGTTGTGCCGATTGCCGGAATTTTCGCCGCCGTTGCCAAAGGGCCCGCTGAAATCAACGGTCCGCTGGCATCAGGACCAATAATTGCCTTAACCTCATCCTGTCCAATCAGCTTATTATAAGCATTATTGGTAATTTCAGGCTTACCCTCATTATCCTCCTCCACAATTTCAATGGTGTACATTTTACCGCCTACCTCAAAACCGCCGGCGTTATTGATTTCCTCTACCGCCAGCTCTACCCCATATCTGGAATATTCACCCGCCACAGAGGAGCACTGCGGGATATTGTAAAGATACACGGGAAAATCTTCCGGTACGCTTTTTGCAACAGCTGCATAGTAATCATAGATGGAATCCGATGTCGCGCTGTAGAAAGCCGGCGTCACCGCTCCGATCCCGTCAGCTCCGATCTCGCTGGCATGACGCGCCAGCTCACAGGTATCTTTCGTTCGCATAGCTCCCACATGGATAAAAACCGGAATTCTTTGACTGCATTGATCCACCACAGTCTCAGCCACTCGTTTTCTGTCCTCTGTATCCATCAGCATCATTTCCCCCGTCGTTCCAAGAGGATAGAGACAATGAATTCCCCGTTCAATTAAAAAATCCACATGCTTTCTAATGGACTCGGTCATAACATGCTCATTCCTGTCGAAAGGTGTTACCATTGCTGTAACCACCCCATATAATTTTTTCATTCGCCCTCCTACTCTGATAATTCATTCTGTACTCCATTAAATTTCACTATAATTATGATACATAATTGTTTTATCTATTTTTTATGATTATATATCATCATTTTCTGATGTATTTATCATAGCATAATCAGCACTTGTCTTTCATCGTTTTTAATCCAAAATTCCCTCACAAATTTTTGTATTTTATACAAAAACACCCGATTTTCACTGCCCAATATTGTGACGCAAAACATAATAAAGTATCCTTTATCCCTCAACGTTCAGCACACAGCACGGCAGCTGCCGTTCCTGTCAATTTAAAAGGATTTTACACAGATTTTTCCCTGATTTGATTTGAAAAGAAGGGTTGCAGATATATGATGGTGTTATATTGCTGCCTGTCACCCGGACACACTCCGGACTTTTTGCAGGCAAAAGGGGATTACTATGAACGCAGTCATTCTTTACGGCAGCCGGTACGGAAGCACCCGCCGGTATGCGGAAATGCTTTCCGAACAAACCGGTATTCCGGCCGTCAGCTATACGGACGCTCCCTCTCTGTCCGACCAGGAACTGATCGTCTACCTTGGGGGACTGTACGCAGGCGGCGTACTGGGTCTGTCCAAAACCCTGGCGGGATTTTCCAACCAGGCTGTGCCGCCCAAAATGATCCTTGTCACCGTGGGGCTGTCCGATCCGGAAGAAGCGGAAAATCAGGAGAATATCCGCCGCGCGCTGCAGAAACAATGTCCCGCAGCCATTCTGGATCAGGCAAAACTCTTCCACCTGCGGGGCGCCATCGATTATCAGAAGCTGTCCTTCAGCCACCGCGCTATGATGGCGCTGCTCTATCGTTTTCTGCGGAAAAAAGCGCCTGAAAGCCGGAGCGCGGAAGACCGCGCATTCGCGGAGACCTACGGCGGGCAGGCGGATTTTGTCGATTTTCATACACTGGAACCGATTATAAAAGAAATGCAGAGAGAACTGACATGAATCAAAGGGTTAAAACGATTTTAAAATTGCTGCTGACCGGCCTGGTAACCACAATGGTCCGCATCGCCGGACAGCTTTCCATTCCTGCCGGAGAACAGACCGTTCTGCCTCCCAGTCTTTTTGCGCAGAACGGCACCATGCCCCTGGCGTTTACTGTCTATGGAATTTTCGCATATACAGGCATCGCCGCGCTGTTCCTGCTCATCCGCGGCCGGATGGGAGGCGGCCGCCTCTCCCAGGGGATCCAATACGGACTTTCCTGCTGCGTCGTCTGGATCGTATATCTCCTGGAACCACTTCCCCATGTAGCGCCCCTGGACCGGATCACCTATCCCATTGCAGACAGTCTGGCGCTGCTTGTCATGGGACTGCTCCTCGGCCTTCTGTTCGGTATCTCCGGACAAAAGGTGCCAGAGACCCGTTCCCGAAAATATCCGCTTGTCTCCATACTGGCCATCACCGCCTGCTTCCTGGCCGGCCGGCTGCTCCTGTATACCGCCGCGGGCATTTATTCTTCTTTCGCGGATCAGCCGGCGGAAACGCTGCTGTGGTGTCTGCTGACCGGCGTGTCCGCCGCCTGCGTTATGGCATGGCTGAACCGCCGCGTAAACGAAAACGGCCGGATCAGGAAAGCGCTTGTTCTGGGCTGTCTGCTGTTCGGCGCCGACCTTGCCCTGTTCAACTTTTTCATGCCGCTGGTCTTTTCCGCCGACATTCCGGATCTGATCCTCCGGACACTGACCGATATATTCACGGTAACTGCCGGATGCCTGACTCTGCCGTCCGGACAGACCGATATCCGAAGCTGAAATCCGGATGATCGAATAAGGAAAGAAGAGCCGCCCGGTTTTCTGACCGGACGGCTCTTCCGCACCCAAGGAGGCCCCGCAGACTGCTGTACGGCCTCTTGCTCTATATGAAATGGTCTCTGGTCTCTGCAAAGGACCGACCTATACAAACTGGTTCCGGGAGGCATCGTATTCATAATCGATGCCTCTCAGTCTGTCTTCAATCTCTTTCCTGTCCGCACCGGCGTCTTCGCAGAACGCGTCCAGGGAAGGATAAAAATCTCTTAACTTCATGTTGACAAAGCTTAACAGCATTGCCGGATCCTTCGGTAATTCCATCGGTTTTATTCCTCCACACGGGCGATCAGCCCTTCGTTTTCCACATCCATCACAATGGTATCGCCGGCCCGTACCTTGTCAGCCAGGATCAGCTTCGCCGCCTGTGTCTCCACATGCTTCTGCAGATACCGTTTCAGCGGTCTCGCGCCGTAAACCGGATCATAGCCGTTGTCCACGATAAACTGCTCCGCAGCCGGCGTGAGACGGATTGAAATTTCTTTTTCCGCCAGCCGTCTGTTCACATCCGCCACCATCAGATTGATGATATGGCTGATATTGTCCTTTGTCAGCGGCTTAAACATGATGATCTCATCCAGCCGGTTCAGAAATTCAGGACGGAAATGATTCTTCAGCTCGCCCATGACCAGGTTTTCATTCTCCGGACGGATATTGCCGTTCTCGTCAATTCCCTCCAGCAGATAAGAAGAACCCAGATTGGAAGTCATGATCAGGATCGTATTCTTGAAGTCCACCGTCCGGCCCTGGGAATCGGTGATCCGGCCGTCGTCCAGCACCTGCAGCAGCACATTGAACACATCCGGATGGGCCTTTTCAATCTCGTCGAACAGCACCACTGAATAAGGTTTTCTCCGGACTGCCTCCGTCAGCTGTCCGCCCTCGTCGTAGCCCACATATCCCGGCGGCGCTCCGATCAGACGGGATACGGAGTATTTCTCCATATACTCGCTCATATCGATCCGCACCATGTTCTGTTCATCATCAAACAGACTGGCAGCCAGGGTTTTCGCAAGCTCGGTCTTGCCGACGCCGGTAGGACCCAGGAACAGGAAGGAACCGATCGGCTTTGACGGATCCTTGATGCCGGCCTTTGACCGGATAATGGCCTCCGCCACCTTGGTGACGGCCTCATCCTGGCCGATCACCCGTTTATGAAGCTCCTCATCCAGATGAAGAGTCTTGTTCCGCTCGCTCTCTGTCAGCTTGGCCACAGGGATTCCCGTCCACCGGGAAATAATGCGGGCGATCTCCTCCTCTGTCACTGCTTCATGGACCAGTGACAGATCCTGTCCTTTCACCTTTTCCTCTTCAATCTCCAGCTGTTTCTGAAGACCGGGCAGCTGCCCGTACTGAAGCTCCGCCGCCTTCTCCAGATCATAATTCTGTTTCGCGATCTGGATCTGGCTGTTGATGTCATCGATCTGCTCTCTCAGCTTCTGCAGCTTCTCCACAGAGGTCTTTTCATTGTCCCACTGGGCTTTCATCTTGCCGAATTCTTCCCGGAAATCAGCCAGCTCCTTCTGAAGAGCCGCCAGTCTGTCCCTGCTCAGATTGTCTGTCTCCTTCTTCAGGGCCGCTTCTTCGATTTCCAGCTGCATGATCTTTCTGGAAAGCTCATCCAGCTCTGTGGGCATGGAATCCAGCTCTGTCTTGATCAGGGCACAGGCCTCATCCACCAAATCGATGGCCTTATCCGGCAGAAATCTGTCGGAAATATATCTATTTGAAAGAACTGCGGCGCTTACCAGTGCCGAGTCTGTAATTTTTACACCGTGGTAAACCTCATAGCGGTCCTTCAGACCTCTCAGGATGGAAATGGTATCCTCCACCGTCGGCTCATCCACCATGACCGGCTGGAACCGCCGTTCCAGAGCCGCGTCCTTTTCAATGTATTTTCTGTACTCATCCAGCGTCGTCGCGCCGATGCAGTGCAGCTCGCCTCTCGCCAGCATAGGCTTCAGCATATTGCCCGCGTCCATGGCGCCGTCCGTTTTGCCCGCGCCTACAATCGTGTGAAGCTCATCGATGAACAGGATGATCTTTCCCTCACTCTTCTTCACTTCCTCCAGCACAGCCTTCAGACGCTCTTCAAACTCGCCCCGGTATTTTGCGCCGGCCACCAGGGCTCCCATATCCAGGGAAAAGATGATCTTGTCCTTCAGTCCCTGAGGCACATCCCCCCGGACAATCCTCTGGGCGAGACCTTCCACGACGGCAGTTTTTCCGACACCCGGCTCACCGATGAGCACCGGATTGTTCTTGGTCTTCCTGGACAGGATCCGGATCACATTCCGGATCTCCGTATCACGGCCGATGACCGGGTCCATCTCCTGATTTCTCGCCCGTTCCACCAGATCCGTGCCGTATTTGTTCAGCGTGTCGTAGGTAGCCTCCGGATTGTCGCTGGTCACTCGCTGATTTCCTCTGACAGTGGACAGCGCCTGCAGGAACCGGTCCCTGGTAATGCCGAACTCCTTAAAGATTGCTTTCAGAGCGCTGTTGGCATACTTTAACAGCGCCAGAAACAGATGCTCCACGGATACATACTCGTCTCCCATCTGCTTGGCCTCGTCCTCCGCGTTGACCAGAACCTTATTCAGGTCATTGCTCACATACAGCTTTGTATCGCCGGACACCTTCACCTTTTTCTGAAGGGCCTGCTCCACCCGGTCCATAAAGTATTCCGGCTGGATTTCCATTTTAACGATCAGTTTTTTGATCAGACTGTCGTCCAGATTCAGAAGACTGGACAGCAGATGCTCCTGGTCAATCTCCTGATTTCCATATTCATAGGCCAGTTTCTCACAATTCTGAACTGCCTGAAGAGAATTCTGCGTAAATTTATTGATGTTCATACAAACACCTCCTGATTTTTCATACTCCTCATTTTTGTTCTATACGGACTATAACACATATTGTTAGCACTGTCAAGAGGTGAGTGCTAGTTTTTTTAACATTTTTTAGAAAGCCTGAAAAAAAGCTTGATTTTACAGGCTTTCTGAGCATTTACAACTTTTTAATTTGCTTCAAAAATGACTTACTACACCATTTCCACAAAAATTGACGATTTCTGACACTCCCAGGCAAAAAGACAGAATCCGCAAAAGCCTTGTAAAATAAGGCTTTACGGGCTCTGACGCCTTCCGGTCCGTTCGTCTTTGTAAACGGACGCCTGTGCCATATTCGGCGGACAGTCTGCGACATAATTAGCGGATAAGTAAGGACATATTAACCAGACAAGTCTTGCATTACTTTGTCTGTATCCATGCGGCATTATCGCCCTTCTGTATTTTTAACATAAATTATGCTTCGTGCCGCGCCCTCTTTTCTCAAATAAGCACTCTTAACCATATTCATTAAAACGGCTCTTCCTTTCATGCTAACATCATGCCCAAAATCAGCACAAAAGTAAACAGCAGACCTCTTAGGAATAAAGCTCTGCGGCCGTCTTTAACCGGCCGGATGGAGATTCTTCATGGAAATATCCAGGATCGGAGCCGAATGCGTCAGGGCGCCGCTGGAAATGAAATCCACGCCGATCTCTGCCAGCAGCCCGATATTTTCCCGCGTCACATTGCCAGAACACTCCGTCTGCGCTCTTCCGTCAATGATCCTGACGGCTTCCCGCATTTCCTCCGCCGACATATTGTCCAGCATGATGATATCCGCTCCCGCTTCCAGAGCCTCGCGCACCATGTCCAGCGTTTCTGTCTCAACCTCGATCTTTCTGACAAAGGGAGCATATTCCCTTGCCATCTTCACCGCCTGCGCCACGCCGCCTGCCGCTCCGATATGGTTGTCCTTCAGGAGAACACCGTCAGACAGATTATATCTGTGGCTGCATCCGCCGCCCACACGCACGGCATACTTTTCAAATATGCGCATGTTCGGCGTCGTCTTCCTTGTATCGACCAGCTTTGTCCCGGTGCCTTCCAGAAGCTTCGCCGCTGAACGGGTATAAGTGGCGATCCCGCTCATTCTCTGGAGATAATTCAGGGCTACCCGCTCACCGGACAGGAGCACCCGGATATCGCCCCGCACCCGGCCCAGGAGCTGCCCTTTTTTTACCTCGTCTCCGTCTCTGCAATACAGCTGTGTCTCCGTCTTCTCATCCAGCAGCTCAAATACCCGGCTGAATACGCCGAGGCCCGCAATCACTCCGTCCTCTTTGCAGATCAGGTCGACCTCTCCCCGCGCCGCTTCCCGCACCACCGCGTTGGTGCTGACATCCTCGCTGGAAATGTCCTCTCTCAATGCCTCCATGATCAGACGGTCCGCCTGCAGCTTCATCGTAATTTGATCCATGATCCATGCCCTCCTCCGCTCTTTCCTCTGAATTTTGATCTCTCTGTAAAGTATATAAAAACTCTATCTCAGGAATCCGTAAAAATCAAGTCAAAAACAGCCAGCTACGGTCAATCATTGTTGACGTTCTGATCTTATTATGATATCATTTTCATATCAATTAAATCATTCCATTTCGGAGGAAACGTGTATGAAAGAAATTGTACTGAACAACAGAAAAAACGGTATGCTGGTTCTGATCCTGACCTCTCTGCTGTATCTGGCCGCCATCGGCGGATGCGTCGGCGGAGCCGTCCTGTTTTCCGGCGGCGGACTTCCCGTCCTTCTCGTCATCAGCATCGTCTGGCTGTGCGTCGGCTGGATCCCCTACTGCGGCCTGAAGATCCTGAAGCCCCAGGAGGCGCTGGTCCTGACCCTTTTCGGCAAATATGTGGGAACGTTGAAGGACGCGGGCTTTTATTATGTCAACCCGTTCTGCAGCAGCATCAACCCGGCGGCAAAGACCCGGCTGGGGCAGAGCGGCGACGTGGACAGCGGCAAACAGAAAGCTTCCCCTCTGTCTTTCAGTCTGGACAGCTCTTCCATTTCTGTCCAGCCCTCTGACAGAAAAATCTCCCTGAAGATCATGACCCTCAATAACTGCCGCCAGAAGATCAACGACTGTCTCGGCAATCCGGTAGAGATCGGCATCGCGGTCATGTGGCGGGTCGTGGATACAGCAAAAGCCGTGTTCCATGTGGACAATTACAAAGAATATCTGTCCCTGCAGTGCGACAGCGCCGTGCGCAGCATTGTGCAGATTTATCCCTATGACATCTCTCCCAATGTAGACACCACCGGCGACGGCATTGCCGATGAAGGAAGCCTGCGCGGCTCCAGCGAAGAGGTCGCTGCCCGTATCCGCCAGGTACTTCAGGAAAAGGTAAAAGAAGCGGGGCTTGAGATCATCGATACCCGGATCACCTACCTTGCCTACGCGCCGGAGATCGCCGCCGTCATGCTGCAGCGCCAGCAGGCCTCCGCCGTTATCGACGCCCGGAAAATGATCGTAGACGGCGCTGTGGGAATGGTAGAAATGGCGCTGGAACGTCTGGAAGAAAAACAGACCGTTGAACTGGATGATGAGCGGAAAGCGGCGATGGTCTCCAATCTCCTGGTGGTGCTCTGCGGCAGCCATGAAGTCTCTCCTGTCGTAAACGCGGGAAACCTGTACTGATATGGCTGATTCCAAAAAGAAACAGGTCCCTCTCAGGCTGTCCGAATCGCTCTACAAAGACATTGCCGCCTGGGCAGAGGATGATTTCCGTTCCGTAAACGGACAGATCGAATACCTTCTGACAGAATGTGTCCGAAAGCGAAAACAGAGCAGACACCGGACAGAAGGCCATTGATCAGCAATGGCTCCGCGGCACTTTCTGCCTGGAGAGAGGCCCGCATATCGATCCGGGCACTCTCTTCCGTTCTCCGGTTCAGACCGACGGATCAGTTCTGAACGTCAACATATTTCTCAATGAATCTCTGCAGCATAGTCGCGCACTCGGCACGGCTCGCGCTTCCCTGGGGATCCAGCACGGTCTGTTCATATTTTCCGGAAATCATTCCGCTTCCCACAGCCCATGCCATGGCTTCCTCAGCGAATTCATCCACCTTGTCCCTGTCCACATATCCTTCAAAGGACGCGGTTTCAGAAGTATCGTATCCCATGAAGTTCGCGTAGCGGTACAGCATGACAGCCATCTGCTGCCGCTGGATCGTTGCGGCAGGATCAAAGTATCCCGCCAGCGGTCCCTGGCTGTAGCCGGTCACAATGCCGTTTTCCGCCGCCCAGAGGACCGGATCCACGAACCAGCTGTCCTCATGGACATCCGGGAACCGATTGGAATATTCCACCTCGGGCGAACCACTCATCCGGTAGAGCGTCGTGGCGAATTCAGCGCGGAGCAGCGTGTTCAGAGGTTTGAAGTTGGTCGGGTCAAATCCGGTCATGACCTGTTTTCCATACACATAATGAACTGCCTCATAATACCAGTCTTCCGCGTCCACATCATCGAATTCGAAGGGTACCAGTTCTCTGATCGCTGCCCTCAGTTCCGCTGCCGCCTGGGCAATTGCCGCCGCGTCAGCCTCACTGTTGTCAAACACGGCCTTCGCCGCATCCAGGGCTGCCCGCAGAGCGTCTGCGGAATCGATGGTATAGTAACCAGCCCGCTCCAGGGCAGTCTCCGCTTCGCCGATGGCAGTCTCAAGGTCACTTCTGTCAAGAGTCAGCGCGTCGATCGCTGTCTGCAGGTCGGACGCTGCCTGAGCAACTTCTTCCGCAGTGGCGTCTTCCTTGTCATAAGCAGCTTTCGCCGCATCAATTGCTGCCTGCAGAGCTGCCAGAGATTCTTCTGTATACTCTCCGGTCTTCTCCGCAAGTGCTTCGGCCTCAGCGATCACCGCCGCCAGCGCGCTTCTGTCTACAACCAGCGCGTCGATCGCTGCCTGCAGATCGGATACTGCCTGGGCAATCTCTGCCACAGTCGCATCCTCTTTGTCACAGATGCTCTGTGCGCCGGAAATGGCTGTCTTCAGAGCTTCCAGAGACGCTTCTGTATAACTTTCTGTCTGTTCCGCAAGCGCTTCCGCATCTTTGATCAGAGCTTCCAGCGCGCTTCTGTCCACGGTCAGACCGTCTCTTGCCGTCTGCAGCGCGCTGATCGCGTTCTGAACATCCGCCACCGACGCGTCTTCACCAATCGCCTTCGCGGTATTCAGAGCATCATTCAGAGCCTTTACAGAGGCTTCCGTATAACCGTTCAGATCAAGAGCCTCTACTTCCCTGATCAGGTCCGCGAGGGTATCCCTCAGATTTCCTTCAATCAGACTTTCCGCATAGGCAATGGCGTCGTCAAGATCCTTCTTCGCCAGTGAATACTGCTCGTTAGTCGGAGGATATACCTGACTTCCCTCTCTTGCGATGACAGCCTCTGCCGCTGCCTTCTTCTCATTCAGGAGCGTTTCAGCCTCTTCCGGCAGGCTGCCGTCCGCCAGCAGCTCGTCTGCCCGCGCGATAGATGCCTCAAGACCGGCCTTGTCTGCCAGAGGGATCAGCTGTTTCATCGCCTCTTCCAGGGCCGCAACAGCGCCGCTGATTTCATCGGCAGCAGCATCTGTCTGATCCAGCACCACTTTAGCCGCATCTGTCGCCGCAGCAAGTGCTGTCTTGGAAGTTTCAATGTACTCGCCCACGGACGCGAGAATCGTCTCTGCTTCTTTTACTTTTTCTCCAAGCTCCTGCTTGTCCGCCGCGTACTGGCGGTTGTCGCACGCATCCAGAAGCCCGTCATAAGCCTCCGCGTATGCGGCGTAACCGGAATCTGCCGTGATCGTTCCGGCCTTCTCCAGAGCCTGTCTGATCGTCTCAAGACTTTCCGCTGATGTATTGCTCTCATTGTAAGAAGCAGCTCTTTCCTTCAGCTGCGTCATTTCGCCGGCCAGCAAAGCCTCCACAATGGGCTTCTCCAGGGCCTGCAGGCTGACAAGCGCCTCATGGATCGCATCCGCATCCTGTACATGAGCATTCAGCGCGTCCTGCGCGTTGTTGAGGCACGTTCTGAGAGGAAGATACAGCGCTTCCATCTGTGCCTGAATGTCTGCCTTGGCTTTCGCCGGAGTCAGAAGCTCTACGAGGGCCGCAAGGTCATCCGCCTCCGGAATCTCCACCGGCTCCAGGTATTGCTCGAACCGGATCCAGTTGATATTGGCTACCCATCTCTGTCCGCTGCCGCCGAAGAGGAGATAAATATCCTGTGTTCCTGTCAGCTTCGCTCTCTGAGCCTCATCCAGCTCCACACGAATCTCTGTGAAATTGCTCCAGGATCCGGTCACCGGCAGGCTCACAGTGGAAATCAGCTCTCCCTCCGCGGATCCGAGACGGATCTCAAAATGAGCGTCGGGATGGCAGTTGGTATTGCCTGCATAGCGCACAGAAATTGCTTCAGGCACCACATCGCCGAAGTTCACGCCCTCGATGAGCATGCCTTCGCCGCTGTCCACATTGGCAATTCCCCGGCCGCCGTCCCAGCTTTCCACACTTAAGCCGCTTCCGCTGGTTACAAAGTCCTCCAGCTCGATCTGCTCGTAAGCCGGTACAATATCCTTTGACTCAAACTTCAGATAATCCAGGTTGCAGATATACCAGTTGGTGTGCGCCGACATATCGCCGCGGAATACAAAGTAAATGTCTTCCATGACGCCGGTCAGCTTGCTGTCTTCAATAACAGAGGTCGTCTGAGTCCAGGCGGACCATCCGCTTCCCTCTACCTCGGGCAGCATAACCGTTCCCAGAAGCTCACCGTCCGGGCTTCCCTGACGGATCTCCAGTCTGGAGTCTGCCGGGCAGTTGTCCGCCTTCGTCTTATAGTTTGCCGTCACCTGGTTCATGACGCCTTCACCGAAGTTGATCTTGTCATATTTGATCCAGGCTTTGTCAAAAGTGTTGGCCACAGCGTCTCCGCTTCCGCCGTTAGAAGGCTCTGTTTTCAGCGGGCCGTTGCCCACGGGATGGATCTCTGTGGACCAGTCGTCAAAGCTTTCCGCCTCGAGGAGCTGGCCATTTGTCACATCGTGGATTTCTTCCTGGGCGCCTTCCTTCTCAAACAGCATCCAGTTGTAATTTCCCGCATAATATCTGCTTCCGGACTGATGGGTTCCGGTCATGACGAAGTAAACTTCCTGAATGCCCGTCAGTTTGGCTTTCGCTGCCTCATCGAGCTGTACTGTCGCAGTCGTACAGCTGCTCCAGCTGCCGGTGGGCGGTGTGCTGACTGTCGTCACCAGTTCCCCGTCGGGGCTTCCCAGACGGATCTCCACCACGGAATCCGTATAGCAGTTATTGGCTCCGGAATAACGGATGGAAAGACTGTCCGGTCCAACCTCACCGAAATCCACGCTGTACTTCATCCAGCCGCCTGCAAAAGTATTCGCGATCTGCTGTGTTCCGTCGCCGTCATTGGAGCTCTCCGTCTTCATCGGATTGCCGTTCTGGGGATTGACATCCTCATCATTCCAGTCGTCAAAATCCTCCAGCTCGATCTTCTCAAATCCGTCTTTCAGCTCCGCGAGCCCCCTCATCGCGCTGTTCAGCTCTCTGTAGGCCTCGTTTGCCGCATCCGCGGTAAGGGAAGCTTCATCAGCCAGAAGAGTCTCCGCCTTCTGCATCGCGGCCTCAAACACGGCCACTGTATCCTGCGTGTAAACAGAGGTATCGATCTTTCCGGCTTCTGCCAGCAGCTGCTTCAGCGCGTCAATAGCCGCCTCCAGTTCCATCTGGCCGCGCAGGGTGTTGGAAATGATGCGGATCGATTTCATGCCGCCATAGTTGGAGCCGATGATCTCATTCGCGGTTGCGCCCTCAAATGCCGCATCCGTAAAGGTCAGCTTCAGGCTGTCACGGTCATATTCTTCCGCTGTGATCGTTCCTGTAAAGCGAAGCTCTGCATTCTGATCATCCACTTTGACCACTTCCAGGCTGAGTCCTTCGGGAAGTCCGCTGTAAGAAAGCTTGCCGCTTTCCACATAGTTTTCTCCCGCCTCACCTGTAAAGACAGCTCCGCCCTTGATGGTGGCTGTGATGGTATCATGGAAGGTTCCGTCTTCGCCTTCTTCCACCGTATCTTTCGAATATTCGATGGTGGTATCCGCGAACTGAACCTTCAGCATCTGATTCTGTCTCTTGGTGGTCACTTCACCTGTGAACAGGGAGTCCAGAAGCTCCAGATTCAGATTATCAATATTGTTGGAAATACCATGTTCCTTCGCGTTTCCTTCCAGGCTTACTTCCAGAGTCTTGCTGTCCTTCTTCACCAGCTTCAGGGTAAGTCCTTCTGGCACGCCGGATGTCTTATAATCATCAGCCGACACTTTCGCGCCGTCTTCACCGTTAATGGTCACATTTTCGTCGCGTACTGTAATGGTGATGGTGTTGCCCATGGAACCGTCATTGTCACTGCTCTCCTCAAAAGTCATGGAAGAGAAGGACAGCTGCTCGTCTTCGTAAACAGTAGAATCTACCGTATCAGACATGGACGGTACAGGCGCGCAGTCCGCAGCCCAGTCAGAGGGCTCGGAACCCATTTCATAGCAGATTTCTCCGCCGCGGCTGATCTCTTCATAGGTCAGCCAGGTCCGCTCAAAATTCTCACCGTTCAGTGTCGCGGACTGGATGTACTTGTTCTCCGCAGACGTATTGTTCGCCTTGATCACAAATTCTTTTCCATTGCCCACATCCAGACGGATCTCCTCAAACACGGGAGAGGTGATCTGGAACGTCGGATCGCCGGGGCATACGGGGAAGAGACCCATATAGGCCGCTACCAGGGCAGATGCCATGGTTCCCGCGTCGTCATCCATCGCGTGCAGATATCCGTCAGGTCTCAGCTTGTAAAGATACTGTTTCTCTCCGCCTGAGCCTGTGTATCCGCAGGTAAAGGATTTGTCCGTATAGATCTGTCTTGTCCAGTACTGAGTCCTGCTGGGACGTCCTACATAGTTGAACAGATACGGCGAATGCATATCGATCTCATTGTCGCTGGTGTGAAGCATTCTGGAGCCGTCTTCAGGCGCATACTCACCCATCAGATAGGAGAGCTGACGGTACATGGCATCCTTGCCGCCCATCAGATCCATCAGGCCGGATACGTCATTGGTATCCCAGAATGTATACTGCCACAGAGAACCCTGATACAGACTCTGGTCGCCTACACTCTCAGGATTTCCGCTTCTCCAGCTTCCGTCAGAATTCTTGCCCCACAGAAGGCCCATGGGATCAGAACCGACTGCCTCTTCACCCATTCCAACCATATCCTGGTACTGCTCAGCCGGAATGACAGCGTCTTCTCTGAAAAGTTCTTTGTACATGAACGCACGGGTGATATATTTATTGTAGTCTTCCATGTATTTTTCATCGCCCGTCTGCTCATAAAGCTCCTTGGCCAGAATGGAAATGCACCAGTCATCGTAACAGTATTCTACCATCCTGTCCACACGGTTCCGTCTTGTGGAATCGCTCACAGAATCGGCAATCTCTTTTGCCTTTTCATATGCTGCCGCCAGATTGGGAATATCCGTCTGTCCCTTGGCCACATTGTCCGCCAGCAATGCCACCGCATGCTCGGTACGCACGTTGGGCACCGTCTGGTAATCATGGCTCCAGGTAGCGAATCCCGCTTCCAGGCCGTCCGCTATGGACCGTCCGATATCCGCGTATACATCCGGCAGCACAAGGCCGATGATCGGATATTTCTTGAAGTCATCCCACAGCGTCCAGGAATCATAATGAGTATAGCCGTCCGCAACCTTGATGTTGTTTTCGGAACTGATATCCCGGTAGGTTCCATCCGTGCTTGTGGCGTTCATGGGCATGGTGAACATATGATACAGATGAGTATAGAACAGCTGGATCAGTCTTCCGTCCGGATCGCTGGTCTCGGAATTGGTGACCTTCACCTTGCTCAGGACCTCATTCCAGGCATCCTTCGCCTGCTGCCGCTCCAGATCGAAATCCCATCCGGGCATTTCCACATACATGTCCTTCTTCGCCTGCTCGGCGCTGATAGGGGACACGCTCACCTTGATCTCCAGCGGGGTGTCCTTTCTTCCCAGGAATGTGAATACCGCGCCTACGTCATCACCCGTCACGGTAACGCCTTCCTGAAGATCTCCAAAGCCGCTGTCATCCCAGGTATCCACTTCCAGAGCCGGCTGGTTGGTCTCCAGATAAAAATACATGGTATATTTTCCGTTTCCGCTTACATTGGACGCGGAAAAACGGCCGGACATAGTCACCTTGTCATCCAGCTTTTCGATATCCATCACGATATCTCTGTATTTGTGATGATAGGTGTAATAAAGATCCACCACCAGGGAGATCTCCCCGTCCTCAGGCAGCGTATATTTATGATATCCTGTACGGATATCACTGGTCAGCTCCGCTTTGATGCTGCCGTTGGATGTATCTTCTGTTACATTATTGTCGCTTCCTTTTTTCGGCCACATATTGACCGTATAGTAGCCCGGCGACGCGTCCTCAACCTTGTCTCCGTTCTTGTCCATGACAATATTCATCGCTCTGGACGCGCTCTGGGGCCTGTCTGTATACCTCACATAAGTAGGGGTGATCAGAACATCGCCGCCCGTTCCCTGTCCGCCTACACCCTCGATCCTGGTGTGGCTGAAACCGGAAATCTGAGTCTTGGAATAATCATATCCCGCGTGATCGATGGTATCATGGGGATATGTATCCGGACTGAGCTTCATCAGTCCATAAGGTACTACGCTGCCGGGGAAGAGCTGTCCATAGTCCACGTCTGTGCCTACGAACGGATCCACATACTGAGTGTAATCCACTTCTTCCTCAGCTGACGCGCTGGCCGCAGACGCCTCATCCTCCGCCGCCAGTGCCGGCAGATTTGCCGGGAGGGCCATTGCGACGACAAGGGCCGCGCACAAAAGCCGCTTCATCAGTTTCAACTTTCTCATTCTTCTTGTTCCCTCCTTCGCTTTTTCATTCCTTACCGCCTCAAATAACTGTTTCCACCGTTTCTGCATTCCCCCTTCCGCGATTTTCCCGGGCCGTACGCGATCCAGAAAACCGGCAATTTCACTATATTTTGTCTTTCTGCCGTTTTTCCCGTCCGCACTTTACCTAAAAAAATATTGCACATCCGCTCATATTAGTATAACATGCATAAATGTCTCCGAAAAGTGGGGTATTTTTTTGTTTAATGGGGGGTATTTTCACACAATGAAAAAGAGTGTATAAAAGACAGACTCATAAATCTGCATTCTTCTTTTATACACTCCGCACATATGCCATTTCTTTAAGCGCCCCTGCGGTATCGTCTCCGCACGCACGCATCATCAAACTCTTTCAGCTTCTGTTTTGCCTCGTCGCTCAGATGTCTGGGGACCTCAATTTCCACAACGGCATACTCGTCGCCGCGCACGGAAGCATCCTTCATGGATACAATCCCTTTCCCTTTCAGGCGGATCTTGGTGCCCGACTGGGTTCCTTCCCTGATCCTGCAAAGCACCGTGCCGTAGATGGTCTCCACCGGCACCTCGCCTCCCAGCACAGCCGTACTGAAGGGAACCTTCACTGTCGTATAGACGTCCATTCCCTCCCGTCTGAATCCCGGCTTATCCTTTACCCGTATTTTCAGGAGCAGATCTCCGGCCTCCCGTCCGCCCCGTCCGGGCATCCCTTTCCCCTTCAGACGGATGGTCTTTCCGGTTTCGATTCCGGCCGGAATACTGATTTCATAAGAACGGATCTGTCCGTCCGTGCCGCTCAGACTGATGGTTTTCTTTCCGCCGAAAGCAGCCTCGTCAAAACTGATCTCCACCTCCGCGTTCAGATCGGAGCCCCGGCCCCCGAAGGCGCTTCCATATGTTCCGCCCTCATAGCCGGTTCCTCCAAATCCATCCTCCGCGAATCCATCTCCATATCCGTATGAGCCGTTTCTGTGAACGCGATCCCAGCCGCGGGAACCGCCGAATCCGGAATGCGTTCCAAAGCCCGAACCGTTAAAGGCCCCGCCGAAAATATTTTCGAAGATATCATCCATATTGATATCTCCGCCTTCAAAATGATACTCTCTGTAACCTCCGTTCGTGCCCTGGTAAGCGCCGCCTGCCTGAGACGCTCCTCCGCCCTCCTCAAAGGCGGCATGACCAAACTGGTCATAAAGCTTCCGCTTCTTCTCATCGCTCAGGACAGAATACGCTTCTGTCACTTCCTTGAATTCCTCGGCAGCCCGCGCGTCGCCGGAATTGGTATCTGGATGATACTTCTTTGCCAGCTTCCGGTATGCTTTTTTGATTGCCGCGGCATCCGCGTCCCTGCTGACGCCAAGAACCTCATAATAATCTCTCTTGGTTTTCAAGACCATCACCCTCTCTCATCAGAAAATGAGAGGCCGTGTGGCCGGCCTCCCGTCTTTCGTCTCATTCTCAGATCTGTATTATCCCTCAATGGAGATATATTTATTTTCTTCTACTGCCGGCACCGCATCTTTCTTCGGAACAAACAGTTTCAGGATCCCGTGTTTGAATTCGGCTTTGATATCCTCCTCCTTCACTCCGCCGCCCACGTAAAAGCTCCTGCTGCAGGCGCCCGCGTAACGCTCCTTCCTGATATAGCGGCCCGTCTTCTTTTCATTCTGCTCCTGATCCAGTCCTTTTTCAGCACTGATGGTCAGATATCCGTCTTCCAGAGAAGCCTTGATCTCTTCCTTCTTAAATCCAGGCAGATCAATGATCAGCTCATAGCCATTGTCCAGCTCTTTCACATCCGTTCTCATGATGCGTCCGGCCCTTCTGCCGTAAAGCTTCTTTGAAACATTCCGCATCTCTTTGTCGCTGTCCTCAAAGAACCGGTCAAAATCCTCAAATAAATCGTCAAAAAAGTGATCTCCAAAAATACTAGGCATTAACATAACACATCGCTCCTTTTATATGAATCATCTGTTCTGCAAATTAGTCTGAACCGGAAGATTTCTGTTTCCCTCTTCCCTTGTTCTATCTGTACTATAACACGCATTCAAAATGATGTCAAGCACTTCTTTCAGAATTCACATTTTTTTCACATTTTACGATTTCTCGATGACCGCTGTCCGTCGGATCCCTGCCTGTGCAGGCACGGCAGATTTCCGCTCCGCTTCGGTCGGCGCCCGGCTGCGTGCCGCTGCCACGCAGCGCCCCTCCGGGCGTACCGCGCAAAAAGGAGAGGACTTTTTGTCCTCTCCCGGGCAGTGCGGCCGGTCTGCGGTCACTCTGTTTTTATTCTTCGGCTGCTTCTCCTTCTTCTGTTTCATTTTCCGGTACCGGAGCGTTGCGGATTGCCGTTACGGACACCACCGGCGCCTCCGGATCTGCCAGAAGTTCAATCTTCGGATTGGAGGCAATCTCCAGATCCTTTACGCAGATCACATCGCCGATCTTCATTCTTCCTACGTCGATTCTGATCTTGTCAACCAGATCTGCCGGCAGCGCTCTGTAATAGATCTCGCCCATCTCCACCTGAAGAACGCCTTCCGCGATTTTCTCATGATCCACCGGCACTACCTCGGCGACTGAATTAACTTTTTCATTGCTTACCAGGGCCTGAAAATCGATGTCGTCGATTCTTCCCGCTAAGGGATTGTACGCGATATCCTTGATCAGTACATCGTAAACCTGTCCGTCCACATCCAGCATGATCTGGCTGCCTCTGCCGCTGGTCTTCAGGATCGTATCCACATCTTTTTTATGCATCTGTACCGGAATAGATCCTTCAATCTTTTTGCCGAACATATTTCCGATTACATAGCCTTCTCTTCTCAGCTTCTTCGCTTTCACATCCATTGTTCTTTTTTCAGCTTTTAAAGTATCCATTTTATCTCTTCCTCCAAAATCTGATAAATTTCAAGCGGCTGCGGCTGCTGTCTGCTGATCCGCCCCGTTTGTTATACCCGTACTATAGCACGCATATTTTCTAATGTCAACGGCTGCACCCCCGCTTTTTTATGAAAATTTTGTGAAAAAACTGTGAAATTTGTGTGCTGCCCTCGGATTTTCCGAAAAACCGGCGCGGCATATGTCCCTGAAAGAACGCGGTTTCCTATGAAACCAGGAACAGGAGCCTCCGCACAGAGGCTCCTGTTCTTTCTTATTTTATTTTAGCTGCACATGATATCCGCTTATTTTTCCGGGCGGTAAGCCAAACGCTCCGCCTCCCGCTTTACTTCCGCGATCTCATCAGCGCCGTCCAGCACCGTGACCTTCAGCACAACCGTCTCCTTTTCAAAGGGCTTCAGCACAGGAAGCGTTCCGTTCGCTTCATGATAAAGCCTGCCCAAAATATGGGAATTGGAGGGTTCCAGTCCCATAGCGTAATCTCCCGCGCCCAGAGACTTCCACTGTACGAAATAAGGAAGCTTCTCCTTCGGGAATTCAACCTTCAGTCCCAGGCCCAGCTCTTCGTTGACATAGGCCGCAAAGGTCTCTCCGTTTTCATCAGCCGCCAGATCATGGAGATAAACGCTCTCTGTGGCGCCGGCGATGGGCGGCGACATCTGATTCCAGTGACTGGCATCCTCATAATTCAGATCATCCCGGTCCTTCACCTCTCTTGTGGGCAGCACGATCTCGCCTTTCTCACTCAGCAGAGGATATCCCACATTGAAATGATACAGCTGCATCTTGCTCACGTCTTCATAGGCCTCATTCTCGATCTCGTTTGTGATCACAATCTGCCGGCTGCCGAAAACCGTCTCGATCTTCCGGCGCAGCACCACGTTTTCTCCAAACAGCGCCGCCTGCCGGACCTCGCCTTCGACAGACATCACATACTGATCGCCTTCCCATCCGGCGCTGCTTCCCACATGCTCCGCGGGAGCCAGGCGCATGCTGCCGTGCATGGGATACAGCTTTCCGTCCTTCTCAAAGGCCGCGCCGATATTTTCCAGTCCGGATGTGAAAAACAGGCCGCCCATAATGCTTTTCACCTGATCCTGGGACTTTCCGAACACCGGTCCCTGAAGCCCCTGCTTCGCCAGAAAATTCAGCTGGATCCCTTTATAGGACAGCTCTCCGATGTCCAGGCATTTGTCCGTCATGACCGTGAAGCTCATGGGACCGTTCTTGACCTGTTTCGCCTTCATTTCCGAGGCCTGTCCCTCATCATATTTCAGGCTCCGCACATACGCAAGCTGCTGCATGCTGCCTACATACTGATACAGTTCTTCCTTTTTGCTCATTTTTCAGTACCCTTCCTTTGCGTTTCAGATGCTCAGGCCCTTCTTGACCGCCAGCGCGATGGAGGTGTCAGGCGCGTAATAGGGGATCAGAGTTGCCTGCAGCGCGTGATAGATATCCGGCTTTCCGGGCCACACAGTTCCGATCAGATTGTTGTTCTGATCCAGCTGATGGAACCAGGAACCATTTACATGATCCAGCACCTTCTCATCCAGATATTCCATGAACATCGCGTAGTCGTCGGCGTATTTCGGCTTGCCGGTCACATGGTAAAGAAGCGCGGATGTATTGATCGCCTCCGCGAGTACCCAGTGCATCCTGTCATGAACGATGGGCTTTCCGTCCCAGCCTGTGGTGTAGGCGATGCCCGGCGCGCCGTCCGCGTTCCAGGCGTCCTCGATGGCCCGGTTGAACAGATTCTCGGAAGCCTCGATGTATTTTGCCGCGCCTTCCCTGTCGTCTTTATATGTAGAAAGCGCCCACTGCGCGATCAGTCTCGCCCACTCAATCCCGTGGCCGGGAGTAGCTCCGTAGGGCTTGAACTGGTCGTCCAGATGATCTTTGTTGAATTCGGTGTCAGCCACCCATTCCTTTGTATAATGCTCAGGGATCCGCCAGCTGTTGCCGGAAGCCCATCCGAGCACACGGTCGATGATCCTGCCGGCTCTCACCCGGTACTCTTCTTTTCCGACCGCGTCGGCCACAGCCAGGAACGCCTCCACTGTATGCATATTGGCATTGAGTCCCCGGTAATCATCCATCACGGTAAACTCTGTATTCCAGGTGTCGCAGGAAAGCCCTTCCTCTTCATTCCAGAAACGCTGGTCATACACCTTGAGCGCTTCCTCAAGAAGCTCTTCCGCGCCGGGCCTCCCCGCAAGGACTCCGGATGTGCCGGCCAGGATCACAAAAGCGTGGGCATAGCACTGTTTATTGGGCAGGAAACTGCCATCCGCCCTCAGTCCGGCATACCAGCCGCCGTTTTCCTGGTCGCGGAGCTCTCCTCTGAGGCCCCTGATCGCCGCGTCCGCCAGTTCTTCGCTTCCCTCATGTCCCAGGAAAGAACCGATGCTGTATACATGTGCCATACGGCTTGTCACATAAGCCTCGCGGTCACGGTCCTTCCAGGGAGTTCCGTCATCACTGAGATAGTAGGCGCTGCCGCCGGGAGACGGAAATTTGTGTCCGAAATTCAACAATCCGTTCCGTATCTCTTTCAGAAAGTCTCTGTTTTCTTCCGTATCGATCTGATACTTTTTACTGATGGCACTCATATGCTGTTCCTCCGTAAACAATATTTTTATTCATATACTGATTATAATACAAGATTTGAGTTACGAAAAGGGGTGTAAAATACTATTTCGCCGTGTGAAAGTCCAATTTTTTCTGGCGCAATTCCGGGCAGCATAGTATAATTTTCCCTGTAGCATACCGATTACGCGAAACAACGGAAGGAAGTGACACAGCCATGGAAATCCGGGTTTTAAAATATTTCCTGATGGTGGCCAGAGAAGAAAACATCACCAGAGCGGCCGCCCTCCTCCATCTCACCCAGCCGACTCTCTCGAGACAGCTGATCCAGCTGGAAAAGGAGCTGGGGACCCAGCTTTTTCACAGGAGCAAACACCGCGTCGTCCTCACCGACGACGGAATGCTCCTGAAGCGGCGCGCCCAGGAGATTGTCAGCCTGGCGGAGAAAACAGAGCAGGAATTCGCCCGCCATCACGGCGGAGAACTGACAGGGGAGATCATGATCGGCTGCGGCGAAACACAGAATATGACGTTTCTCTCCCGGCGGATCGCCGCCTTCCGCGGCCTCCATCCCCTCGTCCGCTACAATATTTACAGCGCCAGCGCCGACGACATCAAAGACAGGCTCGAAAAGGGAATCCTGGATATGGGCCTCCTTCTGGAACCTGTAGATATGGGAAAATATGATTTTATCCGGCTGCCCGATCTGGAACAGTGGGGCGTTCTGGTCAGAAAGGATTCTCCTCTGTGCCAGAAGACTTCGGTCTCTCCCGCTGATCTGGCAGATACTCCGATCCTCCTTTCACAGCGGGAAAGCGTACAGAATGAGCTTGCCAACTGGTTCGGCGATTATTTTGACCGGATCGAGATCGCGGCCACCTACAACCTGCTCCTGAACGCGGCCAACATGGTGAAAAACGGGGTCGGCGCCGCGATCTGCTTCCGGCTTCTCGAGGATGTGTACGGGGATCTGCGCTTCATTCCCTTCTCGCCCTCGCTCCAGACAGGCGCCGTCCTTGTGTGGAAAAAGAATCAGGCTTTTTCTCCTGTCGTTTCCCGTTTTATCCAGTATATCAGAGACGACGCCGGAACCCTTTCGCCCCATAATGGGACAGAACCATAACGGCCGCGTATTCTGTAAAAAAATCCTGCGGAGCATTTTTGTTTTATAGGGAACGCAGTTCCCTGTGAAGCAGAAGCGTCAGCCCGCAAGATCCAGTCCTGCCACCCAGTCGGCCACTTCACTCTGCGCCTCCAGATAATCCAGCATCCATCCGGTCACCTGCCCGGCATCTTCCCCGTAAAATCCATGGCCTCCGCCTTCCACCACCTTCAGCTCTGCCGAAGGGTAAACTTCCAGTGCCCGTTCCGAATAAGAAAGAGGCACAATGCTGTCCGCGTCTCCATGGATCAGCAGCACATCCCGGTCATACGTTCCGATTGCCTGATAAATGTCATAACCAATCAGCGGTTCAAAATAGGCCCTGCCCACATCCATCCACATGAAATGATACGTATCCGGGATCTCGCTGACATCCCCGAACAGCTCGTTGGCCCGGTCCGCCAGGACAAAAGCCGGATACAGCAGCACCATTCCCCGGATTTCTTCCGGATGGGCCGCCGCCTGTGCCGTTTCTTCTCCGGGGTTCCCATTCCCGGGATCCGCAGTGGACGGCTCCTCCTGAGACATACTGCCGGAACGCTCCCCGCCGGCCGGCGCATAGACCAGATGAAGTCCGCTGTCCTTCAGCCGTTCCACGTCTTTCAGCTCAAACTCCGCAAAGGGATCTGACGGAAGCCCCGGCATCTGCTCAAACACCGTCACAGATTCTCTGTTCCCGTCCGCGGCAGGCGCCAGCACAATGCTGATCTCATCTGCCATTCCCTGCTGCAGGAAGGTCCAGTTTACAGTTCCTCCGCCGCACACCAGCATGGTCCTGATTCCGAACAGCGCGTAAAGCTTCTCACAGGCTTCCCGGCAGTCCAGAGCATCCTTTCCCGCCAGGATATAAGAAACACCCCGCCGGCGCAGATACCTTCTGTAGGCCGCGGGCGTCCGCTCTGTCAGGATCTCGATCACATGGGCATCCGGCCGTCCCGGCATCCGGAAAGTCCCCGACTCCCATCCGATCTCTCCCAGAGTGTCAACCGACACATAATACAGACCGGCGTCCGGCACCGCGGCAAAATCGCCGCCGGGAACCGGATCCCCTGTCTCTTCCAGCTCCGGTCTGCGTCCGCCTGTGAATTCTTTCGTGGTAACAGTACCGTAAAGCCATGCGTCCGCCCGGTACTCCGAACGGATCCTGGCATATTCCCCGCTCGCCGCCCGGACGGAAGCGGCCCCCATAAAGGGGCCTGTGATCTTTCCGTCCAGCGCGCTCAAAATGTGAATGATGATCTCTGGTCTTTTCATAAACATACTCCTTACTGTATCAGACCGTTGGCCGACAGATAGGCATCGATCCCTTCCGTATCAGAAGGTCTTGTAAACAGTCCGTCATGGACCGTGGCCGCTCCGGCATTTTCCCTCACAAAAGCGATCGAATTGTCAAACTGCTCCGTATCCATGGACGCGGACTGCGTAAACGGATAGATTTCTTTTCCTGTCATATCGTAGCTTTCCAGAAAGGTTCCGATGATCATGGGCGCCGTATGCCACCAGGACACGGCCGCCTTCTGATCCTCCGGCTGTCTCCTGGGCGGATCCGGAACCGGCTTCCTCCGCCGAAGTTTCCTCCGAAGAAGCGGTCTCCTCCGCCGCAGTCTCCTCTGACGATGAGGACTCCGAAGACGGCCCTCCTGTCTGCCCGCAGGCAGCCAGTGACAATGTCATAATCACACTTAACATCACACACACAAATTTTTTCATCTGATTTTCTTCCTTTCCCGGGCTATGCCTGCCCCAGATTTAAATTCAGTTCCTCCAGCCAGCCGCTGATCTGATCCGTGCCGGAAATCCGCCGCTGTCCATAAACGGCTGTGCCTTCACAGGAATTCAGAAAGGTCGGCATGGTCTCGTCTATATCGCTCCCTCCTACATGCATTCACAAAGAATCTCATATATTTCGCCGCGGGAAAGTTCCCGGGGATTGCATTTGATGATATTGCAGGTGTCAGCCACCTGACGGAGCACCTCCTGCGTGATCGGCACTCTGGACTTCAGCTGTCCGAGCTTTGTAGGCAGTCCGCACGCCTCGATCAGGCTGCTCAGCGCCTTCAGTCCGGCCTCCGCCGTATCCTCGCCGAATACTTCTTTCGCGAAGCGGGTGAATTTTTCCTCCGCGTCCTTCAGAATATGGCGGTAATAAACAGGCTGGATCACCGCCAGTCCCTGTCCGTGGTTGCAGTCCGTATAGGCGCCCAGCTGATGTTCGATCTGATGAGCCTGGAAATCCGTCAGGCGTCCCACCTTCAGAATGCCGTTCTCCGCCATGGCTGAATCCCACATGAGATTGCCGCGGGCCTGCACATCATGGATATCGGCGACCAGACGCCGCATATTGACAACGGTATTCCGCATGATCGCCAGCGCCGCGTCATCTGAAACATTGTCCTTGTCAGAAGTTCCGAGATACGTTTCCATGGCATGACTCAGGGTGTCAAAGGCACCGGAAAGCACCTGCATGGCGGGAACAGAAGCCGTATAGGAAGGATCCAGGACCGCGAAGGAAGCGGCGGTTCCCACGATCGGGCCCTTCCACATCTTCTCTTCACAGGTGATGACCGCGCCGGAATTCATCTCCGCCCCTGTGCCGGATGCCGTCACCACCGCGCCCATGGGAATCCCTGCCGCAGGGAATTTTCCCTCCGTGTATTCCATGGACCAGATGTCCTCATCCATCACAGCCTGGGCGGATATCACCTTGCAGCAGTCCACGACGCTTCCGCCTCCCGCAGCCAGGATGAAATCCACATGCTGCTCTCTCGCAAGCGCGGCCCCCTCCTGAACCTTCGCGTAGGTGGGGTTGGACATGATCCCGGAAAAATCCACCACCTCTTTGCCTGCCTCCTGAAGCAGCCCCTTCAGCTCATCATAAATTCCGTTCTTTTTCAGAGAACCGCCGCCATAGGCCAGCATCACAGTCTTCCCGACCCTGGGAAGCTTCTGCTTCAGCGCATCCGCGGCAGCTCCTTCGCCAAAATACACCTTTGTGGGATAAGAAAACGTAAATTTGTTCATCGTAGTTCCTCCTCGTCAATCAGATTTTTCATTGTTTGATCTGTCATTTTGTTTCATATTTGCATCATATCTGTGAATTTGCCCTGATGATCTCCTCCAGAGCAATGTGGGGATTGCGGTAGCGGGCCCCGGGATTTTTCTCAGGGACCGTCAGCCCGATGGCCTTCTGGGGGCACGCGTGGGCACAGGCCAGACAGGTCTGGCAGTTTCCGGGAATGTGCATTGCCTTTCCGTCCACCACATAAATGGAATCGGTGGGACAGACCTTTTCGCAGATCCCGCAGCCGACACAGCTGTCTGCAACCCGCAGCAGGTTCTGCCAGGCATCCGCGGGCATCTGGCTCATCCGCTGCATAAACTGTCTGTGGGCCTCCCGGTCCTCCTCCGTCACCTCGGAGATCATCTTCCTGCGCGCCTTCAGATCCGCAAGGATCGCTGCCAGCTGCTCATCCACATGCTTGTCGATCTTTTTCTGTTCCTCCATATCGAAGCCGGGCAGCCAGTTATCCACCATCATGATCACATTGATGTAGCTGACCGGAATACCGCAGTCCGCGCAGAGCCGCGCCGCCAGCTCAGAGGCGCCTCCGTGCCGGTTTCCGTAGGTCAGGATCATGTAGAAATAGTCCGTATGAAAAACCGCCCGTTTCAGAAAATCCCTGACCATGGCCGGAACCTCATGTCCGTACACAGGGGCCACAATGCCGATAGCGTCTGCCCTGTATTCCAGATGCTCCTGCCGCATGACCTGGGGGATACTGACAGGCTCTTTTTCAATCTGCTTCGCGATATAGAGACTGTTTCCCGTACCCGTAAAATAAAATACCATATGAGCGCTCCTTTCCGTTTCCAATACATTTGACGTTTCCTGTTCATCTGTGATACTACCTTTGAAATTCATAAAAAAATAACAAGCTTTTTCAGATAAATGGTAAAAAAGGGTATAAAAAACCAGGACATCCACAGATGCCAGTAA
>CAJFHG010000006.1 GCA_904379015.1 Candidatus Paralachnospira caecorum | reverse complement strand
CCTTCCTTGAACCCTTTTACAAGCGCCTCGATTGCCTGCGGCTGATCGCCTGTGGGCTGATACGGGGCCTTTAAAACGAATTTATCCATAGCAAAATCTTCTCCTTAGCTTTGCCCGTCTTTTCAGGGCATAATGGTATACCCGGAGGGTGCTCCTTTGTGACTTTTGATATGTTCAATATCAGCCACCCTCAAAAAATTCATTCGTAGCGAAAATGTCAAAATCAGAAAATGATACTACCTTATATTGGACTTTTCACAATTTGTTCACGAAAAGTCACAAAATATCAGTCGTAACACAAGGCAAAATATTGGTAAAAATACTTACATCTAGTTTCTTTTTTTAATAAACATTAATTTTACTATTAACTGTTTGATTTCTCACCCAAATATCCTCTTCTCTTTGCTATTTTTAGTCCTTTAGATACCTTTCTACTTCTCGATCAAACTCCGAAACATATTCTTGATCCTGTTTTATCCGAAAAGTCTCATATTCCTTTTCAGCTTTTTCTAAAGCTGCTTCATGAGATATCTTTCCTTTTCCTGACAGCACTTTTCTCCTATTATTCGTTAAAAATTGATTTGTCTGATCAACCCAATCCTGCATACTCATTAACACCCCATCTTCCGCCATCAATTCGGCATAATCAATGAACATTGTTACCAGACGATTAAGACGGATCAATTCTTTTTCATTTAAATAGTTTTTAGCAATACCGATATCTCGTTTCAATATTTTACCTTCCGGTGCGTCTTTCCATGTAGTTAATCCCATAGATGGTTTTTCAGAATCGGCACGTTCATATATAAGTTCCGCCGCAGTCTTTCCGGTGATGGCAAAATGCAACTTATTTTGCACAAACGCATAAAATGCTTTTGTTGTTTCGCTATTCTTATCATAATCATAACTGCATTGTTCAAATATATCTGTAATTTTCTGATACGCCCTTCGTTCACTCGCTCTTATTTCTCGAATGCGTTCTAGCAATTCGTCAAAATAATCTTTTCCAAAAGGCTTACCATTTTTTAACATATCATCATTAAGGACAAAACCTTTTATGATATATTCTTTTAATGTTTTTGTTGCCCACTGTCGAAAACGTGTTGCTTTTTTTGAATTTACTCTATAACCAACTGCGATTATTGCATCCAAATTATAACATTTTATATTTCGTGATACATTTCTATTTCCCTCTTTTTGAACTACCGAGAAAAACTCGGTAGTTGACTTTTCATCCAATTCTTCTTCTCGAAAACTACCGAGAAAAACTCGGTAGTTGACTTTTCATCCAATTCTTCTTCTCGAAAAATGTTCTTTAAATGCAAAGAAATATTATCCGTAGAACAGTCAAATAATTCAGCCATCGCCTTTTGTGTCAACCAAAAAGTCTCTTCATGAAAAAAAACACTGACACATATATTTGTTTTATCTATCTGATACAACACAATCTCATGTTCTTTATTCATCCTTATCCCCTCTTTTCATCTCATTACGAATTTTTCCTGCAAAAAAGTCACAAAATCATCTTGTCCGCCTGGTATCATTCACTCCGTTTTATCCTGTTCTGTCCACAAAATCTGGACAAAACAGCACAAAAGCCACCAGATATACCATACCTCGTTTTCCGGCCCCGGTACACTAGGAGACAAAGTACTCTACGGCATTGTTCGGAAAGAATTCCTTGAACTCGCCGTAGAGCTGTGCCGCCAGAGTCTTATTGTGTGCAATGATCAATGTTGGTTTGTTTAATTGCTGAATGACATTGGCCATTGTAAACGTCTTTCCAGAACCGGTAACCTCCAGAAGAGTTTGGCTGATCCTTCCGCGGATGTCATCACGTCCAGACTACCCTGATCCGCCTGACAGATTTTTCCGTCCCCGTCAGTTTCCCCGGCAAAAATTTCAAAATAATAGCCTTACAGGACTCTGTCTGGAATCCAAAAGGCGGACGGTACATGAAAAAATATCGGATATTCCCCGGATAAACAAATACTCTTTTAAGGACATAATAACACTGGATGATCCTGACTCTGCCCTTTCGCACATTATAGCAAATAAAACCATAAAAGTATATAGGATAAGCAGTAAAAAAAGTACAAATGTTCGAATGTTCATCTGTACTTTTTTACAACTTGTTCTTTATATAATTGTCATATTGCGGTTTTCATATTCCTCCCAAAACCCGCATTTTTAATTTCCTATTTTCCCGATAGGCGTATGTATCATATCCCTGGAGCAGCCGCCGGACAAATTCATCGCAGTTCGCGGCTCTGGAAAAATATCCCACAGCCCCGCGGCCATCCGGGCACAGGTGCTTTTTCCGGAACCGGAAGAGCCCACCAGAGCAGTTACCTCGCCCTCCTTTGCGGTAAAGCTCACGTCAGGACGTCCTTCCGTTTTTCATTTCATAAACCACATCTGCCAGATTCATGGTCGATTTCCTGTGGGAGACCAGCACCACTGTTTTCTCCCCGCAGGTCTCCTCCAGAGATTTCAGAATCACCCCCTCGTTGAGAGAGTCCAGATTGCTGGTCGGCTCGTCGAGCAGAAGAAACGGCGCATCATGGAGAAACGCCCGGGCAAGGCCGATCCTCTGGCGTTCTCCGCCGGACAGCGTATCTCCCAGCTCTCCCACCTGTGTATCATAACCGTCAGGCAGCGTCATGATAAACGCGTGAACAGAAGCTTTTCTGGCGGCTTCCATGATCTCCTCCCGGGAAGCCCCCGGTTTTCCTACCGCGATATTGGCCGCAATGGAATCATGGAACAAATGGGTCTCCTGGGTTACATAAGACTCGCTGTCCCGCAGCCGTTTTGTGGGAATCCGGCCGATTTCCTCTCCGGATATCAGGATTCTGCCCCGGTCAGCCTCCCAGAACCGCATCAGCAGCTTCAGCAGCGTAGATTTTCCGGATCCGCTCACTCCATGGATCCCAATCATCTGTCCCGGCTGCATATCGACAGAATAATCATTCAGGATCACTTCCTCATCATATGAAAAGGTCACATGCTCTGCCCTGGCGCCGGTGAAATGCTCCGCTCCGTTCCACTGGCTGCCGTCTTCCGGTATTTCTTTCACCAACGGCTCCTCCTCCAGGAGAGACAGAACCCGTTCCCCGCTCGCCAGAGTCTGGTTCAGATTATTGGACAGACTGGACAGTGCCACCACCGGTCCGAAGGAACCCATCATCGCAATGGTGCAGGTCAGGACGCCGTCAAATCCCATTGCTCCTGTTCTGTACCAGTAAAGGGACAGAAACAGCATAAGAAAAGAAGCTGCCAGAATCGCCAGATTGGTCAAGGAGCGCTGCGATCCCTCCAGACGGCTCAGCTGCCCCTGCATGCCTGACAGCCCTTCGGAACGCGCCCGCATCTGCTGCTTCCGTTCTGCTCCCCGGCCGTACTGGATCGTCTCATCCAGTCCCCTGAGAGAATCCAGGACAAAGCTGTTCAGCTCGCCGAACCGGGTACGGTACGCCATTCCCTTTTCACCGCCCCGTTTTCCATTCCACAGAGGGATCACCAGTCCCACCAGAAGATAAGCCGCCAGGGCCAGGATCCCCGCGCCCGGATGATAGCTTCCGATAAAAACCGTCATGATTCCTGATGTGAGCACCGCGATGGCAATGGGCGATATGGTATGGGCGTAAAACACCTCCAGAAGCTCTATATCCGTTGTGATCAGCGAAATCAGATTTCCTTTGTCCCGGCCCTCCAGCTTTGCCGGACAGAGCGTCCTCAGCACAGCAAATACCTTATGGCGGAGTATTGCCAGCAGCTTAAAGGCGATGAAATGATTGCAGTATTGTTCCATATAATGGAGCACGCCGCGCAGCACCGCAGTCACGCCCATGATCACAAACAGCGCTTTTACGGAGAGTCCCATAAAACGGCCCTTCTGCAGGATCAGCTCCAGGCCGCCCGCTCCCTGGGACATTCCCTTCAGAATGACCTGTCCTGCCAGAATGGTCAGAAAAATAGCGCAGAGATATCCGGCCGTTCCCAGAAGGATCGCCGCCAGCATCACATGCAGCAGCGGCCTGACCAGCCCGATCAGGCTGGCCATGATCCGGATACCGCTTCTTCGTCTTCCTCTATTGCTCATACCTGCACCGCCTCTCCTGATCCATCCCTGCTTCTCCTTTCTCCTCTGCTGTACTGTTCCAGCCGTCTCTGGCTTTCGTACAGCCGGCAATAGGCTCCGCCCTGCTTCATCAGCTCCTCATGCGTTCCACATTCCCGGATTTCCCCGTCCGCCAGCATATAAATACAGTCTGAATCCAGCACATTGTGCAGCCGGTGGGAAATCAGGATGATGGTCTTTTTCCCCGCCAGGCCCCGGATCACATCCATGATCATCTCCTCACTCTCCGCATCGATATTGGAAGTCGCTTCGTCAAATATCATAACATCCGCGTCAGACAGCAGCGCTCTGGCCAGCGCCAGCCTCTGGCACTGACCTCCGGACAGATTGCCGGCCCGCTCCAAAAGCTGTGTCTGCAGCCCGTCCTGACTTTCCAGAAATGCCAGCAGATTGACCTGTTCAAGGACTTCTTCCATTTCTTTTCTGGATGCGCCGGGCCTCGCCATTTTCAGGTTTTCCTCCACCGTTCCCTTAAACAGATAACTGTTGTGGCGCACCAGCGCCACCCGTTTCATCAGATCCGCCTCCTCAACCGATTCGGCAGGCATTCCTCCGATCAGGATTTCTCCGGAAAATCCTCTGTTTTTTCCGGCGATGAGGCCCGCGATGGTACTTTTTCCGCATCCGGACTCTCCGACAAGGGACACGAAGTTTCCCGCCGGCACATACAGATCAATGCCCTTCAGGATTTCCCGGCCGGCTTCATAGGAAAATCTCACATGGTCCAGACGGATGTCCGGCAGGCCCTCCGGCAGCGTTTCCGTTCCCCGCTCCGGTTCCGGAAGATCCAGAATCCGGAAGATCTTGTCACTGGCCGCCATTCCGTTCATGACAATATGAAAGTAAGATCCCAGCAATCTGAGCGGAATAAAAAATTCTGACGCCAGAAGCACAATAACCAATGTCCCGGGAAATGACAGGCGCCCGGACAGAAACTGAGACACTGCCACGATCATACCCGCGGCCGCCCCTCCGTACGCTATGATATCCATGACACTGGTGGAATTCAGCTGCATGGTCAGCACCTTCATGGTGATTTTCCGGAAATTCTGCGCCTCCTCATCCATCTGTTCCGCTTTCATTTCATCTGCCTGGTAGATCTTCAGAGTCGTCAGGCCCTGAAGATTTTCCAGAAAACTGTCCCCCAGCCTGGTATACATTCCCCAGTACCGGTTCAGCAGCCGCTTCGCGATCTTCTGCACCGCCACGATCGAAACGGGGATCAGGGGCACGCAGACAAGCAGCACCGCGCTGGCCGGAAGACTGATCCCCGCCAGCACCGCAAACAGTGTGACCGGAGCCAGCAGGCTGTAAAACAGCTGCGGGAGATATTTTCCAAAATAAGTCTCCAGCTGTTCCACTCCCTCCGTACATACCTGCACCACCTCTGCCGTTGAGACCTGTTCCTTATAGGAGGCCCCCAGTCTCAGAAGCTTTTCATATATCGTTTCCCGAAGGATTTTTTTTACGTCCGCGCAGGCCAGATAGGAAGCCCTGGCTCCCAGCCGCTCGCACCTGAACCGGATCACGGCACAGACGATCAGAACTGCCAGGATCATGGCTGCGGCCCGCCCGTTCAGCTCACGGGAAACCGCCTGCCTGAGCAGTTCTGCCGCCGAAAAGACCACTGCGATCTGAGCCAGCAGCGAGATCCACTGCCAGAGTATATTCAGCCCGATATATTTTTTTGAGTGGGACAGAAGCCTGATCAGCCTTCCTTTTATCATACCCGTCCACCTCTTTTTCTCCGGGCGCCGGCCAGCTCATTCCGTTCAGCACCCTTCATTCTGCAGCTCCTTCCCGTCCACAGTCTTTACCCGCACAAAGAAATAAAGAATGTGGCATACCCAGACAATGGCCAGGCAGATCCGCCCCACAGGCACATTCTTCATCAGAATGAACCCGACAGCCATCACCGCCGTTACCGTTCCCACAATGGAAAATTTGGTTTTCATCGTCATGGCTTTTTTCTTCACGAAGCTTTCCAGATGCCTTTTATAAAGTCCGGTTTCCACGAACCAGTCATGAAGCCGCCTGGAACTTTTGGCGAAGCAGAACACCGTCGCCATATAAAAGGGGACGGTAGGAAGGATCGGCAGAATCACTCCGACCGTTCCAAGCCCCAGACAGATCAGTCCCAGGATCAGCCATACAATTCGAAAAGGATTCTTCATGTTTTCCTCCTTTGATTTTGAACACATTCTCAGTCACCTTCCGCTGACCGGCAGTCCGGATAACTCCTTCATACTGTCAGCACAAATTTCTGTCCGTTGACCCGGGTCACATCCAGATCAATCTCATACAGGGTGCGGATGCTTTCTGTGGTGATCACATCATCCGGGGACCCTTCCACAGCCACCTGCCCGTCTTTCAGTCCAATAATCTGGTCTGAAAAACAAATGGACTGGTTGATGTCGTGCAGTACCATGATGATCGTAATCCCATATTCCCTGTTCAGTTTCCTGATCAGCTCCAGGATTTCGATCTGATAACGGATATCCAGATAGGTCGTAGGTTCATCCAGGAACAGGATTTTGGTATTCTGGGCCAGCGCCATAGCGATCCAGACCCGCTGCCTCTGGCCTCCCGAAAGACGGCTTACTTCCCTGTCCCGGTAGGCTTCCAGCCTGGTCACCTCCATGGCCCATTGTACCAGCCGCTCATCCTCCTCTGTTTTCCCCTGCATGGGCTTCCTGTGGGGCGTGCGTCCGAATGCGACCAGCCGCTCCACAGTGATGTCGTCGCTGGCAGTATGATACTGCTGAACAATGGCAACCTGACGGGCGAATTCCTTCAGGCTCAGATTCTGGATATTTTTCCCGGAAAGAAAAATTTTGCCCTTCCTGGCGTACAGATTTTTGGTCATCAGCGAAAACAGTGTTGTCTTGCCGCAGCCGTTGGCTCCCATGATCGTTGTGATTGTCCCCTGTTGGATCTGCAGCGAAACATTTCTCAGCACCCTGTTCTTTCCATAGGAAAAGGACAGGTTCCGGACCTCCATAGCCGGTTTTTCAGGCTGCATATTTCTTCGACCTCCTTAACAGAATGATAAAGAACGGGCCTCCGACCACGCTCATGATGATGGATGCTGATATCTCATAGGGAGACGCGACGGTTCTGCCAATGGTATCGGCCAGCAGATAAGTAAACGCGCCGAACAGCATGGAAAAGGGCACCAGCGCCTTATGGTCGCTTCCCACCAGAAGCCGTCCGATATGAGGGACGATCAGGCCGAGAAAGCTGATCGCCCCGGCTACCGCCGTGGAAATACTGGCCAGAAGGACCGCAGTCAGCGATATGATGATCCGCATCGCATTGACATTGATGCCCAGGCTGCGGGCTGTTTTGTCCTCCAGTGAAAGCAGATTGCATACTCCCGTAAACGCCAGCGCCAGGATCAGTCCCACAGCCACATAAGGCACCAGGGTCCGCACATCATCCCAGGTCTTCATGGTAATATTTCCGCTGACGATCGACGCCACGCCGGACATATTTCCGCCGTTCATGGAATTGAGGGCGCTGGACAGCCCCGTAAACATGGAATTGACCGCGACCCCCACCAGGATGATCCGCAGAGGACTCAGTCCGCCTTTCCAGGAAAGGCTGTAAACCAGAAGAAAGGCCAGGACGCCGCCCAGAAACGCAAACAGCGGCGTAAAAAAGAACAGCGCCGGCGCAAAGGCCGTGATCAGCACGGCCGCAAAGCTCGCGCCGCTGGAAATCCCGATGATGCCCGGATCCGCCAGCGGATTTTTCAGCACGGCCTGAAACAGCACGCCGGAAACGGCGATGGCCGCCCCCGCCAGCATGGAAATCAAAATCCGGGGAAAACGCAGATCCCAGATCGTGGCCACATCCTCATTGTATTCTACAAACAATCCCCTCATCAGCTCGCCGACCCCGACCTTCAGGCTCCCGATATTGACCGCCGCAAAAAAGAGGGCGATCAGCAGGACTGCCATCACGGCAAAGGAAACGGCTGCCCTGGCCTGCTTTCTTTTTCTTCTGGCGGCATCATGTCTGCTCTGATCCTGCTCCTGTCCCTGCGGAGAGAATTCTTCCCTTGTGTTCCTGTTCATGTTGTTCTTCTCCCCTCCTATTGATTCTCCTCCAGACTTTCCAGCCTGTTTGCCGCATCGGAATCTTCCGCCTTCTTCTGGGCATTGTCACTGTTTTCTCTGGCTTTCTCTTCATCCTCCGCGCTCTCCGGATACAGGATCGGCTGCAGCTCCTCCAGGGCCTCCGGGTACCGGAATGTGGCGCTCATGCCAAACAGTTCATACGTCAGGTCATATACCCGTCCGTTCTGAACGGCTTCAAAATGCTGCCAGATGTCGTTGGTCTCAAAGTCCTCCCTGAACATCTCGATCACCTGATCCGGAAGCGCGTGAGCAGCTCTTAAAATGATGTCGGGCTCTTTTGTTTTCATATCCTCTGTATTGACCGTCAGGAACTCCTGATCCGTTCCCCCATAGACATTTTCGCCGCCGGCCAGCTCCACCAGGCTCCCCACATAGGAATTCTCCGTGGCGATAATGTAGGAACCGGGAAGCCCCATGAGGATCATCACCTTGGGCCGTTCCTTCCCCGCGTTTTTTTCTTTATATTCGTTATAAAACTCTGTAAATTCATCCACCAGGGCCTGCGCCTCTTCCTGTCTTCCGAAAATTTCTCCCAGTTCCTGAATAGACCGGTACATACCGGGCACGCTGCGGAGATTCAGGAAGGCCCAGTCCGTGTCAATGGCCTCATACTTGGGCTGGAGATCACTCTGCAGGGACGCAGGACTTAAAATCCAGTCTGGATTCAGGGAAGACACGATCTCCATGTCCGGACTCATGGCCGTCCCCACTGTCGGAAGATCCGCGTACCGTTCCGGAATGGAGGAGATACTGCTGCTGCAGACCGCCACAAGATCCAGATTCAGCCTGTCGCAGATATCCGCCGTGGCCGGTGAAGTCGCGATGATCCGGGGTTCTCCCCCCATGGCGGCCACCTTCGCCTTGGCCGCCTCCACGGCTGCTTTCTCTTCCGGATCATCAATGGCAAGAAGTACCTCCACATCCGATTCGTCCACCGCGGCTCCGGCATCTGCTTCTGTCTCCTGACCCTGATTCTGATCCACGCATCCCGAAAGGACCAGGGAAAACATGGCCAGCAGGACCAGCATTCCTGTCAGAATTCTGTTTCTCATGGTTTTATTCCTCATCATCGTCACCGCCGCCCCATCTGTACCAGTTCTTTCTGAACAGATACAGAAAACCGGCCGCTGCCGACATCAGGATCAGTCCTGAAATCGTAACTGAGGCCCCCACCGCAAAAGCTGTGACTGCAGGACTGTTTCCGGAGGATGATGTCCTTTCCGCATCCGCGGTCTCGCCGGCCGTTGAAAGACTCAGCCCCCTCGCCTGGGTCAGCGCTCCGCCGCTCTCCTCCTCTTCGGATGAAGCAGAAGGAGAGGCCGCCTGCTGAATGGAATTTTCCAGAGAAGGCGCTGCTGCCCCGGCAGTTTCTGCCGCTTCCGCGGTCCCGGCCGCTGCTTCTGTTGTCTCCGTCTGGGCTGCAGTTGTCTCAGCCGGTGCGGCCGCAGTCGTCTCAACCGGTGCGGCTGTCTCAGTCTCCGCCGTCTGCTGGCCGCCTCCGGACGGCCCCGTCACAATGGTGGCGGCCATATCCGTGCTGTTTCCCGCCGTAAAATTGCTGGGATAGCAGTAAAATACAACGTCTCTTCCCATGGGCGTCACATACATGGATCCCCGGATCACGCAGTTTTCACTGGGTACCTGGATGCAGATGTCATTCGTCGTGCCGTTGGTGTCTGTTCCGCTGCCTGTGATCCCCATGCTGGCCGGTTCCGACCATCCGGAATCCCCCACATTCTGTACCCAGAAGCTGTGATTGGCCGTATAATCCATCAGGCTCATTCTGATGGTCAGATAGTATTCTCCGCTGTCTGTCAGCTCCAGGATTCCCGTTGTGGAAAGAGCGCCCTCCACCATGCCCTGTCCTGTCACATAGGATGCCTCTCCGCCGGAATCTTCAATTTCGCCTGTCACCGGATGGGCGTAGCAGGGATTGATGGTGCAGGTATAAACTGTACCGCCGGCCGCCCGCACGACAACAGCATTCGCCCCCGCAAGGAGGGCGAATGCCAGCGCCAGGAAGCCGGCCAGAAACTGTTTGCAAGCTTTCACTGTCTTCATACTGATTCCTTTCCATTATTCCCGGCTGCTCTTCTTTTTCTGATACAGCACGGCCGCGGATACCGCTGCCGCCGCAAGGGCAAGCCCCGCCCACAGAGCAGTCGGCGCTGTATCGCCGGTATACACCGTACTTCCCGTCTTTCTTGCTGCGGCTGTACTGTTTTTCAGGCTGGAGCCGGAAGCTGAAGGAAGCCGGTTGGTATTGTTCGCAAGGTTGCCGGTGCCGGCCGGAGGCGTTTCCTCTGTGCCGTTTTGCTCCGGCTCATCATCATCCGTAAAACCGGGATCATCCGCCGTGGTGGCTTTCAGGGTGCTCCAGTCCAGCTTCAGATATACCTGCTGAGTTCCCGTTCCGTCCGATATGTTTTCCATGATCGGAACAAACACCTGCAGAGGCACATATCCTTCCTCCATCGCCTCCGGAATCAGCGGAAAGGTCACCACGTCCGGATACTGCAGGCCGTATTCTTCACTGAACCGGTCGCTCACAGCAGTACCGTCCGCATTGGTCTGGTAAGACAGCACCGTCACATCCTCCAGAGTCCCCTCCGGGATTCCATACTGGTTGACGGTATAGCCCGAGGCAAAATATCGCAGTGTCCCCAGATAGCCGAACTGAGAGCCGATGGTCAGTCCTTTAAAATCCATGGTGATCTGATACTGGCCGTCCCTGACCTCCAGCTTCATGGTATGATTGATCGCGTCATTGGACATGGAGTAGGCAGTTTTGTCGGCCGCTTTCACCATTGTTCCCTCCACGGAATATACTCCGTCCGCCAAATTGTATCGGTCCAGAGCCGTGTTCTTTTTCTCCAGAGCCCCAATGGCATCCAGGATCGCCTGGGCCATGGCATCCACTTCCGCCTGCTCTGAAGCCGGCTTGTCGCGGACCACCGCGCCGACCGCGGCCGTCACTGCGCTGAAATCCACATAATCATCCGGATTCAGCGCATTCGCGCCGGCGATCGCCTGGTCAACTGCCGTATAATCCGCCTTCCGCGTTTCCAGCGCCTCAATGGCATCGGCAATTTTCTGCGCCTGCTCTGTCATCTGCTCTGTCGTAGCTGTCCCGTCCGCCAGAAGCGCCTGCCCGGCCTGCACCTCGGTCATCAGTGCCTGCCAGCTCTCTTCTGTGTAAATGCTTTCATCCAGCCCGGCCGCTCTTCCCAGAACAGTCTGAAGCCCGGAAGGATCTGCCGGATCCGCCGCGGTCAGCGCTTCCATGGCCGCCTGAAGCTTTGCCGCCTGCTCTTTCCGTTCTGTCTCATCCATCTCCTCTGCGGTCCTGACAGGAACCGGAGCCATGGGGGTGCCGGTTCCTGTCGTCAGAAGATCGATCCGCACCAGAGTATTGGACAGCTTATCCTTCGTCTCGGCGATCACACCCTGCAAAGCCTGCCACTTCTCATCAGAAGCTGTTCCCCGGGTCAGCTGCATGGCCTGATACAGCCAGTATTCCACCTCTCCGGACAGATCCTCCACCTTTGTCATGTTGCTGTAATCCAGCACCAGACGGGCCAGCTGATCTCCCGAGGAAGGACTGATGGCATACATGACCGGTACAAACACATGGACCCAGGGCGACTCGTCCCAGCTCTGGGTCACAGGCTCATCCGGCAGATCAACGGGCACTGCCAGGATATGAGGATATGCCTTCCCATTGGCCGCCTCCAGCACATATTCTGATTCCGGATCATTATAGTTGTCCACCGCGATGCTTCCATCTGTCATCCTGTGTTCTGCCAGCACCTGAGCCGGCTTCAGTGTATATTCAGACGGAAAATTCCAGTCATGATAGACAATATTCTCCAGTGTATCCAGCTGCAGAAGATAACCGTAAGTCCCCATGAATCCCATAGCCATATATTCCATGATCACAACGCCCCTGCCGTCCTGAACGATCAGCAGCGCCTGATGATCCGGATCATCCTCCGCGTGCTTTTCATTGTAGCTTTGGCTGCCTCTGATCGAAGCGTTTCCCATAGACGCCTGATCCTGTGTGGCATTCCAGAGATTCACCGTGATCCGGTAAACCCCATCCTCAAAACCGGACGCTGTCTGGTCCGCGCTCTCCTCCGCGAAAACACTGACGCCTCCCATGGCAAGCACCATGGCCGCGGTCAGGAGAAAAGCCAGCAGCCGAACCCTCAGATTTCCGCGCTCTTTCCTCATATTGCTCCTCCTCAAATCAACTTGATCCTGTTGTCACTGCCGCAGGATATTTTTATATTGTTAGTTTATGCTAACTTTAGTGCTTAAAAAAATGCCTGCCGGCACTTTTTCATAAAATGATTATATCATATTTCCTTCTTCCTGCCACCGTCACTTTGTAGCGCCCACGCTACAATCATATGCTCTTTTGCCCTGATTTTCCGGAATATTCCGATATTTACAGGCCTTCCCGGAGTTGCACAGGCGCTACAAAATTCTCTGTCATTCTTCCATATCCGAAAGCTGTTCTGCTTCTTCTCCGGAATCTCCATCCTCCTCTTCCTCTTCATCCAGATCCGTTTCTTCTTCCGGAACACTGCGCCTCTTTCCTGCCGCGTCCTGGCCGCCTGCCCCCGCGCTCTGGCTGTCCGCGTCCTCTTCGGCAGGCTTCCAGGCCTGTCCGAATTTCACATCCCGGAACAGCGCGGCGAGACCTGTGATCTGTTTCAGACGGAGGATTTCATCCCGGCCCATTCCCAGATGCTTCGAGATCCATGCGTCGGAGCGTCCCAGCTCATGCAGCTCCTTGATGATATTGCTCATCAGCGTCACGTCATGGGAACCCCTTGCCCGGTTGTGCCGGATCGTGCTGGCCATACGGTTCGACAGCGGCTTGTCGATCACCGTCACCGGCAGCAGTCCCTTTTCCCGTTCATAAATATCTTTATGCTCCTTCATCACCCGGTATCTGTGAAATCCGTCCACGATCACATAGAGATCCTGCTGCTTGGAATAATAGCATACGATCGGCATGGTATACCCGTCCTCTTTTATGCTCTCATATAAAAGCTCCATCTCCGGCGGCGCCACCGCATTGGGATTATAGGTATTGGCGACAACCTTTTCAATCGGAACCGGTATCACCTGATAAGCCGGACTTTTAAATTCACTTCCACTCATTGATAACCTCCCCATACTTCTTCTTCAGGACATCCACTCTTTTCTGCTCCTTTCTGGACAGCCCGAATCCCATAAAACGGCATATATGGTCATTTTTCAGGATACAGTAGCACATCCGCTTCCAGCTGGGAATGTCCTTTGTCGATTTGATATCATCCGTATTGTCCGGAATTTTCCCGATAAAAATGATCCTGGAATTTTTCATCAGCGTATAATTGGAAACGCCGTTTTTCTGAATATGGTAGCCGTGCTCAAGCAGCTCCTCAATGGTCTCCTCGGGAAGTCCCCCTCCCGTCTCATGCCAGAACCGGATCGATGTGTTGAATTTTTTCACATAATTGTTCCGCAGCCTGACCGGAAGGGTGTCCAGCAGGAATTCTGTATAGGATTTCCAGGTATGTCCCTCCGGAAGCGTGATATTCCGGTATCCCATCGCCTTCGTCCTGGCATAGACCGCCCCGAAATTGGCGCCCTGCACGCGTCCTACCAGTTTTGCCCAGATCTGCGGATCAATGACCCGGTACAGATTCAGACTGTCCTTGGCATAATCATTGAAGGGAGAAGCCACGCGCATCTGTCCCGGCTTCAGCCCCGCCATATAATACAGATCGTACAGTTTGTTGTAGTCATATCCAAATTTAAAATTCGCGCACCACACATCGCTGTTGGTCCAGTCATACATGGGAGAAGCGCACCAGACATTTTTAAACTGCTTTGTGATCCAGCACTCTCCCTTGTATCCATATTTATTATTCAGAAAACCGCTGTAACGGTGCATGGATTCATCCGCTCTCATTCCCAGAAGACAGACGGTCTTTCCGCCGCCGTGTTCTTCCTTGTAAAACCTGCCGAACTGTTTTGCCAGATCCTCCTGGTGCATCCGGTACCGGTAATGGTTGAACGGCTTTTCCAGATTGATCACATATGGATGCTTCGGCATCGGACGCACCCAGATATCCTCTTTTTTATCATCCCAGGGGTACCAGTACATCTCATAACTGCTCACGGCCGTCCTGGTCGCCATGGGAAGACAGACCCAGTACTGCTCCACTTCTCCTTCCAGTCTCTTGAAGGTCCGTTCCACGTATTCCGTGGTCACGGTATACTGCGCTTCAAAATCCTGATGAAACATGCCGATCGTCCGGTAGGGGTAGTATTTCTTTTTAAAGTCCAGCAGCATGTTCAGAAGCAGGCCGCTGTCTTTGCCTCCGCTGAAAGAGACATAAATATTTTCAAATTCTCCAAACAGGAAATGAAGCCGTTCCTGCAGAGCCTCATATACATTTTCCTCTTGATATTCCCGAATCATTTTCCGCTCCTTTCCCTCATTCCGCAGGTACTCACAATTAATCATAGCGAAAAATGTCGAAAATGGCAACTTTTTCCATTTATGCCAAAAACTTCTTATTTGAAAAAGGCTCTCTCCGCATCCGCTTTATGCAGAGAAAGCCTTTCGTTCTGTCAGTCCTTTTCATCGGACTGTTTCTGTCTGCTGTTTTATGCCAGTCCGTTCGCCGTCATAAATCTCATGATGATCACCGCGCACTCCGCTCTGCTGGCAGTGCCCTGCGGATCCAGCTGTGTCTGGTTATATTTTCCGGTGATGATGCCTTCTGCCACCGCCCATTTCATGGCGGTCTCCGCAAAATCGCTGACCCGTCCCGCATCCTCATATTGGCTGATATCCGCGGATGCCGTCACGTCAAATCCTTTCATGACCGCATAACGGTACATCATCACAGCCATCTGCTCCCGGGTCACATAATCGGCCGGACCAAAGTATCCGTTTGAATATCCGGTCGCAATGCCTGTATGATCCGCCCAAATGATGGCCGGTCCGTACCAGTCATTCACGGACACATCGGGGAAGCTGCTTTCCAGACCGGTATCCGGTTCTCCCTCCATACGGTAAAGGATCATCGTGATCTGCGCCCGGGCCAGATTCTGATAAGGGGAGAAAATCATTTCCTGCGGGTTGGTTCCGGTCATGATCCCTCTGAGGTACACGAACTTTACCGCGTCATAAAACCAGATTCCCTCTTCCACATCGGTAAAGGGAAGGACAAATTCCGCGAGCGCCGCAATGGCGTCTGTGATGGATTTTGCCGCCGCATCCGCTTTGGACTGACTTCCAAATCCATTTGCCTGAAGGCTCTTCGCTTCTTCCACCGCGCTCTGCAGTGCCGCCCAGCTGTCCTCTGTGTACTTGTACTGTTCATTTCCTGCCTCAAGGATCGTTTCTGCCTCACCAAGGGCTTTCTGGAACGCTTCCAGATCCAGTCCATAGTTCACATCATTGGGAATCCCGTCCATTTGGCCCTTTGCCGCCTCGACCAGTCCGTCGATCTCCGTCTTGGTCAGCGCCGTGCCGATCAGTCCCGCCGCGCTGTCCTGTATGTTCCGGATCGCGTCGCCGGAGAGACCCGCGTAATCATCCGCGTTCTTATAAGCGTAAATTTCTTCAATGGCCGCCGTTCTGTATTCTTCCAGAGTCGGCTCATTCTGGAACTGCAAAACAGGATAGCCGTCATTGATCTCCTTTGTATCCTTCACAAAATGTTCCGTGGAGGTTGTATTCAGCGCCGTAAGCGCCGCGTCCGATTTCAGCCATTCTTCTGTCTGGAAGGAAACATCGCTTCCGCTCAGTCCGCTGGATGTATTGTACAGCTTCTCGTGGGTTCCCTCCAGCGCGTAAAGATCCGCAATATTTCCGATATTGGTGGCCATGACCTGTCCCACCAGCGCAGCTCCCGTCGAGGCGCTCTGGCAGGTCACAGTTCCTGTGCTGTATCCCTGCATTACATTGCTCATGTATCCGGCCGCGCAGCCGACCAGACCGCCCGTGGCGGAGGTTCCGCTCACACTTCCGCGGTTATAAACATGATCAAGCATGACAAAACCGCTGCTGGCGTTCTGGGTGACAAGATGTCCCGCGATGCCGCCCACATTGCTGCTTCCCCCGGTCACATTTCCCAGATTCACGCATCTGCTGAAATAAAGAATTCCGCTTGTGGAGGAAACACCGCCTGCGATGCCTCCTGCGTATCCGCCGCGGCTTCCGGTACCGGAAACCGTTCCTTGATTCAGGCATTCGCTGACATTGGTATCGATCAGCATGCCTGCGATGCCTCCTGTCCTGCTCCGGCCGGAGGTCACGCTTCCATTGTTCGTGCAGGATGTAAGTTCGCTGTCAGAAGCATTTCCCACAATCCCGCCGGTTCCGATACTCTCTGTACTGATAAAATATGTGGATTCATTGTTCACCGCAACATTGCTGGTGCAGCCGCTGATCCGCGCATGGGAGGCGCGGCCGATCACTCCGCCGATGCAGCTTCCCACATTGCCTCCATTGGCCACAGAAACGGTTCCTTCCACTGTCAGATTCCGGACAACCGCCTTGGTATCCTCACTGCCGGCCACATTTCCGAACAGACCGCTGCAGTTGGATGTCTGCGTCACAGAAAGACCGGAAACCGTGCAGGCATTTCCTTCAAATGTCCCTGTGAAAGGATGCTCCTCTGTCCCGATCGGAGTCCATTCTTTCCCATTCAGATCAATATCATTCTGCAGGAACACCATGGTAAAATCAGCCGTACCGGCATTTACCTGCGCGGCAACCCACGCCAGCTCCTCCGCGCCGGCAACATAGACACTGGAAAGCTCTCTGGCCGGTTCTTTCACCGTAACGCCGTCCCAGCCCTCTTCCGTATCCCCGCCCGGAAGGACAACCTCCTCTATGGCAGTTTTTAACCGGGATACCCGGGCCTGCCTTTCCTGCTCATCCATCTCCTCTGTGTGACGCACCGGCGTAGGCGCTGTGCTGCTGCCGGACAGCTCCAGAGAGACCAGAGTATTGGACAGTTTTTCCTTTGTTTCCGTGATCACGTCCTGCAGCGCCTGCCATGCTTCATCAGTGGCGGTTCCCCGCTCTGTGATCATGGCCTCGTACAGCCAGTATTCCACCTCTCCGGACAGATCTTCCACCTTCGTCATGTTCGTGTAGTCCAGGATCAGATGCGCCAGCTGGTCGCCCGAGGAAGGGCTGATCGAATACATAACCGGAACGAACACATGCACATAAGGCGCCTCATTCCACGCCTGGGTGACGGGCTGATCCGGAAGCTCAACGGAAAGCGCCATAATATGGGGATAAGCCTTTCCATTTGCCACCTCCAGCACACTCTCAGAATCCGGATCATTATAAAGATCCTTCGCGATGCTGCCGTCCGTCATCCTGTGCTCCGCAAGCACCATAGCGGGATTTTCCGTATATTCGGACGGATAGCCCCACTGATTGTACTCTGTGACCGTAATGCTGTCCAGTTCCAGCAGATAACCGTAAGTTCCCAGGAACCCCATGGCCATGCTTTCCATGATCACGGTTCCCTCTCCGTTCTTTACGACCAGGAGCGCCTGATAGGAAGGATCATCTTCCGCGTGCCTTTCATTATAGGCACTGCTGCCCCGGATTGCTGAATTTCCCATGGACTGCTGATTCTGTGATGAATGCCACAGATTCACTGTCACCCGGTATACGCCGTCTTCAAAACCCGACGCTTCCTTTTCCGCTGCCGTATCTGCCCCTTCTTCTGCCATAACGCTGAAACCGCCCAGCCCCATTGTCATGACAAGAGCAAGGATCACGGAAAGCGCCCGTTTGAATAAGTTTCTCCTACTCTTCATTCCTTAACTCCTCCATCAATCATTTATATAATCCCGGAATCCGGCCGGCTCTTCCGGCAGCGCCTTCCCCGACACAGTCCCCATACTGCGCGCTTTTCAGCGGCCGCCTTTCTGTTCCCTTCCGTTCCCGCAATTATCTCACAATCAGAAAATCCGCTTCCTTTCAGCAGTGGTTCCGAAATAAAAGGTTATTTATAACTAACCCCAGTATACTCCATTCTGCTTCTTCCGGCAGCTCCAAATATGTAGCATCAGCGCTACAATACCGGGGTTTTTCTCCGGATCCGCGGCGGAATATCCATCAGCTGCGTGCTTTCTTCCAGTTGCAGATCTGCTACACGGCAGCCAAAATATTATGCCTGTACCGGGCTAGATCAGAATGGTAAAGATTGCCCGGGACTCCGGCATATGCAGGGTCCCCGCTGTGCACTCCATTTTCAGGCACACGCTTCCATGCAGGATCTGTCCCACGCCGTCTCCTACATTTACAAATTTCAGCACGGAAGCTGGAAAAGAAATCAGATTCCCGCTGGCTTCCGCCTCCACATAGCTTCCACTTTCAAAATATTTCACGCTTTTTACCTTTCCCCGCATAAATGTCCCGTCCGCCGCCGATCTCGCCGTCAGGGGAACCGCTCTCAGCTGGATCATGCCGGCTCCGTTTTCCACATACAGGGTACAGGGATGCTCAAATCCTTCATTGGCCATGGAGAGATTACTTCCCTGCTGCACATGTTCCCTGTAGATCAGAAACGGAAACCGGTATGATCCGTTCCGGAGTTTTCTGCAGAACATGGCTCCGGAAAAATTTTTCCGATCCCGAAGCTCATACTTGACCCGGTAGCGCTCTTCTGTCGCCCGGATCGTATTCATGGCCTCCTCCGATGTATACAGCGCCCAGTTGAACGCGTCTTTTCTCGCGTTCTCTGTGTCCAGGCCTTCATACAGAAGATGATTGATGATCACAGCGATCCGCTCTTCATAATAAGCAGCTTTTTGTTTCCCGCTCTCCGTCAGCTTCGGGCCTCTTTTTTCTTTACGGTCGATCAATCCTGCCTTTTCCATGGAAATCAGCATCCTGCTGATCGTATATTTCTCCTCCCCCAGCGTCCGCGCAATGCTGGTCACCGTGCAGGCATGATCCTTGAGAAAACACAGAAGCACCCGTACCCGCAGGATATCCTGTGAATCCTGCATGAAAACCGCCCCCTTTCTTTAGTTAGTTAATTCTAACTCTATCCTTTGCATTTGTCAATATCGGATGGGAGAGGGAACTCTCCCTGCCCGCGACGCCGATCACCGCGATACCTCGGTCGTATCACGCAAAACGGCTGCCCGGAAGGCATTCTTTGCTGTTTCTCACAGCATCGCGTTCCAGACAGCCGTCTTCACTCTGCTTTTATGACTGGTCCAGCAGTCCCTTTACCGTTTCCTGTGCCTGTTCCAGCTGGATATCCTGTTCTCCGTCTCCCGCCTCCACTGACACATCCGGCTCAATTCCCACTTCATGGATATTACTGCCGTTCGGCGTATAATAATTGGACACGGTTACCTTCAGGGCCGTTCCGTCGCCCAGACTTACGATGCTCTGGACAATGCCCTTTCCGTAAGTGGTCGTCCCCACGACGGTGCCTCTTCCATAATCCTTCAGTGCTCCGGTCAGCACCTCGGACGCGCTGGCGGAATTTCCGTTCACCAGCACGGCAATGGGACCGTCATACGCCATGTCCGCGTCTGATTCGTAGGTACTTCCCTCTCCGTTTTTATCCTTTGTGGATACGATCACGCCTTCCGGCAGCAGGTCGTCGGCGATCTCCACCACACTGTCCAGCAGCCCGCCCGGATTGTCCCGCAGATCCAGCACCAGTCCCTGCATTTCCTGATTCTTCAGATCCTCCAGAGCTTCTGTAAACTGATCATAGGTCACGCTGTCAAACTCCACGATCTGAATATAGCCGATCCCATTCTCCAGCATCCGCCATTCAACGGTGTCCATGCTGACAGACCGCCGCTCTACTGACATGGTGACATATTCTCCGGTCGATTCCCGGTACACCTGAAGCTCTACCTCTGTCCCGGACTCTCCTTTTATCTTGGCGACTACATTGTTGATATCATCCTGGGTAATATCCTCTCCGTTCACCTGGTAAAGGATATCCCCGGCCTGCAGTCCGGCCTCCTCCGCGCCTGATCCCCTGAACACCCGGATCACAGTGATCAGATTGGTATCCGGATCCTGGCTCACCTGGACGCCGATCCCCTCATACTGCCCGCTGGAGGATTCCAGCAGCGCCTGATACTCTTCTTCTGTATAGTAGACCGTATAGGGATCTCCCAGGGCGCTGACAAACCCTTTATAGATCCCTTCTTCCATGTCTGATTCGTCTATGTCGAACAGGTAACCTGCGTCAATTCTGTCCTTAATGCCTTCCAGCTTTGTCTGGATCTCCTGATAGTCAAGAGATGACTGAGCGCTCTCCTGTCTGAGTTCATTTGTCCTCGCCGACAGCAGGAAGTACAGTCCCCAGGTGGCACAGGCCGCCACGATCAGGCTGCACAGAATGCCGGTCAGCACGCCTTTCAGGAAACGGTTGTCACGTTTTTCCATTGATGATTCCTTCCTTCCAATGATGATCATATTCAGCCTTTTCCGCTCTCATCGTCCCCGTGAGCCCCGATCTTCTCTTTCTCCGCCGGATCCCGGCTTTCCTTTCTGCCGCTACGCGCGCAGATGTCTTCTGATAGAAAACAGACTTCCAAACAGGCCGATGCCAAGTCCCAGTATCAGAGAAACGGGAATCAGCACCTGAAATACCCGGGATACAGGCAGGAGTGTCAGAATCCTGGAAAGAATATTCAGATTGTTCATAAAGAACCGCACCGCGTAGTGATAAACATAATACACCAGGAGCAGAGGGACTGCCGCGCCCGTCAGTCCGATGATAATGCCTTCCACCACAAAGGGCGCCCGGATCAGAAAATCAGTGGCCCCGATCAGCCGCATGATCTTGATTTCTTCTTTTCTGACCGTAATGGCCATGGATACGGTATTGCTGATCAGAAAGACCGATACCCCCAGCAGGATCAGGATCAGGCCGGCCGATACATAACCGACCACCCGGCTGATGCCGGACAGTCCCTCCGCCGCTGTCTCTGAATAATTGACTCTCCGGATCCCGTCTATGGACTCCAGATATTCCACAAACTCATCCTGGTCTTCGATATGATTCAGATAAATTTCGTAGGAAGCGGAATTGGCCAGCGGGTTGTCTTCCGCGAAGCCCTCCGCCAGCTCCGGCATATCGGCAAAATATTCCTCCTGATAGCTTTCCCATGCCTCCTCGGCGGACACATAACGAATTTCCGCCACCTCGCTTCTGGCTGAAATTTCCTCGCCGATCTCCTGGATCCGCGATTCCGAAAGCCCCTCATCAAAAAATACCGTCACACCGACAGTATTCTCCATTTCCCCCACCATATACTGTACATTCACCACAACGGAATAAAAAATACAGAATAAAAAGATACACGCCGCCATTGTTCCCACCGACGCAAGCGTAAACAGCTTGTTTTTCCGGATACTTCCGAGTCCCTGGCGGATGCAGTACCACAGTGTGCTAATCCTCATTTTCGTACCCGCCTTTTTCCTTATCGGTCACAATCACGCCATGTTTCATGGTGATAACACGCTTTTTCATTTTGTTGACAATTTCTTTGCTGTGAGTGACGACCACCACCGTCGTCCCCATCTGGTTGATCTCGTCCAGCAGCTTCATGATCTGCCAGGCGTTGTCCGGATCCATGTTTCCTGTGGGCTCATCGGCCAGCAGGATCTCCGGCCGGTTCACCAGCGCCCGGGCAATAGCCACTCTCTGCTGCTCTCCGCCGGAAAGCTGGCTGGGCAGCGATTTATATTTGGAAGACAGACCCACCATGGCCAGGACCTCCGGCACTCTTTGTCTGATCTGCCGGGAGGGCGTCACCACCACACGCTGGGCAAACGCCACATTTTCATATACGTTCCGGTCCTTCAGGAGACGAAAATCCTGGAACACAACGCCCAGGCGCCTTCTGTACCTAGGCACCATCTTTCTGGTAAGCGAGGCAAGCTCCGTGTCCCCCACACGGATCGTACCGGATGTGGCATCCACCTCTTTCAGGAGCAGCCGGATCAGGGTTGTCTTCCCCGATCCGCTGTTGCCCACGATAAATACAAATTCCCCTTTCTCAATTTTCAGACTGATATCCCGCACAGCCTTCGTCTCTGTATCAGTTGATTTGTCATAGGTTTTGCAGACGTTTTCAAATTCAATCATAAAAGCCTCAATTCTAATTATCCAGCGTCTCGATATAATTCATATATTTGACTACCATCAGCGCGATCTTAAAGGTAATGGCATCTTCAAACACACGCAAATCCAGCCCCGTACTTTTCTGAAGCTTATCCAGACGGTATACCAGAGTATTTCTGTGGATATACAGCTGCCTGGAAGTCTCCGACACATTCAGATTGTTCTCAAAAAATTTGTTGATGGTGACCAGCGTCTCATCATCCAGATCATCCGGCGATTTTCCGTCAAAAATTTCCTTGATGAACATCCGGCAGAGGGACAGGGGCAGCTGATAGATCAGACGGCCGATGCCCAGATTGTTGTAGGCCACGATATTTTTGTCGCTGTAGAAAATCTTTCCCACATCCAGCGCCATCTTGGCTTCCTTGTAGGAACGGGACACTTCTTTTACTTCTCCCACAATGGTGCCGTACGCCACATGGACCGTCGCCATGGCCTCCGTGTTGAGCATATCCAGGATGGTCTTCGCCACCTTGTCCATATCCTCGTAGCCTTCATTGGCCTTCAGCTCTTTGACGAGAATGATGTTCTTCTCATCCACAGCCGTGATAAAATCCTTTGACTTGGCCGAGAACATGCTCTTCATGGTCTCCAGCGCCACTGTATCGTTTTCTGTCTGCGTCTCAATCACAAATACCACGCGGCGCACATTGATGTCAATGTGCAGCTTCTTTGCCCTGTTGTAAATATCCACCAGAAGCAGATTGTCGAGCAGCAGGTTCTTTATGAAATTGTCCTTGTCAAACCGTTCCTTGTAGGCCACCAGAAGATTCTGGATCTGGAACACCACAACCTTGCCCGCCATATAGGCGTCATCGCCGGATCCCCTGGCCAGAAGGACGTATTCCAGCTGATGCTCATCGAAGACCTTGAAAAACTGGTAGCCCTGGATCACCTGACTGTCAGCCGGCGACTCCACAAACGCCAGCACCGAAAATTCATATTCCTCCGCATCCGGAAAAGTTGTCGCAAGTACCTTCCCCTCTGTATCGCAGATGCATAGTTCGATCCGCATGATTCCCTTCAGACCTTCAATTGTATTCTGTAATATTTGATTCGATATCATACCATCTCTCCCTGACACACTTTTATTCTGCTGCCGCCGGTTCTATTCCTACACCCCGGCAGAACCTTTATTCTTTTATCTTAGTACAAAATGCGTAAAATTAAAAGGGGGTTTTGGATATTTTTTATATTTCATCGACAAAAAATAAGATTCAGCACTTTTTTATTCCTGAAATACTGGGAAAAAGTACCGAATCTTATGTAGCACTTTACACAATAATTTTCTGAGTTTCCTTATCAAAAAAGTAAATTCTCGAATCAGGCTCCGGAGACGCATGTTCCGGGCGATCCGCTTCTTCTGAAACAGGCTCCGTGGTATATCCCATCAGCACCCGCTTTCCCAGGCAGCCGGCTCTGGTCAGCCTGTCCACCCATTCGGCGGGCACATCAATGCTGAACCGCTCTCCCACGGCTTCCACCGAGGTCTTCCCTTTTTCGATAACCACCTCGTCATTATAAAATCCCGGTTCGTTCATAAACTGGGCCACAAACAGATTACAGGGCGCTTCGAGCAACTCCTTTGCCGTCCCGATCTGCTCGATCCGGCCCCGTCTCATCACGACGGTCCTGGTCTCCATCCTGAGGGCTTCCCTCCCGCTGTCCGTCACATAGATCAGCGTCCGGCCCACTTCTTTCTGCAGAGCCTTCAGCCGGCTCCTGGCCATTTTTCTGAGAGACGGTTCCAGCCTTTCCAGAGAATCCAGAAGCAGGAACGCGATCGGATCATGTACGTGGGCTCTGGCCATGGCCACATACTGTTTCTGCAGCTCATTGAGCTCTCTGGGATAACAGGACAGAAGATTCTCAATCTTAAAAAGCCGCGCCGTCTCCTCCACAGCCTTCTGGATCTGGTCCTCCGGCTCATGATGAAGCTTCATGGCAAAGGCGAGGTTGTCCCGCACGGTCATGCCCGGATACAGAGTAAAATGCTGAAAGATCATTCCCACATTCCGTCTTTTCTGTTTGCCTGGTCCGGTCACAACGCCGTTGATCTCCAGCTCGCCCCCGCTGATGGGTTCTGTTCCGGCGATCATGCGCAGCACCGTCGCCTTTCCGGAACCGGCCGGTCCCGTCAGTACCAGAAACTCTCCGCTTTTGATGTCCAAACTAAAATCTTTCACTGCAGCTTTTCCGTTGGGAAATGTTTTTGTCACATTTCGGAATGAAATCTCTGCCATGTATCAGGCCTCCCGCTTTTTTTCTTCGCTATTGTTTTCATAATATCTTATCATAATAGAAAAAACTATAACAGAAATCCACAAAAAGCCTCTTCTGACTTTAGCAACTTTGCATACCGCTTCTCATAACTGACAACTTCCATCCATTTTTTTCCTTGTTTTCTGTGACATTTACCGATAATTTTCCCTTCCGTCCCTTTTTTCTTTCTCCGGACAAAAGGGCTTTGTGGCCTCGGCAAGCCAGGCCAGCTCCTCCCCGGAAAAGCAGGGTGCGAGGGTCTCGTAAACCTTCTGATGATACCGGTTCAGCCGCTCGATATCCTTTTCTTCCATCTCCGTCCAGTCAATCCCCTCCAGGTCAATGGGAACCAGAGTGAGGAATTCAAACTCCAGAAATTGTCCGTATTCGTTCTCTTCAGCCTTTCTGCACAGCAGCAGATTCTCCGTCCGGATCCCATACTGTCCGGCCAGATAAACGCCCGGCTCATCCGATGTCACCATGCCCGGCTCCAGAACGGCGCTGTCCGCCCCGCCGGCCCCGCATTTCCACCGAAAGCTGTTGGGCGATTCATGAACATTCAGAAGATGCCCCACTCCGTGGCCGGTTCCGTGCCTGTAATCCAGCCCCATGGCCCAGAGCGGCTCCCTGGCCAGATAATCCAGGTTCACGCCTCTGCAGCCATACAGGAACCTGGCGTTTCCCAGCGCCAGCATTCCTTTCAGGACCGCCGTAAAATGCTTTTTCTGGACAGCAGTGAGAGGCCCGAGCACAATCGTCCTGGTAATGTCCGTGGTCCCCTCCATATACTGCCCGCCGGAATCCACCAGAAGAAATCCCTCCGGCCTGAGAGCCGTATTGGTTTCCTCTGATGCGGTGTAATGAACGATCGCGCCGTTGGCTCCGCAGGCACAGATCGTCTCAAAACTGGGTTCCAGATAATGTTCCTGTTCCCGCCGGAACGCCTCCAGCTTTTCTCCCGCTGACAATTCTGTCACGCCGGCAAATCCGCGCTCTCTCTGCTTCTTCAGCCAGTACAGGAAACGGGTGACCGCAGCCGCGTCCTTCCTGTGGGCCAGCCGTATATTTGCGATCTCCGTCTCATTTTTGACCGCCTTCATCAGCTCTGAGGGATTCGGCCGGTCAATCACTTCCGCCCCCTGTCCCAGACAGCCGAACACCTGCTCATTGGCCTTTCGGCTGTCCAGATAAACGGTCTTCCCCGCCGTCAGCTCCGGAAGCACTCCGTAAAAGTCCTCATATGCTTCCAGGATCACTCCGTCCTCTTCCAGGCTTTCCCGGATCGCGGCAGAGACGGCCTGCTTCTGAACAAACAGCCGGATCTGGTCAAGACCGATCACCAGATAGCTGAAAAATACAGGATTGCACGGAACGTCATGCCCTCTCAGGTTCATGATCCAAGCGATATCGTCCAGAGTCGTCACCACATGGATCTGGGCTCCCTCCCGTTCCATCACCTCACGGATCCGGCTGATCTTATCCGCCCTCGCCTCCCCGGAAAGAGAGAGCGGCATCTCAAACACCGGTTCGGCTGAAAGCGGAGGCCGGTGTTTCCAAATCTGCCCCGGCAGGTCCGTCAGGAGCACGCTTCCATTCTTCTGTCCGGCAGCCTCCCGCAGCCGCTCTCCCAGACGGCGGTTGACAGTCCGTCCGTCATAGGCAAGCACTCCGCCTTCCGGTAGACGTTCCCTGATTTCCTGCGCCAGCTCCGGAACCTGTTTCTCTCCTATTTTATATAAGGTAATCCCGCTTCCGGAAAGCTGTGCCTCCGCCTGGAGAAAATACCGGGCGTCCGTCCAGAGGCCGGCCCAGTCGCCCGACACCGCCAGAGTCCCGGCAGAACCGGTAAAACCAGACAGATATTTTCTCGCTTCAAAATGAGCACCCGGATATTCTGATTCATGGGGATCCGCCGTGGGCACGACGCAGACGGCGATCCCCTTCTCCTCCATCAACGCTCTCAAATCACTGAGTTCTTTTCGTTCCATTTTTCTTTTCACTCCGCAGCCTTATTTTGAGTAACGGCTGTCAAAATACGCTTCCATCACTGACAGTGTCCGGTCAATGTCTTCCTTTGTATGAGCACTGGACAGGAAAATGGCCTCAAACTGAGACGGAGCCACATAAATCCCGTGATCCAGCAGATACCGGAAATACTCTCCGAATTCCTTCACGTCGGACTGTTTCGCCGACTGATAATCAGTCACCGGCTCACCGGAAAAATACAGGCAGGAAAGGGAACCGACGCCGTTTACCTGGCAGGGCGCCTGATAACGTTCCGCCAGCTGCCCGAGACGTTCTCTGAAATACGCGCCCATTTCGTTCATGCCTCGGTAGAGCTCCGGATGTGCCTTCAGGATCCGAAGCTGCGCCAGCCCCGCAGCCATCGCCACCGGATTCCCGCTTAATGTCCCGGCCTGGTAAACCTTTCCAACCGGCGACACCATTTCCATGATCTCTCTGCGGCCGCCGTAGGCGCCCACCGGCATGCCCGCGCCGATGATCTTCCCGAAGGTTGTCAGGTCCGGCGTCACTCCGTAATATCCCTGTGCTCCGTCAATACCCAGGCGGAAGCCTGTGATCACCTCGTCAAAGATCAGCAGAGTCCCATATTCTGTACACAGTCCGCGAAGTTCTTTCAGGAATCCTTCCTTCGGCGCGACCACTCCCATATTGGCCGCCACCGGCTCGATGATCACAGCCGCCACATCCTCCGGGAACCGGGAAAGCAGCGCCCGGACACTTTCGATATCGTTATAAACCGCCGTGAGCGTATCCTCTGCGCAGCCGGCCGGTACTCCTGCGCTGTCCGGCACGCCGCTGGTCATCACGCCGGATCCGGCCTTTACCAGCATCGCGTCACAGTGGCCGTGATAGCAGCCCTCAAACTTGATGATCTTATTCCTTCCCGTAAATCCTCTTGCCGCCCGGATCGCGGACATGACTGCCTCCGTGCCGGAGTTGACCATCCGAACCATCTCCACAGAGGGCACCATCTCACAGATCAGCTCCGCCATATCCACTTCGTCCGGACAGCCTGCGCCAAAACTCAGCCCCTTCTCGGCAGCTTTCTTCACTGCTTCCAGAATGGCCGGATGGTTATGTCCCAGGATCATAGGTCCCCAGGATCCAATGTAATCAATGTAAGTATTCCCATCCACGTCCGTGATCATTTCTTTGTCCGCAGAAGCAATAAAACGGGGATTTCCTCCTACTGCCCCAAAAGCGCGGACAGGACTGTTTACCCCTCCGGGAATCACCTTCTTTGCTCTCGCGAATAATGCTTCAGACCTGCTGCTTGTGCTCATCTTTCTTCTCCCTTCTGATACCTTTTATTATAGCCAGCTTCTCTCTCTGTCAGCCAATCCTTCCTTCTTCCATATATTTAGCCAGTTCTTTCGCATAATAGGTGATCAGGATATCTGCACCGGCCCGGTAAACGGATGTGGCAGCTTCGCAGATGACTGCAGCCTCATCGATCCAGCCTCTCATGGACGCCGCTTTGATCATGCTGTACTCGCCGCTGACGCTGTAAGCCGCCACCGGAACATTCACCTGTTCCGACACGCGGCGGATCACATCCAGATAAGAAAGCGCCGGCTTCACCATCACCATATCCGCTCCCTCATCGATGTCAAGAAGCGCCTCCTTGATCCCCTCTTTCGCATTATGATAATCCATCTGATAAGTCTTCCTGTCTCCGAAGCTGGGGGCAGAATCCGCAGCCTCCCGGAAGGGTCCGTAAAAAGCAGACGCGTATTTCACCGCGTAGGACAGGATCGGAATCTCCGTGCGGCCATTCTCATCCAGCGTTTTCCGGATCGCCGCCACTCTTCCGTCCATCATATCGGACGGCGCCACCATATCCGCACCGGCCTGTACATGGGACAGCGCCGTTCTCGCCAGAAGCGGCAGGGTCGCATCATTGTCCACGTCGTGTCCGCACAGCGCGCCGCAGTGACCGTGAGAGGTATATTCACACATGCACACATCGGTTATGTAATAGAGGTCCGGAACTGCTTTTTTTCCTGCCCGCAGCGCTTTCTGGACAATCCCGTCCTCGGCCCAGGCACTGCTGCCGATCTCATCTTTTCTGTCCGGAATTCCGAAAAGAAGGACACTGGACACGCCTGCGTCCTTCACTTCCTCGAGGGCCGCGGGAAGCATATCCACACTGTAATGATACTGTCCCGGCATGGAAGGGATTTCTTCCTTAATTCCGCTTCCCTCTGTCACGAACATGGGATAAATAAGAGACGCTTTGTCCATTCTGGTTTCTCTTACCATCTTTCTGATGATCCCGTTTTCCCTCAGACGTCTGGGCCGTTTTACCATGTCCTGTTTTTCGTACTTGTTTCCGTCCATTATAATTCCTCCTTTATGGATAACAGTTTCTCGATCATACTGTCAATATCCGCTCTTTCCGAAACAACTGTCCTGATCCCGAAGGCCTCGGCCGCCTTCCGGGTCTGCTCTCCGATGCAAAGTCCCAGAATGCTGCCAGGGTCCAGCTCCGGCAACATCTCCATGAAGCTCCGCACGGTAGAGGCGCTTGTAAATGTCACAATATCTCCGGGCCGGATCTCCACATCTCCTGCCCTCGCCTCTGTCCTGTAGACTGTCAAGTCTGTATAATCTATTTTTGCTTCCTCAAGAGGCTTCAGAATCTCCGGCGTACCGATCTCCGACCTGGCAAGAAGGAGCCTCTCGCCCGCATGCATGGTTTCTGCCAGAAGTCTTCCCATCGCCTCTCCCGTATATGTGTCCGGCTGCAGGTCGGGAAGGAGCCCCCGGTTTTCCAGCGCTTTCCCCGTGGCAGGCCCGATCACCGCAAACCGGTGCTTCCAGAGACTTCTCACGTCAATTTTCCGCTTCAGCATCAGGGCAAAAAAGCTGTCCACCCCCTCAACGCTGGTAAAACCGATCCAGTCATAATCCGTCAGGTGTTCAAAGACCTGATCGAACTGTTCTCCGTCCTCACAGGTTTTTGTCTCTATGGCAGGAAGCAGAATAACCTCAGCGCCCAGCTCTTCCAGACGGTCCGCCATTTTCCTGCTCCGCTTCTTCGGTCTCGTGACGATCACCCTCTGCCTTCCCAGCGGCCGGTCCTCCGCCCAGTGGAAGGTATCTGCCAGAGCGCATACCTTTCCCACTACGATCAGCGCGGGAGAAACGATCCCCGCTCTGTCGGCAGCCTCCTTCAGGTCCGATACAGTGGACACCACCCGCCGCTGATCAGCCGTACAGCCCCGCTCCAGTACTGCCGCCGGCATATCCCGGTCCATGCCGGCAGCCATGAGACCATCCATGATCTCTCCCAGCGCGCCCAGTCCCATATAAAAGACAAGGGTGCCGTCCAGTCTTGCCAGTGTCTCATAGTCCGGCTTTTCCTCACATCCCCGCTTTTTATGGGCTGTGATCAGATGCACGGAGGAACAGTAATCCCTGTGGGTCACCGGAATGCCCGCATAGGCAGGCACCGCCGACGCCGCTGTCACGCCGGGCACCACTTCAAAGGGAATGCCCGACGCCGCCAGAAGCTCCAGCTCCTCTCCGCCTCTTCCGAAGATAAACGGATCCCCGCCCTTCAGACGGACCACCCGTTTTCCTTCCATGGCCTTCTCGTACAGGATCCGGTTGATCTCCTCCTGGGGCACCGGATGAGCACCGGCCTTTTTCCCCACATCGATTTTTTCGGCGTCAGCCGGCATCATCTGAAGGATCGACGGCCCCACCAGTCTGTCGTATACCACCGTCTCCGCCTTCTCGAGAACCTGCTTTCCTTTTAACGTGAACAGCCCCGCGTCGGACGGACCCGCGCCCACCAGCCAGACCTTTCCGCAGTGTTTCAGCCGGTTCGCCAGGCTGACGCCCATCTGTTCTCCGTCCTCCGGCCCCCCTGTGACTTCTCCTGTCCTGCACCTTCCTGTGCTCTCGTCATAATAAAGTCCTCTGAGCCGGAGTCTTCCGTCTTTTTCCTCCGCATAGGCGCAGACCGGAGAAGAACAGCCGCCGTCCAGCGTCCTCACAAAGCTCCGCTCCGCTCTGGCCCGCTGCCAGGCTTCCCGGCTGTCAATACAGTCCAGATAAGAATAATCCTCTCCTTCTCTCCCCTGCACGGCCAGGATCGCCTGCCCCGCCGCGGGAATAACCTGTTCCGTGTCCAGCCAGACATCGATCCGGTCCTCCAGCCCCAGCCTGAACAGCCCTGCCGCCGCCAGGACAATGGCATCGTATTCTCCCTGATCCAGTTTGGAAAGCCTGGTCAGCACATTCCCGCGGATCAGACGAAATTCCGCTTCCGGAAACAATTTTTCCAGCTGAAGCCGTCTCCTGGCGCTGGAAGTGCCGATCCGAAACGGTCTTCCATCTTCTTTTTTCCAGCGCTCCCGCCCCCTGGGATATACCAGCACATCCCGCACGTCTCCGCTTTCTGAGAGAGCCACAATGGGCATTCCCTCAGGCTGCTCCATGGGCATATCCTTCAGGCTGTGCACAGAGAAATCGACCGTTCTCTCAGCCAGCGCTTTATCCAGCTCCTTTACAAACAGACCTTTTCCGCCGACTTGATCCAGGCTCCGGTCCAGGATGCGGTCCCCGGTTGTTTTCAATGTCACCAGTTCAAATTCCAGTTCAGGATGGCACGCCTCAATTTTCCTCAGAAGGAGCATGGTCTGTTCCACCGCCAGCCTGCTTTCCCTGCTGCCTACACGAATCCGTCTTTTTTCACTCATCTAACAACCATTCCCTTTCTTTTTGTCCGGAGCGCCCTCCCCGTAGGTTTCCCTGAAAAGCTTTCTGATCTCCTCTGCTGCCCCGGCGGCAAGCCTGTGATCGGTCCCTCCGGCCGTCACGCCGGCCGTCAGGGCGCCCGCTCTGGCGATTCCCGGAAAATAGAAACTGCACTCTTCCTTTTTGTCTGCTACATTGACAAAAATTCCTTCCCGTGCGCACCATTCTCCCACCTGATGATTGACCTCGCGGCTGTCAGTGGCTGCCACCACAAGAAAAGCGCCGGACAGATCCCTCTGCTCCACAGCGCGCTTTTCCCATTTCACCCTTCCTGACTGCCACAGCGTTTTCACGCTGTCGGAAATTTCCGGCGACACCACAACCACCTCCGCTCCGAATTCCTCCAGGACGCGGATCCTCCTGCTTCCCACGGCGCCGGCTCCTGCCACCACCGCCTTTTTCCCCTCTAATTCAACAAACATCGGAAATTTCATGGTTCCCTCCGTACATCAGGACAGATGCTCCGCTGACCGTCTGAGCCCTTCCAGACAGGGCTTCCATTCTTCCTTATCCATATCCTCGCGCAGTCCGTAGCAGAGTCTGGCCACTACCTTCGACGCGGACTTTTCTATGGCTTTTTCCAGAAGTTCCCGTTCCTCCCTGGTCAGGCCATACTGCTTCAGTTCCTTTTTCAGACGGGCCGCCGTATCCTCCCCTGCCATTTTCGCGATCTTCTTCACCACCGGCACATAATCCCGGAACTCATACCACTGTTCATATTCTTCTTCATATTTCTTCAGAATCTCATCCGCCACCGCGATCTGCCGGGCATCTCCCTCATATTTCAGGCTGCTGAAGCTGTCCATGTCAAACAGCCGCATATCCGGAAGCTCCGCGAATCCCGGTTCAATATCCCTTGGAATAGCCAGATCCACAAATACTTTTTCTCCATCCTTCATATGGCCCCTGGCTCTCTCCATGGTCAGCGTATAATGGGGACTGACCGTGGCGCTCACCACCACATCCATCTGCCCCAGATGCTCGTACCTGGCATGATAATCGATCACATGACATCCTGCCGGGATCACGGCTTCCCGCGTTTTATACTGGCGCAGGGTCATGTACACGTCGGCCCCGGCATTTACCAGTTCGGCTGCCGCCAGCCGGCCGATCTCACCGTTTCCGATCACCATGCACTGCTTTCCTTCCAGGAAGATCCGCTCTTTCTCCAGAAGCTTTATCATGGCCTTTGCCACGGATCTGTCAATATTGGTCAGAAGAACCTTGGACTTCACCTTTTTCGCTCCTGTCACCGCCGTCCGGAACAAAGTCTCAAGCACAGGATCCAGTGCTTCCTGTTCCCTTGCTATATCCACCGCATGCTTCACCTGAGAAATGATCTGGTCGTCTCCGAAAATCTGGGACTGCAGACCACAGGAAAGCTCCATAAGATAATGAACTGCCTCCATTCCTTCTCTGATTATAAAGTATTCTTTATATGCAGAAAAATCCTGTTCCTTCTCCTGACAGAGCAGACGTGCCGGATTTTCCTGCTGAAAGGCCTCCGACTCTCCGCTGATCCAGTACTCGGTGCGGTTGCAGGTAGAAATGATCACGCACCCTGTCACCTCTGCATGTTCTTTACTGCGCAAAAGAGCCCGTTCAACAGCGGAAGCTGTCATAGAAAAAAGCTCCCGAACCTGAACCGGCGCTCTCCGGTAATCAATACCTGCCATTTTTATCTTCATGGAAATCTTTCCTCTCTTTTCCTATCCTTTTATCTTCTGAAGCCGGACGGGCCGCCCTCTTTCCCGCTCCACACCTTCTTTCATTTATTTCATACTATACTAGTAACCACATAAACTGAAAGGAGTTCTTGAATTGGAACGCTACAATCAACGGCGCTTTGACTGCCGCAGAGGCAGCGCCATGTCCGGTTCCTGCGGATGTCAGAGCCCCCGGCAGAACATGAACGGCGCGAACAGCTCCTGCGGATGCCAGAATCCCCGGCAGGGCACGGACAGCGCCCCGGGAGCCCGGAATCCCCGGCAGGGCATGAACAGCTCCCGCGGATGTCAGAACAACAATGTCTGCCGTCCGAACGAATCTGTTTCCTCCGCCAACGCGGATGTCGCCATGGGATTTGTCCCCTGGCAGCAGTGGGAATGCACGTATCCTCTGGACAAAGGATTTTTTATAGGGACAATATTTCCGTCCCTTGACAAACCTTTTATCATCGGGAGGTGCGCAGTCCGGCCATGAATGATCTGATGACCCAGATTTATCAATACAGCTTCGCGGTAGATGACGTGCTCCTTTACCTGGACACCCACCCCGACGACCAGGAAGCCCTGGCCTATTACCAGTGCATGAGAGACTCCAGAGAAACCGCTGTAAAGGCATTTGAATGTCAGTACGGCCCGCTCACCAAAGACAGCATCAAAGATTCTGCCGATTATTGGACCTGGGTAAACGGCCCCTGGCCCTGGGAAGGAGGTGCAGGCCAGTGTGGAACTATGAGAAGCGGCTGCAGTACCCGGTAAATATTTCCACGCCGAATGCGAAAATCGCAAAGATCATCATGAGTCAGTACGGTGGACCGGACGGGGAAATGGGCGCCTCCATGCGTTATCTTTCCCAACGCTACGTCATGCCTTATAAAGAATGTCAGGCAGTGCTGACAGATATCGGCACTGAAGAGCTGGCCCATCTTGAGATTGTTGCTGCTATTGTTCATCAGCTGACCCGCAACCTGACCGCGGAACAGCTGGAAGCCGAGGGATTTGCCGCATATTATGTGGATCACACTGCCGGAATCTGGCCCCAGGCTGCCGGAGGGATCCCCTTCAATGCCTGCGAGTTCCAGTCCAAAGGCGATCCCATCACGGATCTCTATGAAGATATGGCAGCTGAACAAAAGGCCCGCTCCACCTACGACAATATCCTTCGCCTGGTAAAAGATCCGGAGGTCTGCGATCCCATCCGCTTCCTGCGGGAACGGGAAATCGTGCATTTTCAGCGTTTCGGCGAAGCACTTCGCATCACCCAGGACCATCTGGACTCCAAAAACTTCTACGCGTTCAATCCCGCATTTGACAAAATGGCCGGGAATGGCCGTTCTTCCAGGAAATAAACCATGAGAAAAGAACTGAATTCCGCACTTCTGACAATCCTGCGCACCCGTCCCTCCGCCTGCGCAGACCTGTTCGGCAGCGACCAGTACCCTGACATTCATGGCTTTGTCTGTTTTTATCCGTTTCTGGACGGAACACTGGCTGCCGTCGAGGCAGCCGGTCTGCCCGATGACGGTCAGGCATGCAAACAACACATTTTTGGATGTCACATCCATGAAGGAACAGATTGCCGGGGAGCCGGCTTTTCCGATACCGGAAACCACTATAACCCCGGCGGCTGCAGCCATCCGGACCATGCAGGAGATCTGCCGCCGCTCTTTGGGAACAATGGATATACCCTCATTCTGTTCTATACCGACCGGTTTGAACCGGAAGACATCATCGGACACACCGTTGTCATTCACAGTCAGGCCGATGATTTCCGTTCCCAGCCGTCAGGCGACTCCGGAGAGAAAATAGCCTGCGGCATCATCCGGAACACAATGCCCTGATCCGGAAGCAGCCTGCCAGTTCCTGTCCGGTATCGCGTTTTCCTCCGGCATAAGGACATTGCTTCCGCCACATCCGACACACTTCAGTACAAGAGGGATCTGTCTCAAATAAAGGACAGATCCCCTTCTATTGTTTCCTGTTCTATTATATTCTGTTCTTTTCTCCTGCTGTCTGCTTACTGCTCTGTCGTCAGCAGGCTGGTCACCGCATAGACCACAGTCCCATTATAATCCAGTCTGGACCATCCATTGCTTCCAATACCCGTCCTCGTTACAAACTGTCCGCGGGGCAGCGTTGCCACTATGTTGCTGTCGTTGGAAGAATCCGGAGTCTGCCGCAGATAGACCTCTTCCTTGGCAGTCACACTGTCGCTGGTCTCCTGATAGGTAGGCTCAGAAGAGGAAGAACCGTCCGTAGAAAGATAACTGGTCACCGCATACAGCACCTGTCCGTTATATTCCACTCTGGACCAGCCGTTATGGCCGATTCCTGTCCGTCTGATCCACTCTCCGTTATAAATGGTCGCAACCACATCCGCGTCATTCTCTGTGCTGGGAACACGGCGGAGATTCGTTTCGATCTTCGCGGTCACACTCTCATCCACGATCTGGAAATAAACACCGTACTCATTAATGGTATCTCCCACAGAGGGTTCAGACGCCGTCCCGTTTCCCGACGCCGCGGATGAAGATTCGTTCCCGGAAGCCTCTGAAGAAGCAGGCTCTGTCTGTGCCGCGGAAGACGATTCGCTTTCCGCCTGGCTCTCTGCAGAAGAGCTCTCATCCGCATGCTCTGAGGTTTCTTCTGTTGTCTCCTCCGTTCTGCTTTCCTGTACCTGCCCTGTTCTTCCGCTTCCCCGGCCGGTAGCATAGCTGATCCCGTAAGAAATGCCGCTTATGACGACTACAATTAATAAAAACACAAGAATGCCCGCAATCTCACTATGATCAGACATCCATTGACGCAACCCTCGCATGATCTGTTTCCTCCATTTACAGCATTTCCGCTTTTACAGACCGTGGGCCGGACTCTGAAGTCCCAGGGCCCTCAGTCCCGTTGTCCTCGCATGGGCCTTTGCCACGGCCAGCCCTCTGTTATAAACCTTCCAGGCCGCCCCCAGCATTGCCTGCACCGCCGCAGTCCGCTCCTTCGGCTTTCGCTCTGTGCCGCCGCATCCCGCGATCTCATGGGCTTTCACCAGACGGATCAGGTCATTGCAGCAAGTCACCGGATGCCTGATCTCAGTGTAGCCCATCCCAATATATTCGGCTCTGTGAGAATCCGATCCGCCGAAGCAGACCTTTCCGTACTGCTCTGCCAGTTTTCTGGCTTTTTCATTGGACTGGACAAGCTCACAGGTATTAAACGTTTCCACAAAATCAAATTCATGAATCAGTGTTTCATCCCGCCTGAGCCGTTCAGAGCACATGGCGCTCAGGAATTTGGCTCCGTAAGGATGAGCCGGCCCGAGAATACCTCCGTATCCGTGAACCACTTTTATCAGCATGCGTACCGGCAGGCCGCGGATTTCCAGAAGCTTCAGACGGACATCATCCGGCATGACTACCAGAATATGTCCCGCATCGAGTGTATCATACTCAATCCCTTTCAATACTGTAAAATCCTCAAATCCGCCTGTCCTTTCAGCGTACCGCCTCCAGGCCCGATACCCGTTGTAACTGTTGTGATCGGTAACCATCATTCCCCCAAACCCCTGCTCTCTGAGAAGGTTCGCATACTCTACAATATCTACCTTCGCATCAAGAGAGCCGTTCCTTGTATGGCAATGAAAGTCAAATTTCAAATCATCATCCCTTTCAAAAAACTGTGTAAAAACGTACTCTGACATTTTAACACGGTTTTTCCTCGTGGTAAAGTCCTATTCACTGTTTCCAGCTGTTTCATAAGAAAGAATTAAGAAAAAGACAGTGAAAACTCCCGAATGCGCATTGCTGCTTTTCCCTCCATTTTATAATGATTCAGAGGCCTTTATTATCTTTAAATCGGACATCTGGAAACCTTGCAGAGATATTGCATTCCTGGCAGGGACGTGGCACATTGAGAACAAAAAGGGGAAGCCAGAAACACACGGCCTCCCCTCAAGTAATTACAGCAACTGTTTCATACAGCCGTTCATTTCAAAATCAGACCAACGGCTCTTCTCCGAACTTATTTACACATCTGCGTCTCTGATCTCCATCCACATCTCATTGAACAGATCATCCCCTTCTTCTCCCAGAGAATGGAACACCTCACACTTGGACAGGATATCCTCGCCGGGGAATACCGCCGGATTGGAAAGAAGCTCTTCATCCATCAGCTCCTGGGCTCCGGTATTGGGCGTTGAATAGGTAATATACTCAAAATTTTTCAGGGCAATTTCCGGTTTGTTCAGGAAATTGATCCAGGCTTCCGCATTCTCTTTGTTCTCAGCATTCGCGGGAATTACCCAGGAATCGATAAAATAATTGCTGCCTTCTTCCGGCACCACATAAGCCAGATCTGAATTCCCTTCCTGCAGCTGCAGCACCTCGCCTGAATAGCACATGGCAATAGCAGCGCTGCCGGAGATCATGCTGTCCTTGATCTGATCCATGACATATCTCTGAACCAGAGGCTTCTGCTCGAGGAGCATCTCCTTTGCCTCATTCAGCTCATTCTCGTCCGTCGTATTCAGGGAGTAGCCCAGGATCGCCAGAGGCGCCGTAAACAGATCTCTGGGACTGTTGTACATCAGAATATTTCCCTCATATTCTTCATTCCACAGGGAAGTCCAGCTGGTGATCTCCTCATCGATCATGGACGTATTGTAAAGAATTCCCAGTGTTCCAAAGGTATAGGGCACCGAATATTTATTTTCCGGGTCAAAGGCTTTTGAGCCTTCCATAATACTGTCGCTGACATACTGGATATTGGGAACATTGTCAAAATTGATCTCAGCCAGCAGATCATTCGCAATCATCTTTTCAATCATATAGTCGGAAGGACATACCACATCATAGACTCTGCCGCCCGCTTCGATGACCGGATACATTTCCTCGTTGGTCTCAAATGTATCGTAGACCACTTCGATCCCCGTCTCTTCCTCAAACATCTGGATCACTTCTTCGTCGATGTATTCGCCCCAGTTGTAAACATAAACCTTTTCTCCCGAATCTTCCGATCCCCCGCCGCAGCCGGCAGTAAAGGAAACACACATCATGGCAGCAAGCGCCGCCGCAAGCATTCTCTTTTTCATTTCTCGTCATCTCTCCTTTATAAGCTCTTTCTCTTTGCTCTTTCCCTTCGGCAGATTCGCGATGATCAGCAGGATCAGGACTGCCAGGAACAATATCGTTGACAGCGCGTACAAACTGGGCCGCACGCCCTTGCGCACCTCGCTGTAAATCAGGGTAGACAGGGTATTGATGCCCGCCCCCTTTGTGAAATGGGTAATGGTAAAATCATCCAGGGACATCGTAAAGGACAGCAGAAATCCTGACAGGATCCCCGGAAGGATATCGGGAAATACCACCTTGAAAAACGCCTGGACAGGCGTTGCCCCCAGATCCACAGCCGCCTCATATGTACTCTTCTCCGTCTGCTTCATTTTCGGCATGACACTCAGGACCACATAGGGAATATTAAATGTAATATGGGCGATCAGAATGGTGCCGAACCCCAGGCTGACCCCAAACGCGATAAAACAGAGCATCAGGGAAATCCCGGTCACGATATCCGCGTTCATCAGCGGAATATTGTTCATCCCCATCACGATCGTTCTGGGCACCTTCTTCATGTTATTGATTCCGATGCATGCAACTGTCCCGATTATGGTGGCGATCAGCGCCGACAGGAACGCGATGATCAGGGTGTTCCATAAAGCGGACATGATCAGGCTGCTGCTGAACAGCTGCTCATACCATTTCAGACTGAAGCCGTCCCACTGGGACATATATTTTGAGTTATTGAATGACAGGATCATCAGCGCCACGATCGGCACATACAGAAAAATAAAAATCACCACGAGATAAAACCGTTTGAAAAACCGTCCGATCAAAACGACGCCCCCTCTCCGTCTTTATCATACTTGGCCAGCAGGGCCATGCTGATCAGAATGAACACCATCAGCACCAGGGAAAGCCCTGCCCCCTGATTCCAGTTGGCCGTAAAGGTAAATTCCTGCTCGATCACATTGCCGATCAGAAGCACCATGCCTCCGCCCAGCAGATCCGAAATCACGAAGGTGGTCAGAGCCGGCACGAACACCATGGTAATGCCGCTCACCACGCCCGGCACACTGAGGGGCAGGATCACCCGGAAAAAGGTCTGGACGCTGTTGGCTCCCAGATCCCGCGCCGCCTCCACCGTATCGTCTCCGATTTTTACCAGCACATTGTAAATGGGCAATACCATAAAAGGCAGGAAATTATAAACCATGCCGAATACAATGGCAGTCTGTGTATTGATGATATTGAGCTGAGGCAGATGCAGAAAATTCAGGATCTGATTGATCACGCCGTTCCTGTCCAGAAGCGTCTGCCACGCCATTGTTCTCAGAAGGAAATTCATCCACATGGGAAGAATAAATATAAACACAATAAAACTGCTCTGCTTTACCTTCAGACTTTTCAGGATCATGGCCAGCGGATAAGCCAGCACAAGACAGACCGCTGTACTGATCAGGGACAGCTTGAGCGAACGGATCAGCGCGTTCATCCGCTCCGGCGTCGCGATCGCCATGATGTTCTCCAGAGTAAATGCTCCCGATCGATCCGTGAGTCCGTAATAGACGATCAGCGCCAGAGGGATAATGGTAAAACCGATCATCCATACCAGATAAGGCGCGGACAATAATTTCTTACTCATTGACTCCCACCGCCTCCTCATCCTCGGACTCCGGCTTCTTCATGATCTGAATGTTGAAGGGGTCCACATGTATGCTGACCTTCGTTCCCACCGGATGACAGACTGTGGAATGGACCAGCCACTCGAAGCCGCCGGCTGTCACTTCCATCTCATAATGCACGCCTTTGAAGATCAGATGGGTGACAACGCCTTCCATGGTACCTTCCCCCTGCGGCAGAAGCTCCACATCCTCCGGACGGATCACCACGTCCACAGGCCGGTTCTGCCCGAATCCCGTATCCACGCAGGCAAAGCGCACCCCCAGGATCTCCACCAGCTCATCCCGGATCATCGTACCGTCAATGATATTGCTGTCTCCGATAAAGTCCGCCACAAAAGCGTTTTCCGGTTCATTGTAAATATCCTCAGGCGTCCCCATCTGCTGAATATATCCCTGATTCATGACCACGATGGTATCGGACATGGTCAGCGCTTCCTCCTGGTCATGGGTCACATAGATGAAGGTAATGCCCAGCTCATTTTTCAGCCGGATCAGCTCATACTGCATATCCTGGCGCAGCTTCAGATCCAGCGCACCCAGAGGCTCATCCAGGAGCAGCACCTTCGGTTCATTGACGATTGCCCTGGCTATGGCGATTCTCTGCTGCTGTCCGCCGCTCAGAGAAGCAACGCTGCGTTTCTCAAACCCGTCCAGATTGACCAGCTTCAGAGCGTATTTGATCTTATCGTTAATATAAGCCTTTGATTTGCCTTTGATCTTCAGTCCGAAAGCGATGTTCTCCGCAATATTCATATGGGAAAACAGAGCATACTTCTGAAATACCGTATTCAGGGGCCGCTTGTTTGGCGCCAGATTCGTAATATCTCTGCCGTCAAAAAAAAACTTTCCCGTATCAGGCTTCTCAAATCCGCCGATGATACGGAGCGTCGTCGTTTTGCCGCAGCCGCTCGGGCCCAGCAGGGTCATAAACTCATTCTCCTGAATAGACAGGTTCAGGTCGTCCAGAACCATTGTTTTGTCAAACGACTTTGACACGCCTTCCAGCTGGATCAGTGGTGTATTGCTCATCTGCGTACCTCCTAAAAGCTGGGCGGTGAGCTGACCCATATGATGACAGCTCCTGCCTTCGATGTAAGATAATGTTGTTTATCCGGCGTAAAATAAAAGGATTCCCCTTTTTTGGCCCGGTAGCTCTTTGCCCCGACGTGAATCACAATGCTGCCCTGCAGCACATATCCAAATTCCTCTCCTTCATGGGGCGTATCCGGATAAGTGGCTCCGCCTTTTTCCAGAGTCAGAAGAATGGGCTCCATGATATTTTTCTGGGCATTGGGAATGATCCACTGAATCGTATTCCTGAGTTCTTCATCCTTTTTTACAAAATAGTCTTCCACTCCGAATACGATCTGTTCCTCCACGTCTTCTGTAAAAAACTCGTTGAGCGTAGTTCCCAGACACTGGAGGATATCTGTCAGCGTCGCGATCGACGGAGACGTCAGATCCCGCTCCAGCTGTGAAATAAATCCCTTGGAAAGCTCCGCTCTGTCCGCCAGCTCCTCCTGGGTAAGTCCCTTCAGCACTCTGAGTTCTTTCAGCTTCTGCCCGATATTCATCGTCCTTTGGCCTCTCTCTCTGCGGCGCAAAAAAAGTCCCTTTTAAGGGACTCTTTTCTGTTCCCCGAAAACTAAAAATAAACAAAAAGTTTAGTATCTCTAAACACAGAAACAGCTTTTATTATACATATTTCTGTCTTCCTGTCAATCACTTTTTTCGGGAATTTTCATTCTATATTCATTTTTTACATATTTTGACGGGTACGGCGGTTATGCCAGGGCCGCTCCCAGCTCCCTGCAGGCGGCCGATGCTTCGTCATCAGGAGCGTCGGCACAGGTCACGCTGCCGCAGGCCAGCACGGCGCCTTCGCTCTTGCAGCTTTCCTCCCAATTTCTCATCCACTCGCCGTCTCCCCATCCGTAGGAGCCGAAAAGCGCGATCCTTTTTCCCTTCAGCTTTTCCTTGCATGCGTCAAACATGGGTTCAAAGATGGTCTCCTCCAGAACCTCGTCTCCCATAGCGGGGCAGCCAAAGGCCACTGCGTCAAATTCGTCCATTTTCCCCGCTTCAAAATCGTCGGGCGTAAATGTCGATACCTCCGCGCCCTTTTCTTTCGCGCCCTCTGCCACCGCCTCGGCCATGGCCTCTGTATTTCCTGTTCCGCTCCAATAAACGACTGCTACTTTGCTCATGATGTAAAACCAACCTTTCTGTATAATATTTCCAGGAAACAGCATCTACTTCTGCCGTTCCTGATCTAAACATATCAAACGGCCACGGTAAGCCGTTCAATAGACGTTCCCCCGGTCCACTGTCTCCAGTAAACATCTGTGCATTTTCTGTATTTCGCAAATTTTTTCCGTGCCTGTTCCTCGTCTCCGTATACCTTCCAGAACCCCGTGCATTTGCAGGCCCCGCCTCTGTTTTCTATGAAGCCTCTCACATCTTCCGGCGGATATCCCAGAAACAGGCCGATTTCATGGGGAAATTCCCCGTTTTCTTTCAGACGGCGGGCCAGTCTGGCTACACATCCCTCCGCACTTCCGCAGGGATATCCCCTGCTTTCCAGCAGACCGCGGGCAAAACTGCCCTTCAGATCCTCCGTCAGCCTGGAAGGGCGGTATACATAGATCAGAACCCGTCCTTTGGCATAGCGCAGGGGCAGGATCTTAAGCCCCCTGGGTCCGAGGGTCTGATTCAGGCGGCGCACCATCCGCGTCACCTCTGCTTCTGATGAATATGTGCTGGTAAACAGACTTGCCGTTTTCAGTCCCGCCAGCGTCGGAGAACAGTGACGGATAAAAGCTGCTTCTGACACTTTGCTCCCTCCTTTAGTTAGATATAACTAACTTCATGTAACAAGATAACGTAAAATGGAGCCTTCCTCCACTCCAAACAGAAAGAAGAAGGCTCCAAACAGATATCCTGGCTGACTCACGATTCCAGCAGATTCGTCATGCTTTCCAGACTGATCCCCAGCGTGGACATATTGTGGAGCAGAGCCGACGCAGCCGGCTGCAGCACGCCGCCTGCGCCCAGCCCAATCAGCATCAGATTAAAGGCAATGATAAAACGATAATTGCGTTGGATCCGTTTCATCAGCGCGTCGCTGAGCAGCTTCAGCGTCACCAGCGCCGACAGATGGTCCGCCGACACCGTAATATCCGCAATTTCCCTGGCGATGGCGGCGCCCGCGCTGATGGCGATCCCCGCGTCCGCCTCGGAAAGAGCCGGTGAGTCATTGACACCGTCTCCGACCATGATCACCTTTCGTCCTGCCGCGTGCTCCGTCTTGATAAAGGCGGCCTTATCCTCCGGCAGCACCTCCGCATGATATTCATCCACACCGACAGCAGCCGCGACTGCCCTGGCGGTTTTTTCATTGTCTCCCGTCATCATGACCACTCTGCTGATGCCCAGTCCGTGCAGACGGTCCACCACATCCCGCGCTTCCTTCCGGAGCGGATCCTCGATGCAGATGACGGCCGCCAGTTCACCGGAAATAGCCATATAAAGATGAGAATATGCTTCCGGCAGGCTGTCAAACTTTTCCTGTTCCTCCGGCCTGACAAAACAGCCCTCGTCCTGGAAAATAAAATGATAGCTGCCGATCAGGACCCGTTCCTCGTCGATCATGCTGGAAATCCCGTGGGCTACCACATATTCCACCCTGGAATGGCGTTCCTCATGGCGCAGATCCCGGTTCTTCGCTTCCTGCACCACGGCATTGGCCATGGAATGGGGATAATGCTCCTCCAGACAGGCTGCCAGCCGGAGCATCTCCTCCTCTTCCCTTCCTCCGAATGGCACCACCGCCGCCACTTTGGGGGTCGCGTAGGTCAGAGTTCCCGTCTTGTCAAACACAATGGTATCCGCCTCTGAAACGGCTTCCAGGAAACGGCCGCCCTTCACGGTAATATGATGCAGGCCTGCTTCACGCATGGCGGAAAGCACGGCCAGAGGCATGGACAGCTTCAGCGCGCAGGAGAAGTCCACCATCAGGATCGAAAGCGCTTTCGTCACATTCCCTGTCAGAAAATAGGTGAGAATGGTGCCGCCCAGACTGTAGGGCACAAGTCTGTCCGCTAAATGGGACGCTTTGTCTTCCGTGGCGGACTTCAGCTTTTCTGAATCCTCGATCATCCGGACCACCCTGTCATAGCGTCCCTCGCCGGATCCCTTGTCGACGCAGATCAGGCACTCGCCTTCTTCTACCACCGTTCCCGCGTAGACATAGCTTCCGCATTCTTTCCTCACAGGGAGAGCTTCCCCTGTAATGGAAGACTGATTGACCGCCGCCTCTCCTGACACCACTTTTCCGTCCAGAGGGATCATGGCGCCGGTACGCACCACAATGGTATCCCCTACTCTGACACGGGACGCGGGAACAAGGATTTCCTCTCCCGCTTCTGTCTTCACCCAGATCCTGTCCACGTTAAGGGACATGGTCCTGGCAAGATCATCAACAGATTTTTTATGCGTCCACTCCTCCAGGGTCTCTCCGATGCGCAGAAGGAACATGACAGAGGAGGCGGTGTTATAATCGCCCCTGATCATGGAAACGGTAATGGCAGTGGCATCCAGCACCGCCACTTCCAGTCTTCCTCTGGCCAGCACTCTCAGGCCCTTCACCAGATACCCCACCGCTTTGCAGGCAGCAATGGCGGCTCTGACCGGCGCCGGAATAAACAGCCGGCTGAAGGCCCGCCCGCATACGGTTCCCACCAGCCTGTCCTCATACTGCCGGTTCAGCGCTCTTGATGTGTGGTCGGGCACCAGTGCCCTGGCGCCTTCGTCTTCAAAAGAGAACCGGCTCAGGGCAGAAAGAATGTCTCCGCGTTCTCCCGCATAATAAATAACCGCGTCACAGGTTCTGTCATATACTCTGACATCTGTGACGCCGTCTTCAGCCCTCAGATAATATTCCAGCACGTCTGCCTGCTCCAGAGTCATGCGGCTGACCAGCATATGGACCCTGATTCTGCCGGCAGACTGATGCAGTATCTTACATCTCATACAGATCCCTGCTCTTCTGTCTGCTCATCTTCACTTCCGGAAGCATCCTCAACGATCTCCTCTTCCGCTCTTTTTTCATTGATGTCCTTCGCATCTGCCAGGATATCATCCGCGTTCTCCCTTACTTTCGTGACCGCGGTCATAACACTTTCTTTCGCCCTCAGCACTGCCGCCGTCGTATGGGTATAAGCCTTTTTCGCGTCCTTGCTGCCCAGGATCTTGATCCCCGCCGTTCCGAACAGGACTCCGCCTGCAAAAATACCGATCTGTTTCCAAATAGATTTCATCGTCATTCCTCCTACTTTCTCTCATATCCTGTAATCATTGCCATTAAAAAACAAAACACAGTGAGCCACGCAAACAGTTTGTGCTTCTTCATTTCATCACCGTCCTCGTATTTTTAAAAATTAATTATAATGAATTATGCATTTTATTTCCGCTCCATTCAGACATTTATTCAGACACGCAGAACGCCTTCAGTCTGCCTTTTTCTGTTGTTCCGCCAGTTTCCGCCGGCTTTTCTGCTGCTCCTTCTGCCGGTATTCCTTCGGCGACATGCCCATCACATCCCGGAAGGCCTTGGCGAATTTGCTTCCGTTGTCATAGCCGAACCGGCCGGCCACATCCAGTACGGTATGATCCGTCTGCTTCAGCATCAGCGCCGCCGCGTGCATTTTCTGAGCCCGGATGTAGGCATAAACAGAAATACCGTAAACCTCTTTGAAGCTGTTTTTCAGCTGGGTCGCAGACACATGGAACACGCCGGCCAGCTGGCCAATGGTGACCTTCTGATCCATATGAGCCGTGATAAAAGCCCCTGCCCGCCTGGCCAGACTGACCTGTCCTCCGGTGCAGCACGGTTCTGCCCGCCCGGGTTCTGTCCCTGCCAGAAACAGAAACAGCTCCAGCACCTTGATCTTCAGATACCCTTTTTTGACCGCTTCCGGCGCAGAGTACAGCTCTGAAAAGATATGGGCCAGCCGGGGATCATCCCGCAGTATCAAGCGGCCAGACTCCCCTATCCGCTGCTCCAGCAGCTCCGCAGGCCTGACATCAACATCCTCCAGCACACAGGAAAGACAGCAGGGTGTCCTGTCCGCATCGACCAGTATGGTGATTCCGTAATAACGGCCGAGGGGAAAACAAGTCTCCTGATTGCCGTCACTCTGCCTGCTGATGGAAAAGTCTCCCGGCGTCAGATAAAAAAACTCCTCTCCCGAATCGCACTCCATCCTTCCCTCCAGACAGTGATTGATCTCAAAGACCCGCGATCCCTCCAGCCGCGGCATGCAGTACCGTTTCAGGCGTGCGTCCTTATATATGACCACAATGCCGGGAAATACTTCATAGCTGGTCATAAGCAACTCCCCGGCTCCGTCCGCGGCGCGGCAGACACAGGCTCCCTGCTCCAGGGATCCCGTCCGCGCCGTTCCATTCTGCTGGATCTCGTTCCATTCCACAGCCATGACGTTCTCTCCTCTGCTTCTGATCTCTGTTCTTCCGTAATTTTATTAGCATTAACTAACCGTTCTTCAGAAAAAGTGGTTAGCGTATGCTAACCTCTTATAAATATACCGCGTTTTTCCATTCCCGTCAATGCCGATCTTACTTTTCTGCAAAGAACAGAATGCGTGGAATTTCTGACCTGAATCTTACGGAAGCAGTACTTAACAAACGGTGCCGAATATGGTATGATTGGAGAAAAGAAACACAGGAGGACTTATTTTGGGAAAGAAATATGTAGCATACGTAGGTTCTTACACATATATCGGCAACAGTCAGGGAATCACCATTTATGATGTGGATACGGAAAAAGGCGTATTTGTCCCGCGAAAGGAGATTGCCATCAACAATTCGTCTTATATTTCTCCATCTCTGGACGGTTCCCGGCTTTTTTCTATCGCGGACGACGGGATCGTCAGCTACCGGATTCAGCCCGACGGCGACCTGCAGTATATGGGAACAGCTACGATCCGCGGCATGAGAGGCTGCCACATTTCCACCAACCGCATTGGCAGCTACATGTTTATATCCGGCTATCATGACGGAAAAGTGACGATTCTCCGCATGAATGAGGACGGCAGCGCCGGCAGGATCACAGACAGCTTTTACGACAAAGGGATCGGAAGCATCGCGGAACGGAATTTCCGTCCTCATATCAGCTGCTCCCGCCTGACTCCTGATGAAAAATTTCTCTGCGTAGTGGACCTGGGAATCGACCAGATCAAAATTTTCCGGTTTGATCCCAGCCTCGGTACGATCCGGCTGGTTGACGCAGTCCGGTGTGAGCTGGAATCCGCGCCCCGGTTCCTCCGCTTTTCCTCAGACGGGAAATTCATGTACGTGATTTCTCAGCTGAAAAATTATCTGTCTGTATACTCCTATGACGGAAGCTCCGGATATCCCCGTTTTGAGCTGCTCCAGCAGGTATCCACGCTCGGCCGCAAGCACAGCAATGTCAACGCGGCGGCCGCGCTCAGATTTTCCCGCGACGAAAAGCTGGTGCTCTGTTCCAATGCAGGGGACAACAGCATCGGGATTTATGACCGGGATCCCGCCACAGGACTCCTGAATCAGAGGGTTGTTCTGCCGGTAAGCGGTGAATATCCCAAGGATATCGGCATGTTCCCTGATGGGAAGCACATTTATTCCGTCAATCATGAAACCGGCACGATCACGTTTTTCACCTGGGTGCCTGAAAAGAACTATTTTTACATGCACGCGGCCCCGCTGAAGATTGACCAGCCCAACTGCTGCGCGCTGGTGGCCCTTCCGGATTGAACCGCGCCACAAAGCAAAGTGCCCTGTTAAGCAAATCCCCGCGGAAGTCAGGATGCCGGCTGCAGGCCCCTGATTCCCGCGGGGAATTTCAATATATCTGTTTTTCACGGCAGCGCCAGCAATCTCCTGATCTCCCTGGCCGCCCCTTCTTCGTTGTTGGACTCCACCACCCGGTCCGCCGCTTTTCTGCATTGCTCCGTCGCGTTCTCCACCGCGATCCCCAGGCCGGCAAATCTCAGCATATCCGCGTCATTATCGGCATTTCCAAAGGCGGCCGCCTGCCGCGCAGTCAGCCCCAGACGGTCCAGGACATAGGACAGCGCCTGCGCTTTTCCTGACAGCTCATCTGAAATCTCCAGCAGTCTCGGTACAGAAGCCGTTATGTAAATATGCTCTGTTTCCCGTTCCAGAATTTCCCAGATCCGTTTTTTCTCGCTCTGGTCCTGGAACACCAGATCCAGGCTGTCCAGTTCGCCCATATGCGCTTCCAGAAACGCCGCGAAATCAGCGCAGGGCTTCCTGGTTGATTGCACATAGGATGCTGACCGGCCTGTCAGCCCATAACGTTCCGGATGCTCCACATAGTCGGCCGGGGCATAGGCGCATCCGTCAATAAAGGCTTCATACAGAGGCTGCTCCAGTTCCCGTCCGGCAATTTCCAGAACCCGCTTCACCGCCTCCGTTTTCAGCTTGTGGACACAAAGGCATTCCGCCCCGGGCATGCGGTAAACCGCCGCTCCGTTGGAGGTGATGGCATATTCAATTCCCGGAATCGATGTGATACAGGAAGGAAGGGTAGAAAAAGCCCTTCCGCTGGCCACCACCACATGGACGCCCGAGGCCATGGCCTCCTCCAGCGTCCGCCTGCTGGCCGGAGACAGGCTCCCGTCGTCAGCCAGCAGGGTTCCGTCCAGGTCCAGGGCAATGCATCTGTATTTCTCCATTTTTGATCTTCCTCCTTTTCTTTCAGACTGATTCTGCACCATCCGTTTTCCCGCACCGAACATTTTCTGACGGAATATTATGATACAGACAGACAATCTGAATTGGTTTGATTTTCATGACAGAATTCTTACTGGAAACGATTCTGCTGGCTCTGGCGCTTTCCATCGATTCCTTCGCCGCCGGCTTCGCTTACGGCATAGACCGGGTTCGGATTCCTCCTGCCTCCGTCTTCATCCTGTCTCTGATCTCCTGCCTGACGCTGGCGGTTTCTCTGTCCGCCGGACATCTGGTATGCCATTTTCTCCCAGAACCCCTCACCGCAGACCTGGGCTTTCTCATCCTCCTGGTCCTGGGAACCGTCAAACTGTTTGACCGTTCCTGCAAAAAGCAGACAGACCGGGCCAACAAAGACCATGACAGCTGCCTCTCCGCCTCTGAGGCCGTTTCTCTGGGCATCGCGCTCTCTATCGACAGCGCCGCAGCCGGTCTCGGTGCAGGAACCCTTCCGGTCTGGTTTGTCCCGGCTCTGGCGGCTGTCTTTGTGACAGGGACCGCAGCCATCCTGGGCGGCAGTTTTCTCGGACAGACGCTCTCCCGCCGGACGCACATGGAGCTGGGGTGGCTCGGAGGCGTTCTTCTGATCATCCTGGCCTTCTTCAGGCTCCGCTGAGAGGCTGCAGACACTGAATGGCTTCCCGCACATTCCGGACGCCGATCAGCCGGATCCCGTCCGGTCTTTCCCGCATCCTGTCCAGGCAGACCCGGGGCAGCATGCAGGAAGTGAATCCCAGCTTCCCGGCCTCCCGGATCCGCTTTTCCGCCATGCTCACAGCTCTCACTTCACCGGACAGCCCTACCTCGCCGAAAATCATCATTCTGTCATCCACGGGAACATCCCGCTGGCTGGAAGCAAGCGCCATGACGATTCCCAGATCCAGGGAAGGCTCGCTGACCTTCAGGCCTCCGGCAATGTTCACGTAGGCGTCGCAGTCTGACAGACGCAGTCCTGCCCGTTTTTCCAGCACAGCGATCAGAAGATTCACCCGGTTGTAATCGGTTCCCGCCGCTGTCCGTCTGGGCAGTCCGAAATTGGTCCGGCACACCAGCGCCTGAATTTCCAGGAGCACCGGCCTTGTTCCTTCCATGATGCACGCTGTCACAGAACCGGAGGCTCCCTCCGGCTTTCCGCTCAGCATATATTCGGACGGATTGAGAACCTGATGGAGGCCGTCATGCTCCATCTCAAACACACCGATCTCGTTAGTGGAGCCAAACCGGTTCTTTACACTCCGCAGGATCCGGTAGGAGGCATTTTTTTCTCCTTCAAAGTACAGCACGGTGTCCACCATATGCTCCAGCATTTTGGGACCCGCCACAGTTCCTTCCTTCGTCACATGCCCTACGATAAAAATGGTAATGTTATTCTCCTTTGCCAGACGCATGAGCACATGGGTTGATTCTCTCACCTGCCCCACACTGCCCGGCGCGGCTCCTGCCTCCTCCCGGTACATGGTCTGGATGGAATCGATCACCACGGCTTCCGGCTGTTCCTCTTCGATGACGCCGGCGATCATATCCAGGTCCGTCTCGCAGAAAAACAGCAGCTCACCGGAAAACTGTCCCAGTCTGTCGGCCCGGAGACGGATCTGGCCCAGAGATTCTTCTCCCGAAATGTAAAGAACTTTATGTCCCTTTTCTGCCAGATTACGGCACACCTGCAGGAGCAGTGTGGATTTTCCGATTCCCGGATCGCCGCCCACCAGGATCAGGGATCCTGCCACCAGGCCGCCGCCGAGCACCCGGTCCAGCTCTGTCATCTGGGTGCTGACCCGCGTCTCCTTTGCCGTTTCGATCTCCGCCAGTCTTTTGGGCTTCTCATCTCTGCCGCTTTTCCGGACAATCCCCGCCGCTCCCGCCGTCTTCGTTCCCTTCCCGGACGGCGCCTCCGCAAACGTATTCCACGCCCTGCAGCCCGGGCACTGTCCCATCCACTTGGATGACTCATAACCGCATTCTGTACAGAAAAATACGGTTCCTTTTGATCTGGCCATACTGTAATCCCCTTTTAACCTGTTTCTGTCAGGAAAACCGGCTCCGCGGGCGTATCGCGCAAACGCAAAGGCTGCCGGGACTTCAAAAGCCCTCCGGCAGCCCAGTCTGGTTCCTGCTGTCCAGTTTTCCTTATTTTGTCAGCGTTTTTTCACTTCAATGTGAACGGAATCGCCCTCGGCAAGCTCCACGCTCATGGTCAGCTTTCCGCTCATGTTGGTCTTCATGACCCCCGCGTCCTCGCTGCCGATCCGCACATCATAGTCCGCGTCATCCTCCAGCTCGACGGTAATCTGCGCGTCCCTGTCGCCTTCCACAGAAAAGCTTACGCCTCCGGCGTCTGCTCTGAACTGGTTCACGGCTGTCCCGGGCACGGACTCATAAACAAACATTCCGTTCCGTTCCAGCTTGGTGATCTCATAAAATGTCTTGACCTTATATAAATCTCCGTTGAACTCAAAGTCCTCAACCTTTGACTTGGTGCCCAGAGTGTAATCTCCAAAGCTGATGGTTCCGTTGTCTTCTGTACGTATTAATTCCTTAACTGCCGGCATAATTCGCCCCTCCTGATGTTGTTGTCTGCCGCCCCCGGGAGGTCTGATCCCGTGCGGTCTGAGTTTCATATGTACAGCTGCCTGAAACCGGTCTGCCCGCGTTGTTCGGCGCAGGCCGGCCGGGCAGCCATATTTTGATTCATTATAGTATAAAATCCGACTTTTTACCAGACATAATTAACAAATTTTCAAACAGAAAAAACCAGTTTGTCGTCCTGTGCCGAAATCGCCACCGTATCCCCCTTCTTTACACTGCCGTTGAGGATTTCTTCCGCCAGCTTATCCTCCACTTCAGTCTGGATCGTGCGGCGCAGCGGTCTCGCTCCGTACTTCTGGTCGTATCCCTTCTCAATGATCTGGGCTTTTGCGGCGTCATCCATGGCCAGAGTGATATCCATCTGCTCTTTCGTTCTCTTTCCGAGATTTTTCATCATAATATCCACAATGCGTCCGATATCTTCCTTCGTAAGAGCATGGAACACAATGGTCTCGTCAATCCTGTTGAGGAATTCCGGCTTGAAGATCCGGCGCACTTCTTCCATCACGCCGTTTTTCATATATTCATAATCTTCCTTTTCGGTGCTGACGGCGCCGAATCCCAGTTTTTTCGGCTCCACGATCCTGGAAGCCCCCGCGTTGGAGGTCATGATCAGAACCGTATTTTTGAAATCGATCTTCCTTCCCTGGGCATCTGTGATATGACCGTCATCCAGTACCTGCAGGAGGATATTGAACACGTCAGGATGGGCTTTTTCAATCTCGTCAAACAAAATGACAGAATACGGGTTCCGGCGCACCTTCTCGCTGAGCTGTCCGCCTTCTTCATATCCCACATATCCGGGCGGAGATCCCACGATCTTGGATACGCTGTGCTTCTCCATATATTCTGACATATCGACGCGGATCATGGCGTTTTCCGTGCCGAACATGGCTTCAGCCAGAGCCTTGGAAAGCTCTGTCTTGCCTACGCCGGTGGGCCCGAGAAACAGGAAGGAGCCGATGGGCCTGCCCGGGTCCTTAAGGCCTACCCGGCCTCTCCGGATTGCCTTCGAGACGGCGGTCACCGCCTCCTCCTGGCCGATCACCCGCTCATGGAGAATGCTTTCCAGATTTCTCAGTCTTTCAGCCTCTCCTTCCTCCAGCTTTTTCACCGGAATCTTGGTCCAGCCGGATACCACATCCGCGATTTCATTCTCTGTGACATAAAGCTTCTTTCCGCTCTTCTCCTTTTCCCATTTCGCAAGGATCTTTTCCTGACGGTCCCGCTTTCTCTGCTGCTTCTTTTTGATCTCACCGGCCTTTTCATAGGCTTCCGTCTGAATGGCAGCCACCTTCTGTTCCTCCAGCGCGGCGATGTCCGCCTCCAGCTTCTTGATCTCCTCCGGCTGGGCATAGGTCGTCAGCCGGACCTTTGAAGAAGCCTCATCCAGCAGATCGATGGCCTTATCCGGCAGGAACCGGTCATTGATGTAGCGGGAAGACAGCTTGACCGCGGCCTCAATGGCATTCTCCGTGATCGTCACCTGATGGTGCTCCTCATATTTTCCCTTCAGGCCTCTCAGGATCGCGACAGCCTCTTCCTCCGAAGGCTCCTCCACCATCACCGGCTGGAACCTTCTTTCCAGCGCCGCGTCCTTTTCAATATATTTCCTGTATTCGTCTATGGTAGTCGCGCCGATCACCTGGATCTCACCCCGGGCCAGAGAAGGCTTCAGGATATTGGACGCGTCGATGGCGCCCTCCGCGCCTCCCGCGCCGATGATGGTGTGAAGTTCGTCGATGAACAGCAGGACATTGCCGTCCGCCCGGACTTCCTTCAGCACGTTTTTGATTCTTTCCTCAAACTCGCCCCTGTACTTGGAGCCTGCCACCATGCCGGAAACATCCAGTGTCATGACCCGCTTTCCCTTCACCGTATCGGGAATGTTTCCCTCCACGATCTTCGCGGCCAGGCCTTCCGCGATGGCAGTTTTCCCGACGCCGGGCTCGCCGATCAGGCAGGGATTGTTCTTGGTTCTCCTGCTCAGGATCTGGATCACCCGCTCGATCTCATGCTCTCTTCCGATCACCGGATCCAGCTTTCCTTCCTTCGCCAGAGCTGTCAGATCCCGGCTGTAGCTGTCCAGGGTCGGCGTAGTGCTTTTTCCCTGTCCCTTTCCTTTGCCTTCCAGCTCGTCCTTGTACTGGCTGGCATCCTCGCCCATGGAAGCCAGGATATCCACATACATCCGCTGTATATTTACATTCATGGTGCTGAGAAGCCTTGTGGCGGAACACTCGCCGTCCTTCAGCATGGCGATCAGGATGTGCTCTGTCCCGATCAGGGGAGACTTGAACTGAACCGCCTCCTTATAGCTGTTCTCCAGCACTCTGGCAGCCCTGGGCGAATATCCGCCCCGGTCTGCCGTATTCACCGGCGTCATGGGAGCGATGAGCTGCCTGATCAGCGCCAGCACCCGCTCCTCCTCTATTCCGTAATTGGCAAGAATCTGCGCGGCCGCGCTGGTCCCCTCTCTGAGGAGTCCCAGAAGGATATGCTCTGTTCCCACATATCCCTGCCCAAGGGCGGCAGCCATCTGCGCGGCCAGTGAAAGCGCCGCTTCCGCCTTATTGGAAAATCTGTTGTTGTACATGATCGTCCTCCTTCATTTCAGACAAGCTCCGGCAGCATCTTCCGGATATAGGACGCTCTCGCCCTGCCAATGTCTGCTTTTTCTTCCTCCGGCGCCAGAATCTTCATATTTGCCGGCTGTATCTCCATCATGAGGCCGTAAAAATTCACGGGGGCCTTCAGCTGGAGCAGTCCTTCCATCTCTCCCACTCTGACCTGAGAAAGATACGTCATGGCTTCCTTCACAGAAAGCTTTTTCGCATATTTCAGAACGCCATAGGATTTATAAATCTCATCCTCCAGATCAAGCCTGTGATTGCGGAGCGTCAGAGATTTCACCTTCCGTTCACTGGCCGCCAGGCGGTCCGCCATCTGCTGCACCAGCGCGATGATTTCTTCTTCTGTCATTCCCAGCGTTTTCTGGTTGGATACCTCATATACAGAACCGTAATTTTCTGCTCCGTCACCGTACACGCCTCTCACCGCCACGCCGAACCGGCTCATCTCACTGACCAGCTTTCCAAACTGCTTGCCGGCAGAAAGAAGGGGCAGATGAAGGGTAATGCCCGCCCTCAGCCCGGTTCCCACATTGGTGGGATAAGCCGTGAGATATCCGTATTTCTCATGATACGCATAATCAAACCGTTCATTGATATAATTATCAAGACGGTCCGCCTCGTTCCAGAGCCTGCCCAGCTCTGCTTTCCCGGACAGACACTGAAGGCGGATATGATCCTCTCCTTCCAGCGTAATGCTCACCTTTTCATCTTCTGAAAGAAGAAGGCTTTCTTTTCCTCTTTTTTCCGCGCCTTCACCGTTGATGCTGCGCCGTTCCCTGAGCGCCTCCTTCTCTTCCGCCTCCATGGAGGAAAGGGGAAGTGTCCGGAAGGTCTTTCCGTCCACGGAACCGATCCCGGACAGTCCCTCCCTCAGCTCGCCCTCCAGCTTCGCGCTTTCCTCGCCGGAAAGCTTTACAGGAAAAGGATAATGCGCCAGGTTCCGCACCAGGCGGATCCGTCCGGCCATGAAAACATCATGCTGGTCTTCTGTCTCCTGATACCATTTAAGCATCTGCGTTCATCCTTTCCTTCAATTCTTTAATCTCGTCTCTGTATTTGGCCGCCAGCTCATACTCTTCTTCCTCGACCGCTTCTCTGAGCTTCGACTGAAGCAGCGCGAGGGAATCGGCCGGCGCCGCGGATCCCCGGTCCGCTTCCCCTCTGATTCCGTCTTCTCCATGGACGTACAGAGGATGCTTCCCGGTATGGGTATCGCTTCCCTGAATTTTTTTGATATTTTCGCTCATCAGCAGGTCAAAGACCCTGTAGCAGTCCGGACATCCGAATCTGCTGTCCCTCACGAAATCACTGTAGGCTGTATGACAGGTGGGGCACACCACCTGATTCAAAGCCTGGTCGTCACTGTCTCCCTGCTCCATATCCAGTCCGAACAGATCGGACAGAAGCTTTCCTATGGGATAATCTGTATCAAACATTGCTGTATAATGTCCAAAATCCATTTCCTTGGCGCAGTGGCTGCAGAGATTATGCTCTGTTTTCACACCGCCCACCACTTCTGTATACCGGATATTGGCCTCTCTCATCTTACACTTTTCACATAACATGGTCAATCCTCCCAATCCTGCTCTTTTTCCGGGCAGCCAAACTGATCCATTACCGTATCTACCAGATCATAGATCTCTTTGCGGCTGATATTTTTGCACGCTGCCTTCGCGAGAATCACTTTCATATCTGACATCAGTTCTTCCATTGCCCGCATCTTGTCAAAATCAACGGCGATCACAGCCCCGCGCCGGCGGTCCAGCTTGACAAACCCCTCCTGCCTGAGGACCGTATACGCTTTATTTACCGTATGCATATTAATTCCAATGGTGTCTGCCAGACTTCTGACGGAAGGAAGGACATCTCCTTCTCTGATCGTATCTGTGGCGATGCCAATGATAATCTGATTTCTCAGCTGCATATACAGCGCTTCATCACTGTTAAAATCTATTTTCACTATCATTTTCTTCACCCGGCTTCTTTCGTTATATTTGTTATACGTATAATAGCACAGTTTTCTCTGTAATGCAAGTGGCAGGATCTGGAGTCCCACAGAAAAAGAGCCTTTACATCCAGGTTTCCCTTTCCATAAAGGCCCTTGATACGCCGCGTTTTCTTTATCCGGTCAGAAGCGCAGCCCAGCCGCAGCCCGGTTCCTCCTCTGCCGGGTCTCCCCTTCAGAAATTGTCGAGCATAGACTTATAAAATTCGCAGTAATCACTGCGCTTTTCTTCTGTAAACGCAATTGCCTCGCGGGGATGGCGGTTCAGCTGTCCCGTAAACATGTACTGAAGATCGTATCCCCACATCACGCCTGCTTTTTTCAGGGGAAGCATGTATTTCTCGATAAAGGTCAGCAGGCTGTACAGATTATATTTGGGATTCTTGAGAAAACCAAGCAGCAGCTCCATCGCGCAGTTCCCGGCGCCCCTTCCCATGCCCTGCGCCGTCGCGTCCAGATAGGAGACGCCGTAGGAAAGGACCTCAATGGTATTGGCAAAGGCCAGGTTCTGATTGTTATGGCCGTGGAATCCCACTTTCTTCCCTGCTTTTTCCGCCACAGCAAGGTATTTCATCGCCATATCCGAAGCATTTTCCGGATAGAGGGAACCATAGCTGTCCACCAGGTAGATCACGTCCACACTGGAATCTGCCAGCATGGCCAGCGCCTCTTCCAGCTGGTCGGAACCGGACTGGGAAACTGCCATAATGTTGCAGCAGGTCTCATAGCCCAGGTCATGAAGGTACTCCACCATCTCGATCGCCGCCGGCATCTGATTGATATAGCAGGCGACACGGACCATATCGATCACGCTTTCCTCCTTCGGAAGAAAATCCTTTCTGAAATCGCACCGGCCCACGTCGGCCATTACAGAAATTTTCATGTCCGAAATATTATCGCCTACAATCGCCCGGATATCCCCCTCATCACAGAACTTCCATTTTCCATATGCCTTGACATCAAACAGCTCCTTGCTCGCTTTATAGCCGAATTCCATATAATCCACGCCGCTTTTGATATTGGTCTTATAAAGCTCTGTCACAAACTCGTCCGTGAATTCAAAATTGTTGCAAAGTCCGCCGTCTCTGATGGTCGCGTCCACTACCTTGATGTCGTCTCTGACCATCATCAAATTTCCTTTTCGTGATGTCATTTGTCCTGTCTCCTTATTCTGATTACTTTAGCGCTTTAACGCGTGTTAGCGTATTTATTGTAGCACTGCTCTGTCCGTTTGTCAAACATTATTTCAGGCGGCGCGGCCCCGGGAATCAAACTGCCCGCAGCTGCTCCGCCTGTTTTCATTTCATCTGTGTCCGCTTACAGATCCAGGAATTCCAGATCGTCATCATCATCATCATGATCCGGCTTCTCAGGCTCTGTTTGTTCCGGCCCGTCAGCCTTCAGGATCCTTCTGGCCGGCTTTGCCGTGCCGGAAGCCTCTTCTGTCCGGCTTCGCCCGGCTTTCCGGGCGGCACGGTTTACAATGCTGTCAGCTCCTTCCGGCTTCTCAGTCCGGACAGAATCTGACAAAAGCGCCTCCAGCAGATCAAAATCCGCATCCAGATCGTCGTCTTCGTCTTCACCATTTTCCTCCGGCCGGCTTTCCTCTGACATCTCTTCCAGCGACGGAACTGTAAATTCAAAATCATCTTCCGGAACCCCGGCAGCTCCATGATCCGTCACCGGCTCATCATCCAGATCAAGATCCAGGTCAAGGTCCAGATCCTCCAGATCAGAGACTCCATATGTTTCTGTCTCCGGTGCTCCGTCCGTACCGAAGACGGGGTTCTCCGGAACTTCTGCCGGAATTGCTTCCTCCGGAACGGTTTCCTCCTCATCCAGATCAAACATATCCAGATCCTCGTCGTCCTCCGGCATATAATCAGCTTTCTCTGACGGCAGGGGCAGTTCCTCTGTCACGCCGCCCTCGTACCGATCCGGACCGTCGTCCGGCTCCGCTTCGTAAAACGGATCATCCCCGTCATCTTCATAGGATCCGCTGTCCTCATAGGATCCGCTGTCTTCATATCCGTCTTCTTCATCTTCCTCATAGAGGGGCTGGTCATCGTCTTCCTCTGAATCACGATATACAGGTTTTCCATCCGCAGCTCTGTCATATCCGCGGTTTCTTCCGGAGCGGATCTCTTTTCCGCCGCGGGTCTCCTGACCATGCTTTCTCCTTGTCGCCACTGCCGTGAGCGCGATCAGAAGAACAAAGCAAAGGACCGCCAGGATCATGATCACCAGCATCCGGGTCCTCAGCTGACTCTGATAATTTTCCTGGGAATCCGTCAGCTGTGTCTGTGAGATCAGACTTTCCTGTCCCATGGAGAGCACTCCCTCCGGAGCAAGGATCACCGACGCGTTTCTCTCGTCATAAATATAAAATGCGGTCTGGCCCGCTTCATCCGTGCCGTAGATCAGATAAAATCCCTCTATATCATACGCAGAAGGAAATCTCCATGCTTTCACCGTCTGGCCGCTGACCGTAATGGAGCTTTCTGTAAAGCCCTCCGGCACCGCGGAGGCGTCCGGCTCTGACAGCGTGATCGTCTTCGATGCCGTCACGACCGTCCCGGCAGAGGCTGTGCCCGCGTCCTGGGATTCCCCGTTCTGGCCGGTACCTTCCGCCGCCGTACTCTCTGTACTGGAACTGCCGGCGCCTCTCACCACATTCAGCGTATACCGGGCAGTGGTAACTCCGTCGGCAGCCGTTACATTGATGATCACCGTGTTGGTTCCCTGGCGCAGCCCGGAATTTCCCGCGATCACCATCTTCGCTCCGCTGTCCGTGGTCTCTCCGTTTACCAGAATCCGGTCGCAGTCTGCGTCTACCTCCACACTGTATTCATAAACATCCGGCGAAAACTCCGGCGTCAGGGTTCCGGGAGAAATCTCCAGAGACGCCAGCGTCGCGTCTGAAGTCCCGCCCGTCGCCTGGCAGACCATGCCGAGGCCCAGTATCATCATACAGCATATAAGCAAAGCTGAAACAAAGCGTTTCGTCTGTTTTTTCATGTCCGATTATCTCCTCATATCTGCTGAACGGCAGAGATACCGTCCGCTCTTACGTCATCCATAATTCCATTTCTTAATTATAGCGACTGGCCAATGTCATTGTCAACCGCCCCGCGCAAAATTCAAAAAACCTTAAGACATCTCCGTTCATGTTTTTCTGCTCTGTCTTCTGTATTCTCCCGGCGTGCATCCTTTCCATCTCCGGAAGCTCTTGATAAAATAGCTGGTATCCGGAAATCCGCATTCCGCACCGACTTCCCCCACAGTCCTGTCTGTTTTCTCCAAAAACTCCGCGGCCTTCTGCAGCCGGAACTGCCTGACGTACTGAAGCGGCGTCGTACTGATCACCTGATGGAAACATCGCAGGCATTCACTTTCGCTGACCATACCGCTCTCTGCGATCTGCCGGACATTCAGCTCTTCACTGTAATGCGCCTGGATATAATTCAGCATATCCTTGATTCTTTCCGCGCTTCTCTGTTCCTTTCTGGAAGGACCGCGCGCTTTTACAGGACGGTTCTTCAGGATCAGGAACAGCAGCCGGGAGAGAGCGTCCCGCGCCTCCAGCTCATATGCCTCCCATTCATCCGCCACTGCCAGCCATGCGGTCCTGATATGGCGGAGCGCGGCTCCGTGCCAGCTCTCATCGCCATTCAGACAGATTCCCCGGAGTCCCGCGTCCGAAAGAATCGGCTGCACATATCTCTGCCAGAAAATACTGTCGGCGCTCCCGCCCACAAGGCGGGGATGATAAACGATTGAAATGAACCGGCAGCCGGAATTTTCCATGTCCCATATACCGTGAAGAACACCGCCGTTGATAAACAGCCCCTGCCCTTCCCTGATCACATAACGGTCAGAGCCCGCCGCGAACATGGCCGCGCCCTTTTCCACCGCTATGACTTCCCAGTCATCATGCCAGTGCCATGGTACAGTTTTTTCCGACATATCGTTTTCATAACAGGCCACAGGAAATTGGACCGAACCATGCGCGATGAGTTCCCGCCCGTGCCGGTCTGTAACGGTATTGCCTCCCAGGCTGCGTGCCATTCCTCTTCTCTCCTTCCCATACAGAAAATGTTGTATCAGGCATCCTTCTTTTGAAGGTTTTATCATATAAATCTGCGTTTTTTCACCTATATATTTTAATTTCAGGGTGATATAATCATATCATGTAGAAAGTATTCATGCAATCATCTGCAGGCGCCGCAGATTTCTTTACAAAGCGGAAGGAGGATGAATCAGCTTCTGAGGATCATGAATCCCGGAAGCAGCGGCCTGCAGATCAGCTTCTCTGATCCAAGGGACACGATGAAGCTTACGCAGTACCTGATCACAGCTCCCAAACACCAAAATGCTTAATATATAAAAAGAATCCTGCTTTGCAGGATTCTCCGCCTGCGGCGGATCGCTTCAGCGATATATTCCACTCCGCCGCAATGCGATTCTGCGGAGCATTTTTGTTTCACAGGGAACGCAGTTTCCTATGAAACATGAATAGAGGACGTCCTTTGGCTGTTTCCAGCCAGACGTCCTCTGTTCTCTATTTCCGCGGGAGAACCGCTTTTACTCATAAAGAGGATATTTGTCGGTCAGTTCCTTAACCATGGCCCTTGCTTTTTCTGTATTGGCAGCGTCCTGTGTGATCACCAGACGGATCGCCTCCGCGATCACTTCCATATCTGCTTCTCCAAGGCCGCGGCTGGTGACAGCCTGGGCACCCAGACGGATTCCGCTGGTCACGAAGGGCTTCTCCGGATCATTGGGAATCGAGTTCTTGTTGCAGGTGATATTCGCCGCATCAAGCAGTTTCTCCGCCGCCTTTCCGGTCACGCCTACAGGACGCAGATCCACCAGCATCAGGTGGTTGTCCGTGCCGCCGGACACAATGTCGAACCCTCTGGCGATCAGCTCTTTCGCCAGCTTCGCCGCATTGGTCTTGGTCTGCGCCATATAAGTCTTGAAGCTGGGCTCCAGTGCTTCCTTGAAGCATACGGCCTTCGCCGCGATCACATGCATCAGGGGACCGCCCTGGATGCCGGGGAATACTGCCTTATTGAAATTGAATTTTTCCTGCATCTCATTGCTGGACAGGATCATGCCGCCTCTCGGCCCGCGCAGGGTCTTGTGCGTGGTGGTGGTGGTCACATGAGCATAGGGAATGGGGCTCATATGAAGACCGGCTGCCACCAGTCCGGCGATGTGGGCCATATCTACCATCAGATACGCGCCTACTTCATCGGCGATCTCGCGGAATTTCTTAAAATCGATCTCTCTCGCATAGGCGCTGGCGCCGGCCACGATCAGCTTCGGCTTGCACTCATGGGCGATTCTCCTCACCGCTTCATAATCGATGATGCCCTCATCCGTCACGCCGTAGGGAACCACATGGAAATAGGCGCCGGACATGTTCACGGGGCTTCCGTGGGTCAGATGGCCGCCGTGGGCCAGATTCATGCCCATCACCGTATCACCCGGCTTCAGCATCGCGAAGAACACCGCCATATTAGCCTGGGCACCGGAATGGGGCTGCACATTCACATACTCACAGCCGAACAGCTTTTTCGCTCTCTCCTGAGCCAGTGTCTCGACCACATCCACGTATTCGCAGCCGCCATAGTAACGCTTGCCCGGATATCCTTCCGCGTATTTGTTGGTCAGCACACTTCCCATGGCCGCCATCACAGCCTTGCTCACCAGGTTTTCGGAAGCAATCAGCTCCAGATGGCTTCTCTGCCTTCCCAGCTCATCCTGAATCGCCTGGGCAATTTCCGGATCGTAGGAAGATACTTCTTCAAATGAATACATTGCTTTTCCTCCTGTAAAATGTATAGATGAATGATTGATTTACTTTCCACATGGCTGTCTGCCGCACAGCTCCGGCTTATTCTTTCTCTTTGAGATCCAGCTTGATGTGCACCTCTTCCAGCTGCTTCGGACTCACCTCGGAAGGCGCGCCCATCATGATATCCTGAGCGTTCTTGTTCATGGGGAAGGGAATGACCTCACGAATACTGTCCTCGCCTGCCAGCAGCATGACCATCCTGTCCACGCCGGGCGCAATGCCCGCGTGAGGCGGCGCTCCGTAGCAGAACGCGTTGTACATGGCGGGGAACTTGGCCTTCACATCCTCTTCTCCCAGTCCCACCAGCTCAAATGCCTTGATCATAATTTCCGGATCGTGGTTCCGCACCGCTCCGGAAGAAAGCTCGATCCCGTTGCACACCAGATCGTACTGATAAGCGTAAATTTCAAGAGGATCCTGCTCCAGCAGGCTCTTCATGCCGCCCTGAGGCATGGAAAAAGGATTGTGGCAGAATTCCAGCGCTCCGGACTCCTCCCCGATCTCATACATGGGGAAATCCACGATCCAGCAGAATTCATAGCATTCCCTGTCGATATAGCGCTCTGCGTAATTAGTCACGATCTTCCTGGCCGCTCCCGCAGTCTTCTGGGCCTCCTGTCTCGTGCCTGCTGCTGCCAGCACCAGCTCTCCGCCCTTCAGTCCAAGAGAGGAAATGACCTGATCCTTCTTCTCTGCCAGGAACTTGGAAATTCCCCCGGTCAGGCTTCCGTCCGTACCGGCTTTGAACCAGTACAGCTTCCGTCCTGTCTGCACTTCCACATCAGCACAGATCTTATCGATCACCTTGCGGCTCTCTGTGAAGTCCGGGCAGACCACAGTCTTGATCACCGCCCCGTCAAAGGGCTCAAATCCGCAGTCCTTCATACACTCTGTTCCTTCGGAAAGTTCCAGCTTAATACGCAGGTCCGGCTTGTCCGTACCGAACCGCTCCATGGAATCCCGGTAGGAGATCCTGGTAAATGGAGCCGAGGAAGCCCGGTTGTAAATTCCGTATTTTTCAAATACAGGGGGCAGTACCTGCTCGATCACCGCAAACACATCCTCCTGGGAAGCAAAGGCCATCTCCATATCCAGCTGGTAGAATTCTCCCGGAGAACGGTCCGCTCTGGCATCCTCATCCCTGAAGCAGGGCGCGATCTGAAAATAACGGTCAAATCCTGACGCCATCAGAAGCTGTTTGAACTGCTGGGGCGCCTGAGGAAGGGCATAAAATTTTCCGGGATGATTTCTGGAGGGCACCAGATAATCCCGCGCGCCCTCAGGAGAGGAACAGGTCAGGATCGGCGTGGTGATCTCATAGAAATCCAGATCCATCATTCTCTGGCGCAGCTCTGCTACGATCCTGGAACGCATGAGGATCTTCTCCTTCACGGCAGGATTGCGCAGATCCAGATACCGGTATTTGAGTCTCGCGTTCTCATCGGCTTCCTTGGAACGGGAAATCTCAAAGGGCAGCGCGTTGTAATAACATTTTCCGAGAACTTCGATCTTCTCCGGCACCACCTCGATGTCGCCGGTGGGCAGCGCCGCGTTCTTGCTGGAACGCTCCCGCACTGTGCCTGTAACGGAAAGGGTCGATTCCCTGTTGACGCCGGAGATCATCTCCATCATGTCCTCCGACTCGATGACCACCTGAGTCTCACCGTAAAAATCCCGCAGAATCAGGAAGCCCAGGTTTTTGCTGACCCGGCGCATATTCTCATACCAGCCCGCCAGCGTTACCTGCTGCCCCACATGTCCGATTCTCAATTCATTACACGTATGGGTCCTTGACTGAAACATGTCTGTTTACCACCTTATCCTTTTTTATCAGATTATCTGTTGAAAAACTCCCGGAACTCCTCATAGCCCTCTGCCTGAAGCTTTTCCTTCTGGAATTTTTTATTTTTATTCATGCTGGTGACCAGCACCTGAATGCCGGCGTCCCGCTCCTGTTTGGCTTCCCGGAATACTTCCACCATCTTTTCAGCCGGCATATTCTTCTCTACCAGATAGGCTTTTTTCTGCGCCGCCTGGGGTACCTGGAAACCCTTCTCCATGAGAATGGTGATGATCCGCTCAAAGCCGATGGAAAATCCGCAGGCCGGCGTGTCCATGCCGGTGAATTTCCCGATCATTTCGTCATAGCGGCCGCCTCCCGCCACGGAACCTCCCAGCTCCGCCATCTTTACTTCAAAAATAGAGCCTGTATAATAGGACATGCCGCGCACCAGTGTAGGGTCAAAGACCAGGTCAAATTCACATGAGGCCGTTGCCTTCACACTCTCGATGATGGTCTTCATACCGGCAATGACGCCGTCCTCGATGATGCCGGAAAGGGTCTCCTCCAGGAAGGACAGGCTGTCCTGCGCCTGTTCCATCTCCGCGAACAGTCCCATATACCGGTCTGCCGCCGCCTTGTCGAATCCGCTCTCCAGAAGCTCCGCGGCAACGCCGTCCATTCCTATTTTATCCATTTTATCCAGAATGATAAACACCTGGTCATAATCCGCTTCCTGAAAACCGCTGTAGGCAGCCATCGCCTTCAGCACGCGCCGGTCATTGAAGCATACCCGGAATCCGGTAAATCCCAGCTTCCCCAGCAGAGTGGTCGTAGCCGACATCAGTTCGATCTCCGCCAGGCAGGTAGCGTCCCCGAGAATATCAATGTCGCACTGCATAAACTGGCGGAACCTTCCTCTCTGGGGCCTGTCCGCGCGCCATACATTTCCCATCTGAAGCGCCTTGAAGGGGGAAGGCAGCTGAGCCTGGTTGTTGGCATAATATCTGGAAAGAGGCACCGTCAGGTCATAGCGCATGCCGCAGTCCACCACATCCGCCTCTGTCTGTGCTTCCGGAATATGAAGCTTCTCTCCCCGTTTCAGGACCTTGAAGATCAGCTTTTCATTCTCTCCGCCCTGTTTGCTGCTCAGATTTCCGATATTTTCCATGCAGGGGGTCTCAATATGGGAAAATCCGAAGCTTTTATAGGTTTCCTGGATCAGGCCGATCACATAATCGCGCACCTGCATCTCAGCAGGCAGAATATCTTTCATGCCGGTCACCGGCTTCTTGCTAAGTGCCATAACTACTTCTCCTTTCAGGCTGTCCTTGTCTATCATACACGATGGACTATCTGTTTTCAAGACAAAAGTTTCCGTTTTCTGTCAATCATCTCCTGAATTCTGCCGAGATACTGGTCAATATCCTTCACATTGTCGCACCGTTCGATCCTCCCGTCCGGAAATACTGCCTTGGTAGTAGAACCCGCGCCCAGCGCCATGATCGACTGTTTCTCCTCCATGATCAGAATATTGTAGATGCCGGCCCTGCCCGGCTTCGCGTAGCCCACATTCTCAAAATTGCCCGCCATGTTCTTCTGGCGGTACAGATAATAGGGGACAAGTCCCAGCCGGCGGCAGTAATCCGCCGTGAGGTTCATCATCTCTTCCGTATTTTCAAACTTCAGATGGGCATACTGTTCCTTCATGGTATTGAGTCTGGCCGCGCGCTTGACCGCCAGGGAATGGACCGTGATGCTGTCCGGCGCCATCTCTGTGAGTTTTTCCATGGTACGGCGCACGTCATCCGGTGTCTCCTCCGGAAGCCCCAGGATCAGATCCATATTGATATTGTCAAACCCTTCTTCCCTGGCCATGGCATACGCCTCCTCAATCTGCTCCGGCGTGTGCCGTCTTCCGATGAGCTTCAGCGTCTCCGCCTTCATGGTCTGGGGATTGATGGAAATCCTGGTGACCGGATGACGCTTCAGCGCCCTCAGCTTCTCCCTGGTCACGCTGTCCGGCCGTCCGGCCTCCACCGTCCATTCCTTCATATCCTGCAGGTCAAAGCTCTCCTCCACCTTCGCCAGCAGCCGATCCAGATGATCCGGCTCCAGGGTCGTCGGCGTGCCGCCGCCGATATAGACCGTATTCAGCTTCTTCCCCCGGAATGCCTCCTTTGTGTAATCGATCTCCTGGAACAGGGCATCCAGATATTCATCCATTCTGGCGCTCCATTTTGAGACCGGATAGGAAGTAAAGGAACAGTACAGGCAGGTGGTGGGACAGAATGGAATCCCGATATAAAGACTGTACCCGTCCCGATAGTCGATCTCCTTCAGGATCTCCTTCTCCCGCTTCGCGATCTCAATGCTCAGATCGATCTTCTCCCGGCTGGCCAGATAAGTCTCTTCCATATAACGAATGATCTCTTCGTCGGACCTTCCCTCCTCCAGCATGGCCATGGGGATCTTGGTGGGACGGATACCGGTCAGCGTCCCCCAGGGAAGCGTCTTTCCCGTATCCTCAGACAGCAGTCCATACACCAGGCGCTTTAAAACCGATTTCGTATCCTTCCGGTCGCTGTAATCCACCGGCGCGTCCGCCTGTTTTTCCGAATCCGCCTTCCGGAAAGTCACGCAGATCCGGCCGTCCAGATATTCCACGGCCAGCGTCTTGTCAGGCCCCTTCTCCCCCTGGATCCTGTCGGACCGGAGAACGATCTCCTCCCCCGGGTAAAAGGAGGTCAGCAGCCCCCGCACATCATATTCAAAATTTTCCTCACTCAGCTTCAGATAAATCATATGCTGTCCTTTCTTCCTGCACGGCGCGTTCCCGCCCGGAGTGCCGTTCACGCAGCCGGGAATCCGTGAAAATTTCCGATTAGCGGAACATTTCTGTTTCATAGGGAACACCGTTTCCTATGAAGTGAAAAAGGGCGCAAAAGCGCCCTGCCCGATTTCTTCTTTTTGCCGCAGATCCTTCATTTGCAGCATCACGCCAGCGGATTGTACATTTTTTCATAGCCTATGGTAGTCGCCTCTCCGTGTCCCGGAAATACGGTGGTATCCTCCGGCAGCACGAGCAGCTTTTCTTTTACGGACCGTTTCATATCCGCCATGGAGGAGGTGGGAAAATCCACTCTTCCATAAGACCCGAGAAACAGAGTATCCCCGGAAAACAGGGTATTTTCCTCCGGCAGATAATAGCACAGGCCGCCTGCCGTATGGCCCGGCGTCGCGATCACCTGGATCCGGAATCCTGCCAGGAAAAGCTCCTGTCCGTCCTCCAGCTCCACATCCGCCTTCAGAGTCACCGGACTGCTCCAGGCCGCTGAAAGATTATCCGCGGCGCTGGCGAGAAGGGGAGCCTCCGCCTTCGCGGCGTAGACCTGAATCCCCAGAGATTTCCGCAGCTCATCCGCCGCCCCCATATGGTCAAAATGTCCGTGTGTCAGAAGGATCGCCGCCGGCTTTCTGCCGTCGTTCAGGCACCAGCTCCTGACGGCGAACGCATCGTCCGCCGGATCGATGATCAGGACTTCCCCGGTCTCCGTATTTTCCGCAAAATAACAGTTGGTGCTGATCATGCCCAGCACCGCGCACGCTGTTTTCAGTTTTCCCATTTCCGATCACTTCCCCGCAGGGTCCTTACCCCGCTGTTCTTTCTATATCGATCACGCTCTCCACCTGGCGCAGACGCTCGACCAGTCTGGCCAGTTCCTCTACTCCGTGGGTGTCAAAGCTCATGGTGATGGTAGCCAGTCCCTGCTTGCTGGTCCGCACATTCATGGAGGTGATGTCTATCTGCCGCTCCGTGAAAATCTTGGAAATATCCACAAATATGCCGATCCTGTTGTGGGCGAAGATCTTGATCTCCGTAGAATAGGTTTCCCGGGTCTTTTCCCCCTCCGGAAGCTGCCACTCCGCGTCGATCAGTCGGTTTCTCTCCTCTTCCGGCAGATTGATGATGTTGATGCAGTCTGTTCTGTGGATGGAAATGCCCCGTCCTCTCGTCACAAATCCCACGATCTCATCGCCTGGCACCGGACTGCAGCATCTGGAAAACCGCACAGCCAGATCATGAACGCCTTTGACCACAATACCGCTCTTACTCTTCTCCTGGGGACGTTTTTCCTTCCCCTCGGCCGCATCTCCCAGCACTTTTTCGTCTGTGAGCACCGCCTTGGGATTCTTTTTCCTGTATTCTTCCAGAAGTCGGTTGATCACCTGGCCTTCTTTCATGCCGCCGTGTCCGATGGCTGCCAGCACCGCGTTCCATTCCTTAAAACCATATTTCAGCAGGACCTTCTCCTCATACTCCGGCTTGCTGATCTCGGAATAATTGATTCCTTTTCCCTTGCAGTACCGGTCAATGAGCTCCTTGCCCCGTATGATATTTTCTTCCTTGTTCTGTGTCTTGAACCACTGGCTGATCTTGTTCTTTGCCTGGGCGCTCTTCACGGATTTCAGCCAGTCCCGGCTGGGGCCCTTGGAATTCTGAGACGTGATGATCTCCACCCGGTCCCCGTTCTGGATCACATAATCGATGGGCACCAGCTTGTCATTGACCTTGGCTCCCACCATTTTATTGCCCACGGCACTGTGGATGCTGTATGCAAAATCCACTGTCGTGGAGCCGCTGGGCAGGTTCTTCACATCGCCCTGGGGCGTAAAGCAGTATACGCTCTCCGAGAAAATATCCAGGTCTGTCTTCAGAGAAGAAAGGAACTCCTTGTTGTCGGACATATCCTTCTGCCATTCCAGGATCTGGCGGAGCCAGCTCAGCTTCTCCTCCTCTTTCCCGGCGGCGTTCTGCCCGTCCTTGCCTTCCTTATACTTCCAGTGGGCGGCAATGCCGTATTCCGCCGTCTTATGCATCTCAAAGGTCCGGATCTGGATCTCAAAGGGCTGCCCGGTGCTGCTGATCAGGGTCGTATGAAGAGACTGGTACATATTCGGCTTGGGCATGGCGATATAATCCTTGAACCGCCCCGGGATCGGCTTGTACATCTCATGAATGACCCCCAGCGCCGCATAGCAGTCCTTAACCGTCTCCACAATGATCCGCACCGCGAAAATATCATAAATCTGATCCAGCGTCTTGTGCTGGTTCACCATCTTTTTGTATATACTGAAGAAATGCTTGACTCTGCCCTCCACATGGGCCTCGATCCCGGCGGATTTCATGTGAGCCTTGACTTCGTCCATGATATTCTGGACAAATTCCTCCCTGGTGCTCTTCCGCAGGGCGATCTTTTCCTTCAGGTCATAATAAATATCCGGCTCCAGATATTTAAGAGAAAGGTCGTCCAGTTCGATCTTGATTTTGGAAATGCCCAGCCGGTCGGCGATGGGCGCGTAGATCTCCATGGTCTCCCTGGCTTTTTCCTTCTGTTTCTCCGGCTTCATATACTGAAGAGTCCGCATATTATGCAGCCGGTCGGCCAGCTTGATCAGAATGACCCGGATGTCCTTTGCCATGGCCAGGAACATCTTTCTCAGATTCTCCGCCTGGATCTCCACCTTGTCCGCCGACCAGGACAGCTGGGTCAGCTTGGTGACCCCGTCCACCAGAAGCGCCACTTCGCTTCCGAAGGTCTGCTTCATTTCGTCCATGGTCATGACCGTATCCTCCACCACATCGTGCAGGATCCCGGCAATGATGGACTCCTTGTCAAGCTCCAGCTGGGCCAGAATAATGGCCACGCTCAGAGGGTGGACGATATAGGGCTCTCCTGATTTCCGGAGCTGCCCTTTATGCGCGGAATTGGCAATGTCGAAGGCCTTCTTCACCATGGTAAGATCATCGGACGGATGATACTTTTTGATGGATTCGATGAGGAACTCAAACAGCTCCTCCGGTGTGGTTGCCGTCAGCTTCGTATCCCCGCCCGCCATCTTCCTCTTGGATGCCAGGTCTCCGTCGCCCTCCAGGAAGCTGTCCTCCCCGACAGAAGACATGCTTCCGCCAGGCTGTACGCCGGTCTCCAGGATCTCCTCCGGCTGCAGCACCGATTTCTCTTCCATATTCAGCCTTTCGTTCTGATTTGTCACTGCCATATATCGTCACCTTTGGTATAAATTATCGAACTGTCATCTGGACAGCATCTTGCTGATCGCGTATTCCTCCTCGTCGATATCCTTCTGCATCGCCAGCGCTTCATACAGATCATAATCCACAAAGCTGCCGCCCCGCCAGCCGACGACCCGGTTGCTCTTGCCCTCTGCCAGAAGGCCCACCGCCTTTGCGCCCATGATGGAGGCATAAACTCTGTCCTTGCAGGTAGGCATGCCGCCTCTCTGCATATATCCCAGGATCGAAGCCCTTGTCTCAATGCCCGTGGCCGCCTCGATCCGCTTCGCCATGCTGGTGGAATGACCGATGCCCTCCGCGTTGATGATGATATGATGCTTCTTGCCTTTCTTTCTGTGTTCAATAATATGGTTGATAATGGTCTGCTCATTGCAGTCATACCGCTCCGGAAGCAGGATATCCTCGGCGCCGTTGGCAATACCGCACCAGAGCGCGATATAGCCCGCGTTTCTTCCCATCACCTCGATGATGCTGCACCGCTCATGGGAGGTAGAGGTGTCACGGATCTTGTCAATGGCCTCCATGGCCGTATTGACCGCTGTATCAAATCCAATGGTATAATCGGTACAGGCAATGTCCAGGTCAATGGTACCCGGAAGGCCCACCGTATTGATCCCGTGCTCCGCCAGTTTGCCCGCGCCTCTGTAGGAACCGTCGCCGCCGATGACGACCAGTCCTTCGATGCCGTGCTTCCGGCAGATCTCCGCGCCCTTAGCCTGGCCTTCCTCCGTGCGGAATTCCTCGCACCGGGCCGTATAGAGAATCGTGCCGCCTCTCTGAATGATCTCGGATACGCTTCTGCTGTTCATATCGACAATCTCTTCATTGAGCAGTCCCGCGTATCCTCTCTGGATACCTTTTACCTTCATCCCGTATGAGATCGCAGTCCTGACCACCGCGCGGATCGCCGCGTTCATGCCGGGGGCATCCCCGCCGCTGGTCAGCACGCCGATCGTGCCTATTTTTTTTGCCATAGTAATTTTCCTCCAAGATATCCTAATTATATTTGATTATTTCCCTGTTTTCAATAGGCTTTTCCACAACTTTTACATTCTCTTTTCCATATTTCAAGATAAGTTTGTCTAAAAGCGCTCCGCCGGCCAGCACCGTATGGGATACCCCCAGCATTTTTTTCGCCCGCTCTTTTTTTAAGAACACACACACCGGATCGTTTCCATCGCTGTCATCCAGCAGCCGGAACAACTCCTTTTCTCCGTCAAAATAAGTCTGCTTGTCCGGGAACTGGATCCACAGCGTTTTGGGAAGGCTGTCGAAGGGAATGATCCTCTCGCAGACCAGCTTTCCCTTGGCATCGTCACCCAGAGAGACACGTCCGCGCACAAAGATCTTGCTGTCCTGATTCAGCTCCGGCCGCCATGTCTCAAAATCCTTCGGAAACACGATGACCTCCACGGTTCCCACCATATCCTCGATGGTAATAAATGCCATCAGCTGGTTTGTCTTTGTAGTCTTGACCGTTTTCCCGGTGATCATACCGCCGACGGTCACGATCTGTCCGTCGCGGACCTGAGCCAGTCCCGTATCGTCATCCACGTTAAAATCCGAGGTCATGGCTGTGATGTTTTTCCGCCATTTCTCCTCGTACTGCTCCAGAGGATGTCCGCTGATATAAATACCCAGGACTTCTTTTTCATAGGCCAGCAGCTCTTCCTTTTCATACTCGCCCACATCCTGGAATTTCACTTCATAAGATTCCCGTTCCTCCTCCCCCATGAAGTCAAACAGGCTCATCTGGCCCGCGATGTCCACCTTTTTCTCCCGGTTCTTCTGATCCACCAGCTCCATGGAAGCCAGCATTTTCTGCTTCCTGGTGCCCGGCAGGCAGTCCATCGCCCCGGATTTGATAAAATTCTCCAGACTTCTCTTGTTGAGCTCTTTGCAGTCCAGCCGGTAAATAAAGTCCTTCAGGCTCGTAAAGGGACCGTTTTCCTCCCGTTCCTTCACGATATCCCCGATCACATTCTTCCCGATGCTTTTGATGGCGGACAGGCCGTACCGGATCCCGCCCCCGGACACGGAAAAATCAGCCACGCCTTCATTGATATCGGGAGGAAGAAGAGAAATTCCCATATTTCTGCTGACCAGAATATATTCTGAGACCTTGGCCGAATTGTCGATGACGGATGTCATCAGGGCCGCCATGTATTCCACCGGATAATAATACTTCAGATAGGCCGTCTCATAGGAAACCACCGCGTAGGCGGCCGCGTGGGATTTATTGAAGGCATATTTGGCAAAATCGATCATTTCGTCAAAAATCTGATTCGCGGTCTTTTCCTCTATGCCGTTGGCGATGCAGCCCTTCACATCCTCCTCCGGATTGCCGTAGACAAAATTCCTTCGCTCCCGTTCCATGACGTCGGTCTTCTTCTTGGACATGGCGCGGCGTACCAGATCGCTCCTGCCCAGAGTATAGCCGCCCAGATCACGGACGATCTGCATGACCTGCTCCTGGTAGACAATGCAGCCGTAGGTGGGCTTGAGGATCGGCTCCAGCTGAGGGCAGTGATAGGTGATCTCCTCCGGATGGTTCTTGCCCCGGATATACTGGGGAATGAAATCCATAGGGCCCGGACGGTACAGGGAAATGCCGGCGATGATGTCCTCCAGGCTGTGGGGCTTCAGCTCCTTCATGAAGCTTTTCATCCCCGAACTTTCCAGCTGGAACACGCCGTCGCATTTTCCCGTGCACAGCGAGTCCAGCACTTCCTTATCATCAAAATCAATATGGTCAATGTCGATGACGATGCCCTTGTCCTTCTCGACCAGCTTCACCGCGTTCTGAATGACCGTCAGGGTACGCAGTCCCAGAAAATCCATTTTCAGAAGTCCCAGCTCCTCCAGGGTCGTCATCGTGAACTGAGTGGTGATGGAACCGTCGGAGGCTCTGGAAAGAGGCACATATTCCTCCACCGGCTTCTGGCTGATCACAACGCCGGCCGCATGCATGGAGGTATGTCTCGGCAGGCCCTCCAGACGCCGCGACATGTCGATGAGATACTTCACCTGTTCATTGCTCTCATAGGCCTTTTTCAGATCCGGCGTCTTCAGCGCCTTGTCAATGGTGATCCCCAGCTCATTGGGCACCATCTTCGCGATCTGGTCGCAGAGGGCATAGGGCAGATCCAGCACCCGCCCCACATCGCGGATCGCGTTCCGGGCCGCCATCGTACCGAAGGTAACGATCTGGACCACCCGGTCCTTCCCGTATTTTCTTCCTACATAGTCGATGACCTCCTGCCGCCGCTCAAAGCAGAAATCCACGTCGATATCCGGCATAGAGACTCGTTCCGGATTGAGGAACCGCTCAAAGAGCAGGTTATAGCGGATCGGGTCGATATTGGTGATCCCCAGAGTGTAAGCCACCACGCTGCCGGCCGCCGACCCCCGGCCCGGTCCGACCATGATGTCATGATCCCTGGCATATTTGATAAAATCCCAGACGATCAGAAAATAGTCCACGTAGCCCATGGTTCTGATCACGTCAAGCTCATAATCCAGCCTTTTTCTCAGGGTGCCGTCATCATCGGGATACCGCTTTTCCAGCCCAGCACTGCAGAGCTCATTCAGATATTCCCATGAGGTCTTCCCCTCCGGCACATCAAACTTTGGCAGCTTCGTGACGCCGAATTCAATCTCCACATTGCACCTCTGCGCGATCCTGTGGGTATTTTCAATGGCCTCCGGCACGTAGGGAAAGAGGCTCCGCATTTCTTCCTCGGATTTGCAGTAATACTGACCGCCCTCATAGCGCATCCGGTTCTCATCGCTGACTTTTTTTCCTGTCTGGATGCAGAGAAGGATGTCGTGGGCTTCCGCGTCCTCCGCGAAGGTATAATGGATATCGTTGGTGGCCACCAGCTCGATCCCCAGTTCCTGACTCATGCGCACCAGCTGGGTGTTGACCATCTTCTGTTCCGGAATCCCGTGGTCCTGCAGTTCCAGGAAAAAATTCCCCTTCCCGAAGATTGTTTCGTAACGCCTCGCCACCTGGCAGGCCTCGTCATACATGCCCCGCACAATGTTCCTGGGGATCTCCCCGGCCAGGCAGGCGCTCAGAGCGATGATCCCCTCGTGGTACGTTTCCAGCACCTCATAATCCACCCGCGGCTTATAATAAAATCCGTCCAAAAATCCCCTGGAAACAATTTTCATCAGATTGGAATAGCCTGTATTGTTCTCAGCCAGAAGGACCAGATGATAATACCGGTCCTCAGAATGATTCCCCTCTTTATCAAAGCGGGATCCGTTGGTCACATATACCTCGCATCCGATGATCGGACGGATGCCGGCCGCTTTCGCGGCCTTATAAAAATCAATGACGCCAAACATGACACCGTGATCCGTCACGGCAAGACTGTCCATGCCAAGCGCCTTAGCCTGCTCCACCAGCTCCCTGATCTTGCTGGAGCCGTCCAGAAGACTGTATTCTGTATGCACATGAAGATGCGTAAATGCCACAATCGCTCCTCCTCTTCCATCCCTGAAAAACAAATCTGTCTACTGCATATTATACCCGGCCGGAATCCGTTCTGCAACCGGAAGATGGAAGGTCTGCCGCGCACAAAGACAAAGGATGTCCTTCCGGTCAGCAGCTCCTGCTGCCCGGGGACATCCTCCGCCGTATTCATATTGTATTCATTTTTTATCTTCTGCGGATTTTATAGAGCAGAATACGCATAACGATCATGTCAGCCATCAAAATTCCAGCCATTACATAAACGAACCAGGCCGGCAGGCTTCTGCGAAACAGGAAGATCAGAAAATACATCAGCCCCATCACGCTGAAGCCCCCTCCTATGATCCGGAAAATTTTCACTCTTATGTATCTTATCTGCTCTGACCCGTGCCTCCTGCTCAAGAACCGGCTGCCCGGTCCCGAAAGCATAAAAATTCCCGACAGGAGTATAAAGCCTGCTACTAAATATAAAGACCACGCCGGACCGCTGAATAAATCTGCCATTGTCATACGCAGTTCCTCCCCCAAAAATGAATCAAATCCGTCTCTTAACCCAGACGCTTCGCAAAATCTGCCATTGCCTCAGACACTTTGATCTGCTGGGGACAGACCGCCTCGCAGCTGCGGCATCCAATGCAGGAATCTGGCCGCTTGTCCTCCGGTATGGCGGAAAGCGCCATCGGCGCGATGAACCCGCCTTCTGTAAAACAATGCTCGTTGTAAAGAGCGATCAGACCGGGAATATCCAGTCCCTGAGGGCAGTGGCTGACACAGTAATGACATGCCGTACAGGGAAGCGCGATCTTTCCCACCATGCTGTCCGCGATGGACAGAAGCGTATCCATCTCTTCTTCTGTCAGCGGCTTATCTTCCTCAAAGGTGGCAATGTTTTCCTGCATCTGATCCATGGCCGACATGCCGGACAGGACCATCGTCACCTCGGGAATGCTCTGCAGGAACCGGAACGCCCAGGCGGGGATGCTCTCATCCGGACGCAGCGCCTTCAGCTTCGCCTCATCCTCCTCTGCCAGAGAAGCCAGCTTTCCGCCCCGCAGAGGCTCCATGACCCAGACGGGAATGTTGTATTCCTCCAGAAGCTCCACCTTGGCCTTCGCGTCCTGAAAATCCCAGTCCAGATAAATGAGCTGGATCAGGCAGAACTCCATCTTCTCTCCATAGGCCTCAAGAAAACGCTTCATCACATCGTACGCGCCATGGGCGGAAAAACCGAGATGGCGGATCCGTCCGTTCTCCTTCTGTTTCACAAGATAATCGAAAATTCCGTATTTGGGATCCAGATACGCATCGATATTCATCTCGCACACATTATGGAACAGATAAAAATCAAAATAAGAAACGCCGCACTTTTTCAGCTGGTCCTCGAAGATCTGCTCCACCTTGTCCATATTGGCACACTCCTTCCTGTTGTTTTTATTATAAAACGCGAAGGAGTCAATATCAAATACTTACTTTCAATACCTGACCATAACCAAAAGTTATACTTCCCGTTCTTTTTTCACCTGCCAGGGCCAGTCCGTATTCTGAGCGGCAAATTTTCCGCCGGTGATCTCAATGTCAAATCCGGACATATAAGCCGCCGCGTCGGAAGCGATGAACACCACCGGCTTCGCCAGATCTTCCGGAAGCCCCAGCCGCTTCATGGAAATGGCCTGAACAAATTTTTCCTCATTGACGCGGATGTTTTCCTCACTGATGGCGGTCCGGATCATGCCCGGGATCACGCCCATGACGCGGATGCCCCAGGGCGCCAGATCTGCCGCCAGAGTTTTTGTGAGACTGCTGACGCCCGCCTTGGATGCCGCGTAAATGGGACCGTCGGCAAGCGGAATCTTTGCCGCGAAGCTGGAAATATTAATGATAACGCCGCTTTCCTGCTCCTGCATATAAGGCGCCGCCGCCCGGCATCCGTTCCAGACTCCCTTCAGATTGATGCTCTGGATCCTGTCCCATTCCTCTTCGGTATAGTCCAGAAAAAACTTGTTGATCGCGATTCCCGCGTTGTTGACCCATACATCAATCCGTCCGAACCGTTTCCTGATGCCGGCCGCAAAGGCGTTCATCTGCTCCGCGCTGGAAACATCCGCCTGCATGGTGTAAACCTCCGGAAATCCCTGTTCCTTCATCTCGGCAGCAAATGCCTCAAGTCTCGCTTCCGTCCGTCCACAGACTGCCAGAAGCGCCCCCTCCTTCAGGAACTCTTCCGCGGCGGCCCGTCCGATCCCAGCGGCGCCCCCGGTCACTGCCACTACCTTCCCCTTCAGATGCAAATCCATAATGTCTGCCACTCCTTCCTTTAAAAAAGTACCCTCTGTATGGTTCCCAGCATAGACTGGATATCATTGGCCATCTCCTCTTTCGCCCAGCCGGCGTTCCGGCTCTTGATGGCACGCAGGATATCTCCGTGAATGACTCCCACATTCCGCAGGAAAAATTCATTCTCATTCTTGCTGTAACACTGTCGCGTCAGATGGAACCGGTATCTGGACAGATCGTCCGAGATACACTTGTACATCCGGATCATATAGGGATTTTTCGTGCTGTTGATCACGGTCTCGTGAAACAGCGAATCCCATTTATTGTATTCCTCCCTGCTGGAAGCGTCCGCCGCCTCCTGAATCCTGGCCACGATCTCTTCCAGCTTTCTGGTTTCTTCCCTGGAAATGGTTTTAGCCGCAGTGTAGGCTGCGGCAGTCTCAATCGGATATCTGGCCTCATAGAGCTTCAGATATTCTTCATATGTCATGGCCCTGACGGTCGGTGCCTTGCCTTTGCGCCTCTCCACCAGACCTCTTTCCACCAGGGCATCGATCGCCTTTTTCACCGGCGAACGGCTGATTCCCAGCTCCGAGGCGATCTGTGCCTCCCGGATCTTGGTATCCGGACTCAGTTCCCCCGATACGATATCTTCATACAAACAGTTATAGACCAGCTCCCATAACACGGCAAAGGGATTTTTCCGCTGTTCTGCCTCTATCCTGTTTTTATCCATGCCTTCTCCTTTTCCGCCGGACATCCGCATCCGGGCAGCCGCTCTGCCAGACAGGACTTACCAGCGGTTGACCCAGTTCTCCGGCTCTCTGCCCTCCAGCACGTCCATGACCCCTTTCGCCGTGCTGAGGCTGACTGCCCGGTAAACCTCAGAAGTCTCCGCGCCTGTATGCGGCGTCGTGATGATCGACGGGATGCTCAGGATCCGGTCACCCCTCTTCAGCGGCTCATATTCATACACGTCCGTGGCCGCGCCCGCCAGGTGTCCCGATTCCACCGCGTCGCAGAGCGCCTCCGTATCCATCAGTCCGCCTCTGGCCGTATTGATAAAATAAGCGCCTTGCTTCATCATGGCAAACGCGTCTCTGTCCATCAGATGATGGTTGTCCGGCGTATTGGGCACATGAATGCTGACCACGTCGCTCTCTCCCAGCAGTTCTTCCTGGCTCACCATGGTGACATTCAGCCGTTTCGCGGCTTCCTCGTCCGGATATTTGTCGCAGGCGATCAGGCGCACGTCAAACCCGGACAGTTTTTTCGCCACCCTTCTCGCGATGTCTCCGAATCCCAGAAGCCCCACCGTCTTTCCGGCAAGCTCCCGTCCCACAAACCGGTGCCAGCTGCCTTCCTTCAGTTCCCCGTCCAGCCAGGGGATCTGGCGCATGGCGTTCAGGATAAAGGCCACCGCCAGCTCCGCCACCGCATTGGCATTCTTTCCTCTGGCATTGAGCACCTTGATCCCGTACTCCTTTGCCTTCTCCAGATCTATATTGTCCACCCCGACGCCGAATTTGGCCAGTACCTTCAGCCGCGGGGCGATCTTAAATACCGCTTCGTTCCATTCATCCAGGCCCAGAACCACTCCGTCCACATCTGTGACCAGCTGTGAAAGCTCCTCAAACGTATAATAGGGCATATCCTTCTGATTAATGACCAGCTCATATCCGTTTCGTTCAAACAGCGCCTTTGCCTCGCCGCACAGCTCCTCATAATGAGAAGCCGTGATTAAAACCTTCTTTCCCATTTCCGTTCCCTTTCCGATTCCCATGACCTGCTTTCCCGGCTGCCGCGTCCGTATTTCCCGTTTTCGCGATTTCGTGCTTTCATGCCGTTCTCTCTGCCGTTCTGTCCCCGGACGGGCCCGGCACAGCCCGTCCGAAGCTTTTCAAACGGCGGCGTATTACCTTCATACGCCGGAGGACTAAACAGAAAATGACATGCAACACAATCTTTACACTTCTTATTATAGTCTGTCGTCATACCTTGTCAAATCAAAATCTGAATTTACCGTCAGTCTTTTATCTGCACTGATTTTTGTGCTGTTTTTACGTTTTTTTCAAAAAATGCACCTCAAAACAGGCATATGGAGCATTTTTAACGAAACATACGCGATCCCGGGCCTGCTGCGATCAGAGATGGGGAGATTCTTTCCCCGGACCTGTCGCGCAAAAACAGCGCGGAACTTGTTATAGTCCGCGCTGCCTTTTTTTCTGTTCTGTTCTGATTTTTATGATTCGCTCTTCAGATATTTTTCAATGGCAGCCATGGCCTTATCCTCGTCCTCGCCGTTGGCCGTCACCATGACTTTCTCCCCCTCGCCCAGTCCGAGCGCCATCATTCCCATGATGCTCTTCGCATTTACTTTTCTGTCCTCGCCTTCAATGTAAATGCTGCTCTCATACTGACTCGCCACCTGAACAAGCATCGCGATCGGACGCGCCTCAGGTCCCGCCGGAATTCCAACAGTAATGGTTTTTGTAATCATAGACTTTCCTCCTCGTTCTCCCTTAAAACACCAGCCAATTCTTTGATTTTCCGCAGACGATGATTGACACCGGATTTGCCGACCGGCGGACTCAGGGAGTCACCCAGTTCCTTCAGGGTCGCTTCCGGCTGCTCCAGCCTGGCAAGGGCAATCTCCTCCAGGCCTTCCGGCAGTTTGTCAAATCCAATCCTGTCACGGATATACAATATATCGTTTATCTGCTCTACGGCAGCAGATACCGTCTTGTTGATGTTGGCAGTCTCACAGTTTACTTTTCGATTGACCGATCCTCTCATTTCCTTCAGGATCCGGACATTCTCCAGCTCCATCAGCGAAACATGAGCTCCCATAAGCCCCAGCATATCCACGATCTGGCTTCCCTCTTTGATATAGAAGACATAATATTTCTTTCTCTGGACGATCTTCGCCTCGATATGAAGAGACGCAGCCAGACTCTGAAGCTGAAACGCCTTTTCCTCGCCGGAACAGACGATCTCCAGATGATACGATTTCTCCGGATTGCTGATCGAACCGCCGGCCAGAAATGCGCCGCGCATGAACGAGCGCCGGCAGCATGCATTCTGCACGATCATTCCGTCCACAAAGTCCCTGCGGTCTTCCGGGAATCCCTGGCCGTCCGTCAGCTTCATGGCTTTCAGGATACGGAACAGCTCTTCCTGGTCCCTGACCGTAAAAATATGAACCTCCCCGCGCACGGAAATTTCCGGTCTCACATGAAAGCTCTTTTTCAGCAGAAGAGAAAATTTTCTCGCTGCGGCCTGATTTTCGATCCGCACTGTCATCCGGTACTGTCCGTCTTCGCCGGCCTCCGCTTTACCGCACATCCGGAATATGGCCGCCGCCTCCGCGATCTGGCAGTGCCTGGCGCTGCTCTCCTGCCGGGCCAGCTCCTCTTTTACTCTGGATGAAAAAGACATGCTCTCACCTCAAAACACTTCCGTTATAACATTCTGTTTCCGACTTGTCAAGTAAACTGCATGGTCTTATTTCCGTCATAAGAACTCTCCCAGGGTCTTGACTTCCATTTCCAAAGTCACTCCAAACCGTTCTCTGACCCTCTGCCGGACCTCCCGGCACAGTTTCATGATATCCTGCGCGCTGGCGCCGCCCCGGTTCACCACAAATCCGCAGTGCTTTTCCGACACACAGGCGCCGCCCACGGAAAATCCAGCCAGTCCCGCATCCATGATCAGCTTGCCCGCGAAATACCCTTCCGGGCGCTTAAACGTACTGCCGGCGCTGGGAAATTCCAGCGGCTGCTTTTCTTTTCTTCTGGCTGACAGATCGTCCATGGTTTCCCGGATCCGGGCCCGGTCCCCAAAGGCCAGCTCCATCTCCGTTTCCAGCACCACATAGCCCATGGGAAGAATGCAGCTTTTCCTGTATCCCATATCCAGCTCAGAAAGCCCGAGTGTTCGGAGCGCTCCCTCCTTTGTCAGGACAGTGGCGCGTTTCACCACCTGCACCATTTCCCCGCCGTAAGCGCCGGCATTCATGACCATGGCGCCCCCCAGCGTTCCCGGGATCCCCGACGCGAACTCCAGTCCTGTCAGGCCCTCTTCCCAGGCCTTCATGGCCACCCGTGACAGCATCGCTCCCGCTCCCGCCGTGACGCGGGTTCCTTCTGTCCGTATTTCGCTGAAGGCTTTTCCAATGTGGATCACAGCGCCTCTGTAGCCCTGGTCGCTGACCAGCAGATTGCTTCCGTTTCCCAGGATGAAAAACGGGATCCCCTCTTCCCGGCACAGCTCCAGCACCGCCCGCAGCTCCTCCGTGCTGCCGGGCGTTATAAAATAATCCGCCGGGCCTCCCACCTGAAAGGTTGTGTGCTTCTTCATGGGTTCTTTTGTCCTGGTGTCCGTGCACCGTTCTCTCAGTCTGTCATACAGCGCGTCCATACTGCTTTTATTCATCATCGTCATCCTGATCTTTATTTTTCATCAAATTTCTCTGCACCCGGTTATAGAGCTCCTTGGCCGCGTTGTAGCCCATCTTCTTCTGACGGTAATTGACGGCCGCCGACTCTACGATGATCGCCAGATTTCTGCCCGGCCGGATGGGAATGTTGTGGCAGACCACTTTATTGCCCAGAAATTCTGTATACTGCTCATCCATGCCAAGCCTGTCGTACTCTTTGTCCCTGTCCCAGTCCTCCAGATTGATCACCATGTCAATGGTCTGGGTATTCTTCACGCTTTCCACGCCGAACAGGGTCTTCACATCCAGAATCCCGATTCCGCGCAGCTCGATCATGTACTTTGTGATGTCAGGAGCGGACCCGACCAGGGTTTCGTCGCTGACCTTGCGGATCTCCACCACGTCGTCCGTAACCAGACGGTGTCCTCTCTTGATCAGTTCCAGAGCTGCCTCACTTTTTCCGATTCCGCTCTCGCCCATGATCAGAACACCCTCGCCGAACACGTCCACCAGGACGCCGTGAATGCTGATGCTGGGCGCCAGCTGCACCTTCAGCCACCGGATCGCCTCTGCCATCACGTCAGAGGTGGTCTTCGATGAAGAAAGCAGAGGAACCTGATGCTTCACAGCCAGCTCCCGGATCTCATCATCCGGCTGAAGGCTCCTCGCGTAGATCACGCAGGGGATCTGATGGCTGAAAATTTTCTCATATACCTGGGTTTTCGCTTCCTGGCACATGCTGCAGGTATAGGCATATTCCACGTTCCCGATGATCTGGACCCGTTCATGGCTGAAATGGTCAAAAAATCCTGCCAGCTGAAGGGCGGGCCTGTTGATATCCGGATGCAGGATTTTAATATGCGAAATATCGATCTCCGGCGTCAGGTTCTCCAATCCCATTTTATCGATCAGTTTTTTCAGTTTTACTGCTGGTGTATGATTCATCCTTTTCCTCCCACATTCATGCGCGCGGCATCCCCGCCGCAGTGTTTTTTTTTCATACTAGCACAGGTAGGGAACCTGCGCAAGCCTATTTGCTCCCATGAAAAAACTCATAAACGGCCCGGGCCGATGCCTCGTTCATCTGCTCCAGCCCGGAAAGCTCCTCCAGGGAAGCCTCCCTCAGCTGATCCATAGTCCGGAAGTGCCGCATCAGCGCCTTTCTCCGGACCGGCCCGATCCCCTTAATGTCCTCCAGAACGGAATGGACCTGGTCCTTCCCCCTCAGACTCCTGTGATACTCGATGGCAAACCGGTGAGCCTCATCCTGAATCCGGGTCAGAAGCCGGAAGCCCTCGCTGTTCTTTTCCAGCGGCAGCTCTCTCCCTTCAAAGTACAGTGCCCTCGTGCGGTGATTGTCATCCTTGACCATGCCGCAGACCGGAATATCCAGCTGAAGACTGTTCAGCACCTCTTTCGCCACAGACACCTGCCCCTTTCCGCCGTCCATCATGATGATATCGGGGAACCGGTCGAAACCGCCGGTCTGCCGGATGCCGGCCCGCTCTTCTTTTCCGTGAACGAACCGTCTGGTGAGCACCTCCTCCATGGACGCATAGTCGTCCGGCCCTTCCACAGTCTGGATCCGGAATTTTCTGTAGTCCGCCCGCTTCGGGCGCCCGTGTTCATACACCACCATGGAACCCACCGACTGGAATCCGCTGATATTGGAAATATCGAAGGCCTCCATCCGCACAATGCCGGAAATGCCGAGCAGCTCCTCCAGCTCCTTCACGGCCCCTGTGGTCCTCTGCTCTTCTCTTTTTATTTTTTCCCTGTCCTGGGTCAGAATAATGCTGGCATTTTTTGCCGCCATTTCCATCAGCCGGGCCTTTTCCCCCTTCTGCGGCACCCGGATCACAACCTTCTGTCCTCGTTTCTGAGTCAGCCAGGCTTCCAGAAGTTCCCGCTCTCCTTCCTCCACATCGTGCTGCAGCATCAGCTCCTTTGGAATAAAAGGCGTTCCCGCGTAAAACTGTTTGATAAAGCCGCTCATGATCTGGGCCGCTCCGTCTCCCTCGCCGATCCTCAGATGGAAATTGTCCCTGCCGATCAGTTTTCCCTCTCTCATAAAGAAGATCTGCACCACCGCGTCGCCGCCGTCGGCCGCGAAGGCAATGATATCCCGGTCTTCCTTCCCGCTCTCGGTGATCTTCTGGGTCTGAGCGATCTTCTGCACGCTGAACAGCAGCTCCCGCACCGACGCGGCCGTCTCAAAATCCAGTGCTTCCGCCGCTTCCTTCATCTGACGCTCCAGCCTTCCCAGCAGACTGTCATAATTTCCGCCCAGGAAATCCAGCACCTGGTTCACCGATTCCCGGTATTCCGCCTCACTGATATATCCCTGGCAGGGCGCCGCGCACTGTTTGATGTGGTAATTCAGACAGGGACGCTCCTTTCCGATATCCCGCGGCAGATTTCTGCTGCAGGTGCGGATCTTATAAAGCTTGTGGATCAGTCCGATGCTGTCCTTCACAGCTCCCGCGCTGGTATAGGGGCCGAAATACCGGGATTTGTCCCGTTTCATGTCCCGGGAAAACAGAACCCGCGGAAAAGCCTCGCCCACTGTCACTTTGATATAAGGATAGCTTTTGTCGTCCTTGAGCATGGTATTGTACCGGGGTCTGTGCTCCTTGATCAGATTGCACTCCAGTACCAGCGCCTCCAGCTCTGAATCTGTAACAATATATTCAAACCGGGCGATCCGGGATACCATTTTATTGATCTTCGCCGTCTTCGTCCGGCTGCTCTGAAAATACTGCCTTACCCGGTTTTTCAGGCTGATCGCCTTGCCCACGTAAATGATCTCATCCTTCTCATCATGCATCAGATAGACGCCCGGCTTTGCCGGAAGCTTTTTCAGCTCTTCTTCTATATCAAACATCTTTCTCGCCTCCCGCGCCGCCGGCCGCATGGAATGCCGCGAAGGGCTTCCGTACAGCCAGAAAACTCCACCGGCCTTTCTGATTCTGCAGCGGCCGGTGGAGCTTGATTGAAGTGACCTGTTTCTTATTCTGTTTTTTCTGCCGTCTCCGCGGGTGCAGCCAGTGCCTCCCCGCCGGGCTGTGCTTCTCTGGACGTTTCTTCTTCGGACACGCCCTTGATCTCATGAAAGATCTTCATGAATTCTTTTCCGGTAATAGTCTCCCGCTCGATCAGGAACGCCGCGATCCGATCCAGCGCCTCCCTGTTCTCGGAGAGAAGACGAATCGCCTCCTGATGGGCTTCCTCCAGCATTTCCTTGACTTCGCCGTCGATCTCCGCCTCCGTCACCTCGGAGCAGTTTAACACCGCCCGTCCGTCCAGATATTTATTCTCAACAGATTCCAGACCCATCAGGCCGAATTTCTTTGACATTCCGTACTGAGTCACCATGGCTCTCGCCAGAGAGGTTGCCCGCTCGATATCATTCGCCGCTCCGGTGGTCACGGTATCAAATACCAGCTCTTCGGCCGCCCGGCCGCCCAGGAACTGGACCAGCATGGCTCTGAGTTCGGCTTCTGTGTTCAGATATTTTTCCTCCTCCGGCACATTCATCACATAGCCGAGGGCCCCCATGGTACGGGGCACGATAGTGATCTTCTGGACCGGTTCTGAATCCTTCTGCAGGGCGCTGACAAGCGCATGCCCCACTTCGTGATAGGATACGATGCGGCGTTCTTTCTCGCTCATGATCCTGTCTTTTTTCTCCTTGCCCACCAGGACCACTTCCACAGCCTCAAACAGGTCGGACTGGCTCACTACCTGACGCCCGTGCTTGACCGCGTTGATGGCCGCCTCATTGATCATGTTGGCCAGATCAGAGCCCACCGCTCCGGATGTAGCCAGCGCGATCGCTTCCAGATCCACGGAATCATCCATCAGCACATCCTTGGAATGTACCTTCAGAATATTCACACGCCCTTTGAGATCGGGCTTATCCACGATAATTCTTCTGTCAAGACGTCCCGGACGCAGAAGCGCCTTGTCCAGGATCTCCGGACGGTTGGTCGCCGCCAGGATAAAAACGCCCTTGTTGGAATCAAATCCATCCATCTCGGAGAGCAGCTGGTTCAGCGTCTGCTCCCGCTCATCGTTGCCGCCGCCGTAACGGGAATCACGGCTTTTTCCTATGGCGTCGATCTCATCGATAAATACGATGCAGGGTGCGTTTTCCTGAGCCTTTTTAAACAGGTCGCGGACACGGGACGCGCCGACGCCCACAAACATCTCCACGAAGTCGGATCCGGACAGAGAGAAGAAGGGAACCTTCGCCTCCCCGGCCACCGCCTTGGCAAGCAGTGTTTTTCCCGTTCCGGGAGGACCCACCAGGAGCGCCCCCTTGGGGAGCTTCGCCCCGATGGTGGAATAACGGCGGGGATTGTGCAGGAAATCCACGATTTCCTGAAGAGATTCCTTCGCCTCGTCCTCGCCTGCCACATCCTTGAAGGACACACCGGTTTCCCGCTGAACGTCGTACATTTTCGCGTTGCTCTTTCCAACGCCCATGACACCGCCTCCGGACCGCCTCATAATAAACATAATGAATACCCACACGAGTACCACCGGAAGTACATACACCAACAGGAAATCAAGCAGGGTGGAATTGGTGCTGGGCCGCTCACCCCGGATTTCCACATTATTCTCATACAGCCATCTTGTCAGGTCCGGATCATCCACCCGTACCGTATAGTAGCTCTCCGTCTGCAGATAATAGAACGGAGAATCGTCATCACTCTGTACCGTATATCCCTGCACCGGCGTGATCTGGATCTCGTCCGTCTCAATAACGACCGACTCCACCTTTCCATCCTCCACCATCTTGACAAAGTCACTGTATGTGATCTCCGTCCTGGTGCCGTCTGAAAGGAAGCTGCTCATCATGGAAATGCACAGAAGCGTCACCACCGCTGCCACGACCAGAAGCAGAATCATCTGATTATTTCTGCCTGGCTTGTTTCCGTTTCCTTTCTGATTCCGATTCTGATTCGGATTGCTCATATATTATTTTCTCCTCAACACTGATTTATTGCCCGCCGCCTGACCAGGCGGAAGTTTTCTTCTGTCTGATATGCCTTATGCCGAATGCCGGAAAGAAACTCTTTCCCTACAATCAATCTGCTTTTACTATTATAAAGCATTTTCGGTGGAAATCAATATATCCCCCGTGAAATATTGTTCACATTTATAAAGGAATTATAAAAAAAATCATAAAAAACTCTAGCATTCTTTTTCCCCCCGATGTATACTATATAAGTTATTTTTGGCCAGCATTTTTTAAGGAGGACAACATGCCCGTAAAATACGTGTTCGTTACCGGCGGAGTCGTTTCCGGCCTGGGCAAAGGCATCACTGCCGCCTCTCTCGGCAGGCTTTTGAAGGCCAGAGGCTACACCGTCACCATGCAGAAATTTGACCCTTATATCAATATGGATCCCGGTACCATGAATCCGATCCAGCACGGTGAGGTTTTTGTCACCGACGACGGCGCCGAGACGGATCTGGATTTGGGGCATTACGAGCGGTTCATCGATGAAAGCCTGACAAAAAATTCCAACGTGACCACCGGAAAGATTTACTGGTCCGTTCTGTCGAAGGAACGCCGCGGCGATTTCGGCGGCGGGACCGTACAGGTCATTCCTCACATCACAAATGAGATCAAGGACCGTTTTTACCGGAACTATTCCACCAGCAACACGGAGATCGCTATCATCGAAGTGGGCGGCACCGTGGGCGATATCGAAAGCCAGCCTTTTCTTGAGGCGATCCGCCAGTTCCAGCATGACGTGGGACACGACAACGCCATTCTGATCCATGTGACCCTGATTCCCTATCTGAAGGCATCCGGCGAACTGAAGACAAAACCGACCCAGGCCAGTGTCAAGGAGCTCCAGGGGATCGGCATTCAGCCTGACATCATCGTATGCCGTTCCGAGTATCCCCTTGATATGCAGATCCGCTCCAAGATCGCGCTTTTCTGCAATGTTCCGGCCAGCCATGTACTGCAGAACCTGGACGTGGATATTCTGTACGAAGCGCCCCTGGCTATGGAGGAGGAGCATCTTGCCGAGGTGGCATGTCAGTGCCTGAAGCTGGAGTGTCCGGTTCCGGATCTCGACGACTGGAGATCCATGATCGACGCGTGGAGAAATCCCCGGACGGAGGTCACCGTCGCCCTGGTCGGCAAATATATCTCTCTTCATGACGCCTACATCAGCGTAGTCGAGGCTCTGCGCCACGGCGGCGTCGCCAACAGAGCTTCCGTCTCCATCAAATGGGTGGATTCTGAAACAGTCAATGACGAAAATGTGGCGGAGATCCTGAAAGACGTGTCCGGCGTTCTCGTTCCCGGCGGCTTCGGAAGCCGCGGCATCGAGGGCAAGATCAGCGCCATCCGCTATGCCCGCGAAAACGGCATTCCCTTCCTCGGCCTCTGTCTCGGCATGCAGCTGGCCATCGTGGAATTTGCCCGCAACGTGATCGGATACGGGGACGCTCACAGCGTTGAGCTGGATCCTCTGACGGCCCATCCGGTCATCCATCTGATGCCCGACCAGGACGGCATCGAAGACATCGGCGGAACTCTGCGGCTCGGCTCCTATCCCTGTGTCCTTGACAAGACCACAAAGGCTTATGAGCTTTACGGACAGGAGGTTATCCATGAACGTCACAGACACCGGTACGAAGTGAATAATGACTTCCGTCAGGTCATGACGGAAAACGGCCTCACCCTTTCCGGCATTTCTCCGGACGGACGGATCGTGGAAATGATCGAGCTCAAATCCCATCCCTGGTTCCTGGCGACTCAGGCCCATCCCGAGTTCAAGTCCAGGCCCAACAGGCCCCATCCCCTGTTCCGCGGTTTCATTGAGGCCGCGCTCAAATATCAGAAAGAACGTAAAGAAGTTTAAGGAGGAAACATGACAGGCGAAACATTGAAAATTCTCTTTGCCATGATCGGCTATATGCTGATCGTGATCGGCATCGGGCTCTATTTTGCCAAAAGAGCCCAGGCAAATTCAGAAAACTACTTCCTGGGCGGCCGTTCCCTTGGTCCCTGGGTCGCGGCCATGAGCGCCGAGGCTTCCGATATGAGCGGCTGGCTCCTCATGGGACTGCCCGGCGTCGCGTACTGGGCCGGCATTGCCGACGCCGCCTGGACCGCCATCGGTCTCGCGGTCGGTACATATGTCAACTGGCTCATTGTGGCCAAACGGCTGCGCCGTTACTCGGCGATCTCGGGGGATTCCATCACCATCCCCGATTTTCTCAGCAACCGCTACCACGAAAACAAGAAGATCATCCTCGGCATCTCTGCCGTCTTCATTCTGGTCTTCTTCACCGTATACGCCTCCAGCTGCTTCGTGACCTGCGGCAAGCTGTTCTCCACCCTCTTCGGCGCGTCCTATCATTCCATGATGATCGCCGGCGCCATTTTCGTGGTGGTCTACACCTTTATCGGCGGATTCCTGGCTGAGAGCGCCTCCGACTTTATGCAGGCCATCGTGATGGTCATCGCGCTTCTCACCATTCTGATCCTCGGAACTGCCCACGCCGGAGGCTTCGACGCGGTCATTGAGAACGCGAAAGCCATTCCCGGCTACTTCTCGCTGACCTCCGTAGCGACGCCTCAGGTGGACGCCAGCGGCGTACAGCAGGCGGTAAACGGTGTTCCCCAGTTCGGAGCGGCGGGAAGCTACGGCTTCCTCACCATTCTCTCCACCCTTTCCTGGGGCCTTGGATATTTCGGCGTTCCTCAGGTTCTGCTGCGATTCATGGCGATCCGCAAAGAGAGCGAGCTGAAGCGCTCCAGACGCATCGCCACCGTATGGGTTGTGATCTCTCTGACCGCCGCTGTGTTCATCGGAGTTATTGGCCGCGCGATCTTCCCCGTCGAGGAGACCCTGGCCACCTCCGGCGGCGCGGAAAATGTATTCGTAGTCCTTTCCCAGGCGCTGCTCCCCGCAGTGCTGGCCGGCATCATCATGGCCGGTATCCTGGCTGCCACCATCAGCTCCTCAGATTCTTACCTGCTGATCGCCGCCTCCGCCTTCTCTAAAAATCTCTACGAAGGCATCCTGAAAAAAGGAAAGGCAGATGACAAAAAGGTCATGCAGATTTCCAGGATCATCCTTCTGCTCATCGCGGTCATCGGAATGATCATCGCGTGGGATGAAGACAGCGTGATCTTCACCATTGTCTCCTTCGCATGGGCAGGCTTCGGCGCCACCTTCGGTCCGATCATGCTGTTCTCCCTGTTCTGGAAACGCACCACCCGTGCCGGCGCCATTGCCGGAATGATCACAGGCGGCGGCATGGTTTTCCTCTGGAAGCTGGTTCTCAATCCTCTGGGCGGAATCTTCACCATCTACGAGCTGCTGCCCGCGTTCCTGCTCTCCTGCATCGCGATCGTCATCGTATCACTCTGCACAGAGAAGCCGTCGCAGCAGATCCTGAATGAATTTGAAAAGGCGGCCGGCAAACAGGAGATCCGGTAGATCCCATCTGACGCTGCCGCTGATATCAGGCTGACGCAAACGGGTCAGGCGAAGGACAATGCCTTCGCCTGACCCGTTATTTTCGTGATACGCCGGTCATACATGATAGAGTTTTGAAGTCTGGTACTCCGGTTCATATGTGATATTGACCCCCAGGCGCCGGAATATGCTTTCATCCACATGGGTCAGGATCACCGTCGAATGGGCCTCGCAGCCCCGCAGTCTGGGAAGCTGATCCATGGCCCTTCTGGCATAGGGATCCGACGCCGCGCAGATGGAAAGCGCGATCAGCACTTCATCCGTATGGAGCCTGGGATTTTTATTTCCGAGGGCCCCCACCTTCAGCTTCTGGATAGGCTCTATGATGGTGGGAGAGATCATGTGAATGCTGTCCTCGATCCCGCCCAGCGCCTTCAGCGCGTTGAGCAGAAGAGCCGAAGAAGGGCCCAGGAGCTCCGAAGTCCGTCCTGTGACGATGGTCCCGTCGGGAAGCTCCATGGCCGCCGCGGGTTCTCCCGTATCCTCCGCCTTCTGAAGAGCCGGCCGGACCACCGCCCGGTCTTCCTGGGTCACGCCGGCCTGCTTCATCAGAAGCTCCAGCTTATAGACCACGCTGTCCTCCGTGATTCCTTTTCTGCGGCCGCAGAGGGCTGTATAATAGCGTCTTATGATCTCCTGACGGGCGGCCTCGCTGACCGCCTCATCATCGAAAATACAGTTTCCGGCCATGTTGACCCCCATATCCGTAGGGGATTTATAGGGGCAGGCGCCCATGATCTTTTCCAGCATGGCAGACAGCACCGGAAAGATTTCCACATCCCGGTTGTAGTTGACTGTGGTTTTCCCGTAAGCTTCCAGATGGAAGGGATCGATCATGTTGATATCGTCCAGATCGGCCGTGGCCGCCTCGTAAGCCAGGTTCACCGGATGCTTCAGCGGCAGGTTCCAGATGGGGAAGGTCTCAAATTTGGCATACCCGGCGAGAATGCCTCTCTTGTGCTCATGATAAAGCTGAGACAGGCAGGTCGCCATCTTTCCGCTGCCCGGTCCGGGCGCCGTGACCACCACCAGCTCCCTGGTGGTTTCGATGTATTCGTTCCTCCCGTATCCGTCGTCGCTGACAATGGCTGACAGATTGGAAGGGTATCCTTCAATGGGATAATGGCGGTATACCCTGACTCCCAGCGCCTCCAGCCGTTTCTGGAAAGCCTCCGCCGCCGGCTGACCCTGATACCTGGTCAGAACCACACTGCCCACATACAGGCCGATTCCGCGGAATTCATCGATCAGGCGCAGCACATCGGAATCATAGGTAATACCCAGATCTCCGCGGACCTTGTTCTTCTCAATATCCGCCGCGCCGATGGCAATGACGATCTCCACCTGCTCTCTCATCTGCAGCAGCATCTTCAGCTTGCTGTCCGGTTCAAATCCCGGCAGCACCCGGGAAGCATGGTAATCGTCAAACAGCTTTCCGCCGAACTCCAGATACAGCTTCCCGCCGAACTGGGCGATCCGCTCCCGGATATGCTCCGACTGCATTTTCAGATACTTTTCATTATCAAAGCCCGCTTTTTTCACTTTTGTTCCCTCCATCCGCGCCATTCAGCCTGTTCCTTCGTTATTTTCTCAATACCAGTTTCCATTTCAGATAAAAATTCTTCTGCCGCAGCATGATGCTGAAGCTCGCGATGAAATCCGCCAGCATGATCACCACCAGCACCGTGCTGACCACCTTCAGCACCTTGTAATCGATCCTTATGATCAGCTCCATGATCGGTTCAAAACATTTTCCCATAAAAAGCGTGATCATGGACGCGAAGGCCGCGCTGGTAGGGATCGACGTATATTTGGTGATATGAAAAGGGATTTTGGAATAATTCCAGTATTCAATCCCGCACAGCGCCTCCACCACGGATCCCAGCACGATTTCCCCCACGCAGACAACCAGCAGCGCGCAGAGAAAATACATCGCGTATTTCCGGTTCCGGCCGGCAGTCTTTTTCATGGCCGGGGAGACGGTCATCCGGTCCGGCGTGCCGAGCAGAAGATACATGGCGATCACCAGCGTGCCGTATCCCAGAAGAAAGGGGGCATTCATGTTCCTGTTGTTGATGTATCCCTTTGTGACAGCCAGCCAGACGTTTTCCACCACAAATCCGAGAAACGAAATCAGGGCCGCCATCAGTCCGAGCGCATAGATGTTATACTTCAAATGCAGGCCTTTTCTTTTATTTCTGTTCATTTCAAGCTTTCCTCTCACCTTCCGGAATCTTTTCTGTCCTGTTCTCAGTTTTCAGCCGCCATTTCCCCGTTGATCCGCTCCTCGCAGGAACGCATGGCCAGGATCGTTTTCTCCATCAGTTCCTCCAGGCTCCAGCCCAGCCTTTCCGCGCCGGTCCGGATCACGTCTCTGGAACATCCCGCCGCGAACCGTTTATCCTTGAATTTTTTCTTCAGACTGGAGACCTCCAGATCCATCACGCTTTTGGACGGGCGCATCCTGACCGCCGCCCCGATCAGTCCGGTGAGCTCGTCTGCCGCGAAGAGGACCTTTTCCATCTCATGCTCCGGCTCCACGTCCGACACCAGTCCATACCCATGGCTGCAGACCGCGTGGATCAGCTCCGGCTCCGCCCCGGCCGCCTCCAAAAGCTCCGGCGCCTTTTTGCAGTGCTCCTCCGGATAACGCTCAAAATCAATATCATGCAGGATCCCCGCGATCTCCCAGAAATCCGCGTCCTCCCCATATCCCAGTTCTCCGGCATACCAGCGCATAACGCCGCCCACCGTCAGTCCGTGCAGAATATGAAAAGGCTCCTGATTATACTGTTTCAGAAGTCCGATGGCTTCCTCCCTGCTGAATTTTGTTTTCATTGTGTCTTCCTCCTTCTCTTCCTTCTGTCATCCCGCGTTTCCGGTCCGCTTCGCCCCGCGGCGCGCCTTTCATGTCCTGCGCCCGCGGCTCTCCGGCTCCGTGCCGAACTGCTCCGCGCATTTCATAAACACGGCATGGTACTCCGGACAGCTTCTTTTCAGAGAAATGGGCTTTCCGTCCCTGCCCAGAAAGCAGTGGCTGCTCTCTCCCGTACAGCGGGTCTCTCCCGAAGCGGCATCCCGCACCTCATAGCAGAGATTCAGCTTGATCCCATTGTAGCCGGTGATCCCGATCCGGATCTCCACCCGGTCTCCAAACCGCACCATGGATTTGTACTGACAGGATACAGACAGCACCGGACTCATGATTCCCGCTGCCTCCATCTCTCTGTACCCCGCGCCGGCCTGGTTCAGGAAATCGACTCTGGCTTCCTCAAACCATCGTATATAATTGGAATGGTGGATCACTCCCATCTGATCTGTCTCGTAATACTGCGCCTGCTTCACATAAGGCTGACAATCCATCCTGCTTCCCTGCCTTTCCTTTTTTAAAACACTAATTATCTTACCCCATTCCCGTCTACCCGTCAATGCCCGGAATGTGATACTACCTTTGAAATTCATAAAAAAATAACAAGCTTTTTCAGATAAATGGTAAAAAAGGGTATAAAAAACCAGGACATCCACAGATGCCAGTAA